>JAZNWD010000022.1:0-57439 GCA_045593185.1 Elusimicrobiaceae bacterium | reverse complement strand
GGATATTAAAAAAGGTTGTTCTGCTATTATTGTTAATACGGATAAAGGGGCATCCCTTTTAAATGCCTGCCAAGACAAATTAGAGCTTTTTGGGCGTGCATATCAAGAAGCTGTTGAGGGCAATGACCAATTAAAGCACCCAGTTCCTTACGGACGCTATGCCCAATTATTTAATAAATTCTATCCTAAAATTTCGTTTGAATGGGCTGCTGTTTTCTCTTGTTTCCCAGCTTTGTTCATGTTTTGGATGAAAGATTTTGTTAAAAAACATGGTTCACACAAAATGCAGAAATATTGTTCGGCCCTTTATCAATACGTAAAGAAATTATTTTGTGGAAATCACAAAAGTTGAAAAAATATGAATAGAAAACTAAATATTCTCTATTTTTCCGTCCGTGGGCCGCATTTCCGGCAAGGGCCCACGTATAGTATCCCTGCGCAAATTCAAGCTCAGGCCAACTATGATAACGTTTTATGGTTTAATTTGAGGGATTCTAACGACCCGGCTTTGAAAGAGCTTTTTGCGCAGGTATCCTGGAAACAATTGCCTTACTATAAGGATTTGAGTGATTTTCCAGATCCCTCATTAGATGTTTTGCCTGCGCCCTTTAACAAACCGGATCTTATCATATTTGAACAGTTTTATTTGTTCGGTAAATATATCTCTTATATTCGGCCGATTATCAAAAGCAAAATCCCTTATATTATCGTTCCACGCAGCGAATTAACTCACAATGCCCAACGGCAAAGATTTTTGAAAAAGAAAATTGCCAATTTGTTTTTCTTCTCCCGTTTTGCCCGCAAGGCAGTTGCCATTGAATATCTTACCCAGCAGGAAAAACAAACTGCCGGTAGAAGATGGAATAAAACAGCAATAGTGATTCCCAATGGTTTTACCGTGCCGACACTATCCCCTAGGGCTTACCTTCCGTCTAAACCTTTGAAGTTGGTGTATATCGGGCGTTTGTCTATTTTTCATAAAGGGCTTGATTTGTTGTTGCAAGCGTGCGCATTAGTAAAACAATCTCTTGTGCAAGGGCGGGTGTCTGTTGATATATATGGGCCTAACTGGCAAGATTGCCATGTCCCATTACAAAACGCTATCCAAGAGCTTAATCTGCAAGATATAGTGTCTCTTCATGATTTTGTGATTAAAGAGGATAAGATAAAAGTTTTACAGGAAGCAGATGGTTTTATTATGACTTCCCGCTTCGAGGGGCACCCTATGGGCCTTATTGAGGCGTTGGCCTACGGTTTACCGTGTGTGGTTACCACCGGCACCAATATGCGCGAAGAAATTGAAAAATATAATGCTGGGTGGGTGGCGGATAATAACGTAAAAAGCATTGCCTCTGCTCTTACCCAAATGCTCGCTGAACGGGAACAATTTGCGCAAAAAAGTGCACATGCTCGGGCACTAGCAGCCCAATATGATTGGGATAAAATTGCCCAAGATAGCCATGAAATTTATTGCAAACTTATTGGAGATGTACATGAGAAAATTGTTTAGAAAACTATTGCGCTTGGTACCGGATCGGTTATATACCCAATGGCAATATTTCCATCACTTTCACCGTTTTGCAGATTTAAAAAATCCGCAGACGTTCAATGAAAAATTGCAATGGCTTAAACTCCACGATCATAATCCGCTCTATACTACGCTAGTGGATAAATATGCCGTTAAGAAGTGGGTGGCGGATAAAATTGGTGAGCAACATATTATCCCTACATTAGGTGTATGGAAAAAGGCCGAAGATATCAGTTTTGATAAACTGCCCAATCAATTTGTTCTGAAAGTAAATCACGACTCGGGTGGTTTGGTTATCTGCCGAGACAAATCCAAGTTAGACAAACAAGCTGCTATTGCCAAATTGTCTCGTGCTTTAGAGAACAATGGCTATTGGTATGGGCGCGAATGGCCGTACAAGAATGTAAAACCTTGCATCCTTGCAGAAAAATATATGGAAGATGCGCAGCAACCCACAATCATCGACTATAAATTTTATACTTTTAACGGAGAACCTCGTTTTATTGCGGTTTGCCAAGGGATGTCCAATCATGCTACTGCCCGCATGAGTTATATGGACATGTCTTGGGCGTTTATGCCTTTCACACGTACCAATTACAGGCCTTTTCAAGATATACCGCACAAACCGGCACATCTGCAAAAAATGTATGAGTTGGCTAAAATTTTGGCTGCTGGCACAACCTTCATAAGAGTAGACTTTTACGAAGTTGAAAACCAAGTATATTTTGGAGAATTAACATTTTTGCCAAGTTCGGGCCTCACGCCTTTCTCCCCCAAAATATGGGATAGGGAAATTGGCTCTTGGCTTACATTACCAAGGGGAAAATAACTATGCGTTTGAAAAAAATCTATACACGGGGATACGATTTTGTTGAGAAACTAAGAGAAATAGTTTTGCGCCGTATAGAGGTAAAAAAATTTAAAGATCCTCGTCGGGTTGCTATCTACTCAAAACTTCAATTAACCAATAAACAAAAAGAACAAATTGATAATTTTTACATTGAAAATTATGGTCAGAAAGTCCCGCATATTTGGCATCGGCATTATACTGCTTTTACAGGGAATTTTGATATAAACTATTTGCCCGAACTTGTTTATGCGCCGGAATTTGAAGAGTATATGCATGGGGATATCCGATATTGTAAAGTGCTTGCTGATAAGAATTTGTTGCCATATTTGGCACAGGCAGCAGGTATTAAAATGGCCCATACGTTGCTTTCCAGAGCGGGTGGAATGTTCCGTGGTAAAAACAACGAACTTTTATCCCAAAAAGAATTTGAATCTCTTTTTGGTTCAATAGGGGAGGCCTTTGTCAAACCGAGTGTGGGTTCTAATAGCGGGCTGGGGTGTCGGGTAGTAAATATGCAAAATGGAGTAGATACCCTAAGCGGAAAAAATCTCATTCAAATTATTCATGGTTTGGGGATGGATTTTATTGTGCAAAAACGCTTGCATTCACACCCGCTAATAGCCGCTCTTTATCCCCATAGCGTTAATACATTTCGCATTGTAACATACCGTTGGAAAGAAGAAATCTTACATGCCCGGATTTTGCTTAAAATAGGATGCGGAGGTAAAAATGTAGAAAACGCCCATGCGGGGGGAATTTTTATAGCGGTGGAGGATAACGGCACTTTGCACGCAACTGCCTTTACAGAGTTCAATAAACAATTTCACCAACATCCGGATACGCATATTGTGTTTAAGGATTATAAAATACCCCATGTAAATAAATTAATAGCCGCTGCAAAAGAAATGCACGCACTGCTGCCACAAATCGGGATATATCATTGGGATTTTGTATTAGGGGAGGATGGGGAGCCAGTCCTAATGGAAGCTAATACGGGCACCGGCGGAATCGGTTCGATTCAAATGGCTCACGGAAAGGGTTTGTTTGGGGATAAAACAGCTGAAATTTTGCGTTGGACAGCTAAAATGAAAAAATTGCCGTACAGTAAACGAAAATTTTACAGATATGGATATATGGACCCTCAACGATAAAAAATTAATAAGACATTTTACGAGAAGATATATGTTTTTAACTGAAAGATTAATTGGTTTGTTTACATTCGCAGGCATTCTAGCACTTGCGATGTTGGGTATTAGTTATTTCAAAGGCAAACAATACAAGTTTGCGTTGTGGATTTATTTGGTCTTCCTGGCCGTGCTAGCCTATCTGTATGTACCGTGGATTACAGCCGATTTATATCGTTTGCATTTGTGGTGTTCAAAGGTGTGGTGCAATTTTTCCTGGCCGAAATTATTTGAATATATAAAAAATTCTACTACCCCGATGTGGTACCTATTTTCTTGGTTTATTTTTCAGTTGACTCATAATGTAAACTGGATACAGGCCGTTACCTGCTTGTGGGGCTTTGGGAACGTTTTTTATGTGATTTCAGACACAATTGAACGCAACGATGTAAAAGGCACGAAACGGGCACTTATTTTATTTTCAATTATGGCGGTGGGAACCTTCTATTTAGAGATGATTTCAGGTATCCGCAGTATGCTAGGGTTTTCCATTGTATTTTTCTGCATGTACCGGGAAATTATCCAAAAGAAATCTATCTTGTTTGACATACCTCTGTATATCTTTGCCGGTTTGATGCACCATGCAGCTTTAGTTTTAGTGGTTGGCAGAATTATATTCTTAATTATTGAAAGCAAAAATATACTTACGCGAATTATATTGTTTCTGCTTGTGGGGGGCATAATCCCGCTTCTATTCCTGCAAGCAAATTTTTATGTTGATGCTGCCGTTAATAAGGCTGTAGGATATGCATCGAATGAACGTGAATATTCGTATATTTGGGAAATTCTTATCGGGCTCATTGAGCAAACTCAAATATATTATGTGTTATGGACCTATAAGCGCAATGTAGGGAAAGAACCTTACTCATATGGTTTGTTTTGGAAATTTGCGTTAGGCGTGGGACTGGTTTCTCTTTGCGCATTGCCTTTTTCCTATGCTATTTTCCGAAGATATACCATTTTTGCATCTTTGTGTCTCTTACCCCTTTTAGGGAAATTGTTTGATGGGGCCAATTCGCGCAAAATTAAACTCTTTGTACAGCTGATGTGGGTTATTTCGCTTGTGATTTTTGTTTTATCGTGCATTCGTGGAGATTTGTGCAGCTATAAATTTTTTGAACTTAATTAAATATGAAAAACAAGCGCTTGTTTATAAATACAATTGCCGGCTTTGCCAATCAATTTACCATATTGATTTCTACGTTTATTTTGCCCCGGCAAATATTGCTTTACTATGGGTCTGATGTGAATGGTTTGGTTTCGTCCATTTCGCAATTTTTAGGATTCATTGCCTTGATGGAAATGGGGGTGGGTGCCGTTGTAAAATCAGCGTTGTACAAACCCTTGGTTTCAAAAGATATGGAGCAAATTGCCAAAATTATTAAATCTGCCCAACGGTTTTTTAATAAACTGGCCATTGCTTTAACGCTATACATTTGTTTCCTGTTGGCTTTTTACCCGGTATTAACACATAGTAAATTTTCATATTCGTTTATTATTCCTCTGATTTTGGCATTATCTCTTAATACATTTGCCCAATATTATTTCAGCCTTACCAAGCAACTGCTCTTAACCGCAGATCAACGGGCATATATTCACCTGTTTTTAAACAGCATCGTAGTAATTTTAAATACCATCGTAGGAGTAGTATTAATTCATTGCCATGCTTCTATTCAGGTGGTCAGGTTCGCTATGGCTTTTGTGTTTTTGATTCGCCCGGCAGGCTTGTGCTTTTTTGTAAAGAAATACTATCGTTTACCCAAACAAGTTGTTATTACAGAGGAACCTATTCAACAAAAATGGAATGGGCTTGCCCAGCATATTTCTTCTTTTGTGTTGGGGCATACGGACGTTATTTTGCTGACTCTTTTTTCCACCTTACAAAATGTTTCCATTTACAGCGTATATTATATGGTGGTGGCTGGCATTCGCAAATTTGTTGCCCTTGCAATGACGGGGGTGTATTCTTGGTTTGGTCATTTGTATGCCTCTGCCGATCCTTCTTTGGATAGGAAATTTGCCCACTATGAATGGTTGATGCACACCTGGGGAACCCTGCTGTTTTCTATCACAGGCGTCCTAATTGTACCGTTTGTGCTTGTTTATACTTCGGGAGTCCATGACGCCGATTATAATCAACCGCTGTTTGCAATATTGTTATTATCAGCTTATGCCATGTTTACCATCCGCCTCCCGTACTTAATGATGATTTTGGCAGGCGGCCACTATAAGCAAACCCAAAATATTTCTATTTTAGAGGCAGTGTTGAATATAGTTATTTCTATTATTGGCGTACAATTGTGGGGACTATGCGGGGTAGCATTAGGCACTTTGATTGCTATGACGTATTGTACAACCGCTATGGCTTATTATCTTAAAGATAATATCATACATCGGCCTTTTTCTCACTTGCTAAAGCATTATGGAGTAGATGCCCTATCAGTTATTTTGATTGTAAGTTGTACTTATTACTTGAGGAGTTCTGTTAATGGTTATTTCTCATGGGGTATTATGGCCACTAAAATTACACTTGTGGCATTAACCATAGGGTTAATCATTAATGGAATATTTTATCCGGCTGAATTGAAGTTTGTTTTCACTAAATTACAAAACACATTGAGTTATTTCTATGGAAAAATCAGAAGTACTTTCTAATTTAAATGTGGTGCGCGTGATACTTATATTGTGTATTGTTTTGTATCATAGCTCAGTATTTTGGACTGGAACTTGGCTCTCCGTTCCTACTTCTCAAACTGCCCCATTTCTTGGTTATTTTGCGCAATGGTTAAATTCTTTTCATATATACGCTTTGGTTTTTTTATCGGGATATTTATTTTACTATCAACGAAGAGAACTTAATAAATATGACAATTTTTCGCAGTTTGTTAAAAATAAAATATTCCGTTTATTAGTGCCTTATTTTTTAGTATCTTTGTGTTGGAATATCCCTTTCGATTTGTATTTTAAAAAAGAAACTGTCTATATATTTTCTTCGTACGTTTTAGGGATATCCCCGGAACAATTATGGTTTTTATTGATGTTATTTGGTGTTTTTGTATTGTTTTATTTATTAGAAAGATCTCCCCTTTTCTATCGTCAAAATCATCTTTCCTTCTTATCATTTTTAGTTTGTTTTTCTAGCTTTTTTATAGGTATTGCCGGCTGGTTCTTTATTCCGAATTATTTCCAAATTTGGCGCGTACTCATGTTTATATTTTTCTTCTACCTGGGATATATCGCCCGCAATGGCATATTGTATAAGTATTTAAAAACAGATATTGTTTCCTTGATTGCATATGCTATCTTCCAAATTATTTTATTTGTTTTAATACAAGCGTTAAATATCCCTAATGTGTTTTACCTTAAATTATGCCGGCTTTGTATTGGATATATTTGCCATATTTTAGGAGCGTTTGCAGTCTTTCACATATTGTTACATTTATTTTCTTCCTTCATAGTGGGCAGAAAAATTACCTGCTTATCTGCACATTCTTTTGGAATCTATCTTTTTCATCAACAAATTATTTATGTTTGTTTATCCTTGTTTGTTAATAGATTGAACCCGTATTTTACTACAGCCCTCTGCTTTATTTGTGCTTTTTATGGTTCTTTAGTAATTACGTTGGTTTTATCAAAATATTCATACGGCAGGTATATGATCGGGCTTAAAGGCAAGAAATAACATGAAAAAAATTGGTATTTTAACTTTTCATAGAGCAAACAACTACGGGGCAGTCTTGCAAGCTTACGCCCTCAAGCAAGAGTTGCTTTCTTTGAATTATAAAGTACAAATTATTAATTATTTATCCCCCAAAATAGAAAGGGATTACTCTTTCTTTTCAGGATCCTTTTGCTGGATGCAAATTTTTAAAAAGATGGCAAAAGTGTTATTTTTGCCAAGGATCATTTTTAACCGGAAACAATTTCAAAAATTCAGGGAGAGTTTCTTAACCGATACCGCTCCTATTTTGCCTAAAGATATAGACAAATTAAACGCTGATTTTGATGTTTTTATAACCGGAAGCGACCAAGTTTTTAATCCAAGGATAACCGCCTTTGATAAAAATTATTTATTAAGTTTTGTTAAAAATCATAAAAAGAAATATTCCTATGCAGCTAGTGTTGCGTTGGATAATTGCACCCCAAAAGAAAAAGCTTTTTTACAGGACCATTTAAGAGATTTTGCCGTTCTTTCTGTACGAGAAGAAAAAACAAGCGACCTGATTAAACAATTAACGGACAAGCACGTTTTGACGCATATTGATCCTACATTCTTATTGAATAAGACGCAATGGGAAAAAATAGCCGTTGCTCCAAACAACCCAGGAAAATATATTCTATTGTATTTGATGGAAGTAAACCCAAGAATTATATCTTTTGCTCAAAAATTATCACAAAAAACCGGATTAAAAATTATTTATATCTCTGCCGAATTTATTAATAGAACACCTTTTAAAATGCTAACCCCAACCCCACAGGAATGGATCGGTTATTTTTTGGATGCAACGTATATTGTTACCAACTCTTTGCACGGCGTATCCTTTGCTATAAATTTTAATAAGAAATTTTTCGTTGATCTTATCAGAGAGGGGGCTCCCCGCTTGCACAATATTCGTTTCAATAATTTGCTTGATTTAATGGGATTGAATAGTAGACTACTTGATCATATTGATTATGACTATGATCAAGAAATCAATTTTAGTAAAATCAATCAGATCATCGGGCAAGAGAAAAGTAAGGCAATGAAATATTTTAAACAAATTGCCAGTGAAAACTAAAATGAAAGACGAACCTTTGGTTTCCCTCATCACTCCTTGTTATAACGGCGAAAAACATTTGCAACGTTTTTTAGATTCTTTGCTAGCCCAGTCTTATCATAGCGTAGAATTCTTCTTTATAAACGATGGAAGTACCGATAAAACAGAAGAAATTTTTTTATCTTATAAACTCAGTTTGGAACAGAAAGGTTGGCAAGTAATTTATTACAAACAGTCAAATGCAGGGCCGGCCCACGCTTTAAATTATGGCTTAAAAAGATTTAGTGGTAAATATCTTGCTTGCCCGGATAGCGATGATATCCTATATCCGGATTTTATTTCGGCAAAAGTAGAATTTATGGAACAAAATCCTTCCTGTGCCCTTTGTTATTGTGGGGTGGATTTGGCCGACGAAAAAGATATTGCCACCATTATCCGTAGCGTACAACGTTTTCCGCAAAGAAAGGATCCTTTATTTATAGACTGCTTGTTGGGGCAAAATTTTTCTATTTCTGCCCCAGCTTTAACTTATTTCTTCAGAGCGGAGGATTGGTTAAATGCTGTTAAGGGCAGGCAGATTTACGACAAAACTTCGATTGGCCAAAATTGGCAATTACTTTTGCCAATAGTATATCAGGGAAAATGTGGATACATCAATAAAAAGTTGGCTAGATATATACAAAGGGCCCATTCACATAATCATCTGAAGAAACAGCTCCCTTTGGAAGAGCGGACCCGTATGGAAAAAGAACTTTTATTCCACGTTCTACAAGATATAGATATGCCCGTCGCTGAACGAAACGGTTATATGCAAATGTTGGATCGTCACTACGAGAGAAAACTTTTTGCCAAAAAATTACATAAATATCCGGCACTCTTTTCCGTTGTAAAATTTTTGTATAGACTCTTAAAACATATTTAACGTCGCACTAACTCTTTCAAAGCAGCAAGGTTCTATCCCCAATAATTGCTATAATATACTTATGGCAAAAAGTCGTATCGATTTGCACAGCAAATCCATCCTAATTACCGGTGCTGCCGGGTTTATCGGGGCAGCGCTTGTAAAACGTGTTTGCAGCGAAAACCCGCAAGCTACCGTTATTGGACTGGATAGCGTAAACGATTTTTATGACATTTCTTTAAAAGAATATCGCCTTGCACAATTAGCCAATTTACCCAACTTTACGTTTATCAAGGGCAACTTGGCCGATAAATCCCTCATCACAGAAATTTTTGCCAAATATCAGCCACAAATTGTAGTCAATTTGGCTGCCCAAGCAGGGGTGCGCTATTCCATTACCAATCCGGGCGCCTATATAGAGGCCAACCTCATTGGTTTTTACAATATCCTAGAAGCGTGCCGCCACTCGTATGACGGGGGAAAAATAGGGGTGGAACATTTGGTGTATGCATCCAGCTCTTCCGTCTATGGTTCTAACAAAAAAGTACCCTATGCGGTGGAAGACAAGGTGGATAACCCCGTGTCTTTGTATGCCGCTACTAAAAAATCCAATGAACTCTTAGCTCATGCTTATTCCAAACTGTATAACATCCCGTCTACCGGGCTGCGTTTTTTTACAGTATATGGGCCCGCCGGTCGGCCTGATATGGCCTACTTCGGCTTTACTAATAAATTGCGGGCAGGTGAAAAGATTAAGATTTTCAATTACGGGCACTGTAAGCGCGATTTTACCTATGTTGATGACATCGTTGAAGGCATTATTCGCGTGATGCAAGGCGCTCCCAAACGTCAAAATGGGGAAGATGGCCTGCCGCTTGCGCCTTATGCGTTGTATAACATTGGCAACAATTCCCCGGAAAGCCTGCTAGATTTTGTGCAAATTCTGCAGGAAGAACTTGTTCGTGCGGGCGTTTTACCGCAAGATTATGATTTTGAAGCTCATAAAGAACTGGTAGCCATGCAACCCGGCGACGTGCCCATTACCTATGCCGACACAACAGCTTTAGAACAAGATTTTGGCTTTAAGCCACATATTTCACTGCGCGAAGGGTTACGCCACTTTGTACAGTGGTATAAAGATTTTTACTGTAAGGAGAATGTAAAATGAAAATTGCTGTTGCCGGAACCGGATACGTAGGTCTTTCTTTAGCCACTCTTTTGGCCCAACACCATGATGTCACCGCTGTAGACATCGTAACCGAAAAAGTAGATTTAATCAATCATAAAAAATCGCCAATTGCTGACAAAGAAATTGAAGATTTTTTGGCAAATAAACCCTTGCACTTAACGGCTACTACAGACGCTAAAAGTGCCTATGAAGGAGCAGAATTTGTTATCATTGCCACCCCAACCAATTACGATGCCCAACAAAACTATTTTAATACTTCTGCCGTGGAAGCTGTTATTAAATTAGTGCAGCAATATAACCCCAATGCTACCATGGTTATCAAATCCACTATTCCCGTGGGATATACGCGTCAAATTCGCGAGAAAATGGGCCTCAAAAATATCTTGTTTAGCCCTGAATTTTTGCGCGAAGGACACGCCCTGTATGACAACCTATACCCTGCTCGTATTGTGGTGGGAACGGATTTAAATGATAAAGCCCTCACTGACAGAGCCCACGTTTTTGCCAAACTCCTGCAAGAGGGTGCTGTTAAAAAAGAAATCCCGACTCTATTTATGGGATACACGGAGGCAGAAGCCGTAAAACTATTTGGTAATACTTATTTAGCACTGCGTGTTAGTTATTTTAATGAGTTAGACACCTATGCCGAGCTCAAAGGCCTTAATACCCAGCAAATTATTGAAGGGGTCTGTTTAGATCCGCGTATTGGCAATACTTACAATAACCCTTCGTTTGGTTATGGCGGGTATTGCTTGCCTAAAGACTCCAAACAACTTTTGGCAAACTACGCCGACGTGCCGCAAAACCTCATTAAAGCCATTGTGGAATCCAACCGCACCCGCAAAGATTTCATTGCGGACCGCGTACTTCAAAAAGCGGGTTATTATAACGAAAACAGTACTTTTGACAGTGCCAAAGAACATAATGCCGTCATTGGTGTATACCGCCTAACCATGAAGACCGGCAGCGATAATTTCCGCCAAAGCTCTATCCAGGGCATTATGAAACGCGTTAAAGCCAAAGGAGCTACCGTAATTGTTTACGAACCTGCATTGGAAAATGGCTCCACTTTTTTTGGAAGTGAAGTGGTGAACGATTTGGACCAATTTAAAAAACGTTCACAGGCCATTATTGCCAACCGTTATGACAACGTATTAGATGACGTAAAAGCCAAAGTCTACACACGCGATTTATTCAGGAAAGATTAAATATGCTTAAGTGTTTGTTGTTTGGGTTGTTGGTACTTTTTGTTATGTTTTTGATCCCGTTGGGGAACAAGTACTTGCGCACGGCCCGAATACAAACATATTACAAATATACCCTATTGGCTCTCTATGTAGGGGGGATTTTGTGGCTTACTTTGGTTAACCGTTTGGGAATGGAAGTTTCTCTCTATCGTTTCAAACCGTTCTACGTCGTAAGGCAAATGTTAAACTGCTGGTTCGGTTTTAAAAAAATATCCGCGGCCACCTGTCGGGCGGTATTTAAAAATACAAAAAATTTGTTTGCTTCTTCCCATGCTTCTCCGGTAGAAGATTTGTTATTAAACATTGTATTGTTCTTACCGTTTGGCTTTTTACTTCCTTACGTTTGGCCTAAATTTAATTTTTGGAAAACCGCTCTTGCCGGTTTGCTTTTTTCCAGTGCTATAGAAGGCATTCAATATTTGGCCCAATGGGGATGTTGCGACATTGACGACGTTATTAACAATACCCTGGGTACCTGTATAGGATATGCTTGTTACCGTATCTATGGGCGATTTACACGGGGCCAAAAATCGGCTTGAGTCTTCTCTGAAAAATTTATAGAATATATACGTAGTCGCAGTAAAGATTTGTTGTATCGAAACTATTAAGGAAGAGGAAAAAAGATATCATGAAAAAAGCATCCGTTCTTTTGCTACTCGTGGCGCTTGTTGCGGCCATGCCTGTCGCTGCTGAAAAGCCGCTTCATTTCACAGCGTCCGAAACCGTCAGCTATGATGATAACATCTACCTGACCAAAGATCATACCAAAGATTCTTTCATTAGCACCACTCGCTTAGGTGCAGAGTACAAAGCCAAAGTTCCTTCTACCGGTTTAAAGCTCTCTGCAGACGCTGGTGTGGGTTATCACGCTTATACAGAAAATCACCACAAAAACAATTATTGGGACGCCTTGGGTGGGGTTGCCTTGGAAAACGACCAATTTCAATTGGGTGATCGCGTTCTTTATACATCTGATCCGGCCAACAGCTCTTTGACCGAACGCAAAAAACGCTTAAACAACACCGGTTATATTTCTTATGTAACTTCCCGCGAAAAAATGTTTGGCGTGGGGTTGTTTGCCAGCGATTCTTATGACCGTTATTTTGAATCCGAGATGCAATATTTGAACCGCAACCGTGTAAACTTGGGCGCTCAATTGCACTATAACATGACGGCCAAAACCAGCTTCTTTGTGGAATATATGTATTCCGACATTGACTACAGAAACTACGTTCGCACCAATGGGATCAATTCCAATGTTAAAAACTCCCATGGTCATCGTTTAGGACTTGGTGTAAACGGGCAATTGGCTGCAAAAGTAACCGGTACTGCCAAAGTAACCTATGATATGCGCCAATATGAACACAGCTTAGCTGGTGCGCATGATTACAACGATTTAGTTGGATACTACGTAGCCCTGCAATGGGAACCGACCTCTCGCAACGTGTTGCGCTTGTCCGGTGAACGCAAAATGGAAGAAACCTTCTTCGGTATTCCCGGTGAATACAACCGCTATTTTGCCGATACCATTGTATCTTTGTACGGGGCTCAAAAGCTGACCGACAAATTTACCGCTTCCTTAACCTTAGCGTGGGAAAATATGGATTATGCCAAACGCGTAGCCGACACCAAACGTGACGACAATCTATACGTTGTCCGCCCGGAATTGGACTACCAATTTAAAGATTGGTTGTCTGCCGGCGTTTGGTATCAGTTCCGCACCCGCCACTCCAACTGGAGATCTGCTGATTACGACAGCAACAAAGCTGGTGTATTCGTAAAAGCAGTATTCTAATAAACCAAGCATTTGTTTTAAAACCCCGCTCAAAAGGCGGGGTTTTTTGTGTGTTGTGAAACCCCGCGTGAGGGAATTTGCTAATAGACCCAAAGACCCAAAACAAAATAGGCCCTTTGATCCTTGAATATTTTTGAATGAGCATTAGACTTATAGTGTAGGGAACCAAAGTTAAGGAGCAAGAAACATGAAAAAAGTAGCGATGTTATTAGCGGTAATGATGATGGGTTTGGTCTCGGCCGCATTTGCAGGGGATCAAGGCAGATTAAATACGAATAAACTGTCCGCCGCGCTGGAGCGCAAAGTGGCACAAGAAGAAAATTCAGGAGGGAATGGCCTAATCGAGCGCATATTGAAAGAAGGAAAAAAGACAACGCTTAATTACTCCATTACTACAGACGATTTTGTGTTAGGAGGAACCTCTTCTGCAGGAACGGCGGTTGGCTCCTCCGGCTATGTACGCAACACCTGCCACTACAAAACTTCCGGTTACGGATATTGGGACCGTGGTACATATTACAACTATGTATGGTTTCTTATGGAAAAGAACGAATGGGATAACATGTACGATAAATGTATGCCCAGCGGAGTTTCCCGTTTTTTTGGTACACGCAAGATTGTGAAGGAAATTTTTGACTCTAAGGTATTCTTTCGGGAAAGAAAATCCCCAGAGAATTTGATCGAACATAAAGAAGTAACCGTAAAAGGTAAGAAATATATCTTAATTGAAATTGATAGTGAGGCCATGGAGCCTTATGATTAAAATTTCAATCACGCGTAAAATTGATGTGTAGCTAAAACACACAGATCCGCTTGCACAAAACAGGCGGATATATGAAAACTGCTCACAAAACTCCCCGTACTTACGTGCGGGGAGTTTCACGAAAATAAATTTTTACTTATTTCTTTTCTTCATCCGAGTAGTAATAAGAATAGCTCTTATAATACCCATATTTACCGTAGGACAGCCCTTGCGCTTTGTAGTGCCCAATTACAGCGCCCAGCACTTTTATACCGGCTTTCTGTAGCTTATCGAGGGCCATTTGAGCGGCACGCACATTGGTCTTGCCGTATCTGATTACAAAAATGGTCCGCGGGATATATTTACCCCACAGCATGGTATCCGCCACAGGCAAAATAGCCGGGCAGTCCACTAATACGTGATCGTAATTCTTTTGTGCCCAGGCAATAAAATCCGCCAAGCGGGGGGTATTTAACAGTTCGGTAGGGTTTGGAGGACGTTGCCCGGCCGTCATTATGAACAAGTTGGCCACATCTTTTACCGGCTGTACATTGGCAGCATAATCCGCCTTTTCAGCATCCCGGTCCCAAATGTTACTAAGCCCCTTTTCCGGGGACACTTTAAATACTTTATGCAGGCGGCAACGACGCAAATCCCCGTCAATAAGCAGTACTTTCTTCCCCGTTTGTGCCAGGGCTACTGCCAAGTTGGAAGAGAGGTTGCTCTTTCCTTCACCTTGCATAGAGCTACTAATCAAAACCGGAGCTTGCCGGTCGTCCGAAAGCGTAAAATCCAACATAGTGCGGATATTGCGCACGTTTTCGGCCAATAAAATATTTCCCTCTTTGAGCATGGGGGCATATTCAGTTTCTTTCTTTTTTGATTTTTCGTAAGGGACAAAGCCCAAAAAGGGCAAATTAAGCTTCTTTTCCAAATCTTCGGAAGATTTTACGGTTTGGTCCAAGAATTCCAATAAGAATACGAACAGTACGCCTAGAAGTGCGCCCCCTAGCAAACCCGCGGCTATATTGATTAGTTTGCGCGGCAAAACCGGCACAACGGGAACAACAGCCGGGTCCACAATGCGCACGTTATTGCCCGAAAATTGACCGGACAGCTCAATCTTAATACTTTGTACCAAGCGGCGGGTCTCCAGCGTAATTTGCGCTTTGGTGGCCGCCAGCTGGCGTTTTACAGACACTACCTCAGGGTGTTGGGGGGTATACTTGGAAGAGAGCTGGGCCCAATTACGCTCCAAGGAAGCCTCTTGCTGCTTGAGCGATTTGATAAAATCACTATTCACCACCTGGGGCATGGAGTTTAAGAGCTCTTGCTCTTCATCACTGGTTTCTGTGCTTTCCAGGGCGCGAATAATATCCTGCCCCATCGATATACGGTTACTAACGTTCTCTTGCACAAAATCGTTGGCCAACGTATTTGAAATTTCTGCTGCCAAATTAGGATCGTACGAGCGAGCCCGTACGTTTACTAAACGGCTGCGCGTGACCGGGTCAATTTTAATAGCTTTGCGCAGCTTGTTTAAGCCGGAGGCAAATTCGTCATATTGCCGCAAATTAAGCTGATTATATACACTTTCCAGCAAGGAGCGGCTTCCCAATAGTTGGTATTGTGTGCGGTAATAATCTTCCATACTGGCAAAGCTGCCGTAAGGGGAATCATCCAATTTACCGGCATTTTCTTGGTTGATCATCATAAGCGTGGTGGCTTCGTACACCGGGCGCATAAAAATATTAACCAAAACAGCTGCTACCAACCCTACTAGGGCCGTAGCAGCAATCAACCAAAAACGTTTTAAGATTAAATTGATTAGGGTAGTAATGTCTAATTCTTCGTCTTTCATAGTCATTTTCCTTAGAACATACTCTGCGGTACGAAGATTACATCACCCGGATGCAAAGCAATGTCCATATTTTTATTGCCCTGTTTGGTGATTTGGCTTACATCCACATCAATGGTTTTTTGTTTGCCGTCTTCTACGCGCAATACCCGCACTTTAGAAGTATTGGCAATATCGGTAAACCCGCCCACGGAAGTGATCGCTTCAAGCACAGTAAGTTGTTTCTCCGGCGGAATCTGAATAGCAGCCGGCCTAGCTACCTGCCCCAATACATAGACTGTTTTGTTCCCGTACTCTTTTACCAACATGGATACCTGCGGTTGACGTATATATTCCGTTAAACGGTCAGCCAGCTTTTGTTCCGCTTGTTCCAAGGTCATACCGGCTAATTTTACGTTGCCAACCAGAGGGAATGTAATCGTACCGTTACCACTTAGACGTAGTACGCGGTTCATATTATCTTCCATGTATATTTTGATATCTACTAAATCTCCGGGCTGCAATACATACGACTGAGAAGAGCGCACCTGTTGCAAAGCGGTAGAAACGTCTTGACGGGTAATT
Source organism: Elusimicrobiaceae bacterium (assembly GCA_045593185.1). Lineage (GTDB taxonomy): Bacteria > Elusimicrobiota > Elusimicrobia > Elusimicrobiales > Elusimicrobiaceae > Avelusimicrobium. The sequence goes on along the minus strand of JAZNWD010000022.1, from coordinate 40,824 downwards.
TTATCAGAAAGAGCGCTATCCACTTTGGGGGAGGCGCTGGAGCATCCATATAGGATACCCAAACAGGCTACTATACAGTAGGGGGTAAGAGTTTGAAGTTTCATAGTGCCTATATTATATCAAATTCGGAGGGGATTGGCTAGTCTAACCGCCGCCGGGCTCGTAAATACAACACGGATAGTTCTTTATCTTTGGGGTACTTTTCTAAATACTCTTCGGCAATTTGTTGCGCAAGCTCTAGGTAGTAAACCTGCATCACCCACTCTTTCTCATGTTTAGAGGCATTATAATAAGCATTGCCCAAGCGTACCGCATTGCGCGGACTGGGATAATAGGAAAGCCCTTTTTCATAAGCGGCCAATTTCCCTTCTGTTTTAAGGCCTTTTCCAAACCAAATCACCCGCCATGCTCTCGTTTTTTGAAAAGGGATTACACAAGCGGCCAGCAAGCAGGATAGGAGAAATAGCTTGATCCACCACCGCATATGCATACCGTGCACATGTCCCTTATGAAAAGTCGGGGATAGACACCCACCCAACACCCAAAGAAATACAAGGGCACATCCCGGTATGAAAAAGTGAAAATCTACCAAGCACCCTACTCCCATGGCAAGTAAGGTGCTCAGCAAAGAAGCAAACAAAAATTGTTTACGGGTGGGTAAGTGTTTGAGTCGTTTAAGGGCAAGAATGGCAAACCAAACAAATCCAATAAGCACAAGGCCCGCTCCCATCCATCCAATTTCTACGGCAATCTCTAGCCAGTCATTATGCAAGTGTTCAATATATTGACTGAGCCGCACTTCTGTATAAGAAGGGATTACCACCGGTAAGGCACCTTCTCCTATTCCCCATAGCGGGTATTGCTTTAATATCCCGGTAGCACCCCGATACATCATTTGGCGGATATCTGTTGAGACCCCGGAAGTACGATGAGCGAATTCATTGATTTGCGGAATGTGTACGTAAATCCAAGCGCAACAGGCTCCCAGTAACAACAGGGTATAGAAGATCCCCTTCAAACGTTTGCGAAGTTGATGCGGCACGCACCACATACATAGCAAAGCATAGGCAAATAACCCAATAAACAGCGAAAGCATAGCCCCGCGCGAGCGGGAAAACACTGCCGCTACAATCAGTCCCAATACAAGCGTACCCAACCAGCATTGCTTTACTATAAATTCTCTTTTCCCTTGCACTCCCAGAGTTTTAAGACTTTGCAATTGATGCGTAAAGAATAATCCCAATGCCAGTAGGGCATTCATGGTTAAAAACAGCCCACCGTGGTTGCGGTTTAAAAAAGGTCCCACAGCCCCTGCTGCGTAGCGAATACCCGTTAGTTTAACGATATATTGCCCGTTAGGGAATATAAACGAACACAAGGCTACCGCCAACCCACATACCACCAAGCACACTAAAAGCTGTTTAACTTCATCGAAAGAAGCATATACCTGGCTTGCTAAACAGGCAACCCCAAAGTAAGTCACAAACAAGGACAGGTGATCCAAGGTATACAAACGCATCAAAGTAACCGGGTACATAACCGGGTTTTCCAACAACGTGCGCGCAAAACAACTCTGCAGCAATCCCAACCCGATGAGGATTAAAAACACATAAGCAACGGGTTTAAAAAGGGGGGAATAAAAAAATTCTCGGCGCCAGCTAAGCAATAAAATCCACGCCAACAATAACAACCCTTGCACAATAGAAAAAGCCCACGGTTCGGTAGCGGCAAAACTAAATGGCGTGAAAAAGATGAGTAGGGTCACGAGGATCTTTAAAAACAAATGCATATAGTTATTTTACCAAATTTGCTATAGTAATAAGGATGAAGATTTTATACATTTGCCACGCAAATATTTGCCGCAGCTTTATGGCACAGGAATTTTTGAAACAATTACTGCCCGGGGTGACCGTGTTTTCCCGCGGATTATATGCAGACCCGGCTTATAGTGTTCCTCAAAAAGTCTTGCACGCTTTGCAAGCGCACAATATTGAATTCAAGGGGCACACCGCCACTGCTCTGCGGGCCGTCGATTTGGAAGAAGCGGACTTGATTTTTTGTATGGAAAAACGTCACCTGGACCCTTTGCTGGACCGATATCCCCAACATACAGATAAAATATGGTTGCTGGCAGACTTTGCAGTCGGAAAAGAACAAGATTTAGTGGACCCTATTTCTTTTGATGGGCGCGCTTTTGATAAATTCGCCAAACAACTTTACCAGGTCTGTCGGGCGGCAGCTGCTCGCATCAAACACGATTTTTTAACACCACAGGAGGAACGAATATGAAGGGAATTATTTTAGCGGGGGGAGCTGGTACTCGGTTGTACCCGGCCTCTTTACCTCTTTCCAAAATTTTATTACCCATTTATAATAAACCCATGATTTATTACCCGCTTTCGGTGCTTATGCAAGCGGGAATCAAAGATATTTTAATTATTACCAACCCCGAAGATAACGAAAATTTCAAGCGCGTCTTAGGTACCGGGGAAAAGTGGGGCATTAAACTTTCCTATATGATTCAGCACATCAAACGCGGAATTGCGGATGCTTTCATTTTGGGGGAGGCCTTTATCGGCAAGAGCGACTGTGCCCTTATCCTGGGGGATAACATCTTCTACGGAAACGGATTTGAAGGGATACTGGCCCGGGCCGCTAAACCCAAACCGGGGGCTACCGTCTTTGCCTATGAAGTTAATGACCCGGAACGTTTTGGCGTAGTAGAGTTTGATAAAACAGGCAAAGCTATTTCACTGGAAGAAAAGCCAAAAAATCCCAAAAGTAATTTTGCCGTTACAGGTTTATATTTTTACGATAACCAAGTATCCAAACTTGCCCAACAGCTCAAACCCTCAGCGCGCGGCGAATTGGAAATTACCGACTTAAACCGTATGTACCTAGAACAAGGCAATCTGCACGTAGCGCATTTGGGGCGCGGTTTTGCCTGGCTGGATACCGGCACGCACGAAAGTGTACTGCAAGCCAGCAATTTTGTACACAGTATGCAAGTAAACCAAGGGGTAGAAATTGCCTGCCTGGAAGAAATTGCCCTGAGCAAGGGCTTTATTTCGCCGGCACAGTTGCAAGTCCGTTTAGCCAAAGCCCCTAAGAATAATTACTATGAATATTTGAAAAAATTACTGGCAAAACAGAGCTAAAGGGCTCCTCTTTATGTTCAAAATCTTTTAAAGGGATTGCCCGGTATCTATTTATTTGTATAGTAGAAACAAAAAATTCAAACATTTGTTTGAATTTTTTGTTTATTTATGTTATAATTTTCTGTATGAAAGATGCCCGGCTTAAACTACTTAAAACATCCGCCCGTATATTTGCCCAAAAGGGATATACGGATGCTTCCGTACGCGAAATTGTAGCAGCAGCCCATATGAATGTGTCGGCCGTGAGCTACTATTTTGGCGATAAACGCTCCCTTTATTTAGAAACCGTTAAATACTTAGCCAACGAGCATCACAAGCCCTTCCAACAGGATGAAAAAATAGCCCGTGCTCTTGAACAGCTAAACGCACTCTCCCGCGCTGAAACCTTGCAACTTTTGCATGATTTGTTGGATAAAGTAACCGACCTGGGGCTTGATAGCAAAATGCTGCCGTTGGAACGCATTTTTACGCACGCGGCGCTGGACAATTCTAAAGAGCTTTTACCCTTGTTGTTTTCCTTTTTGGAAGGGTATCACACGCGGCCTTATAAAATTATCAGCAAATTAACCGGCCTGGCGCAACATTCTGTAGAACTGGTGATTATTACACACGTGATTTTTGGACAAATCAACTTTTCAGAATGCCACCGCATTGCACTTTTGCATGATTTAAAGCAGAGAACATTTTCCCCACAGTTACACCAAGATATTAAAGACATCGTGTGGAAAAATACACTTGCTATTTTAAAAATATACGAGAAAGGAAAAATTAAATGAAAAAACAATTATGGATAGGGTTTCTTTGCAGTGTGGCTTTGCCTTGTATGGCATTTGACCCACTGTTTACGTCCAAAGTGCAGCCGCCCAAAGGATGCATCGATAAGGATGTAACCACAGATCAATTGGCCCTGGAGGATTTAGTTCAAATTGGCATTTGCACAAATCCGTCTTTAAGTGCCCAATATATGGGGGTAAAGGCCACCGAAGCCACTTTGGGAACTGGACGTTCGCAATATTTGCCGTCCGTGAATGTAACCGGCTATGGTGGCATTGACGGACAACGACTAGAAGGGCATGGGGGATATACGCAGGCGGAACCCTATTCCGCCAAGGCGGAGGCCTCGTGGCTACTTTTTGATTTTGGCGGGCGCGAAAGCCGCGTAAACACCTTGCGTGCTTATGCCGACGCAGCCAATTACAATTATAATGCCACCTTGAATAATTTAATGCTTTCGGTGCAAACGGCTTATTTAAAACTTCTCGCGGCACAAGAAAGCCTGGTTAGTGCCAAGGCCAGTTTGGATTCCTATGAACAATCCTACACCGAGGCCCAAAAACGCTATAAACTGGGGATGGTATCCCTAAGCGATAAGCTACAAGCGCAAACCCGTTATGAGCAGGCCTTATTAGCTGTTGTGCTTGCCGAAGATGAAGTAAAACAATTTAGCGGGCAATTGGCCGTGTTACTAAATTTGTCGCCTAACACACCGCTTAATTTAGTAAAACCTAATACCGACGAAGTAGATACTTCTATTGAAAAAGATGATGTAGAAGCCCTTATGCAAGATGCATTGGCGAACCGCCCGGAACTACGTGCCCAAGAAAGTGTAGAATCGGCCGCTAAGTCCAGTGTAACCTCTGCCAAAACCAATATGTTGCCCTCTCTAAGTGCTACGGCCTCGGCAGATCTAACGGATAGCACTTGGAAACGTCATTCTTATTATGGAAGGGAAAATACAGCCGGATTGGCCGTAACCATGCCCTTGTTTACCGGGTTTTCAAATCTGTACAAGGTCAAATCGGCCGCTTACGCTTATCAACAAGAACAAGCGAACACACAAAATTTACGTTTAGCTATTCAAAATGAAGTATGGAGTAATTACCAAAATTACAAAACGGCTCTGCGCTCATATGAAATTAGCCAAACGGTACTGGCCAGTGCCGAGGAAAACCATCGCGTGGCTTTCCGCTATTACCAAGTAGGCAAGGGGGATATTTTAACTTTATTAGACGCAGTGGCTCAATTAGCTGAGGCACGGCAAAATAAAATTTCTGCTTTTTACAACTTACTGTTAAGCAAAGCAAATCTATATAGAAGTGTGGGGAAATAAAATTATGACAAAAAGAACTATGTATCGTTATCTTAAATATTTGCTGCTTGTGTTTGTAGGAGTAGCAATTGGGTTTTTCGTAAAGGGAAAATTCTTTTCGCACGCCGGCCCCATGGGGATGGGCGGTGCCGGACAAGCCAGTGTACTCGTCAAAACGCTCGAGAAAAAGCCGGTGGCTTTGGGCAAAAATTTTATTGCCCGTGTGGAAGCCATTAACGCTACGGATGTAGTCCCGCAAGTTTCCGGCTACATTGATCAGGTCCTCTTTCAAGACGGTTCTTTCGTGAACGAAGGGGAAGTACTCTTTATCATTGATCAGAAACGTTACAAAGCCGCCGTTTCTTCGGCCGAAGCCACCTTGGAAAAATCCAATGCTGCTTTAAAACAAATTCAAAGCGATTATAATCGCGAACTGGCCCTGTATAAAGACCACATGCTTTCCCAGGCCGACCTAGAACTAGCCGAAAGCAATTTAGCCAACGCCAAAGCCAACGTCAAAGCCGCCAAAGCCGCGTTGGATTTAGCCAAGCTGGATTTAGCTTACACAGAGGTTAAATCTCCGATTGCGGGTTATATCGGTAAAGCCCTGATGACTAAAGGGAACCTGGCTACTGCCGGGGCTAGCAAACTAGCCCGCGTGGTACAGATGGATCCTATCCGGGTGGTATTTTCCATTACCGATAAAGAGCGTCTGTCCGGCATGGATCAAATTACCAATCAAAACACGCGCCCGGATATTCAAGTTGCTTTGCCTAACGGGCAAACCATTGAAATGCCCGAAGCTAACCTGTTTGCCGATAACGAAATTAACGCGCAAACCGCCACCATGGCCGTATACGCCCAAACGGATAATAAAGAGAACAAACTTATTCCCGGCAACTATGTAAACGTAACGGTAAGCATGGACAAATTCCGCCCGATTATTTTAGTCCCGCAAACAGCTATTTCACAAGATGCTACCGGGCAATATGTAATGACCGTAACACAAGAAGGAGTAGTGGTTCAAAAATATATTCAAATCGGGGACGTAGTGGGCAATAACTATGTGGTGATTTCCGGCTTACAAGAAGGGGACCGTGTAGTTACCATTGGGCAACAAAAGTTGCAAAACGGTCAGCAGGTCCATGTAAGCGAAGTGAATGTGCCCGAAAATTCTCCTAAAGCGCAAGAAGAACCTGCTCAAAAGCAGTCGTACGCTCCGGACACCCAAGCCGCTGCTGTTGACACGCAAGAGGGGGAAAACAACTAAATGTTTGCCAAATTTTTTATTAACCGGCCGCGCTTTGCGGTAGTAATTTCGCTCATTTTATGTTTAGCGGGGGGAATTGCTTTAACCCATTTACCGATTGCCTTGTATCCGGAAATTACACCGCCTGAAGTGGTAGTCAGTGCCCGTTACCCAGGAGCTAGCGCCGAAGTAATTGCTAAAACAGTGGGTATTCCGTTGGAATCCGCCGTTAACGGTGTGGAAGATATGCTTTACATGTCTTCCGATTCGGCCGACGGTTCCTACCGGCTTACCGTTACCTTCAAAACAGGGGTAGATCCGGATATTGCGCAAGTAAAGGTACAAAACCGCGTTTCACAGGCCACCCCGTTGCTCCCTGCCGAAGTAACACGCCAGGGTATCACCGTGATGCGCATGTCCTCCAATATTTTGGGGTTTATTTCATTTAGCTCGCCGGATGGTTCATTAAGCACCTTAGAAATCAGCGATTATCTTAATAACAACTTGCAAAAAAACTTATCCCGTATTACGGGGGTAGGGGAAGCACGCGTATTCGGGGCAGCCAAAAGTATGCGTGTATGGCTAGATTCGGACAAAATGGCCGCATTGGATATTTCCATTGCGGACGTCAAAAACGCCATTTCTACGCAAAACTATCAGCCCTCTTTAGGGAAAATTGGGGCACGTCCCAATGACGGCTCTGTCCTAACTGTGTATGCCTTGCAAACCGATGGCCGTTTAAATAATGCCAAAGATTTCCAAAATATTATCGTTCGTACCGACAATCAAGGCGGGCTGGTGCGCCTGTCCGACATTGCCAAAGTGGAAGAAGGACAGGAAACATATAGCATCTCCGGTGCATTTAACGGTACACCTTCCGTGCCGTTGATGCTCAACCTTTCCTCGGGTGCCAACGCGTTAGACACCATGAAAGCTGTCCGCGCGGAACTTAAACGTATGGAACCGTTCTTCCCAAAAGGATTAACATACAACTTTTCCATAGACACAACGGACTTTATTAACGCCTCGGTGGAAGAAGTTGTTTTCACCTTACTGTTAACATTTGTTCTTGTGGTGATTGTCTGTTACGTGTTCTTGCAGGACTGGCGCGCCACGCTTGTACCTGCAGCTACAATTCCTGTATCACTCTTGGGTACATTTGCCGTAATGATGGTGCTGGGATACTCAATCAACTTGTTCACGTTGTTCGCTTTAGTGTTGGCTATCGGGCTTGTAGTGGACGATGCTATTTGTGTGGTAGAACGCGTAATTGTGCTTATGAACCGCGAAAAACAACCCGCCAAACATGCCGCCGAACAGGCAATGGACGAGCTCTCTAGTGCGCTCATTGCCACCACACTGGTGCTGTTGGCCATTTTTATCCCCATCACGTTTATGGGGGGGATTACCGGTAAAATTTATACGCAATTTGCCGTCACTATCTCCGTAGCGGTATGTTTCTCCACATTAAACGCGCTCTCACTCTCACCGGCCATTTGTGCCACTATGTTAAAACCCATCAAAGAAACCAATATTTGGCTGCTGCGATGGTTCAACGTGTTTGTACAAAAAGGGTCTCGAGGGTACCGCAAAGTGGTACGCAAATTGGCGCGCAAGTTTATTATTGCGTTCTTGTTTGGAGGATTTGTTGCCCTTGATTTTGCCTTTCTGCAAGTACTGCCTAGTACTTTTATTCCAACAGAAGACCAAGGCATTGTAGTAATCAACGTTCAATTACCGGAAGGGGCAACTTATGCCCGTACACAAGCCGTAATGGATCAGGTAGTACAAGGGGTTAAGGCAACCCCCGGCGTGCAGAGTGTTACGTCTATTATCGGGTTTAGTTTATTTAGCGGAAGCGGAGAAAATACCGGGGCCGTCTTTGTACGCTTGGATCCGTGGGATAAACGTAAGGATGAAAATTTTTTAACCCGGTGGTTCAAAAAACATATCACACACAAACCGTCGGCCAGCAAAAAACAAAGTGCCATTGCACAACAGTTTAACATGCAATTCTTTGGTATTGCGGATGCATCTATCTTTGCGGTAGAAATGCCCTCTATTCCGGGATTAGGTACTTCTAGCGGGTTAGATTTGCGTATCCAGTCTTTAAATGACTTTGATTACCAAAAACTTGCCAACATAACCGACGGCATGAGCGTTAAAATGATGCAGCACCCCACAATGAACAGTGCCCGTGCGCCGTTTAAAGCTAACACCCCCAACATTTACATGGATGTAAACCGTCAGAAAGCCGAAAGCATGAAAGTGCCCGTTTCCAGTGTGTTCTCTGTATTGGAAAACTACTTGGGTTCTTCCTACGTAGGGGATGTTAACTTCGGCACGCAAATTAATAAGGTCATCCTGCAGTCGGACAGCAAATACCGCATGACCCCCGAAAATATCAACAAAATGTATGTTACCAGTGCCACGGGGGAACTTGTACCCCTGATGGCCCTTGTGGATCAAAAATACATTTTATCCCCGCGGCAAATTACGCGCTACAATCAATATCCTGCGGCTTCTATTACCGCCGAACCAACGGCCAGCTCTGGCACAGCCATGGAAGCTACGGAACAAATCCTTAAAAACTTGCCACCCGGATATGCCTATGAATGGACGGGAATGAGTTACCAGGAAAAGCAAAATAAAGGGCAAATTAATACTTTAATTATGTTGGCGGTTATCTTTGCTTATCTGTTCCTGGTGGCGCAGTATGAAAGTTGGACGATCCCGGTACCTGTGTTAATGTCTGTCGTGGCCGCCGTAGGAGGGGGATTATTTGGCTTGTGGATCTGCGGGCAATCACTTAGTATTTATGCACAATTAGGACTTGTGCTTTTGGTAGGATTAGCTGCCAAAAACGCCATTTTAATTGTAGAGTTTGCCAAAGACGAACACAAATCCGGCGCCAGCGTCTATAAAGCCGCCATGGACGGGCTTATCCAACGTTTCCGCCCCGTACTGATGACCGCATTTACCTTCATTTTAGGTATGCTCCCCATGGTGATGGCTACCGGGGCCGGAGCTGCCAGCCGTAAGGCGCTGGGGATCCCTGTGTTTTATGGGATGTTAATCGGTACCTTGGCAGGGCTAATCCTGATTCCGCTATTCTATATGTTGGTTCAGAGCCAGGTGGAGCGCTACGCCCGGTATAAGGCCAAAAAGAGAGGCCAAGTGTTACAACCTCACCCCGATGAAATTCAAATTCGGTAATTGGCCAATTTCCAAACAAGCCGCCCCAAAAATTTAGGGCGGCTTATTTATGGTGCAAAATTTAGCAAATATTTATTTGATGATTTCTACGGGATAGCGTGTGGGGGGCTTGGCTACGTTGTTCAAAAGCGTGACCCCAAAAAGCACAATTATGTTGACTCCCTTATAAAAATGGATACGGAACCATTTTTGCCTCCATCGACGCAATGTCCACCAAACAGATTGTAAACAAAAGGTTAAGGTATCAAATTTTTCCCAGTCTATATCCAGCGATTTCAAATGCTGAATAATATATTCGGTAGGGTAATTTGTATGTTTCTTTAGAAATTTACGCCAACCGGGTAACCATTCGTATTCGACATATGTTCTATATTTTGTAAATACTTTCGTTTTTAAAATAGGCAATCCCAACCGTATGCAAGCTCTCCATTCGTCCGCAGCACTATTATAAGAACTAGCAAATGCTTGATAGGTAAAACCAGCATTTCGCAAAATACGCGTGATTCCTTGTTCATAGTGTATAATTACGCTATTTACGCTGGGTTGCTGAGCGATTTCTTCCATAAACTTCTTAAACACGGGGGAAACGAGCACTCTTTTTTTAAGTACTAAAAAATAACTTTCCAAATATTCATATTCATAAGCAGTTAATGCCCAAGCATCCACGGTCAAAGAAGTCCCTTTTTCCACAAAGAATTGCAGGGGAAATAACGGGGCAAATACAGAATCATTTACAAAAACACCTTCGTCATATTGTGCTAATTGTTCCCACCCAATTTGATGAATAAGCGCTTGCCAAGAGCCAAAATCATACTTGCCATGCCGCGCAGCCCAAACGCCTTTGGTATAGGGGGTTAGCTTGTCCAATTCACTTTGCGGCATAGGGCAATCGGCCCAGTAATATACATCTGCCAATTTAGCCAACGTGCGCACATAGTGTACTACATAATCGGACACTTGGTTTTTAGGGTGAAACCCGGCAAACAAACAAATACGTTTGGTCATTTTTTAAACCCATACTTAAAAGGATACGTAAGCACATACTTTAAAAAGCGATGCGGATGCATTTGTGGGTCGGGTGAACGGTCAAAAAATGCGAAGCGTTGCAAATTGTATTTCTTAATAAATTTAAGCCACGCGTGTTCTTTGTCTGTGTGCGGTTTTCCACCCATCTTTAAATATGCTTGATAGTATTTCTGCCAAGGGCCATTCCAAGTATATGTCCAAAATCGCAAGCCACCGCCGGCACAATGATAGACCAACACATCCTTTCGGGTCTTGTCCAAATATTTTGGATTAACCGGCAAACAATTGCACACATCTGGAAGTATGTCTATCGGGATCTTAAATTCTTGGAGCATCACATTGACCACCCCCTGGTCCGGGCAAACTAAATTTTCCAGCCACTCGGCAGTCTTATGATAGCACCACATACGCAAATCCTCCTGCTTGTTCATCGGGCGGGCAAATAACGTCATGCCGGCATTGTAACAGGGAACCGTCATATCATATTGCGGCAAAGGTTCTTTGAAATTTTTGGTAATTAACGTAAGCCCTTTTTGCATATCTTTACACATGGCCACGCCACCCTGCTTGGCATAATTTTCTAATATGGGTAACAACTCGCCGCCAATCATCATATCTACGTCCATGTAAAGTATCTTTTCATACTTGGCAAGCAGGTCAAAAATTTCGTACCGGGCAAAAGTAAGCTGCGTAAAATGTTTGAAATTGATATTCTCAAAATCTGTTTCTACCGCAAATTTATATTCGGTAAACTGACAAGGCAAAATACGGTTCAAAAAATCTTGTTCTTCCTTCGTAAGGCCCTGATGATACACAAGGATATTGGCCTTCTCAAGCACCTTGGGAGATTTTTCCTTCAAACTCATCAAGAGTACGGCTAAAGCAAATAAAAAACGGCGATTCGTGGCAAAAAACAGTGCGTATGGCTTCATAATTCCTCCACCAAGCCCCTTTATATGTTACAATTATAACATATAAGGGGTAAAGTGTATGGATCAAAATTTAGATTCATTCAAATTAGCCGGCTTGCGCGCGGGGGCCTTGGTAGAGGCGGCCGCCCAGGATAGTGCACTGGTGCGCAATGCCATAAAGTTTAATTTGTGGCGTAAAAACATCAAACTTCGCTTAAAACGGCTTTTTAGGAAGGCCACCCCTCCTACCGGCAATCTAAAAATACTCGTACACATCCGCGGCGGTATCGGAGATGTATGCATGACCCGCATATTTATTAAAAAATTGCGTGAAATCGTGCCGGATGCTCTTATTTATTTTGCGTACGATTACAAAGCAGCGGTGGATATGGTATTCTCGGATGGGCTCATTAACGGGTTTCATCCGAATAAATATATTCCCGAAGACTTTGACTTAGTTATTTCCGGCTGTCACCTGCTTACGTATGATTTTATTAATCATGCGCGGACTAAGAAGTTAGCCCCTCAGTTATTGGCAAGCATTCAAAAGGGGCTAGATGTGCAACGCTACTTTAAACCCTTTGCCCGGTATACACCCTATTTGGACGGACAATTGGCGGCCATTACCGTAGCAAACGAAGGGGGAAGAGTAACAAATTTAGGTTGGTTTAGCGGACTTGATATTAACCAAAATGATCAGGCCCCTTTAGCGCTAAATCCACAATTATCCGCCAATATATTAACCAAATATAACCTGACAGGCCAAAAATACATTACCATTCACGACGGAATTAATACAAATACAGATACTTCGCATGGGCATCCTACCCGTTGCTGGCCAAAAACACATTGGCAAGAATTTGCCCGTTTATTCAAAGCCCAATTTTCCGATATTTTAATCGTGCAATTGGGAGGAGAAAAAAGCTGCATATTTGATTTTGTGGACATTTCGCTAGTGGGGAAGACCTCCATTGCGGATTTGCCCTACATCCTCAAAAATGCCCGACTTCATGTGGACGGGGAGAGCGGCATGGTCCACTTGGCCAATCTCACCCAAACCCCGTGTGTGGTGCTTTTTGGGCCTTCAAAGGCAGCTTATTTGGGTTATGCTCGTAACGCCAATATCCAGGCACCGTTTTGCGGCGGCTGTATGAATATCAGCAAGCACTGGATGACGCAATGTGTGCTGGGCTATCCGCCTGAAAAGCAGTGTTTGGCCTCTATTACCCCCGAACAGGTCTTCGAAGCTGTAAAGGCCCGTTTACAAGCCCCCAAATAGGCCTTGCCACTAGCCCCCTAAATTGGTAAGATAAGGGGTATAGATTGACGAAAGGAGCCCCCGATGAAAGGCATTATTTTAGCCGGAGGAACCGGTAGCCGCTTATATCCGGCCACACTTGCTGTTTCCAAACAACTGATCCCCGTTTACGACAAACCCATGGTATATTACCCGCTTTCAGTACTTATGCTGGCGGGGATTCGAGAAGTGCTCATTATTTCCACCCCCAAAGATTTGCCCGCTTATAAACATTTACTGGGTGATGGTTCGGTATATGGAATGCGTTTAGAATATGTAGAACAACCAAAACCGGAGGGGTTAGCGCAAGCGTTTATTTTAGGAGCCGATTTTATTGCCAGTGATAGCGTATGCCTAATCTTAGGAGATAATATCTTTTACGGAAGAGATCTGCCCCACTTAGTAAAAACAGCCGCCGCCCGTAAAAAAGGAGCCACTGTTTTTGCCTACCATGTAAAAAATCCTGCTGCATACGGCGTTGTGGAAATTGACGCGCATCAAAAAGCTGTTTCTATTGAGGAAAAGCCCAAAACCCCCAAATCCAATTGGGCTGTTACGGGATTGTATTTTTATGATAACCGTGTTGTAAACGTGGCAAAAGGCATTAAACCCTCCGCCCGTGGCGAATTGGAAATTACCGCCGTAAACGATTGGTATTTAAAACAAGGGGAACTTGCTGTGGAGCTGATGGGACGTGGAATGGCTTGGTTAGATACGGGCACCCACGCCGATTTAATAAAAGCTTCTATGTTCATTGAAGCGTTAGAAAGCCGCCAGGGATTAAAAATTGCCTGTTTGGAAGCAATTGCTTTTAAAAACGGGTGGATTACTTCCGAACAACTATTAGCCCGGGCTAAACAATTAAAAAACACAGAATACGGTCAGTATTTAGCCAATATTCCCGAGGATCAAAAAAATGGATTTTTTTAAACCCAAGATCGAAGGACTTGTTGTACTTACTCCTAACGTGTTTGCGGATAACCGCGGATACTTTTACGAATCTTACAACAAAAACACGCTGGCCGAACTAGGTATTACCACCGATTTTGTACAAGACAATGAAAGTTTTTCCTCTCAAAACACGCTACGGGGCCTGCATTTTCAAAAACCGCCTTTTGCACAAGCCAAATTGGTGCGCGTACTTGAAGGAACAGTGTGGGATGTAGCCGTGGATTTGCGTAAAAATAGTCCCACATTTGGCCAGTGGTTTGGGGTAGAACTATCCGGTGAAAATAAAAAGCAATTTTTTATTCCGCGCGGGTTTGCTCACGGATTTTCCGTCTTAACTCCTACAGCCAAATTTGCCTATAAATGTGACAACTTCTACAACAAAGCCAGTGAAGGGGCGATCCTTTTTAGCGATATGGACCTAGAAATTGATTGGAAAATCGATCTTACAAAGGCCGTCTTGTCTGAGAAAGATTTAAAAAATCCGCCCTTCGCCGCATACCGGGAGGGGCCATGTTTCTAATTACCGGTGCTAACGGCCAACTGGGTAAGTGTCTGCAAGATATTTTACCCGCCGACAAGTTGTTGCTTACAGATGTGGCGCAATTGGATATTACCGACGAAAAAGCCGTATTAGCATTTGGCACAAAACATGCGCTGGAAGCAATTATCAACTGTGCTGCTTATACAAATGTTGATAAAGCTGAAAGTGAACCCAACCTGGCCCGCAAGATTAATGCCGACGGACCGGCCAACCTAGCCAAATTGGCCACGGCACAGCATATTCCTCTTGTACATATTTCAACTGATTATGTATTTGACGGCACAGGGAACACCCCTATCACAGAAAATGCTCCGGTTAATCCGCTCGGCGTGTATGGCCAAACAAAATGGGAGGGGGAACAAGCGGTTTTGAAATATGCTCAAACGGCTGTTATTTTGCGTACCGCTTGGCTATATAGCCCGTACGGAAAAAACTTCGTAAAGACCATGCTTAAACTGGGGGCGGAGAAACCGCAACTGCGCGTGGTAGCAGATCAATTTGGCACGCCTACTTACGCCCCGCATTTAGCACAAGCTATTGTAGAAATTTTGCCGCATATTTCGCCAAACACAAAAGAAATTTTCCACTTTACTGATGAAGGGAGTGCCTCCTGGTATGATTTGGCATACTACACTTTACGGTGCGCAAAATCGGCTTGCGAAGTGCTTCCCATCCATACCGTCGATTATCCCACCCCTGCCAAACGTCCCGCTTTTAGTGTGCTGGACAAAACCAAATTTAAAACTACGTACAACAAGTTACTGCCTCATTGGACCCAAGGAGTTGAACAATGTCTACAGAAACTGTCTTAGTGACCGGAGGAGCCGGGTTTATCGGTTCTAATTTTGTGCCGTATTTTTTGGAAACATTTCCACAATACCGGGTTGTCAATTTAGACAAGCTTACTTACGCAGGAAATTTGGATAATTTAAAAGAGTGTGCGCAAAACCATCGCTACACCTTTGTCAAAGGGGATATTTGCGACGCTGAACTCGTCAAAAATTTATTTGAAGAATATGACATCCGTGGGGTGATTCACTTTGCCGCCGAATCACATGTGGACAATTCTATCACCGGCCCCTTACCCTTCATTAAAACAAACATTGAAGGCACTTTTACCCTTTTGGAAGCTGCCCGAAAGCATTGGCTAAGTACCCCCGGCCAGGTAAAACCAGGTTATGAAAACTGCCGTTTTCATCACATTTCTACAGATGAAGTATACGGTTCCTTGGGTTCCACAGGTTTATTTACGGAAACAACCCCTTACGCGCCCAATAGTCCGTATTCTTCCAGCAAGGCCTCCAGCGACTTATTAGTACGCGCTTACCACCACACCTATGGGCTCAATGTTACCACTAGCAATTGTTCCAACAATTACGGCCCTAAACAACATGCCGAAAAACTGATCCCAACAATCATCCGCAAGTGTTTGGCCGGGCAACCTATCCCGATATACGGTGATGGCAAAAACGTGCGCGATTGGTTGTACGTGCTCGACCACTGCAAGGGGATCGCGTTGGTATGGCAAAAAGGCAAGGCAGGGGAAACTTACAATATCGGTGGGCGCAATGAACGCACCAATCTGCAAATTGTGGACACCATTTGCACTTTACTGGATCAATTAAAACCCGCTGCAAATGGAAAGTCTTATAAAGAACTCATTACTTTTGTGAAGGACCGTGCCGGGCATGATCGCCGATATGCCATTGATGCCACCAAATTGGAAACACAACTTGGTTGGAAAGCCGATGAAAACTTTGCAAGTGGCATTAAAAAAACGGTAGAATGGTACTTGGGAAAATAATAACAAAGGAGATATATTGCATGAAAGTAGTTATTTTGGCAGGCGGACTGGGAACACGATTATCGGAAGAAACTCGCCTTCTTCCCAAACCCATGGTAGAAATTGGGGGCAAACCCATTCTATGGCATATCATGAAGATTTATTCACACTACGGATTTAATGATTTCATCATCTTAACCGGGTATAAATCGCACGTTATTAAAGATTATTTCGTAAACTACTACCAGCAATATTCCGATATTACCGTGGACATGCTTCATAACTCTGTGGAAATCCACCGCACCCAAACCGAACCTTGGCGCGTTACGATGCTTTACACCGGGCAAAATACCATGACGGGCGGCCGTATCAAAAAAGCTGCCAAATATATCGGCAATGAGCCGTTTTTGCTAACGTACGGGGATGGTGTGGCCGACGTAAACATTAAAGATTTACTGGCCAACCACAAACAATCCGGCAAATTAGCTACTATTACCGCTGTACAACCCTCTGGTCGCTTTGGTGCTTTGGTTATTAAAGAAGACAACATCATTACTTCTTTCAAGGAAAAACCCAAGGGGGATGAATCTTGGATTAACGGAGGGTTTTTTGTCTGCCAACCCGAGGTTTTGAACTATATTCCGGATCAAGATGACGTCGTCTTCGAACGTGGCCCCTTGGAAAACCTTGCTAAAGATAAGCAGTTAAATGCCTATAAGCATAGCGGGTTTTGGAGGCCTATGGATACCTTAAAAGACAAAAATGAATTGACTGATCTATGGATGAGCGGAAAAGCTCCTTGGGCTGTTTGGGAATCCAAATAAGTTATGATGAAAAAAAAATATATCATTTACGCGCCCTCGTATACAAAAAGCAATGGTATCCGGGTATTGTACGCTTTGGCAGAGATATTGCAAACGCAAGGATTTGACGTGTTTATGTACGCGCTTGCTTCCCGGGAGAAATCCAACCTGCGTTTTATATCATCTGTTACAAGGGATATGCGTAAAAATGATATCGTCATTTACCCCGAAATTGTACCCGGGAATCCGTTGTCGTTTCAAAACGTCGTCCGATATGTATTGTATTTCCCGGGGAAGTTAGGCGGGGATTCCCGCTATGATGCCTACGAACAAATTTTCACTTTTGACAAACGTTATTATGCCAATGCCCCTGTTTTGACAATCAACAATATTGACTCTTCTTTATTTCACGTAGACCCGTCCGTCACTAAAGACAGGGATTGTTATTTTGTATACAAGGGGGGAAAATGGAAAGAAGTAGACGAATTGAAAAACTTGCAACAAATCAACATGCAAGAGCCGGCCTCCCGCGCGGAATTGGCGCGGCTTCTCCAACGGACTAAAACCCTGTATTCTTATGATCATTTTTCTTTGTTGTTAGACGAAGCCGTGGCCTGCGGATGTACCGTAAAACTAATCACTCAGGATGGTTTTGCAGATTACAAGACTTCGGTTCAACCCAACCAGGGGAAATATGACCCCAACCAATTGCAGTTCTTTATTACCAAAACCCAAAACATGAATTATACGGGAAATATTCGCCAAATTCCCTTTTCGCAACAATGGCAACATTGCATAAACTATATGAAGTATGGGATTTACCAAGTATTTGGCTCACCAGAGAAAAAGAAAATATACTTTAAAAAGACGCATCGGTTAATGTGAGGAAACGCATGAATATATTTAAATCATATAAAAATAAAAAGATACTCATCACCGGGCACACCGGTTTTAAGGGGGGCTGGCTTACGTTGTGGCTTAAAGAGTTGGGGGCTCACGTGTGCGGATACTCGTTACCGCCTAACACAACACCCTCTTTATTTGAGGCCGTCCACGTGGCTGATGGCATTGTTTCCGTGTTTGGAGATTTGGCCGATGCAGCTCTACTAAACAAAACATTCCAAGATTTCCAGCCCGAAATTGTCTTCCACCTGGCAGCCCAACCCCTCGTTCGGCTTTCCTATGCAGAGCCGGTACTTACCTATCAAACCAACGTTATGGGGACGCTTAACATGTTGGAAGCCGCCCGCAAATGCCCCTGCGTAAAGGCCTTTGTAAATATTACAACCGATAAATGCTACGAGAATAAAGAAGTAGCCCGCGGTTATAAAGAAGACGAACCTATGGGAGGGTATGATATGTATTCTTCCTCTAAAGGATGTGTGGAAATTCTGTCTTCTTCTTATCGTCGTTCCTTCTTGCAAGAAAGCGGATACGCTTTAGCCACAGCCCGTGCCGGTAACGTAATCGGAGGGGGTGACTGGGCAGTGGACCGGCTTATCCCCGATTGTGTACGCAGCATTGAGGCCGGCAAAGAAATTGAAATCCGCAATCCGCACGCCACGCGCCCCTGGCAACATGTATTAGAACCTCTTTCCGGCTATTTGCTACTGGGGCATTTGCTTGATACGCAAGGCCAAAAGTATGCACAAGGGTTTAACTTTGGCCCTAACGAGGAAAGTGTCCTTACAGTGGCTGATGTGGCGCAGCAAGTTGTCAAAAATTACGGGAAAGGAAGCGTAAAAGTTCACAAAAAAGACAATTTGCACGAAGCCAATTTGTTGATGCTCAATATTGAAAAAGCGGAAAAAGTGCTAGGGTGGGTTCCCACCTACACGGCCCAGGAAGCCATCGCCAAAACAGCGGTTTGGTATCAACGTTTTTACAAGGGGGAAGACATGCGTGCTTTTACCTTGGAACAAATCCATAACTATCAAGAGAGTATCCCATGGAAAAAGAATTAAGACAAGCTGTCAAACAAGCAGCCAGCAACTATTACAAAGAAGTGTACGGTAAAAAACGGGAATTTAAATATATTCCTCCGTCCGGCAAGTTACTCGACGAGCAAGACCTGCTTAATATGATTGATGCCTCGCTGGATATGTGGTTAACCGCGGGCCGTTTCAATGACCAATTTGAAAAAGATTTTGCCCAGTTTTTAGGGGTTAAATTTGCGTTGTCTACCAACTCCGGTTCTTCGGCTAATCTATTGGCTCTGTCGGCATTAACCTCTGCTAAATTGGGCGAAAAACGTCTTAAAAAAGGCGACGAGGTAATTACCGTAGCAGCCGGGTTTCCCACTACGGTGAACCCCATTATTCAACAGGGGCTTGTGCCCGTGTTTGTGGATAGCGAAATCGGCACCTACAATATTGACGCCTCGCAAATTGAAAAAGCTCTCTCTGCCAAAACCAAAGCCATTTTTGTAGCCCATACGTTGGGAAATATGTTTGATATGGACGTTATTTTGGCGCTTTGCCAAAAGTACAACCTGTGGCTCATTGAAGATTCGTGCGACGCGCTGGGAGCTGAGTGGAAAGGCAAAAAAGCCGGTACGATTGGGCATATCGGTACCTATAGCTTTTACCCGGCCCATCATTTAACGATGGGTGAGGGGGGTGCCGTCGTCACTAACGACCCGCAACTCTACCGCATTATTCTATCCTTCCGGGATTGGGGACGCGATTGCTGGTGCAAACCCGGCACAGATAATACATGCAAAAATCGTTTTAATATGCAGTTGGGCAATTTGCCGTTTGGGTATGATCACAAATACACCTACTCACACATTGGTTTTAACCTCAAAATTACCGACTGGCAGGCCGCCATTGGCACAAGCCAGGTTAAAAAATTGCCCGCCTATATCCAAAAACGCACCGACAATGCCGCATATTTAACCAAACACTTGGCGGATCTGGCCGATTATCTAATCTTACCCACCGTTAAAGAAGGGTGCAAGGCCTCTTGGTTTGGGTACTTAATTTCCGTTAAGCCGGGGGCTCCTTTTACCAAACAAAAGTTGGTAGAATATTTGGAGGATCACGGCATCGGCACCCGCCAATTATTTGCGGGCAATTTGCTGCGCCAACCGGCCTTTGTGGATAATGATATTTCACTTCGCATCGGCAATTCTTCTTTGTTAAAATCGTGCGATTTGACCGAAAAGGAATATGCACTGCTGCCCAATACGGAATTTATTATGAATAATACGTTTTGGATTGGCACTTTCCCCGGGCTTGGGGAAGAAGAACTGGGGCGTACGGTACAAACTATTCATAATTTTGTGAAGGAACACACGAAATAATGCGCAAAAAAATACTACTTACGGGCGGAAACGGATTTATCGGCAAGAACATTCAAGAAAGTTTCTTGGCGGATAAATATGATATTTGCGCTCCGCGTAGTTTTGAACTGAATTTGACCGACACGGATAGTGTGGATGGATTTTTCCGCACGCGGGAGTTTGATGTGGTTTTACACGCTGCCACCAAGCCCGGCCACCGTAATGCCAAAGACCCCACAAACTTGTTCTACACAAACGTGCGGATGTTTGAAAATTTGGTGCGTCACACTGATAAATTTGGCAAAATGATCAACTTTGGCAGTGGGGCGGTGTATGACGTAGCCGCCGATAACCGATTAGTAACAGAAGACCAAATCGGCCAACGCTGCGGCAAAGACGACCACAGTTTTTGCAAATACGTGGTACATCAACGCATAGAAGCGTTAAAAAATGTAATGGATTTAAATATTTTCGGCATTTTTGGGAAGTATGAGGATTGGGAAATCCGCTTTCTTTCCAACGCCATTTGTAAAGCACTATTTAATTTACCCATTACACTGCGGCAAAACCGTCGGTTTAGTTACCTCTACGTCAACGATTTAATGCCCATTTTAGATTATTTTATTGAACACGATGTCAAACACAAAAGCTATAACATCACCCCGGATGAAGAAACGGAACTGTTGCAGGCCGCACATACAATAGAACGCTTAAGCGGCAGCACGGCGGGGGTTATTGCCAAGCAAGACGGATATGGGCTCAACTATTCCGGCAGCAATGCCCGTTTGCGGGGGGAAATACCTAATTTAACATTCACCCCTCTTGAAAAAGCCATTCAAGATTTGTTGCAGTATTATCAAGCTAATCAAAAAAATTTAGATAAACAAAAACTTTTGCACGATAAATAAGGGAGTTTATTATGAACTTGTTAGAACAAAAAATGTGTGACACACTCAAAGACTTAAAAGAAAACCACCACGTAGTGGGTATTAAAGCCGAATTCGAAGCGGAAGGGACCCGCATGGAAGAGGCCCTGCGTTTAAAAGAAGTTATTACCAAAGCAGGGCTGGACTTATTTATCAAAATCGGCGGCTGCGAAGCAATTAAAGACATGTTTGATGCCCGCACGATTGGAGTAAAAGGAATCGTCGGTCCCATGATTGAAACAGACTATGCCATGACCAAATACGTAAAAGCTACCCGCTTTGTATTTCCCGAAGAAGAAAGAAAAGAAATGGAACTTTTAATTAACGTAGAAACCAAAACAGGAATGGCGCATATAGACGCTATGATGGCACGCCCCGAATTTAAGGAGATATCCGGGGTAGTATTGGGCCGCGTGGATATGACAGGGAGCATGGGCCTTACACGCGAAGATATCAACTCGGAAACCATCTTCGATATTGCCAACGTGCTTTGTCAAAAAATGCAAAAAGCGAATAAAAAAATGGTAATCGGCGGGGGCGTATCGGCTCATTCGCTGCCTTTTTTCAAACGCTTGCCCGCGGGCGCGCTTACCCGGTTTGAAACCCGCAAAATTATTTTTGATGCGCAATTGGCTTTGCCGGATAAAAATGCCGACAAGGGTATTTTAAAAGCCGTTGGGTTTGAGCTGATGTGGCTTAAAAACAAACGTGATTTTTACGGTATGATTTTTAAAGAAGATGCAGCCCGTATTGACATGTTGGAAGCGCGCTATAAAAAGCTTATCGAACAAGCCGGCGGACAAATGGCCTAGTGTATGCTCAAACTATCTGATTACCTCGTAAAAAAACTAGAAAATTGCGGTGTGCGCCACGCCTTCATGGTAACCGGGGGCGGAGCGATGCACCTGGATGACAGTTTTGGCCAAAGCAAAAAGATTAAACTTATTTTTAACCACAACGAGCAAGCCACCTCTATGTGTGCCGAAGGATACGCACGCACGCATCAAAAAATGGCTGTAGCTTGTGTAACCACCGGGCCGGGGGGGCTTAACTGCTTAAACGGGGTTTTCGGTGCGTGGACCGATAGCGCACCCATCCTTTTCATTTCCGGCCAAGTCAAAACCAGCACCACCTTAGCTAGTTGCCCGCAGCTGCCGTTGCGGCAACTGGGTGATCAGGAAGTTAATATTACGCGTATAGTTGCTCCCATTACCAAATATGCCAAAATGGTAACGGACCCTGCCGACATAGATGCCGTTTTAGATGAAGCCATTTATCATGCCACCACGGGCCGACCGGGCCCGGTATGGGTGGACATTCCCATTAACATCCAAGCAGCGTTAATTGATCCCAAAAAGCTCAAAAAATTTCGTCCTACAAAACAAAAGACCGCCAAGTTGGATAAATCCTTACAAAAAGCAATTACGTGGCTTAAAAAGGCCAAGGCCCCACTTATTGTTGCCGGCCACGGTATCCGCTTGAGCCATACACAGAAAGAACTTTTGCAACTACTCAAACAAACCCAAATCCCCGTCGTCACTACTTTTAATGGATTTGATTTAATCGCCTCGCAGCATCCGCAATTTGCCGGGCGTATTGGTACAGTAGGGCAGCGCGCCGGGAACTTTACCCTTCAGAACGCAGATGTTATTTTGTTTTTGGGTACCCGCAATAACATCCGCCAAATCAGCTACAATTGGAAAAATTTTGCTAAAAACGCTAAAAAGATTGTAGCGGATATTGACCCGGCCGAGCTTAAAAAACCCACACTACAGCCGGATTTGGCCCTCTGCGGGGATTTAAAAGATATCTTACCTGCCTTAGTCCGGCAGCTTAAAAAACCCCTTGGGGAAGGAAATTGGCTCAAACATTGCCAAAATCTACGCAAAAAATACCCACCCCTGCGGGAATTCAATCCTCTCCCCCATCAGGCCGTACACCCCTACTTGTTTATGCAAGAATTAGGCCGTTTAACCCCTTCTCAAGCCTGTGTGGTAGCTTCTAACGGGACTGCTTGCGTCGCTTTCTTCCAGGCGTTTGCTTCCAAGCCGCAGCAACGCCTTTTGTTAAACTCCGGCGATGCTTCCATGGGATATGGACTCCCCGCTGCAATCGGGGCTTGCGTGGCCACCGGCAAACCTACTATTTGTTTAGAAGGAGACGGTAGCATTATGATGAATTTGCAAGAATTGCAAACCGTCAAAACAAATAAGTTGCCCATCAAAATTTTTGTGATTAAAAACGGGGAATACATCTCCATTATTCAAACCCAGCGCAACTTCTTCAATGGCCGCTTGACCGGATGTAACGTTGCCAGTGGCGTGGAAGTACCCGATTTCGTAAAAATCGCTAAATCCTTTGGGCTTCCGGTGGCACGCATATCCAAAAATCGTGATTTGGAAAAAGGAATTAAACAGGTACTTGCGGCACCCGGGCCGATTGTATGCGAGTTAAATTGCACCGCTGATTATACGTTTGCTCCCAAATTATCAGCCCGCAAATTACCCGACGGCACCATGGTCAGCCCAACCTTGGAGGACATGTTCCCCTTCCTAGGCAGGGCTGAATTTGAAAAAGCTAAGTATAAAACGGTAAAATAAAGTATGTCCAAGAAAAAAATATCCATTGTTTCCAGCGCTTATAACGAGCAAGAAAATGTTCGCGAACTTCATGAGCGTGTCAAGGCCGAAATGGCCAAACACGCCGATAAGTACAATTATGAACAACTGGTCTTGGATAACGGCTCCACCGATGACACCCTTAAAGAGCTACGCGCTATTGCCGCAGAGGATAAAAATTTTAAAGTTATCGTAAACGCACGCAATTTTGGGCATATTCGCTCCCCTTACTACGGGATGATGGTATGCGATGGAGATGCCGTGATTTACCTGGCCTCCGATTTGCAAGATCCGCCGGAACTCTTTGGGCAGTTCCTGCAAAAATGGGAAGAGGGATACAAAGTAGTTTTAGCCCAAAAACAGCACACGCAAGAAACTTGGCTATTCTCTTGGATACGCAAAGCATATTACAAGCTCTTGAACTGGATGAATGACTCCGGTGCCACGTTGAGCCCCAATTGCACCGGGTTTGGCTTGTTTGACAAACAGGTCATTGACAAAATCCGCCAGCAAGATGATCCTTATCCATATTTGCGCGGGCTTGTGTGCGAACTGGGCTATACCAAGGCATTGGTCCCGTTTGAACAACCTTTGCGCAAACGCGGGATTACCAAAAATAATTTTTACACGCTCTACGATAACGCTATGCTCGGGTTTACCAATCATTCCAAAGTACCCCTGCGCTTGGCGGCTATGGGGGGGTTTGTGCTAGGCGCCCTGAGTTTCCTGTTAGCATTAATTTATTTAGTGCTTAAATTATTGTTTTGGAACCAATTCCCTATGGGGACCGCCCCTATCTTGCTGGCCGTATTTTTCTTTGCCTCGGTACAGCTGATTTTTTTAGGGATTTTAGGGGAATATATCGGGGCTATTTTAACCCATGTTTTACACCGCCCTGCCGTTATAGAAAAAGAACGGATTAATTTCTAACCGTTTGGGAGTTTTTATGGCCACACTAGCAATTGCTTTACCTGTATATAACGATGCGGAACATATAGGGCCCACCATTGAGGCCGTCCTTGCCCAAACTTTTCAAGATTTTGATCTGCACATCTATGACAATTGTTCCTCGGACACAACCCTAGAAAAAATTATCCCCTTCTTACACAAGGACAAACGCATTATTTTACATAAAAACTTACTAAATATAGGGATGGCAAATAATTTTAATAACTGCCTTAAAACGGCAAAATTTGCCGATTACAAATACGTTAGCATTAAATCGGCCAATGATTATATCGAGCCCGCTTATTACGAAACCTGCATCGATTTTTTAGCACGTAATCCTGATTATGTGCTGGCCTATACGCAAGGCACCAATACTATATCGGGCAAACAAAATATATATTCCTATGAACAGGCCAATGTGTGGGACAGAGTTAAATCCGTTGTAGCTACTCAAGGAGTGGGCAATATGAATTATGGTGTCTTGCGCGCTGATATAATTGATAAGCTGTTTCCGATTATGCCCGTGCATGGCTTTGATCATATTTATTTCTTAAATCTAGCCATTTTAGGGAAATTGAAAATGATAGACAAACTCTTATACCACCGTGAGGCCCCCACAAATAGAACGGAAATGGCCTATTTTAAGGCCACTTGCTCTTCGTTAACGGCCTCTCAAATTCCCATCCCGCATCACATGAATTTATTGTTTGGTTATATTACTTTTTGTAATGAAGGTTTTTTAAATGGCCTTTGTAAAGAGGAATTGATCCGGTGCATTATAGACACTAGTTTGCAGGAACGCTACACACTGCTCGCGCAACAGTATGCCCAGTTAAAAAATCAAATCAAACGTACAAAAAGGTCCGTTGATGAATTTATGGCGTTTTCTAAATTTGTAACGGTTAGACACTTTTTACTTTTTAATCAAAAATTTCGACGTGCCCATCGCTGGGATTATTTTAAAGATGTCATACAATACTAACATAGGTGATAAAATATGAACCCTATCAATATCTGCTTCGTAACCGACGATAAATACGCACCCTATACAGGAGTAGCGATGTATTCAATCATAAAACATTTACCGGCAGGCACTCCCACCCACTTCTATATTTTTGATAATGCCATTACACCGCAAACTAAACAGAAAATGGAACAACTGCTTCCCGCTTCCTCAAACATATCGTTTGTGGATGTATCTTCTTGTTTAGGAACGCTCCAACAACTTCAGCAGACAGCCGCCCATATCACTAAAACATCCTACTTAAAGTTTTTTATTGCGGACTTGCTACCGGAAGTGGATAAAATTATCTATTTAGATGGGGATTTAGTCATAACCGACGATATAACTGCTTTATGGAACACGCCACTAGAAGACAAATTACTGGCTGCCGTAGAAGATGTAGGGTATACCTATTGGTGTCAACACAACCCGGAACTTAAACTTAAATTTAAATGCATGAATTCCGGGGTGATGCTCATTAACTGTAAAAAATGGCGCGAGACCAATTTATCGGCCCAGCTCTTGGCCTGCGCCAAAGAGCACGACAAAGTCGGCTTTGGGCAAGATCAACCGGTTTTAAACTATGTTTGTAAAGACCAAATTGTATTTTTACCCTTTTACTGGAACGTACAAGACACTTTTTTTAGGGACGAAATTGAAATTGTGGACAGAAAAGATATTGCAGCGTGTCACGAAGCGAAAAATTTCCCTAAAATTATTCACTATACTTATGTCAAAAAGCCCTGGAATTACCCGTTTATGCGTCAAGCAGATGTATTTTGGAAGTACTATGCGGCATCTTCGCTTTGTTCCCAGGCCTTATATTCCAAATATAAGAAATTGCTGCCGCTTATTTCTTCCCCTGCCATTGCCCAAAAATTAAGAGAGTGTGAAATGAATCACGTTGAAGGATGGGCTATTAAATTTATTTTGATTATAGCATCCTTGCGCATAGACGAGCGCAAGGCATTTCTAATATCGTACAAACATCTCGTTAAAATATATTATAAGAGGTAATTTGCATGAAAGCCGAGAATGACTTAGCGTTATTTTTAGTAACTTACAATAGAAAACAAAAGTTACAAGATACGTTAACTGCTATCTTATCCGACACCTCTGCCGTTAAAAACTGTTCCTTAACCATTTTGGATAACTGCTCCACCGATGGGACGAGTGAAATGCTGGCTCAATGGGCCAGCAAATACCCTAATTTAACGCACATCCGCCACCCCCGCAACATTGGGGGGAATGCCAATATCTGCCGTGCTTTTGAAATGGGAGCTGGCTGCGGAAAAAAGTATTTTTGGATTTTGTGTGACGATGACAAATATGATTTTTCCAACTGGCAAGAAGTAGAAGACTGCATGAACCGGGAAGAAGATGTGATTTGTGTGTGTGATTATGTTTTTCCTTCCGCCCAGGAAAAAACCGACCCGGCCTACCAAATTTTTCAGCTAACCTTCGTACCCGCCGGCATTTATAAATCTACCCTCATTTCCGGTGAAGTGCTCATGAATATGTATGATGCCATTTTAACGATGTTTCAACAAGCATGTGTTGCCATTAAGTGTATTAACGAGGGGAAAAAAATACATGTTTTATCCAAACCTATCGTTTTTAATGGACTACACTTTAAGGACAAAGTAGATGGCAAATCCCTTAGTTACACACGCGGCACCGGCCAATGGCATATGGACCGCCGAGCCAACACGAGTTGGATTTTGGGATTTGCAAATATTATTTCGTTATTAAAAGACAAAAAATTACAAAAGCAATGTATGGAAAAAGCTATTCCCTATAAAGACATTTATGGTAGCTGGAAAAACTTTTATAATTGCATGCAACTTTCATATTTTACCAAAGAAGAAATAAACTATTTCTTGGAAATATACAAAATGTTACCCAAAAAGCACCAAGATTTCTTTGCCCGTACCTTTCATATTCGCTTAAATCCACAAATAAGCAAAACGGGCCTTCCACCGGTAAATTTTTTACAGCAAATTTTTTCCGTCCGCAACGAAGGCCGTCACAAAGTAGTACGCATCCTAGGAATAAAAATTAAATTTCGCAGAAGCAAAAAATAGTTACAAAGGTGCATATATTCATTAAACAACCTTCAAATACAAAATATTATGAAATTTACTGAGCAAAAAATACCCGGAGTGTACTTAATTGAAATGGAACCGTTTTTGGATGAACGTGGTTCTTTTGCGCGGCAATTTTGCCGTCAGGAATTAGCGGCCCATGGCCTGGATTTTGACATTAAACAATGCAATATATCGGGCAATACCCGTAAAGGAACCCTGCGTGGGTTACATTATCAAAGAGATCCTTTCCCGGAAATAAAAATTGTTTCCTGTTTACAGGGGGCTATTTTTGATGTAGTAGTGGATTTCCGCCCCGATTCCCCAACTTACTTGCAACATATTTCTACAGAACTCTCTGCCAAAAACAATTGTATGATCTATATCCCGCCCATGTGCGCACACGGTTTTCAAACTTTAGAAGAAAATAGTGTGGTTTACTACCAATTGGGCGAGTTTTTTCATGCACAATCCTATGCAGGCCTGCGTTATAACGATCCCAAACTAGGGATCCGTTGGCCGCTAGCAAATCCTATTATCAATCAACGGGATGCCAACTATGAACTCCTCTAAAACCGTTTTTGTAACCGGGGCAACCGGTCTAATTGGTAAAGAGTTATGGGGACCCCTTACCGCAGCAGGATTTGAGGTATATGCACTAGCGATAGAGGATCACCTACCACCAGTGCCGCATATTCACTGGTTAAAAGGGAACTTATTTGATCCTGCCTGCATAGCCAAGCTTATCGCTCAAATTAAACCACAATATTTACTAAACATGGCTTGGGCCACTACCGGGGATTACCAAACTTCTAACGTTAATTTTGATTTTTTATGCGCGGGGATCCAATTACTCAAAATTTTTGCCGCTAACGGCGGGAAACGGATCGTTTTTGCGGGCACCTGCCTGGAATATGCCCCACAAGTACACCCCATTAAAGAAACCGATCCCATTACTCCGCTTGTTCCCTATGCCCTTTGCAAACAACTTTTGTACCAAGCCACCCAAAGTTTTTGCGCACAAAACAAACTTAGTTTTGCTTGTGGGCGTATTTTTTACGTATACGGAAGGGGGGAAGCCGAAACTCGATTAACAGCTTCCATTATCCGTTCTCTGAGGGGCGGCAAACTCGTTACGATTAATCATGCACAACTGGTTAAGGATTATATGTACACCAAAGATATTGCCGGGGCATTTACGGCCCTGTTACAAAGTGATGTGGAAGGAGCAGTTAACATATGCACCGGAGTAGGGATTTCACTACGCCAATATACCTCTGCAATTGCTAAATTATTACACCGAGAAGATTTACTGGATCTTAAAGAACTTCCTACCACCCAGCCACCTCAAATTATAGGGGATAACACCCGCTTAATAAACCAGGTAGGGTTTACTCCAAAATACACGTTACAACAAGCTCTCAAGGAAATTACGGAATTTTAAGCTTTACCGAGCCCTTTTTCCCCTGGAACGTAGCGTCTGTACACGCTATTTATTCAGCCCGCCCTTGCCGACGGGCTTTTATTTTGCTTTAATAGTATTAGGTAGGATTATGAAAAAACTAATACATAAAACATTTAATAAAAATATTCTAGTCGTCAATTTCAAGCGCATGTGGCCGTTTGTGAAGCCCTATTGGGTTCGGGCCATGCTGGGCGTACTCTTTACCATCCCCGTAGGGGCGTTGGACGGGGCTGTGGCCATGTTCTTAAAGCCATTTATGGATAAAGTAATGGTTGACAAGCAGCCGCACTTCTCGGCCTTAATTCCGTTTTTAATTGTAGGGTTTACCATTGTACAAGGTATTTTGATCTACACCTCCAACTACCTAAACACGTGGGTAGCTCAAAAAATTACCATTGGCGTTAAGCGCAAACTCTATGCCAAGCTGTTATCCATGGATACTGCTTACTTTGATAAAAGCAACTCGGGTACGATCTTATTCCGTTATTCCAATGATGCGGAACTGGCCTCCATGGGGCTTGTGGACAACATGAAAGAATTCCTCTCCCGGTTATTTTCGTCTGTTTCCTTAGTTGGGGTACTGATTTACAACTCGTGGCAATTGGCCGTAATTGCGGTAGCCGTGTTGGGATTATTCATTTACCCCATGACAATTGTGCGCAAGAAAATGAAAGAAATTCTAGCCAAGACGGTAGGGAACCTGTCTTATGTAATGACCATTTACAACGAGACTTTTGCCGGCAACAAAACCATCCGCTCTTTTACGCTGGAAGAAACCTTCCGCAAACGTTTTGAAGATGTAACTAACATGACGTTCTCCCTGGCCATGAAGATGGTAAAGGGCACCAACTGGCTAAGCCCGCTGATGCACATCATTATGTCTATCGGGGTGGCCTTGGTAATTGGGGCCGGAAGTTACTTAATTGTAAGCGGGCACATTACCAGCGGTAACTTTGTGGCGTTTATCGCCGCGCTTATGATGCTCTACACTCCTCTAAAATCCATTGGGAACAAATACGTCAATATTCAAAATTCTTTTATGGCCATCGACCGTATTTTTGAAATTTTAAGTTTAGAACCCAAAATTACGGATACGGAAACCTCCAAAGAATTGCGCGAAATTAAAAAGAACATCCTTTTTGACCATGTTCACTTTGAGTATGTACCCGGGCGCGAAGTGCTGCACGATATCAACTTAGAAATCCCTGTAGGCAAGACGGTTGCCCTGGTGGGCAATTCCGGCGGGGGGAAAACCACCATTTCCGCCCTCATTCCGCGCTTGTATGATGTGCAGAAAGGAGCCGTAAAAATTGACGGAAGCGATATTAAAAATATATCCCAGCAAAGCTTACGTAAAAAAATTGCCATGGTATTTCAGGACAATTTCCTTTTCTCCGGTACCATCCGGGAAAATATTTTGTTAGGCAATGCAAATACCGACGAACCCACCATGTGGAAGGCACTCAAAAGCGCCTGTTTGGACGAATTTGTTAAAGGGCTTCCCCAAGGGCTGGAAACAGAAATTGGGGAACGCGGTATTTTGCTATCCGGCGGCCAAAAGCAGCGCTTAGCCATTGCCCGTGCATTTGTTAAAAATGCCCCGGTGGTTATCTTGGACGAAGCTACCAGCGCGTTGGATAATAAATCCGAGCGCGTGGTGCAAGAGGCCTTGGATAACTTGATGAAAAACCGTACCGTTATCGTTATCGCCCACCGTTTGACTACCGTACAAAACGCGGACAAAATTGTGGTCATCAACGACGGTAAAATTGCCGAAGAAGGCAAGCACGAGGAACTCATTAAGCTAAACGGTGCTTATGCGGCCTTATATTCCATGCAATTTAAAGATAAAAAATCGCTTTGAGCCCGCGTAGGGAACTTTCCACCCGCGCGGCACAAAAAATGGTAAAATATAGGGGTAAGTTATAAAAACCCCATGGAGGAAAAGTTAGTATGATTAAAGTAGGTATTAACGGTTTTGGGCGTATTGGCCGCTTTGTATTCCGCGCTGCCCAAGAACGCAAAGACATTGAAATCGTCGGTATTAACGACTTGTGCCCGGTTGATTATTTAGCTTATATGCTTAAATATGATACGATGCACGGCCAATTTGAAGGCACCATCCAAGCCGATGTAGCCAACAACCAACTCATTGTAAACGGCAAAAAAATCCGCGTAACCGCCGAAAAAGACCCCGCCAACTTGGCTTGGGACAAAGTAGGTGCCGAATACGTAGTAGAATCCACCGGTTTATTCTTGACGCAAGAAAAAGCACAAGCGCACATCAAAGCGGGTGCCAAATACGTCGTCATGTCTGCCCCGTCTAAAGATACCACCCCGATGTTTGTAGTGGGCGTGAACGAAAAAACCTATGTAAAAGGAACTCAATTCGTTTCTAACGCTTCCTGCACCACCAACTGCTTGGCCCCTATTGCCAAGGTACTCAACGATAACTTCGGTATCGTAAACGGGCTCATGACTACCGTACACTCCACCACCGCCACCCAAAAAACGGTTGACGGCCCTTCCATGAAGGACTGGAGAGGTGGCCGCGCCGCTTCCGGCAACATCATTCCTTCGTCTACCGGTGCTGCTAAAGCCGTGGGCAAGGTAATCCCGGAACTCAATGGCAAATTAACGGGTATTTCTATGCGCGTACCGACCTTGGACGTGTCCGTAGTAGACTTGACCGTTAACTTGGCCAAACCGGCTACCAAAGAAGCTATCTGCGCCGCTATGAAAAAAGCCGCC
This sequence comes from Elusimicrobiaceae bacterium, assembly GCA_045593185.1. Classification (GTDB taxonomy): domain Bacteria; phylum Elusimicrobiota; class Elusimicrobia; order Elusimicrobiales; family Elusimicrobiaceae; genus Avelusimicrobium. The sequence continues at coordinate 8,722 of JAZNWD010000022.1, read as the reverse complement.
GAAGGCGAACTCAAAGGCATTTTGGGCTATACCGAAGATGCCGTTGTGTCTTCCGACTTTTTGGGCGACAAACGTACCTCTATCTTTGATGCCAATGCCGGCGTGTATCTGACCGACACTTTTGTAAAAGTAGTGTCTTGGTACGATAACGAAATCGGTTACTCCAACAAAGTACTCGATTTAATCGCCCACATGGCCAGCGTCAACAAATAACTTCCGTTAAAGTTATACTCAAAGGCCCCCGTTACAAGCGGGGGCCTTTTGCATCTCTAAATTCTTAAGGTTACCCCCAAAAGCAACACAAATAGGGCCTAGGAGCACATAGGTCTTTTGGCCCTTGTTCCCCAACACAAAATTCAATAGACTAATATAAGTATGAGATATATTTTCTTGTTAATATTGTGCTTAGCACCGTTAATCAGCCAAGCACAACCGTTTAAACCTAAGATCATCAAAAAAGCAAAGGGAAAAATATCCGGACGTTATTTTAAACCTCCGCTCAAAGTGTCCCGCATGCCTAAAATTCTGCGCCAATTGAATATAAGGGGTATATTTACCACTACCCCCGTGCAAAATCAAACTATTTCCCCGTTAGTTTTAGAGAGAAAAGTTTCTCAAAAAACTTTAACCCAGGAAACCGCTCCTGATGTAGCCCTCAAATTACAGCAAAAAGCGATCGAAAACAACTTCGCACGCCTTACCGGAGGCATCGATCTGCTTACCTACCGCGATGATCTGCTCAATAGTTACCATTTAACACGATCCTACATGGAAGGATTCTATGAACGGCGTATTTTACCCTACTTGTCCAAACCTAAGTGGAACCCTGCCCTAGAATCCGATCAAGTTTTGTTCCGCGGGATGTTACTAACCCCGGAGGAATTGGATAAAATTCTCAAGGAAGGATTTTCTCCTAAAACCTCTACTTGGAATGTCGGAACGGATGGAAGAAATGCCGTCAGCTTTTCTTCTAACTCCAGCGAAGCGGAAAGTTATATCTTTCAAAGCGGACACAAAACCGACGGGATAGGAGTGCTTTTCATCGTCAAAAGAACCCCGAAAATAGTTTTGGGGACGGACCTGAAACTCAACCCCACCAAAACCATTTATTATTCTTATGAAGATGTTCCCGCACAAGATATTATAGAAGTACGTTTTCATATCGGGAAGGGAGGAATTCCTTACTCACTCCCTAACATTTTACTGAACGCTAAAAAAGGCAGCTTAACGCCCAATACACTATGGGTTCACCAATTTGATAGTTTATTTTGACGTTAGGAGAAATCTATGAAACATATATTCATTTTAATACTGTGTTTCGCCCCGCTGATCAGCCAGGCGCAAGCGTTTAAACCTAAAATCATCAAAAAGGCAAAGGGAAAAGTTTCCGGACGTTATTTTAAACCTCCGCTCAAAGTGTCCAACATGCCCAAAATTCCGCGTCAATTGGATATAAGGGGTATATTTACCGCTACCCCCGTGCAAAAAAACAACTATGTCCTTCCTCAGTTAAATTTACAAAGGCAGGCCATTCAACAGACGATAGCCCAAAAAGCGACCTTTGATGCAGCTCTAAAATTACAGCAAAAAGCGATCGAAAACAACATCACGCGCCTTACCGGGGGCATCGATCTGCTTACCTACCGCGATGATATTTTGAAAGGTTATTATTTAACACCCAAGTACCTGTATGGTTTTTATACCTATCGTGTATGCCATTGGCTGGATCACCCCACCTGGGATCCTGACCCACAGTCCGATCAAGTTTTATTCCGCGGGATGTTACTAACCCCGGAGGAATTAGATAAAATTCTCAAGGAAGGATTTTCACCTAAAACTTCTACTTGGAATGTCGGAACAGATGGAAGAAATGCCGTCAGCTTTTCTTCTAACTCCAGCGAAGCGGAAAGTTATATCTTTCAAGCCGAACACAAAGAAAATGGTATAGGGGTGCTTTTCACTGTTAAAAGAACCCCCAACATGGTCTTAGGGACGAACCCGCAACTCAATCCCACCAAAACCATTTATTATTCTTATGAAGATGTTCCCGCAGAGGACATTGTGGAAGTGTACATCCGCGGGCAATATGGGGACATCCGCCTTTCGGATATCTTAAATAACGCCCAAAAGGGTACTATTAAACCAAATGATTGGGTCCATCAGTTTGATAATGCTGTGCAGGGATTTTTCCGCTAGATTTCCGCTAAAAATGGGCACAAACTAAGAAGTTTGTGCCCGGTTCCATAATACACGCAAGGATTATAACCGCGCTACTTTATTTGGCTGCGTGAAAAACGCGGGTAAAGCTAAACGAAACGCCTACATATACATTTTCACCCCGCGGGCCAATATATTTGCCCTGGGCCGTATAATAGCTAATAAACGGGGCTACATACAAATCTTTGTAAAGCTGCACATCTAAGCGGGCATTGGCTTCCAACTCCCAATCCAAATCGGTAGGATGATGTTTAGAAGCGTCCACATAATCGCGATACATAGCATCAAACTTAAACTTTACGCCTTCGCGTACGGGGGCTTCCAGTTCAATTCCCGTTTCCCAGGCCAATTTATTGGAATAAGGAGAATAGGTAAAATCCCGTTCGCCCACTACCGCAACATATAGTTTCTTTAAGTATTTACCGTCAAACAATTTGGCACCGGCCATCCCGCGCAAAATACGGGTGCGGGGGGAGTGGTGCGGCTTTGTAAATTCGGTTTCATAGCCCACGGTAGCAAACGGACCGGCTTCAAACCCGCCTAAAAAATCGTCCACTTTCCACAAACGTTGGGTATAGCCGGTTTGCAATAAAATACGGTCGGCATTTTCGTTGGTCAACGTTTCACCATCTACCGGGCGTATTTTGGTACGACCATAATCCATTAGTAATTGGTTAGTCCAAACGAAATGCTGGGCGTGATAATCCGCAATAGAATCCCATGCTCCGCGCACGTAAGTTTGGGAATCAGAAGTCAAACGCGCATCGGAAAACCCCTGGTAATCCTGGGCATGTTTCACTTCGGTGCTGGTCAAGTCGAGCGCTAATTTTTTAAGTTCTACTTGCCAACCTTGTTTGCCATCTTGGGCAAAGCTAACCCCTGCCAACAGCAGGAGTACTAAAACACTAAGTAGTTTTTTCATATTTTCTCATTCAAACGCTCTTAAGAACGAGCGCTTTATATATTGTAGCAGTTTAGGAGAGGTAAAGATGTCTCAAAAATAATTATCCCCGGCTATGCCGGGGATAATCACTTGAAAACGATCGAGTACTTATTTTTGTTCTTTTTTCTTCTTATCCGAGAAGATGAAGTTTTCAAACTTCAGATAAGCACGGCGCATTCTTCTTCTGCGCGTAATTTTAATACGCAACTTGGTAGGTGTTTGCTCTTTCTTCCAAGTGGCAGAAATACAAATCCCGGCGATGACACAAGCAATGATACAGGATATATAAACCCCGCGCCAACCACCGTGATGGGCGCTAATATAAGCGGCCCCTTTGCTGGCCAACATAGCCCCAAAGTAACCACACATACCAGTCAACCCACACGCAGCAGAGGCCGCATCTTGCACCGTTACACGGGTAGCTTGTACACCCCCGGCTAAGTTTTGCGGACCGTCCACAAAAAAACCGATAAAAGCCGCAAAAATGGCCGTTACCCAGAAGGCATTCACGGCAGCAAATTTATAGAAACACCAGCAGCTAACCGCTAAAATTGCCAGGTAAATAAGGTTGATCTGCGTGCAGCGTCCACCGAAGAATTTATCTGCCAAATACCCGGCCACGATACCGCCCGGCATCCCTAAGAACGGCATGGCAGAAGCGGCAGCAGCGGCGCGTTCCATACTAAACCCGCGGTCTTGAACCAAAAATGTGGTTGCCCAGTCCAGGGTAGCAAAACGCACATAGTAAATGAAAATGTAGGAAATAGCAAGCGCCCATAGGAACGGGTTCTTAAGTACGTAGGTAACAATAATTTCCCAGCGGGTCATCCCTACTTTGCTTTTTACAGGGGCTACGGTATCTTGACGATATATTTCAATGGCCGGCAACCCCACAGATTTGGGCGTATCGGCCATATAGAACACCATAAAAATACTGTAAGCAATGCCCATAATGGCCGGCACGATAAAAGACGTTTGCCAACCGCATTTAAGCCAAGCCAAGAGTGAAATCAGCTGCGCTACAAAGAACGCCCCAAAGGTATGCGAAGACGACCACAAGGTCCACTTGGTGGCACGTTCGGAGGGGGAGAACCAGTGTACGAGCCCCTTAGCTACCGGAGGGAACCCCATGGATTGGGCCGCACCGTTAAGCCCCCACAAAAACGAGGCCATAAACGTTAAAGAAAGGGGAAGTACGTGCTGGATCTGAGGCAAAAAGGCAAAAGCAATGTTAATTAGGGAAGATGCAAACAACCCCACCGCCATAAAGACACGGATGTTGCATTTATCGGCTAATATACCGCTTAAAAATTTACCTACGCCGTAGGTAAAGTACAATACCAAACCAATCGTACCTAATTGCTCTACGGTAAACAGGCCGTGTTCAATAAGTACAGGTTTAATAATATCCAAGTTTTTACGGGTAAAATAAAACAAGGCATACCCAAAATACATGGAAAAGAACATTTTAATACGCCAGGAACGGTACAAACGTTTAATTTCTTGCTCATCCGTCAGCGGTTGGGCATCCGGAAGCGGTTTAAACCAATCTGTAATTTTTGCCAACATAGTTTCTCCTATAATAAAAAATACGTAACCTACAGCTTTTTCTTTCCGGCACCGGGTTGAGCCCGGGTGCTGCCTCGTTAGAAAGCACAAAGCTATGGCTTACGTATGTTAATGCTTGGGCGGCAAATCTATTGCCACTACTCTTTCATTATAACAAAAAACCGAAAAAATTGCAGAAAGTTTTTTCTCTTCTTAAATTCAACCTTTTTTCCATACAAAACCCCCTCGGTTGGGAGGGGGTTTTAAAGAGTAAGCCAATGCTTTTACTGGGCAAGTAAAGGATCATCTACTTCTTCAATGACGAATAGATCCCCATCTGCTATCCCCGCAAGCATATCTCTAAAGGTTTGCACGTCTGCCATAGATACAGGCCCTCTGTGCTTTTCCAGTAAGTTTTCTTGCTCATCGGCCAATTTAAGGGCAATGCAGATTTGGTCCACTTCATCAAGCAGGTCACCCACCCGTTGTGAATCCACCCAGTTATTACCTTTATCGTAATCTACCAAGTTCTCTTTCAAACGGCCGTAGTATTCAATAAACAATCGGTACGTATTGGCTTGTACATCATGTCCTTCTTGAATCTTACCCGCCAAGATATTCATTTCTTGCAACAAGTGTTTAGCTTCTTCAAACTTGCTATATTCCACAGGCATAGTGTACACGTTTTCGGGCGCATAGACAGGGTGCTGTGCCAAACCTTCCAAAGATCCTTCTTCACTGATCGTTTTAGAGAAACGATCAAATTCGCGCTCTAACATAATGGACATTTTGTGTTTGGTGAGTAGCGAACGATACGTGCGCGCCAGGTCAAAGAATTTATTAAACGCTTCTTGCAAGACTGCACTATCGCCACTGATTTGCCGAACAGCTAGCAACCGGTTATAATTCATGACCAACTGGTTATACGTATCCGTCATTTTCTTTTCAGAAACAACCCCAAAGATCAACATCTGTTCCGCCAATTTATTGAGTTCTTTGGTAACATTGGTTAAGTGTTGGCGAGCATTATTTTCGTTAATTCCAAAAGTCCCCGCAGACACACGGCCTGTGTTGATATTTTCTTGCGTAATTTTCGTCTTTCTAAGACTGCGCCAAAAGTCTTTGGCCAAATTCCAGTTTTTAACTGTAATGTAGGACAGTGCCACCGTTGACATGAAGAATACCAAGCGTTGCATGGTCAAGGCACCACTTTCGGCAGTATACCAATCGCTTGATGTAATCGTATTTAAGAATGAACGTATACCTTCCAGTAGTCCATCTATCCATTTTTTATCTACGGAAATAAATCCTAAGATTGCAGCAATAATCACACCAAACTCCCCAAAACCGTTTGCATAAGAATACGAAGCCGATGCACGGGAAGCCCAGTCTTTCTCTTTCCGTTCGGTTTTGTCTAATGCTTGTTTCCGTTCCTCTTCTGTCAAGGTTGGATCATTTTTAATAGCTTGTTTTTCATCCTGAATTTGGGAAGATACCATATTTTGCATACGGGTATTATCCAATTGACCAGGCACAGCCGTACCTGCATAATGCGCCGCGGCTGCCAACGCGGTAGCTAACCCAATCCAAGCTATTTTATAAGGCAAAACCATTAGCAACGCAGCGGAAGCAGCTAATAATGGAATGGAAAGCCCAGTAAATTGATCATCCGTTTTTACTCTTTGTTCCACTTTCTTCTTTGCATACGAACGCATCCATACAGCTACAGCCATAAATCCAGCTGCCCAAGCCTGCCCCCATTTTTCTCCAAACAGTTGGGTAGTAATTTGCCCAATCATCATCAAAGAAGCAGCATACGCCCAATATACCCCACGGACACGGCGGACAATATCTTTCACTTCTTCCGTTCCACGGAAGTTCTGTTTGTAATCTTCATGGAATTCTTTTTTCTCTTGGCGGGCTTGTTCTTTTTCTTTTGCCAACATTTCTTCCGGGTCTAGACCTTGTTTGATCCACTCTTCGCGTTTCTTTTGTTGTTCTTCGAGTGCTTTAGCTTTTTCCTTCTCCGAATTTTGCAAAATTGGCGTGTTATAGAACAACAGGAAAGATAATCCCAACAGAACCAACGCAACAGGCACCACAATCGTCCAGTCACCGCCCACTAATCCTATCAGAGCGGTAAGACCGGTTAGCCCTAAGCGGGACCATTGTTTAGTAGTAGAGAACTGCAAATTGGCGGCGGTCCGGGCCGTAGGGTCCTTATAAATATTCAAGATAATCGGAACGAGTGTTCCAAACAAACTTCCTGTAATTACAGCTACCGATAACGGCAACGCCAATTGCCCCGCAATTTTTAACAATAACTGAGTATTGGAAGGATCATTTTTAAAAGCTTCTACCATGGCTGTAAATTCGGACCAACCGGTCATTCCCAAAAACACAACGGATCCAAATAAAGCAGTCCCAGCTACAGTGAAGAGTACTTTCATGGATTTAGCATACCCTTTCTTGGTCATAAGGGGCAGCAGCCATCCACCAATCCAGGGGGACACATAGCCAAAACCACTAATTAAATTGCTCCAAAATGTGGCTGCCCAATTGAGGGGCTCTTCCCCCGTAACTTTCATAGTTTTTTTAATCGGGCCGGTGAGTGAGTTGGCAGAATCCAACCCAATATAGGCCCCGAAAATGGTTAAGAATTGGCGGAAGGAACTCGGTGCATTGAGCACTAACCGCAGACCTAGATTCGGGTTATTTTCCAGCATTTTTGCCATGGCCAGTAGTTCTTTGCTGGTGTAGGGGGTATCTACCGCTACGTGCCTAGAACCTTTTTCACGTATTTCATCAAGTATTTTTTTAGAAGCACCCACAGATTCTGCTACTGCCAAGTTTCCGTCCGGAACCATAAACTTCCATTGGCCTTGTTCATCAAGTACAAGCACAAACCCTTTGGGGATATAAAATCCTGGTTTATCGGCCAGTTTGGGAATTTTGAGCAAGACAGCATTGATTCTGCTCGCTTTTTCCTGCGACAAAACCCCTACAGGTTGCGAACTAATTTTGCCTTGGGAATTACGGTAGTAGAAGGGAACTCTTTTGGCGTAATAAACCACATCACCCTTATCTTCCCCTTCGGGAATTACAAGATCTTCTTTGTCACAAAATGCAGAGGCAATTGTTTCAATATCGGCTTCGGAGGGGAGGGGGACATCCCCGTTAAATGAACCTTCCGCAGCAGATAATTTTTCCTGTTGGTTGTAGCGAGCTTCGGCCTGGGCACGGAATTCTGGCGTATTTACAATGGCACCTACCTCCGCTAACAAGGCAGGAGAAGTTGTATTATCCACCAAATTGTCCACTTGTTCCGTGATAATTCCGTTTTGATACAGGAAAAACAACACTTTTCCAAGTTCGGCTCTATTGTTGGCATTACTTAGCTCGCGGATTTTTTGACGTGTAGCCTCGGTTAAATTTCGTAGAATGGCAGACAATTTACCCAAATCAAATAGTTTTAACATGGCCTCTTCTTTGGATTTGTCGGGGGCCTTTCCCTGTAAAATTCCTTTCAAGGCAGATACTAATGGATAGCTTTGGCGCAATATCTTTTTTGCCTGTCGTCTGTCTTGTTTTGCTTTAGCAGAAAAGAAATCTTTAATCGCTTGTGTCCATTTAAAAAATGGGAGGCCGCTATATAAGATGCCGCTAGTGCCCGTCGCACGCCGTTCTTGCGTGTTCCCGTTTATCGTCAACGGGATCACCCGTGCACTGCGCGCTTCTTCGCCTACTTCACCGGTTGTGCTTCTCTCCCCAAATTCTACTCCGCTTGCACTGCTGCTCGTCTCACTAAATACGACCCCTTCATGGCTTAACGTCGCCGCTGCACTGCTTGCTGCCGTCTCTTCCCCTAAATACTTGTTCACTAGGGATAAATTCAACGTCCGCTGGCTATCAAATAATCCTCTCCCAAATAACCGCCGGCCTCCCATCCCGCCTATCATCTCCTCCCGGCTTAGCATCTCTACCTTCGCTTGTTCTACCCGCTCAAACCCTACA
>JAZNWD010000021.1:0-46741 GCA_045593185.1 Elusimicrobiaceae bacterium | reverse complement strand
GAAAGGTTTCACATTAATTGAGCTACTCGTAGTAGTGCTCATTATCGGTATCTTGGCCGCAGTAGCCCTGCCCCAATATACCAAAGCAGTAGAAAAATCCCGCGCCGCCGAAGCGATGCAATTGTTAGGCGACTTAGCCACTGCGGAACAAATCTACTATATGTCCACCAACGGGTTCACGCAAGACTTCAGCTTGTTGGATTTGACCTTCCCCGGTGCTTCCGATGTAAGCGGTAAGCTGCAAACCAGCAGCTTTGATGTGGACTGCACGGCTACCACTTCTAGCAACTTCACTTGTACAGCTACCCGCAACAGCGGTACTTATGGTGCCAGCGATACTATCGGTATCCAAGTTACGGACCAAGGCGTAATAACCCGCACTACCGGTGGCAAAATGACCAACTTGGTGGGTACTCAATGGAATACCGCCAGCTAATCTAACCGATTAGTTTAGCAGTTTTATCCCCCGGCTTTGCCGGGGGATTTTTTTGCCATTGCCGGGTGTGTAAAATAGCACGTCATTCTGCCTCACTCCAACGTCATCCCCGAGAGTCTCTGTCGGGAATCTCCACCTTGTTTATCGAACAAGCGGTGGAGATTCCCAATTACGGCTTTTTGGGAATGACGGTTGTTTTTGTAGTTTTTGTAGGTCAGGTTTTACCGGACATCAAATAAAGCTGTCATTCCCGAGAGTCTCTGTCGGGAATCTACGACGCATATTGTTTTGCAAGGGACGGCCAAAGCAACAACCACGGCCGTGCGTGGAAGACCCTGGGACCCCGCATTACAACCTTGCGGGGGGGGGGATGTGGTATAATAAGAGAAGGCCTTTTGAAAAAATTTTAATATAGGAAGGTAAAGTATGAAATTAACAAAATATATTTATAAAGTCATCCTGAACTTGATTCAGGATCTTCAACGCTTGTCGTTGCTGTTTGCAAACAACGTGCGTGGAAGATTCCAAATCAAGTTTGGAATGACATCTTTATGTCATAACGGCGGGTTCACGCTGATTGAACTGTTAGTAGTAGTTTTAATTATTGGCATCCTGGCCGCCGTGGCGGTACCGCAATATCAAAAGAGTGTACTCAAAAGTCGGTTTTCGGCATTGATGCCCCTGGGAAGAAGCGTGCACGAGGCGCAAGAATCTTACTATTTAGAAAACAATCGCTACAGCAATAATTTTGGGGATTTGCCCCTTGATTTGGATGGCGTTACAGGTGCATCTGTTACGTTGGAGGATGGAACGCAAGTTCAGATAAAAGATAATTTGGATTTCGCTTATGTGGTAGTAGGCAAGGAAAATTTACCCAACTTGTATGTAGTATGGCAAAACCATAGCGACAATTTCCCCGGGGAAATTCACTGTGAGGCCCAAACAGACAACGAACTTGCCAACTGGCTTTGTGAAGCAGCTCTAGGCGGGGAAAAACTGCCACGCGCCATTACAACGGGCTATACCGCTTATGCTTTGATGGGTGACGGGGACGGCTGGATCCCCAAGCAATTTAATGGCGATAACAACCTTGTTTTAACAAATGGGGATAGCTGCAAAACTACCCAAGCTTCCACATGTGCTAAGCCCACAGTTTCCAACGGCAGTGCGTGCTATGCAGTGCATTCTTATTCTTGTGGCGGAGCGCAAGCGACGTACGATAACAAATCTTTTTGCGAAGCAACCGGGGCCTATACGTGCAACGGGGCTACATATACAAACGGATCTTATTGTAATAATAAAATACAACAGGGTGCTGTTAACGGCCAAATTTATAGCTGTATTAATTCTAAATTTAAAAGCGGTTCCTACTGTATTTCTACGCGTGGAAATTGTACGGGGTCTGATTTTAATGCTTCTTTTTGCTATGCTGAAATTGGGGGATGTACGGACTCTACGTTTAAGAACGGTTCCGTGTGCTATGCCAATTCGGCCAATTCCTGCGGCGTGCCTGCCAACTATGATGGAACCAGCTATTGCAGCAGCGAGAAAGGTTTCTGCCCCGCCGGTACCCCCAAAGAAGGCGGCGGTGTTTGGGAAACGTGTACGGACAACCCAAGCAAAACTTGCTAGTGAAAAATGAAGTCAAATTTAAACGCCCCCGGTTTGTGCCGGGGGCGTTTTGTGACGGAAGATTTAATACTTGGCCAGTATTTTGTCTTTCTCGGCGGAAGAATAGACACTGTAGTCTATCTGCTGAAAAATGGAATCGCGCATTTCCAAGTTATACACGTATCCCTCATCAATACGGTTGCCGATAATTTGTTCATAGAGCTCATTGAAGCGTTTGATGTGGTCTTTAGTGCGCTTGGTGGAATATTCTTTAGCTGTTCCCGTGGTCATCAAGAAAGCCCAGTCGGACGATTGCATCAGCACCAGCTCGCGCGCCAGTTGGTTAAGTGCGCGGCGCAATAAACCTTGCGCATCCGGGAAGCGGTTGGCCAGCTGGGTCATCCGCTCGGAAGATTTAATGAGATGCCGGTAAATCCAATCGTTGCCGCTGTTGAGCCACACGTCGTGGTAGCCCTTATCCCCCCAAGAGGACATAGACGGCTGCACCATTTGGTTTTCCGGGTACATTTGCAAATATTCCATGGGGGTAATGAGTTTGATTTCATCTTGATCGTAATAGATTTTTTTGAACAAAAATTCTAAGAAATCAATTCCTTCATACCACCAGTGGCCGTACAATTCGGCATCGTACATAGACACCACCAACGGTTTGCGGTCTAAAATGGTGCTCAAATATTTAATTTGTTGTTGACGGTTGAACATAAAGTTCCCGGCGTGCTCGGCGGCTACTTCGCGCGCTTCCCAGGGGTTGTAGGCCTGTTTTTGGTTCAGCCCCACTTTGCCGGTAATTTTATGATATTTCATACCGATGTTGCGGCGTACGCCGTCGGAATGAAGATAGGGTCTAATATAATCGTAATCTAAATCGTAACCCAAGTCGCGGTAGAATTCGCGGTAGCGGTGATCGCCGGGGTAGCCGGTTTGGGCACTCCATACTTGTTGGGCCGATTCCATATCGCGCGCAAAAGCGGCTACGCCGGTTTGCGGGCAATATACCGGGGCATACACGCCGTATTTGGGGCGCGGAGTTCCGTGCAAAATGCCGTGGGCCTCGGTAAAGAAGAATCGGATGCCTTCCTCGCGCAAGAATTTATCGTCACCCGGGTTGTAAGCGCATTCAGCCAGCCAAATCCCCCGTGGGTTTTTGCCAAAACGGCTGCGGTAATCGTGCGCGGCAATTTTAATTTGTGCGTTGACGCTTTCTTTATGCACCATTAAGGGCAAATAGCCGTGCGTAGCGCAGCAGGTAATAATTTCCAGTTTGCCCATATCCTGGAATTTTTTGAACCCTTGCAGCACATGCCCGTGATAGCGGTTTTCAAACAAATCTTGATAGCGGCGGAATTTGTCGTAATACATCCGTGCTACGCCTTCAAATTCGGTTCCGCGGGTACGTTCAATTTCTTTGGCGGAAAGTTCAGCCCGTTGGTTTAAATAATGACGGAAGCGTTCAATAAGTAACGGGTCCTCCATCATGTTGCACAACGGCGGCGTGAGCGACATGGTCAGCCGGAAATCGCACCCTTCTTCCGTTAGCTTTTCAAATACGCTTAAGAGCGGGATGTACGTCTCCACCATGGCTTCATAAAACCAATCTTCTTCTAAGAAGTCCGGGTATTCCGGGTGTTTGATGAATGGTAGGTGCGCATGCAAAACAAGCGCCAAGTAACCCTTTTCTTGTCCCATGTTATTTCCCCTGTTCCCGTACGGCTTTGATATTCACGTGGCGTGTTTTGTTGCCGGTAGTGTTGCGTGCGTGAATAGGCAAATCAATTACATCCCCTGCATTTAAATGCTGGTGAATGGTAAATTTACCATCTTTAAGTTCAATTTCTTTGCCGTTAATGGTAACCAGGGCATTTTTGGAAGCAGAACCGTAAATGATAATTTCACAATCAGCGTTGAGCCAAATATCCTCATCTTGCACTTTATCTAAATGCAACGCAAACGAAGACCACGAGGTGGGTGCCCCCGAAGTAGTTAATTCGGTCAATTTCCACCGTTGGCCCACTACTTGCATTAGTTCGCTGGAACCCATGCCAATGTAGTCCGCGCCAGAGAGTTTAAGAAGTTTTTGAAAATCGCCTTCCACAATCATCCACTTATCGTCGATAATATTGGAAATTTTGCCGGGCGGCAACGTGGTCATATTACTGCGCGTAACCAAAATAAATTGTCCGTCCGCCGTTAAATATCCCAAATCGGCAATATAAGCCCGGCCGGCTTGCGGGGCGTTGATGTACCAACTTTTGGCTTCAAAAAGTACCGGCATGTCGTAATATTTTACCGAGTTGGACCCTGTAAAATAATCCACGTTAGTTACATCATGCAGCCGGATGATAGTACGTGCATGTTTAAGGGTTTCTGCGCCGTATTGGCTTTGGATGTAATCCAGCGTGCTGGATGTAATTTCCCAAAATAAAAACATCCAAGCCGGGTCTTTCGGTAAAAGATAACTTTCCGTTTTTCCGTATCCCGACGGAACATCCGCTTCAGTTTGGCGGTCCCGCACCAGCGGTTTAAGTAGCGAGCTTGATGATAAGTTGTTTGCCATAACCCTGTTTCCCCTGTTTTAATTTCGCGTACGATAAAATGATGCAAAATCTACCAAATACATTTTAGCATATTTATGCCCCAGCACAAGCTAAAAAATTAATTAGAAATTTGAAAAAATTTTCGTTTGATTTGTTTTTTTGCTATACTACTATAAAGTAGATAAATGGAGGAGGTTGTCTTGTGACCCATAAAGGTTTTACACTTACAGAGCTGTTGGTTGTAGTAATTATCATTGCCACGTTGGCTGCTTTTGCCATGCCGGCTTATCAACGGGCGGTGCTAAAAAGCCGTTATCATACGTTGATTCCTATTACGCAAGGCGTTCATAAAGGGGAAGAAGTTTACTTCGCGATGAACCGCCATTATACGAATGATTTAGATGCTTTGCCTATATCGGGAACTAATGCCGAAGAAGGCACCACTATTGTGGCCGACCCTACAAACGGCTATGTGCGCGTCAGCCAAACCGGATTAAATAACAACTACGTAATGTATCAATCTCACGGGGCTTATCCTTCCGAGATCCATTGCGAAGCCAAGACCGGGGATAATATGGCAAACTGGCTGTGTGCAACGGCTATGGGCGGAACCGAGGTAGGCGGAGCCACGCAGGCAGGTTATACGGCCTATCTCTTAAGTGAAGAGGCCTTGCCCTTTGAGGAAGAAGCCGTGCACGAACCTGTTGACTATACCAACGATTCTGGTGAAGATAAAGAAAACCCCTTGATATTAGAAGACGGGGATACTTGTACAGCAAATACAAATAATGGGTGCCAATACGTGGATGCCAGCGGGGAAGGCACAGAGTGCCATGCAACGGCGGGGAAACAGGGTTGTGCCAATTCCACTTTTGATGATAAAGCTATTTGTACGGCTGGGGACATCGATGAAGACGGGGTACCGAAGGCCGGCTGCCAGTATGCTACATTTACCAATGGCGCTAAATGTATCGTGAAAGAGAATACTCCAGGTGTCGGCGCGGCCGATACCGCTTGTGGCGGGGATTCGTCCGGAGGTCGCATGGACGAAACGCCGACGGGGGAACATTCTGCGCAATACTATGGTGCCGAATGTGTGAATGATTCTACTTCTTCGTTTGGTTGCGGACGCAGTTGGTATAAAGAGGGGTCTACCTGTACATCGAGCAATACAAATGGGGGATGCGGCAACTCTCTTTTTGATGCTTCACGTTGTGTAGCCAGAGGGGGCAACGCGTGCGATAAAAGTACGTTTCAAAATGGATCGGTTTGTGAAGCTTGGGCTTCGAATACTTGCCCGAAAACAGCGGAAACCACCTATGATGCAACCTCCTATTGTGTGGGAAAGAATAATAACACCTCATATAGCTACTGCCCGAAGAACACCCCGGCAGAAGCAGGCGACGAAGCAACTAGGAAAAAATGGCGTCAGTGTACTAAGGAAGAACAATCAGCAGCAACAGAGGCGGGATTCTCTACTTCCGGCCTAACTTGTGCCGGCTAAAAATATTCCCCGGGTTTAGCCCGGGGTTTTAATACTACTTCTCACAATTCCCCGGGTACCAACCCGGGGATTTATTTTGCCATATGGATACTTTTGAAGCAAAGAGTGTGGAGTGAGAAGTAAAAATTTGTTAAAATTTAAAAAGAGAAATTATTTTAGTAAATTTTTATTTGAATGTTATGAAAAGCTGGCAGGGGAACAAAAAAAATTTTTCGCTCGGTTTTACATTGTTGGAAATCTTAATAACAGTACTAGTCATAGCACTACTGGTAGCCATAGCGGTGGTTTTGTATCAGCGCTCTGTTTACAAAAGCCGCTACGTGGCTATGTTCCCTATTGCCCGCGCATTGAGTGCCAGCAATGAGGCCTATTTTTTAACGCACGGGCACTATGCCGATACGCTGGATAAATTAGACGTACCCGGCTTGGCAAATTATCCATCCGGCACTTCCTTACAGCTTACACAAAGCGCTAAATATGATTACCTGATAGCCCGGCAGGAAGGGCTTAATAACAATTATATTATATATCAAAATCATAGCGACCAATTCCCTGCTAACATTCATTGTGAAGCAAAGAAAAAAGATAGGACTGCCGCTTGGTTGTGTCAGACTTTGGGCGGTACCAAATTAAAAGGGAGTATCACCCAAGGATATGATACGTACATTTTGCAAGGAAGTGAAAAGGACGGCAAGCTGACGGAAGCATATGTTAACGAATCCGGGATTACGCTGACGGAAGGGGATACTTGCGAAACCACGCAAGCCGGTGGTTGCCAAAACATCGTGGCGGAAGGAGCCACGTGTAGCGGAAATGACAAAAATGGTTGTGCCCATTCACAATTCAATGATGAATCTACTTGCAACGCCGATGCTGAGGCAGGGTGTTTTAAGAGCAAGTTTAAAGATTCGGAATGTCACGTTTATTCAGCCGCTAGTTCTGCCAGTACTACCAGTTGCGGTGGAAGTGACAAATATTCGGAAGATAGTTATTATGATAATTCCAAATGTTTTAACGAAATAGATAATACCAATGGATTTGGTTGCGGCCGTAGCACATATGACAACAAGTCGGAATGTTTTTCTAATAAATATGGAGGGTGTGGAAACTCCAAATACGATCACGGATCCATTTGCCACGCGGAAGGGACCAAGCTGTCTTGTGATTATGCCCGATTTGATAATGGATCTGTTTGTGAAGCAAACGGTCCTCAAGGTTGTGTAGGTACCACTTATTACAATGGCTCCTACTGTATAGGTACCCATTGCCCGAAAGGATCCCCCAAGAACCCTGCGGAAGGCGGGGGTTATTGGTAAACAAGGCGTACTAACTTTCCACTTTCTTTTGAATCAGCCACAAGCTGACAAAAATCAAAATCATTCCCACTACTTCGGGTAAATGGGGGGTTCGCCCCCGGAATAGAATATCCGTTCCCATGGCAATAATTGGGCTAAAATACGTTACAGAGGCCATGCGCGTGGCACCCCATCTGCGTATTAAAGCTATCATCAACAGGAACGCTACTGCAGAAGAAAAAACCCCTGCGCTTATAATAGAAAGTACCAATTTGGTATTAAATACCGTCAACGAAGGAATAGGTTCGATTAATAATGCCACCCCACACAAAATGATTGCCGCAAAAAGATATTGATGCAATGTATTGGCTTGCCAAGCCAGGGTGGTATGATCCACCATAATTTTTTTGGTAATTACGTTGCCCACCCCGTACGAAAGTGCCATTGCCAGCAGCGCCCCGTAGCCATACAACGCCATTTTTCCGGCGGGCACTTGCAACGCTGCTTGCCATTGCGGGCGCATAATTACCAGTAGTCCCGCCAAGCCAATGAGTACCCCGGCCGCGCGGCGCCAGGTAAAGCGGTCCACGCCTTTTAAAATTAAAGCCCCGGCAATAAAACTCCAAATCGGTACCGTTCCGTTAAAGATCCCGGCCACCGTGGGAACTGTATGTTGGATCCCCCACGACAAGGCAGCAAACGGAAATAAAATCAGTAAGAAACTAATGACCCACGGGCGCCACAGCTGACGCGGCGGACATTTCAGCGGTGCGCGCTGTATTCCAAAAAGTACTATAAAAAACAATAACCCGGCCAGCACGCGGTAAAATGCTCCCCAGCAAGGTGGCAACACTTCCACGATGTTTTTAGAGGCCAAAAACGCGGTTCCCCAACATAGGGCTAAACAAAATGCTAAAAAATAACTCATATGATCTCCTTTCGTAAATTATAGTAAATTACAAGGTTTGGTTTTGCCCCTGTCGGGCTAAAATCGTATAATATACATATGTACAAGTATGTATTTTTGGTTTTATTTTTGGCAGTAGCTGTTTTACTTGGGACGCGGTTGTTTGTATCCAAAAAAGCCCACGTAGCCGGTGTGCCTGTGGTGCTCACGTCCGGTTATGTCCCTTATACAATAACAAAACAGTTGGCCGGAGAGGGTGTAGAGGTGCAGATGCTTTTACCGCCCGGAGCGGAGCCGCATGCATTTGAGCCTACGCCCGGAGCTCTTTTGACATTGAAGCAAGCGGCTGCTTTTATCTATGTTTCTGATGAGTTGGAGCCCTGGGCAGCTGACTTAACCAAAGCTGCCGGTGCACAAACCCGCATCATTCAATTGGCCCAAACGGTCCCTGTCGGTTCGGACCCGCACATTTGGATGACGTTTGATAATGCTAAAATTTTAGCCGCACAAATAGCGCAGGTTTTAGAAGATATAGCTCCTGCCCGTAAAGAAATTTTTGAGAAAAATTTTGCAGCTTTTAACCGCGAAGTGGATCAGCTTGGCAGTGCTTTCCAAACCGTGCTTGCTCGTTGTCGTTCCCGCCGGGTGGTGCACGTGGGGCACTTGGCTTTTAAAAATTTAGCAGATGCTTATCACTTACAACTTACTGCTTTATCGGGCACCAGCCACGAAGGGGAACATTCCGCCAAAAAACTAGCGCAATTGATAAAACAAATCAAAGAGAGCAACGTTCCCGCTATTTTTACCGAGGATACGCTTTCCCCGCGCTTGGCGCAAACCGTAGCGCAGGAAACAGGCACGCAAATTTTGCCACTTTACCCTATTGAACATATTTCCAAAGAAGATTTTAACCATAACGTTACTTATGCTGAACTCATGCGCCGTAATTTGGACAGTTTACAACGGGGGTTGCTATGCCCAGCGTCTTAAGAGCTGAAAATTTGCACTTTGCTTATACCCGTGTGCCCGTATTGGAAAACGTTTCCTTCGATGTGCAGCGTGGGGATTATGTGGGAATTATCGGCCCTAACGGCGGCGGCAAAACCACGCTGTTAAAGCTTTTATTGGGATTAGAAAAGGGGCGCGGAAAAATCTTCCTGTTTGATGCGCCGCTTGAAAAATTTCGTGATTGGAATAAAATTGGTTACTTGGCACAAAAAAGCCCGGTTTCGCAAAGCCGTTTCCCTATATCGGCACAAGAAGTGGTGCTGATGGGGTTGGCACAACGCGGAAGCGGGGTTGACGTAGGGGAACTCAAACGAGTCCACGAAGCTATGCAAAAAACCCACACGCGCCAGTATGCCGGCACTATTTTTCATGATCTTTCTATCGGCCAACAGCAGCGTGTTTTATTGGCACGCGCCCTGGTAAGCAAACCGGAAATTTTAATTTTAGACGAACCCTCCACGGCTTTAGATGCCCAATCGCGTGAAATGTTTTTTGATTTACTGGGTGAGCTTAACAAGCAGCATGGCGTAACCATTTTGCTCATTACACACGATACCGGTGAAGTAGGCAAACATATTTCCAAATTTATGTATATAGACAAAACACTTGTTTTCTTTGGCACTAAGCAAGAGTTTTGCCACAGCGCGGCAGTTGCCAAACAGTTGGGGCCGTTTGCACAGCATACCATTGATCACTTGCACAATCACCACGGGCATTGTCCGTTGGGGGAAGATTGCCAAGAGTGTGCCCTCGGAGGGAACCATGCTTGAGTTTTTAAGTTACGGTTTTGTGCAACGCGGGCTTGTGGCCGGCACATTGGTGGCTGTGTCTTGTGCGTTGCTGGGGGTGTTTTTGGTGCTCAAACGCCTTTCTTTGATCGGCGATGGGATGAGCCACGTTTGTTTGACGGGGGTAGCCCTTGCGTTATTAACAGGCACATCTCCGGTATATGTATCGATCCCCATTGTAATGGCGGCCAGCGCGGGGATTATGAAACTTACGCAAAAATTCAAAATTTATGGCGATGCTGCTATCGGCATTGTTAGTGCGGCGGGGTTGGCAGTGGGGCTTTTATTAACAGCACTTGCCGGTGGATTTAATACGGATTTATTGGGGTATTTGTTTGGTAGCATTTTAACGGTTTCTACCACGGAAGCCATCTTGTGTGGCATCTTACTGTTAATAGTTTTGGCAGGGCTCAAATTATTTTACCGTTGTTTGGTGTCGGCTTGTTTTGACGAGCCCTTTGCACATACCCGCGGTATCCCCGTGCACACGGTGCAATTGGGGCTGGTCATGATTACTTCCGTGGCGGTTGTATTAGCTTTTAAAGTAGTGGGGATTTTCCTCATTTCGGCATTGCTCATCATTCCGCCGGTTTCTGCTTTGCTTATTTCCCGCACATTCAAACAAGTGTTAGGGTGGTCGGCGTGTTTTGGCGCGGTTAGTGTGTGGATGGGGATTTATCTCTCGTTTGTTTTTGATATCCCTTCCGGGGCTACGGTTATTTTAGTCAATTTGATTATTCTGCTAAGTTCTTACGCATGGAGTAAACTGCATGCCCGCTAAAAAAGACGTACTGCCTTTGCTTAAAGCGCTTAAAAGACTTTATCCGGATCACGTGATTCCGTTGCACCATAAGAGTGCGTGGGAATTATTATGCGCGGTTATTTTGTCGGCGCAGTGTACCGATGCACGCGTCAATACCATTACCCCGCATTTGTTTAAAAAATATCCTACCGTGCACGATTTAGCCCAAGCGGATATTAAAGACGTGGAAAAAATTATTCATTCTGCGGGGTTTTATCATAGCAAAGCGCTTGCTTTAATTGAAATGTCCAAGCGGATTTGCGACGTGTACGGCGGCCAAGTGCCGCAAACCATGGAAGAGTTGCTTACCCTTCGCGGTGTAGCGCGCAAAACCGCCAATGTAATGTTAGGGGATTATTTTAAAAAACCGGCCGGTATTGTAGTGGATACGCATGTTAAACGTTTGGCATTGCGCCTCGGGTTAACCCAAAATACAGATCCCGTTAAAATAGAAAAGGATTTAACAAAAAGGATACCCTACTCATATTGGGGATGGGTGGCTATTGCGCTTATTTTGCACGGGCGCAGTATTTGTCCGGCGCGTAAACCACATTGCGAGGAATGCACGCTTAGTCGGTTTTGTGTAAAGAGGGGAGTATAATATGGATTTTAGAACTTGGAATCGGCGCAAAAACAATTGGCTTCGCATTCAAAGGGGCAAATTGATTGCACCCCTGTTAGGTAAAGCCCCTGCGGCATCTGCGTATGATCCTGCTCAAGTACGCAAAGTGTTGGTGCTGCGTAACGACAACCGGTTGGGGGATGCCGTGGTAGGGTCTTCTTTGCTGCGCGGACTTCGGCAATTATTCCCGCAAGCCACGCTGGATGTGGTGGCATGTACGGGCACGGCGCCGATATTTCGGGCGAATCCGTTTGTAAACCGGGTATGGTGCGCAACGGAAGGGGTTGTATCGCTTATGCGTTGTGGGCTTAAGTTGCGGCGGGAACAGTATGATTTATATATAGACGTGGACGAAAACCCGATGCTTTCTTCCCTTGTGTTTTTAAAGTGTTTATCTCCGCGTTTTGCCGTGGGACTAAACCGGGAAAAATTTCCGCTCTATAATTTAAGCGTTTCGCTGGATCCGGAAAAAGTGCATATTACCCAACGGTACGAAGCGTTGTTGCGTAAAGTAGGGTTTACGGGAGTTTTTGATCCGTCCTACTGCGTGCAGCTGCCCCCCTTGCTGCTGCAAGAGGCAAAAGCGTGGGTGGATCAGCAATTTCGGGGGAATGAATTTTGGGTGTTTAATCCGCAGGCGTCTAGTTGGAAGAAATCTTTTACCGCGGATCAAATTTTAACTTTATGTAAACATTTTTCACATAAAAATATTGTGTTGGTGGGAACCGAAAAGAAATTAAAAAAATGGTTGGAAGGCAAAACCCTTCCGCCCAATGTGTGCCTGTATTACAACGATGTACTGCATGCTGTTGCCATGGCAACGTACGCCAAATTATTATTCACGCCCGATACGTTTTGGGTGCATGCGGCCTGTGCGTTGCATATTCCCACGGTAAGCGTGTATAATTTTGCCAGCCCGGCGGGGGGAGCGTATATGTATAACCCCTCCATGTCGTGGAGCCCGTTAGAAAAAGAGGTGCGGATGTTTGTGTACCCCGGCGAACAGCACGAAATCCCGGCCCAACGCCTAATCCAAATAATCGAAGAATATTAGTTTTTGCGGTAGATAAAAAACTCCCCGGGTACAAACCCGGGGAGTTTTTTAAAGGAACCGTTATTTCCCTAACAAAGCTAAGAGCACACCGGCGGCTACTGCACTGCCGATTACGCCCGCCACATTGGGGCCCATGGCGTGCATCAGCAGGTAGTTTTGCTTGTCATACTCCAAACCTACTTTGTTGGATACACGCGCGGCCATCGGTACGGCAGATACACCGGCCGAGCCGATGAGCGGGTTGATCTTCTCTTTAGAAAATACATTCATCAGTTTGGCTAGTAACACCCCTGAAGCGGTGGCTACTGAGAAAGCCACTATTCCCAGCGCCAAAATACCCAGTGTTTCGGTAGTAAGGAAGTGGTTGTACTGAAGTTTGGACCCTACGGACAAACCGAGCAAAATGGTTACAATGTTGCAAAACTCGTTTTGCAGCGTTTTGGATAACCGTTCCGCCACGCCCGATTCTTTGACGAGGTTCCCAAACGTCAAACAGCCAATTAAGGGCGCTGCCGAGGGTAACAAGAGCGCACACAGAATTAAAATCACCAGCGGGAACAAGATCTTTTCACGCTTGGATACCGGGCGCAACTGCGTCATGCGGATTTTGCGTTCGGCGTCTGTAGTTAAGAGTTTCATAATCGGCGGGTGGATTACCGGTACGAGCGCCATATATGAATAGGCCGCTACCGCAATAGAACCCAACAGTTGCGGGGCTAAGCGTGCGGTCAAGTAAATGGATGTTGGGCCGTCCGCCCCGCCGATAATGCCGATAGAGGCCGCCTCTTTAAGCCCAAAGGCAAAAAGTTGTTTGTCGCCAATGTAGATATAAGACAAGCCAATAGCCCCGAGCAAGGTGGCAAAAATACCAAACTGTGCCGCCCCACCCAAGAGAGCCATTTTCGGGTTGGCAATTAAGGGGCCAAAATCCGTCATGGCGCCTACCGCCATAAAGATGAACAGCGGGAACAGCCCGGTGTTAATCCCGGCGTTGAACACAATGCCCAAAAATCCATTTGCCTCGGCAATCATTTCGCCGGGGGGCATGGGGATATTAGCCAAAATACCGCCAAACGCAATCGGCACCAAGAGTAGAGGTTCAAATTGCTTTTTAATCCCTAACCATAGAAGGAAACAGCACACTGCGATCATTACGGCTTGTTGCCACACCATCATGTGGATGCCGGTAGTTTGCCAGATTTGAGAAAATGCCTGTGCGAAGTCCATAAAATCTCCTATTTAATCTCCGCCAAGGTATGTCCGGTTTGCACTTGGTCGCCTTGTTTGACGGCAAAGTGAATCACCCCTGCGGCCGGTGCGGCAACCGGGGTTTCCATTTTCATGGCTTCCAGGACGATAATTTCCTGCCCTTCGGCTACGCGGTCTCCGTCCTTTACGCTAAAGCGTAAAACGGCTCCCGGTACCGGGGCTTTTACCGTAGCCCCCGCGCCCGCTGCGCCGGCGGCTTTGGCCGAGGCTTTTGCGTCGGAAGCGGCAGTAGAAATATCGTAGCGTTTACCGTTGACGGTGGCGGCGTTTTCGCCATCAAAAATAACTTCGTACGCTTGCCCGTTGACGGTTACTTTTACGGCACCAGTATCAGAAGCGGCAGATGCTTTTTTGGCATCGGCGGCCCAGCGGATACCATTTATTTTGGCTTCGCCTTTCAAATACAAAATACCTTTGTCAGCACAGGTAGCCACGATGAATTTATTTTCATCCGTAATGGGCAGGCCGGCCTCTTTAAGTTTGGCTTCTGCCACTTTAAGCCCTTTCTTGGGGTCCGCGTTATTGATTTCCAAAACCGTTTTCTTAGTCGGTTCTAAGCCCAGTTGCTCGCTGGCAATTTTAACAACTTTCGGGTCCGGCTCCACGGGAGTTTTGCCAAAATATCCCAGCACCATTTTGCCGTAACCGGGGGTAATTTTCTTCCACGGGCCGGCCATTACGTTGGAATACGCTTGCTGGAAATAGAATTGGGAAACCGGGGTTACCGAGGTTCCAAATCCGCCCAGTTTTACACATTCGCCCATGGCTTTAACCACTTCGGGAAATTTGTCAAAGGTGCCGTTATCGCGCATCATTTGCGTGTTAGCGGTTAAGGCACCACCGGGCAAAGGCGAGAACGGAATAATCGGATTGACGGAAGTGGCCTCGGGCGGCAAGAAATATTTAGCCATGCATTCTTTGAACACATTTTCCGCTTCTTGGATTTTGTGCGGGTCAACGTCCAAAGTATAATCGGTTCCGCGCAAGGCGTGCCACATGGTTAAAATATCGGGTTGGCAGGTTCCGCCGGAAACGGGCTGCATGGAAAGGTCCAAACTGTCCGCGCCGTTTTCAATAGCGGCTAAACAGCAAGCAATGGAGTTGCCGGCCGTTTCGTGCGTGTGGAACACAATTTTGGTGCCTTTGGGCAACAGTTTGCGCGCCATGGCCATGGTTTTACCCACGGTGTGCGGGGTGGAAGTGCCGGAGGCATCTTTAAAGCAGACTGAATCAAACGGCACGCCGGAATCTAAAATTTGGCGCAGAATTTTTTCGTAAAAAATTTCGTTGTGGATTTTGCCGGTGCTGTCCCAGCCGGGGGGCAAAGACATCATGGTCACGCATACTTCGTGCTTAAGGCCGGCTTCGTGGATGCATTTGCCGGAATAAATCAAATTGTTGACGTCGTTTAACGCATCAAAGTTGCGGATGGTGGTTGTGCCGTGTTTTTTAAACAGCTGCGCATGGGCTTTAATAACGTCCGAAGATTGGCTATCCAAGCCCACCACGTTTACCCCACGTGCTAAGGTTTGCAAGTTGGCATCCGGGCCGGCTGTGGTGCGGAAGGTATCCATCATGTCAAAGGCATTTTCGTTGCAATAGAAGAACAATGCCTGAAAACGCGCCCCACCGCCAAATTCCATGTGGTTAATGCCGGCGTGTTTGGCCGCTTCTACGGCGGGCATAAAGTCTTTGGTTAATACGCGCGCCCCGTACACGGATTGAAACCCGTCGCGAAACGCCGTGAGCATAAAGTTAATTTTTTTCATGAATTTTTCTCCTATTTACCTTGAAATTTTTTAGCAGCGGCAATAGCCACGGCAATAAGGGCATTGTCGGCCACGGCGGGCACGGTTTGCGGGAAATATTTTTCCATCGCACGCACGCCGAACCCCAACAGCCACATCATCATAACTAAAATGGTTAAAAATACAAATACGACCAACATGCCGATGATTGTAATGTTAACCGCTTGTCCGATTAAACTTTCACTCATACCAGTAAGTCTCCTATTAAAATCTCCTGCAGGCCGCTTTGTGTTTGTAACAAAAGCGTACCCGTGGGGGATAAATCGTGTGCAATGCCCGTTACCGCGCGGGATCCGTTTTTAACGGCAATTTGCTTGCCCAGAAAGGGGAATCTTTCTTTGTAAGCCGGGCGAATGACCGCAAAACCTTCTTGAAGCACCGCCTCAGAGCTTTGGAAAAACAAATCCAACACTCTCTGTAAAAAATCTTCTTTGGCCACATTTACACCTAATTCACGCAAGGATACAGCCGGCTGCCCTACGTGCGATAAATCTTGTTGCGCTATGTTTATTCCCACACCTACAGCCAAGGCGGTAATACGGCCGTTTTGCGTAATGGTTTCGCTTAAAATCCCGCACAATTTTTTGCCGGCCACTTGCACATCATTGGGCCACTTTAAATTGGGCTGGACGGCGTACTGTTCAGCGGCTTGGCACACACACAGCGCCATGAGTTGGGTGATATTTGCCAAAAAATCAAATTTTGTAGGTTTTAACAGAACCGAAAAATACAATCCGCCCGGTTGGCTGACCCACGTCCGGTCAAAACGGCCTCGTCCGGCGGTTTGCGTTTCAGTAGTTACGACGGTTTTATCACCTAACTCGTTTGCGTGTTCTTTGAGGTACGTCTGTGTAGAATCCAACGTCTCAAAATACAAAATGTTACTCATAAAACCCCTACTGGTATATTTTACAAAATTTAGGTGGTTTATTAGAATACCCCTCCGTTTAAACAACCCAACGGAGCTGTACAATTAGTTTTTACCGCCCACAAGATAGCAGCTATCATGCTTTGCGCGTCGGCTTTATTTTTGCCGGCAATGTCAAACGCGGTGCCGTGTGCAGGTGAGGTCCGCACAAAGGGCAGCCCGGCCGTGATATGAACGGCGGGCTCTTTGGCGGCTAACTTAAGCCCCAAGAGGGCCTGATCGTGATACATACACAAAAGCCCATCGTATTGCCCGTGCAAGTGCATAAGCCACGCGGCATCCGTGGGCAGGGGGCCGTTTACCGCGTACCCCTGGCGGCACAACGCGCGCACCACCGGGGCTAAAATGTGGTTTTCCTGCGTGCCGAATTGGCCGTTATCGCTGGCATGCGGATTAAGGGCACACAAGGCCACGCGGGGGGATTTTATTCCTTGTGCTTGCAGCGCTTGTAAAAAATGCAGGGCTGCTTTTTGCACGCGTGCTTTGGTAAGTAAACGCGGCAAATCGGCCACGGCAAAGTGTTCCGTTACCAATGCACAGTGGATATCCCCGGCGGCAAACATCATTAGCCCGTGCGCTTGGGTGCGGGCGCGCAACAGTTCCGTGTGCCCGGTAAAGGGGATGCCTGCCAGCGCCCAGCTTTGCTTGGAAATGGGGGCGGTTACCACGGGGGCCCCTGTTTGTAAGGATAGTTTAATCCCTGTTTCTACGGCTTGGAAACTAGCCCGTCCGCCGGCTGCCGTAGGGCGCGGCGCCCCGGTTAAAGTGGCCGGCATATCAATGGGCAAGAGTTGCGCTAATGCATCCGTAAACCCCGCTTTGAACAGAGAGTGCGGTTCCCCGATCACAACCGGGTTGCACGCACGTTGTATGCGCAGGTTTTTGAGCGCTTTAACCACAATTTCCGGCCCGATGCCCAGGGGATCTCCTGCCGTGATGAACACAAGGGGTTTTTTCATATAAAAAAATCCCCCACGCACGTGGGGGAGTAAAACTTATTTCATCTGTTTGGCTTGCGGTTGCTTTACTTCTTCTTTGGCAGCGGCTTGCGCTTTGGCAGCTTCTTGCGCAAGTACTTTATCCACTTCAAATTCTTTGGTAACTTTGATGTCTGCCTTTTCGGCCAAAGAACCCAGATAGTTGGCTTGTGCTTCCAATACGCGGGTTTGAGCAATATATTGGCCCAAATCATTTTTAATATCATCAAAGGCAATGGTGCGCGCGGCACGTTTTTCTTTTACTTTAATGATGTGGTAACCCACGTCGGTTTTAATAGGGTCGCTTACTTTGCCTACGGCCAGGGTAAATGCCTTGGCATCAATTTCTTTGGGGGCAATGCCTTTAATTAAAATCATATCTCCGCCGGAGGCCAACGCTTGTTGGTCTTCGGTATAGTTTTTGACCGCGGTGGAGAAATCCATCCCGTTGTCGATTTCTTTTTTGATTTTTTTGGCCAGCTCTGCCTTTTTGGCTACATCGGCGGCACTCATATCTTTGGTAGTGGCTAAATAAATATGTCCCACGCGCACTTGCTCGGCCGAGAGTTGTTGCAGTTTGGCGGCAATAGCTTGTACCTCTTTGAGGTGCTGCGGATCTGCTTTTTCCATTTCTTTGATTTTTTTAGTGTTGTTTTTGAGGACGGCTTGCACGTCGTCATACAAAGCCTTGGCATCCGCTTCTTCCACTGGTTTAATTGTTTTTTGGAGTTCCTGCTCTAAGAGTTTGCGGGAGGCAATTTCTTTAGAGAGTTTGGCTTTGTACGATTTTAAGCTGAGCCCTTGTTTTTTAAGGGCTTCGTTAAAGCGCTTGTCGGCACCTTTAGGGTCTTGCTGGCCGGTCTTTTCGTCCACGATAAAGCGGGATTTAATTTCGTTGATGCCTTCATCTAATTCGGAATCTTTTACGGTAATTTTGGCTTCTTGGGCAGCTTGGTAAATTAGTTCTTTGGAAATTAAATCTTGCAACACTTCTTTGCCCAGTATGTCCTTGGCGTACGGGCGGTCGAGCACTTGCGGGGCAGCTGCTTGGTACTGTTCAATTACGCTTTCCAAATAAGAATCATACTCCGAGGCCAACACGGGCTTACCGTTGACGGTAGCTACGGAGGATTCCATTACTTTGGCCTGTGCCCCCGCGCTCAGTGCCACGGCAAACAGGGCCACTAGAAGTTTATTCGTTTTTGTCATAAATAACCACCTCATACTTTAATTTCAGCGCATCGAGCAACTGGTCCAGCTTTCGGTGTTTGAGTATTTGCTCAATACGCGGCTTGGCTTCCTGGAAGGAAAGCCGTTTTTCATTTGTTTTCATTATTATATGAAATCCTTGCGCAGTTTTAAAGAACCCCTGCACCTTGCCAACGGAAGAATTGGCAGCTACCACTTCTAAATTGTCCAAATATTCCCCGGGCATAAAGGTAAGCGTACGCAAACTTTGCGGAGCGATGTTATGTTGGCGGGAAATTTCATTCCATCGGCCGGGGGAAGACTTTAACGCACGCAACAGTTGGTCGGCCGTTTGGGCGTTATCGAGGATGATTTGTTTAATGGTCATTTCGTAGGGGTATTGGTCGAAATAAGCTTTAATTTCCTTTTCAGAAGGGGTAAAGTCTTTGCTCTTTTGTTCATACCACAAACGTTCCAGTGCTTCTGCTTCAAATTGTTCGTAAATTCGGTCCAATTCTTCTTTTTTGCCGGCTAGCAACTGTTCAAATTCCTCTGATTTGTCCAACCCGGTTGTCCGCGCATCTTGCTCAATTAATTTCTCGCGCGTGAGAATTTGTATTAAGTTTTGTTTGCCGATAGGATTTTGTGCAAATTGTTTGTCCTTGGCGTCCAGTAAATCGGTTGCGGTTTGGATATCTGCTTCCGTGATAGTTATTGTACCGATCCGTGCGGCTGTTTCGGGGGGAACAGAGGCAGGCAGCGGCTCCTTTTGGCAGGCCGCCAAGCTGATACTTCCCAATAAAAGCAAACCCCATAATTTCATATACATATACTATATCATTTTTGAATCGGTAGCAGGCTCTCTAAAAAGGAAAGGACCTGCTGAGCAAAGTGCAACGGGGTTGTATCGGGCGGACATTCCAGCCGTAGCCCATACCCGTTTTTGGCACGCAGGAATTGCACGTTATCTGCCCCGTAATGGGCAAGCAATGCGTGGGGTAATTCCTCCGGCATGACAAAGTGCCGGATAAAACTGAGTTCCAAGGCGGGGGCTATCCAGTCCAGCTGATAAATTCCCAAACTCCCGGCTTGATTGGCCAGTTCAATTACTTGTACCAAGTTATGTATTTCCGGCGGTACCGGGCCGCATTGATCGGACAGGCGGGCTAAAATAGCAACGGTACGCGCACGGTCGGCTTCCATAAGTTCTTTGTACGTTTTTAAACGTTCGGCTTCATCGGGCAAATAATCGGGCGGGATAAAACAAGCCAGCGGCAAATTTACTTTGGCTTGCAATTTGCGCAAAGGGGCTTGGCCCTTTAATTTTTTTACTTCAGCAGCCACTAAATCGCAGTACAAAGATAGCCCTACTTCATTGACATACCCGTGTTGCCGCACGCCCAATAGATCCCCTGCACCGCGGATTTCCATATCCCGCAAGGCCAAACGGAATCCGCTGCCCAATTCCCCAAATTCCATTAGGGCGGCCAATCGTTCCTTGGCCTCGGCGGTAGGATCTGCGGCGGGTTTATCTTTTAGATATACTGCGGCTAATTCTTTATAATTATTATCTTCTGCCGGGTTGTTTTTGAACAGCCAATCCGGGTGGAACAAATAGCAATACGCTTTTTGGTTTCCCCGGCCGATGCGTCCGCGCAATTGGTAAAGTTGCGCGAGCCCAAAATGGTGGGCGTCTTCCACAATGAGTGTATTGGCATTGGTAATATCTATGCCGGATTCAATAATGGTGGAGGCCAACAATACATCGTATTTCCCCTGGTTAAAATCCCATAGTGTTTGTTCCAATTCTTTTTCGTTCATCTGCCCATGCGCCATGCAGATACGCGCCTGTGGAACCAACTTGCGCAAAAAATCCAGCCGCTCTTGCATATCGCGCACGGTATTGTAAACGTAATACACTTGCCCCTGGCGGGCTAGTTCTTGGCTGATGGCCGCGCCGGCCAGTTCTTCGCTCCACGCCGTTACTACCGTTTTAATGGGGGTGCGTCCGCGCGGGGGAGTATCAATTAGTGAAATATCCCGCAGCGAAGAAAGGGATTGGTTCAACGTGCGTGGGATCGGGGTGGCGCTTAGCATTAAGCAATGTACCCCGGAGCTGGCCGCGCGGATTTTGTCTTTTTGTTTCACCCCAAAGCGGTGTTCTTCATCAATAATTACGAGCCCCAACTCTTTAAAAGCAATATCTTTGCTAAGCAATCGGTGGGTGCCAATGATGATATCGCACACGCCATTTTTAAGTTCTTGGATAACTGTTTTTTGTTCTTTTGCGGTTTGAAACCGGCACAACATACGCACTTGCAAGGGGAACCCGGCCAAGCGTTTGGAAAAAGTTTTATAGTGTTGGTCCGCCAAAATAGTGGTGGGAACCAATACCATTACTTGTTTCCCCGATAAGGCCACTTTCAGGGCTGCGCGCATAGCCACTTCGGTTTTGCCGAAGCCCACGTCTCCCACCAGCACGCGGTCCATGGGTTTTGATAAATCCAAATCGTGCAGGGTATCTGTAATGGCTTGTTGTTGACCCGGGGTTAATTCATAGGGGAAGGAGTCCGCAAATTCTTGCTCTATGCGCGCATCCCCGGGGGTAACCGGGGCGGGGGTGGCCTGGCGCAGGGCTTCTAATTTTAAAATTTCTTTGGCTGCTTTTTGCGCCTCTTGTTTTACGTGTTGTTTGGTTTCTTTCCATTTTGCCCCGCCCAGTACGGCTAGGGTAGGGCGTTTGCCCCCGGCGGAAATATATTTTTGCACTTTTTTAAAGTCATACATCGGCACGTAGAGGCGGCTTGCGCGGCGGTATTCCAGGGCCAAGCAATCGGTGGGGTTTTCGGTTTCGTTCATTACTTGCAACCCCAAATAGCGGCCGATCCCGTAGTCTTGATGGACTACGTAATCACCGATTTGTAATTCTTTAAACCGTACTCGTTTGGCTTGAGCGATGTCTAAACGTTTTAGAGCGTGGTGGGTATTGAAACGGCGGTTGAAAATTTCATTTGAACAAATAAAGGCCAATTTATTTTCCTCATCTATAAAACCTTGCGTAAGAGGGGAAATTTTAAATTCAGCCCGCTTAAACACGTCAAATTCCTGCAAGAATTCACTCAATCGGTCCAATTCTCCGCGGTTTAAGCAACATATAGTGATATGCATTCTTTTTTGTTCCAACCGCTTGGTTTCTTGTGCTAACAATTGGGTGTTTCCGTTGGTAGGAAGGTTGGCTCGCAACTGGCAATCGGTTCCTTGGGCGCTGGGTAACA
This sequence comes from Elusimicrobiaceae bacterium, assembly GCA_045593185.1. Lineage (GTDB taxonomy): Bacteria > Elusimicrobiota > Elusimicrobia > Elusimicrobiales > Elusimicrobiaceae > Avelusimicrobium. The sequence continues at coordinate 24,714 of JAZNWD010000021.1, read as the reverse complement.
AAGTAAAAAGGGCCCCCTGGGGAAAAGCTGTGATATCAAAATCCGGTGCGGGTTCGTCAAATACATAAAATGCTTGTTTGAGGTAGTCCGTCAAGACGGCTGTTTTTTGTTCAAAAGCCAATGGCAAGAGCAGGGCTTGGTCCAAATGAGAGGAAGTGTTGTGGGTATCCACATCAAATAAACTAATGGCCTCAATACGGTTCCCGGCAAAATACAAACGTACCGGCTGTGGGTGGTTTAAGCAAAAGACATCCACCACGCTTCCGCGCGCAGCGTATTGGCCGGGGGTTTCGGCATAATCATCGCGCGTATACCCCAGGGTTTCCAACAGGTCCAATAGGTCTTGCCTGCGCAAGGTATCCCCCCGGGACAGCGTGCGCGTTTTGTTTTGTAGATCTTGCGGGGCAGGCAGGGGGGTAAGTAAGTCCTCATATGAGGCACTGATTAGACAACTTTTGTCAGCTAAAGAGAGTAACTGATGCAAAAAGTTCATTTGGCCGGTGTCTGTTGAAGGGAAAGACAGCACTTGCGTTCCCTGCGTAGCAAATTCTTCCCCTGCACAATCAAAGTCGTCCAGTTCCTGTTGGCTGACGAACAAGGTGGTTGGGTGAGCTGGGAGCAGATGCCGGCAAATAAAATAAGCTTTAGCGGCTAAATTAGGCAAGCCATAATAATGGGAAAAATTTTTCATAAAACATTAGAAACTTTGCGGCTCTGTGCCCGATATAAAGGCCTCTAACATCTTGTTGCGTTCGGCCGGGGTGGCCAGTTTCCCCGTTAGGGGATTGATGTAAGCAAAGGAGATCCCTTCCGGTACGGAGAAATCTTCGTTAGGTTCTTCTTTTAAAATTTGTTCCATAATGGCGGTCCACCAGCGGGCGGTGGTGCTACCGGTAAAGCGCGCGGCGTTTTCATAGGAAGTATCATCATCATATCCCATCCAGGCAGCAGCTGCCGTATAGGGGGTCATGCCTACAAACCACATATCGCGGTGGCTTTGGGTGGTACCGGTTTTTCCGGCAATGGGGCGGCCTAAGCGGTTTACATAAGCCCCGCTGCCGCGCTGTACAACCCCTTTCATCATATTGATCAGCAAATACGAATGTTGGGGGGTAAACTCGGCCTGTTCGATGGGGATATGTTGTTCTAAAATGCGCCCATTGGCATCTTCTACCCGTTCAATGAAGTAGTTGTCGGTATGGATACCGCCGTTGGCAAAGGTGGACAGGGCTGCCAAATGTTCGTCCATTTGTAACACACTTACCCCCAGGGCCAACGCAGGCACGCGCGGCAGATTGGCGGTAATGCCGGCTTTGCGTGCTACGTGGATTACTTCCGGGATGCCGACCGCGTCAATTAAATTAACGGCTACTAAGTTTTTGGATTTTTCCAGCCCTTTGCGTAGCGTGATCCACCCTTCGCTTTTGCCGCCATAGTTTTGGGGTACCCACACATTGAAATCTTTGCTGGAAATAAACGATTGCTTGGCTAAATCTAAAGAGTACAAATCGGAAGTTTCATCAAAGGCGTTCCAATTTTTCCCGTCGTAATAGAACATGGTGGGCAAATCTTTTACCAACGTGGCGGGGGTGTATCCTTTTTGCAAAGCTGCCATCCACACATACGGTTTAAATGAAGAACCGGGTTGGCGTTTGGCTTGAGTGGCGCGATTGAATTTACTCTCGTCATATTCACGCCCGCCTACCATCACCCGCACCGCACCGGATTTTACGTCCCGTACCATAAAGGCCCCTTGCAACCGGGGTGCATTTTCCGATGGATTTTTAGGGGTCTGTTCTTCGTCCGTTTCTTTAACAGCTTCCGCTTCTGTATCGTTGGGATCAATTTCAATTCCCAGCCCTTTGGCCACCTGTTCATCAAATTCGGAAAGCCACTTATTCATGGTTGCTTCGGCCAATTTTTGCTGTTTAATGTCCAACGTGGTATAGATGTTGAGCCCGCCTTTCCACAATACGTCCATGCCGTATTTGGGTTCCAAAATACGCCGCACATGCTCAATAAAATACTGCCCGGGTTTGTTTTCTTCTACTTGCGCAGGTTTTTGAGGCATGGGTTCGGCCTTGGCTTTTTGAAATTCTTCTTTGGTTATGTAATTTTGCTCGCGCATGACACTGAGCACTAAGTCGCGGCGTTGTTTGGCTAGCTCGGGGTTGGCAAAGGGGTTGTATCGCCCCGGGGCCGGGATGAGCCCCACCAGCAGGGCCGCTTCCCCGGTGGTAATTTCGGAAAGGTCTTTATTAAAATATTTTTTTGCGGCAGTTTTTACCCCGTAGGAACCGCTTCCCAAGTAAATTTGGTTTAAATATAATTGTAAAATTTCGCGTTTGCTAAACTGATGTTCTATTTGAATGGCTAAAATAATCTCGCGAATTTTGCGGATGAGTTTTTTCTCCTGCGTTAAAAACACACCCCGTGAGAGTTGTTGCGTTAAAGTAGAAGCCCCCTGCTTGGCGCGTCCGGTCATCATATCGTTAAGCCCGGCGCGCACAATGCCCCGGATGGAAAACCCCGGATGGGCAAAGAAGTTACGGTCTTCCATAGCTACCACGGCGTTTTGCAAATCTACGGGGATTTCTTCCAAAGGTACCATGCTGCGTTTTTCAATAGAAAATTCGTGAATGAGTTCATTGTTGCGGTCGTATACTTTGGTAATGAGAGAGGGGGTATATTCCTCCATTTCATATACGGGGGGCAGGCCGGAAAGGATGTACCGCATAAATATAGCTGCGGCCAAGATAAAAGCCGCCAGCAACGCTAGCCCTATAATCCAAAGCAATTTTGATTTGCGCTGGGAAGTATGTGCCATACTCTTTTATTATATCAAAATAGAAGCGCGTGCGTGCATAACCCGGATGTACTAGCTATGATTAGCAAAAGTGTAGTACAATATAATTAAGAGGCCGTTTATGTGTGCTAAACTTTTTTCCGCCAAAACGGAAAGAAGTGGTAGAGTTTACTCCAGTCCTCGCAAAATAAATTATAATATTTCTCCCAAAACAGGGGACTATACGGGGCTGGCTGCGCCACTTGTTTCCGCTTCAGATCGGTATCATACGATTTTATTATTCCATGCGCTTGGCCACCCGGCAGAGGTATGTTGCGCAGCTGCGCAGCAGATCCCTGCGGATTTAACCCAAGCCCAGGGTATCCATGGGGCTTGGCTACGCAAGGCGTTTAGTGGCCAAATGTGCCATTATGAGTGGAATATGGACCAAACACCGCACGAGGAGCTCTGCCAGACCACGTTAGTTCCATTAACGGGGGAAGACGGTAAAGTGTCACAGGTTCTTTGCCTAACTCGTACCATCTCCAGTTGGACGGGCCAAGGGAAAAATCCTTCTCTTCTGCGCGAAGGTACGCCTGCCCGTACGTTCCCTCAAATTTTACTTGCTGCACGCGAAATGGAAAAACGTGCCGTAGCAAAAACATTGCATGATGAAATCGGCTCGACGTCTGTGATGCTTTCCGCTTTGGTCAATTTGGTAAAGCAAAGCGTAGAAAAGGGAAAGCAAGATCAAGCATTAGCTGATTTAGCCCGTTTGCACGAACAGATGAAAGATAGCATTGAACGCTTGCGTACGGTAATTGTATCTATGCGGCCCCCCGGTTTGGAGGTGGAGGGGGCTCTGCGCGGCAGCATAGAGGAATTAGTAGGAAATGTATGCACGTTAGGGCGGTTGCAATACCGTTTTGATTGTGCGGCACACTTACGTGAAAAAGGCGTTTGTGACAGTGTAAAAATTTTATTGTACCGCATCGTGCAAGAAGCTCTTAGCAATGTGATTAAACATGCACATGCTACGGAGGTAGTTGTTTCCTTGGCTCGCCGTAAAGACCGTTTGTTTTTAACCGTGCAAGATAACGGGGTCGGTTTTGAGAAGGAAAAACGCCTCTCGGTCAAACATGTAGGGCTTTTATCTATGCGAGACAGCGTCCGCTCGTTAGGGGGGCGTATTGCTATTACCAGTGCACCGGGCAAAGGCACGCAGATTGCGGCAGTTTGCCCTTGTGCAGTATATGAGGAGTTCCATGAAAACTAAAATTGTGTTAGCCGATGACCACGCACTTGTACGTGAAGGCGTGCGGATGATGTTGGAGTCGAGCCAAAAAGAATTTGAAGTGGTAGCCGAATGTTCCAATGGCCAGGAGCTTTTGGAATGTGCTAAAAAGCATAAAGCAGATGTGTATGTGGTGGATCTTTCCATGCCGGTACTAAACGGGGTGGAAGCCATTGCCAAGTTGCATAAAGTTGATCCGCAGGCCAAAGTGGTGGTGCTAAGCATGTATGATGACCGTGTATCTGTTGAGCGTGCGCTTAAAGCCGGTGCCCGCGGATATGTGGTTAAAGTTTCTTCGGCAGATGAATTACTTGATGCTATACGTGAAGTAGCCGCCGGGCGGTTTTATTTTGGGGGGAAGATCTCCAAATTTTTAGTTCAAGGATTTTTGGAAAAAGATGTTCCTCGCAAACATACCAGCCGGTTGACCCCCAAAGAGAAAGCTATTTTACAACTTATTGCCGAGGGATACAGCAGCAAACAAATAGCTAAACATTTTACTCTTTCGCTCAATACCATTCATGTGCACCGCAATAATATTATGCGCAAGTTGGGTATCCACAAACAGGCGGAATTGGTGCGTTACGCACTCAAAGAAGGCATTGCCCAATTGTAAGGAGTTTTATGCGTATCATTGCTGGAACAGCCCGCGGGCGGCGAATATTTTCTGTATCTAAAAATTTGCCCGTAAAACCGATTTCTGACCGGATGAAACAATCCCTGTTTGATATTTTGCGTCCGCGTATTACCGGAGCTAAATTTTTGGATTTGTTCGCCGGTACAGGCAATGTTTCTCTTGAAGCGCTTAGCCGGGGGGCTTTAAAAGCCGTCATGGTGGAAAAAGAACCGGCGTGTATTAAAAATATTCACCGTAATTTGGTGCACCTGGGGTTTGAAGACCGTGCCAAAGTACTACGCGGGGATATTTTAAAACCGCTCGACTGGCTGCTGGCGTATAGCGATAACGACGGCTACGATATTATTTTTATGGGTCCGCCTTACCGCGACATTAATAATAAAATGCTTGCATTTTCTGAGCCCTCGCTTCAAAATGTAGCGGACGCGGATTTATTGGCACCCAATGGGTTGCTGGTCATTCAAACACACAAAACGGAAGAATTTGCTATTCCCGCCGGCTACGAAGTATTTCGCACCGAGAAATACGGGGATACGCTGGTGCGTTTTATTCGGCATGCTCGGGAGGCCTCACATGTACAGTGACGTGCGTGAGCTTAATTACTCCAAAATCAAAACGTATAACGAGTGCCCCCTGCTTTACAAATACAAATATATAGACGGCAAGCGTGAAGGGCTTGTGCCCGCTTCCTCGCTGGGGGTTTCGTTGCACCGGGCGTTAGAAGCATATCACGCAAGCAGTAATGACCCCTCTGAAATTTTGTCCTATTATGATGACTGCTGGCTCAGTGCCGGTTATGCCAGTGCCGGCGAGCAAATGGAATGGTATCTCAAAGGCAAAAAGATGTTGGAAGATTATGAACAAGCGGAATATCAGCGCAAAACTACGGTGGACAGCACCGAACGGGAATTTATTTTTGAGCAGGATGGGTGGACCTTCCGCGGCAAGATTGATCGTATCGATAAGCATCCGGATGGTTCCTGGGAAGTTATTGATTACAAAACCGGCACGGATGTGGATTTAACCCTTCCGGTAACCGATTCGCTACAGCTGGGTATTTATTCCGTGGGTGCCCGGCGCGCATGGAATATGCAAAAAGGGAAGGTAACCTATTACTTTATGGCCTTTAATCAAACCCAAAGCGCCCCGTTTGAAGCGTTTAATGAACAACAAATTTTAGATACTTTTATAGAAGTAGGGGAAAAAATAGAAGCCGGGCAATTCCAAGCGCGTAGTGAACATTGTGCGCAATGTGCATTCCGTAATACGTGTGAACAATCTGTCTGCAAAGAGGAAACCACGCTATGAAACCAACCGATTTACTTAAAAAATCCAAACGGATTGTATTTAAATTTGGTACCAATGCCCTTAGTACGGACGAAGGCGATTTGGCCCTTTCACGCTTATATTCCTTTTTAGAGGATATGGCCGCTCTGCACGCTCAAGGGAAAGAAATTTTGGTAGTTACTTCCGGGGCGGTAGGAATGGGCCGGCGTATTTTGGGAAATACAGATCTGTCCGATGCGGTTTCTTTTAAACAGGCCTGTGCGGCCGTAGGGCAAATTGGTTTGATGAAATTTTACCAAGACGGTTTCAAACAATTGGGTATTACGGCGGCGCAGGTGCTTTTGACAGAAGATGATTTTGCCAACCGCGCCCGCTATCTAAGCTTGCGCGATACGCTTAGCCGCCTTTTGGAGCTTAAGTGTATCCCGGTTATTAACCAAAACGATACAGTTTCCCCTAACGAACTGCGCAGTTACAAAGACCAAGGGATCAAAGTTTGTTTTAGCGATAACGACAAATTGGCTGCCCTGTTAACGGCCGGCATGGATGCGGATTTGCTTTGTATTTTAAGTGATGTGGACGGATTGTATGATGCTGATCCGCGCAAAAACAAACAAGCCCGGCATTTGCATACAGTGCACGAAATTACTCCCCAAATAGAGGCCCTGGGTTTTTGCGCTTCCTCGCGCGGGCGTGGCGGCATGAAAACCAAATTGGAAGCCGCCAAAATTGTTACCCGTTCCGGGGCGGCTATGGTTATTTCATACGGCAAGCAGCCCGGTGCAGTTTCTAAATTATGGAGTGCTGATTATAAAGGAACCCTCTTCCTGCCTACAGCCAATTTGCCCAGCAAAAAATTGTGGTTGGCTTATGCTACCAATGTTTCAGGGGGTATTCAAATTAACGCCGGGGCAGTGAAAGCGTTGGTACAAAAAGGGTCTTCACTTTTGCCGGCCGGGATTGTGGCGGTGGCAGGGGAATTTGAAAAAGGAGATGCCGTTTCTATTTTGGATGAAAAAGGACGTGAAATTGCCCGCGGGCTTACGCATTATTCCAGCCGGGAATGTGTAAAAATAGCGGGTTGTTCTTCGCAAGAAATTGCCCAAAAGATTGGCTCCAAAAATTATGATGAAGTAGTTCATCGGGATAATATTGTACTGTTATGAATGTTCTTAAATTAGCCCAACAAGCCAAGCATGCTTCTTTTACATTGGCTACCTTGTCTGCCTCCACTAAAAACCAAGCACTCACGCAATTGGCCCGGTCCTTGCGGGTGCATGCAGATGGTATTTTGCAAGCCAACGCGCAAGATTTACAAATTGCGCAGGGGCAGCTATCTGCCGGCAAGATGAAACCAGCTTTGTACGAACGGCTTAAATTAACAACCGAAAAATTAGAAACAGTCATCCGTGGGATGGAAGAATTAATCAACTTGCCTGATCCGTGCGGGGCTATCCTGGATGAAACGGAGTTGGATGACGGACTTGTTTTGCAAAAAATTTCCTGCCCGATTGGGGTATTGGGTATTATTTTTGAGGCCCGCCCCGATGTTATCCCGCAAATTTGTGCCTTGGCTGTTAAATCCGGCAATGCGGCCTTGTTAAAGGGCGGCAAAGAAGCATTGCATACAAACCAAGCTTTTATGCAAGTTATTCAACAAGCATTGGAACAAGTGCCGGGGTATCCGGCCGGGGCGTTTGCTTTGCTTTCCTCTCGCGAAGAAGCGGCCGAAATGTTACGGGCGGATGGATACATTGATTTAATAATTCCGCGGGGCGGCAATGCCCTCTTGGCGTATGTAAAATCCAATACGCGCATCCCGATATTGGGGCACGCCGATGGGGTGTGTCACCTTTATGTTGCACCTTCGGCGGACGCGGAAATGGCCTGCGCTTTAGCGGTAGATGCCAAAACGCAATATCCGGCTGCGTGTAATGCCTTGGAGACGTTGCTTATAGATGCACATTGGCCCACCGAAAATCAACGCCAACTTTTAAAAACTTTGGTGCAAAACGGGGTGGAACTTTACGGCGGTAGTGATGTGGCGGCCTTGGCCCCGGTAGCCGGCCCAGTGTCAGATTGGCATACGGAATATGGCGAAAAAAAACTTTCTGTAAAACTTGTTTCGGATATGCAAGAAGCCATTTCGCACATCAACATGTATGGCTCTCACCATACGGATGCTATTGTTACGCGAGAGGACAGCGAGGCCGAAATTTTCTTGCAGCAGGTGGATTCGGCGGGTGTTTATCACAATGCTTCCACGCGCTTTGCCGATGGTTACCGTTATGGTTTTGGCGCAGAAGTAGGCATCAGCACGGGAAAAACACATGCCCGCGGCCCTGTAGGACTAAGCGGATTGACTATTTACAAGTATAAATTACGCGGTCACGGGCACAAAGTAGCTGATTATATGGGTCTGCATGCGCGTGCATTTACGCATAAAAAACGGGGAGGAACCAAATGAAATTAGGATTTATCGGAGCCGGTGAAATGGGGGGAGCCATTATCCGCGGTTTGTTGGCTAGCGGGTGGAAAGCGGCGGACATCCTTGCCTCGGTCCATACGCCCGAATCGGCCAACCGCCTGTGCAATACCTTAGGCATTGCCGCCTATACGGATAATCTACGTGTAATGCAGGGCGCTGATCGTCTGTTTTTAGCTGTAAAACCGGCCCAAATGCCCGAAGTGTTGGCACAACTGGCCGATGCCCACCTTGCACCTAAACCGCTTGTCAGCATGGCGCTGGGTTGGACGGTTGAAAAAATTCAGCGGGTATTGCCGGGTTGGCCGGTTGTGCGCATGATGCCCAATACGCCGTTGGCGTTAGGGGAAGGGGTAACGTTATTTCAATTTTCTTCACAAGTCTCTGCGCAGGACCGTCAGGAAATCCGTGCACTGTTCAATTCCATGGGTAAAACCTTTGAAATTACACCGGATCTTTTTGATGTGTCTACTGCGCTTTCCGGTTCCGGCCCGGCATTTGTGTACAGCTTTATTGATGCTTTATCCCAGGCCGCGCAACAAGAAGGTGTAGATGAAACAACGGCCCGCCAATTGGCAGTTCAAACGGTAATAGGGGCAGCTAAAATGGTAGAAAAAGAAGAAATTTCCCCTGCCCAGTTAGCGCGCAAAGTAGCCACTCCCGGGGGATGTACAGCTGCCGGGATGGAAGTGCTTATTACGAGTGATTTTAAAGAAGTTGTGCGCGAAACGCTTGCGGCCACTGCCCGTAAAGCGCAACAAGTAGCTGCCGATTAGCGGGTTAATTTAATTTCCAAAAATAGAAGATCACGATTACGGCGGCCAACACCCAGCGGTAATACACAAACACATTGAAACTATGCGTTTTAATAAAGCGCATTAAGCCACCGATAACCAAAAGCCCGCCGATAAAAGCACTCACAAATCCCCACAACAATGGAGCATTGAAATCTGCCAAAGATAGTTTGGTCACTTCCAGCAGAGCGGCCCCGGCAATAATGGGGGTAGAAAGCAAGAACGAAATCCGTGCCGCTGCCGGGCGGGACATGCCCAAAAACAACGCCGCTGTGATGGTTATCCCACTGCGCGAAACCCCCGGCATAATTGCCAATGCTTGGGCGCATCCAATTAAAAATACCGTCATAAACGGGACGGTGTAAATGTCCGGGTCGCCGTTTTGCGCGCTGGATTGTTTATCGGCTTTCCACAAAAAGAAAGCAAACAATGCTAAACAAACCGCAATCAAGAGGGGATTTCGGAACGTACTTTCGGCCCAATCGTTTAACAAAAGCCCTGCCAAGCCGGCCGGCACAGTAGCAGCGGCCAAATACCATAGCATTCTTCCTTCCTTTGTTTTGGGTTGTGTGAGTCCGTTTCTTACCAATATCCACCAATCATAGATAAAGTAAAGCAATACAGCCAATAGGGTAGCCGCGTGTAGCATTACATCAAAGGCCAGTCCTTGATATGCTTGCCCGCGGAAAAAGGGCAATAATACCAAATGGGCCGAGCTGGAAATAGGCAAAAATTCGCCTAACGCCTGTACAATTCCTAGTAAAATTGCATCAAAAATCGTCATATGATTAAGAACTCCAAGATAGTTTGATTATACTTTCTTAAAATGCCATAATAAACAAGTACCCTTTAATTCTACTTTTTTTACGGACTTCGTGCATGAAGTTATATTATGCTCCTTATCCTTCGTTAGAGAACAGCTTGGTGCATTTTGTGCAAACGCACCGTAGTAATGTATTGGATAAATGGCTTATCATCGGTTCTTCATCCCTCGTTATTGAGCAGTTACAAGCTCGTTTAGCGCGGGAATTAGGGGCATTGGCCAACATCCATTTTATTACGGTTGGCGGGTTGGTCAGTAAGTTGGATCAAGAGGCCGGCGGGCAGACAACCCCATTGTTTCCGCAGAGTCATTTGCGCGATTTTTTAATTAAAGATTTGTTGACACGCCCGGGGTTGGACCGTTACCCCGTCTCACACGGTTTTGTGCAAGTGGTAAAAAGTGCCCTGCGGGATTTGGCTGATTCTCTGGCCGACCCGGACATATTGGAAGAACATCTGCGCAGCATGCCCGATTTTGTCTTGCAGCAAGATAATGGCCGTTTTGCATGGCTTATTAAACTATACCGGGAATATTGCCAGGCAGAAAATAATGTCCCGGGGTACCGTTCCTATCAAGAAGCGTTTGATAGAGCGCTTGCGCAGGTGGAAATATCCCCGTATCTGCGCGATTTTACGCACATTTTAGTTTATGGATTTTACGATATGCCCGGCCGGCAGCTGGAACTAATTACCCGGCTGCAGTCGGCTTATGCGCTTACTGTATTTGCGCCGTATGCGCAGCATCCGGCTTATCAATTTGCCAAAAAGTTTTTTGAAACCAACTGGCTGCGTTTTCCTGATGCAGAAAATGTTGCTCAACCTGTGCCCAGCGCATTAGGGCCCAGTGCTGATTTTTTATTTGCCAACCAGGGCAGTGCCCCGGTTCCGGGCGTGCAACTGGTTAGTGTTCCCGATGAGCGCGGGGCGGTATTCTTTGTAGCCAAAGAGATTTTGCGCCTTAAGCAGCAAGGGCATAATTTGCAAGAGATAGCCGTTATTGCACGCAGTTTGCCCGCTTATCAGGACGAAATTCGCCGTGTCTTTGCAGCTAATTATTTGCCGCTCAACGCTTCTTTTGCGTATTCTATTTCTCATTACGCGTTGGGGATTTTTTGTCAGCAGCTTTTGTCACTTGCGCGCCGCGGTTTTTCCCGGGAACAAGTGCTCAGTATTGTCTCTAGCGCATACTTTAAGCAACCCCGTAAAACCGGATGGAAACGGGTATTAAACCGCTCTTTGGCCCAGCGTGATTTAGCCCAATGGCGTGATTTATTACCGCAAACGCAAGGGTATACCCCGGACATTTTGGCCTGGTTGGAACGAACGGCTTCTCAACTTAGCGAATTGGAAAAAGCGCAGCCGTGGCAGGTCGGGGCCAAGCTGGTTCTTTCTTTTTTGGAAACCCAGTTGGATGTTGCCGCTTTACGGGGGAAGGAAATTGAAATTTATCAAACCATTTGTAAGGCGATTGACGAAATAGCGGCCTATCAAGCGGTACGTCCGTCTTGCCGCCCGGGCGAGCTTTTGGAAGAAGTGTTAGAAGCGTTGGCCGGCCTTAGTTTTAACGAAGTGGAAAATTGTCCCGGCGGCGTGCTGGTAACGGATGCCGTGCGCGCGCGTGGTTTATCGTTTAAAACGGTATTTGTATTGGGGCTTAATGACCAGGAATTCCCGCTTATCATGCAAGAGGACCCTATATTGCGCGATTATTACCGTTTTATTTTGCGCGATACACTTGGCTACTGGATTAATGGCAGCTTGGATCGCATCGATGAAGAAAAACTATTGTTTTACAGCGTTGTATGCAGTGCGCGTGAACACTTATATGCCCTAGTAGCACGTTATACTGCGGATGGGAAACCCGCCATTCCCTCGGTCTATGCGGCGCAATTGGCCCGTGCTTGTGAGTTGGATTGGCAAGGCCCGCAGACGATACGCATAAGCGGCCGTTTGTCTTCGCGTTTGCAATCCTGCACGCCGGAACTTCTTTGTGAAAAAGAACTTTCTTCCCAATTTTCTTTAAATCCGGCCACCGCATCCGAGAGCTACCAAGCGGCCGGATTGCTCACGGCACAAAAGTCTGCCCAACTAACAGCCGCCGGGGCACTTTGCAAAATGGGGGAATTGGGCCCATTTGACGGTCAAATACAAAGCGGTACGCAAGCTTTTGCACAAGTTAATCGTAAAGGGTTTTCTCCTTCCGCTTTGCAAGAAATAGCCACCTGTCCGCTTAAGTATTTTTTCAACCGTATTGTTAAATTGGGCGAGCCGGAAGAACCTCTCAGCCGCCATGAATTGCCGGCAGACCGGCGCGGTACAGCTTATCACGAGGTACTCAACGATTTTTATCAAATTCTTCTTACCCAGCAGCTCACACACACTTTGTCCGGGCCGCAAGTAGAAGTTTATTTAAACCGTGCACTGGCAGCGCATTACACTCCTTCTTCTTACAAAGCGTTCGGCATCTATCCTGTAGTATGGGAAATGATTTTAGAAGAGTTGCACCAAAAGTTGGCAGATTTTATAGAGGAAGATTTAAAAAATTTAGGGTCGTTTACTCCGTCTTATTTTGAATGGGCGGTTCAAACGGAACCCACAACGCAATTGCCGTTGCGTTTGTATGGAATTATAGATCGTGTGGATATAAACGGGCCCGCAAAGGCATTTCGCATTGTGGATTATAAATCTTCCCGCAAAGGCACAGCCCATTTAGATCAAGATTTTTTTACGCATCTTATCTTTCAGCCTTTTCTGTATACGTATATGGCTCAGCGGCAACCGACGTTGTCTTCTTATCAAAATGCGGGGGCATGTTTGTTAGCCATTGCTTCTTACAAAAAAAGCGATCTTTCCCCCGAAGCATACCGGGATATGTCCCCGCGGGCCGTTGCTTTTCTCAAACAACTAATCGGCCTCATTGAAAAAGGGGATTTTTTTGTAAATCCTTCCGCATCCTGTACGTATTGCCCGTACGGGTTGTTATGCCGCAGAGATGCTTTTAAAACATTGCTTCGTGCGCGCAAAAGCCGTGCTTGCCAAGAATTGCAGGAGGCCCGTCTATGAACCGCGAAGACCGCTTGCAGGTGCAAACCCAGTTGGGTAAAAATATGGTAGTGGAAGCCGGGGCCGGCACGGGCAAAACCACGTTGCTCATCCATCGTTTGTGTTTGTGTGTGTTGGCGCAAGCCACCCCGGTAGAAAAACTAGTGGCTTTAACATTTACGGAAAAAGCTGCTGCAGAAATTAAAACTCGTTTTATTTTTAAACTTCAGCACCTCCTGGAAGCCCTCTCCACGGGGGAAGAAGACCGAACGTTAACTTTGCTGCGGGAACACTTTTATGTATCGGATGCTGATCTGCTTGTCCGAGCCCAAACGGCCCTTTCACGCTTGGACCGTGCAAGTATAGGCACCATTCATAGCTTTTGTGCGGAAATTTTGAAAACTTTTCCGCTGGAAGCAGCCTTATCCCCCGGGGCACAGATCGATAGCGGGCAAAAAGCTGCCCGTTTGTTCCAAGCGCGTTGGAATCATTTTTTAGATGAAGAATTGGGGGAACACGCCTCTAGGGCGCAAGAGTGGAAGAAGGTGCTTAGCAAAATTTCTCTTGCGCAGTTGCAAGCGTTTGCGTGGGAACTTTCTTGCCTCAAGCCCGTGGAGTATGATTACTACAGCCACCGCCGTATGATAGCCCAGCTTTGCCAAGAAAAATCAGCCCAGGCCCAGCAACTGTGCGATACCTATCTGCTGCCCGGCAAAAAATCGCGTGCGTTAGAAATGGCCTTGCAATGGGCGCAAAAATCATTGCAAGCTACGGCTTTATTTTTAAATCAAAAAACCTTTGAAGAACCGGAGGAGGGATCTTTTTCCATTCCGGCCAATGCCTATAAAGACTGGGACCCTGCCGACTTTGACCAAGCCCGTGCACTGATCGTTTTTGCACAAAAAGTAGCTGTTCCTGCTCAAAAAATATTTTTACTAGCGCAACATTTGGTGGACCCGGTTGCCCGGCAAGTGCGGGCCGATTGCCAAGCGCAGGGAGTGCTTAGTTTTGATGACCTGATCATTACCACGCGCAACCTGCTCAAAACCAATCTCTACGTGCGCCGTTTGCTTAAAGAGAAAATAGAAGCTCTTTTTATTGATGAATTCCAAGATACAGATCCCATTCAAGGGGAACTTTTGCTCTTTTTGGCGGAAGAGAAACCGGGTACAGCGCAATCTTGGCAAGAAGTGCGTTTGCAGCCGGGGAAATTATTTGTAGTGGGCGACCCGAAGCAATCTATTTATCGCTTCCGTGGGGCGGATATTACTGCGTATGAGTTATTTACGGACCTTATTTTAAAACAAGGGGGGGAGAAGTGCTTCTTGCGCCGTAATTTCCGTAGCACGAACGGCATTGTGGAAACTGCCAACCAAATTTGCTCGCGCGCCATGATTGAGCAAACCGCTTTCCAGCCCGCGTATGAACCGATTTTTACGCCCCGTTTGTCCAACGGACCGGATGTAAATTGGTTGTTTGTAACTCCTGACTCTTTGCAAGAAGGCCAAGCCGATGACTATCGCCATAATCAAGCCGAGCAAATTGCCCGTTGGATTGTGCAAAATGTGGGGAATCTGAAACTGGCAGATGGCCGTTTGTTAACCTATAAAGACATTGCTTTGTTAACCCGCGTAGGAACAACCACGCGCATTTATACGGATGCGTTACGCCGCTACAATGTCCCTTTTAATACACAAACCGATAAGGATTTTTTTCATAAGCAAGAAATTAACGATTTGATTTTATTGCTGCAACTGCTGGCAGATAACGATGATAAAATTGCCCTAGCCGGGGTGTTGCGCAGCCCATTTGGGGCACAGACCGATGAGCAAATTTATCAGCTTTCCCGCGAGGGCAAACTTACACTAACCGCTTTAGCTACATGTGAACGAACAGCTGCATTGGCCGCTCAGCTCAAGCAGCTTACACAACTGGCCGGTCGGGTTCCCGTGCATGAACTGGTCCAGCATATTTTGCAAGAGACCTTCTTTGCGGAAGTATGTGCGGCCGCCTATGATGGGGAGAGGACCCTCTCGTACTTACAACAATTTGAACGGTGGGTTGCCCAATATCAAACGCAAGAAAATGGTTCGTTGCTTTCCTTCTTGTCGGATATTCAAACCCGTGTGGTGCAAAATCCGGATGATTTTACCCTTCCCCCTTGCGATGAAGCGGCAGATGCCGTTTCCATTCTAACCGTGCATAAATCCAAAGGGTTGGAATTCCCCGTTGTTATCTTGGCGGATTTATCGCGCAAAGAGACGGCGGTTGCCACGCACCCGGCCGCGCATTTGTTTTCTTGGCAATACACTATGTACGGGTTGCGTGCCGGTAATATTTGCGATGTTAATTTGGCTTTTTTGGAAGAAGAACAAAAAAAACATAGCCGTTGTGAAGAAGTACGCATTTTGTATGTAGCGTTAACGCGTGCCAAAGAAAAACTGATTTTAGTGGCTGATGGACGTAAAGGGGCTGCCCAGGCCGCCTCTGCTTTTGCGGCTGCAGGTTTATTTCCCGATGGGGCTGCCCCACAAGTTAGCACGCCGGATAGTGAATTGTGTATTCCTGTTACGTACGCGCATTATCAAGATCCGGCCCGTTTCCTTTACACGCATGTGGCGGTGCAATCTCAACTGCCCGCCTATACAACCGCGCAAATTGCAGCTTGGAAGCAAGCCCAACAAACCCGACTTGAATCATACGAACATATTCGCCGGCAGGTTCACCCGCTGGCCCCGAGTGAGTTGGCCGAAAACTTTTTATCCACCCCGCAACAGCAACAAGGGGCCGAGTTAGGTAGCGTTTGCCACCGCGCGCTTGAATTATGGACGGCCAGCCGCGTGCCGGATCTCTCTTCCGCTTGTGTACAAGCCGCACAGCAGCTGGGGGTTCCGCAGCAAGCTGCCGTGGCCGATAAACTTCTAAAACCATTTATCGCTTCGGATTTATTTAAGGAAATTTCCCGTGGCAAACTGCTCGCGTGCGAAATGCCCTTTTCCGTACCGTTACAAACGGGAGAAATACAAAGCGGGGTGATAGATGCTCTCTTGCAGCGGGCGGACGGTTCCTTGTGGGTGGTGGATTACAAAACGGACCAAGTAACCCCGGGGGAAGAAGCTGCGTTGGTGGACAAGAAATATCGTTTGCAGTTAAATGCTTATGCACACGCCGCCAAACAACTATTCCCCGGGAAAACGGTTCGGTGCTCGGCGGTATTTGTTCGTACATTTGCAGCAGTGGATTTATAAAAGTTACAATATAAAAAACAACAGAGGAGAAATTATGCTCGATAAGTTAGGACAACTCAAAGATTTGTGGAAATTAAAAGGCCAAATGGAAGAAATGAAAACACGCCTAGACGCTATGGTCATCAAGGCCGAAAGCCCGCACCATTTGGTAGAGGTTACGCTAAACGGTTCTATGGAAGTGAAAGAAGTCCGCGTAGATCCGCTGGCCAAAAATTACAGTGAAGCCGAACTGGGTGAAGAGATCAAAGCCGCTGTAAACAAAGCCGTGCGCGACACGCAAATGATGGCCGCGCAAGCTATGGGCAGTAACTTTGGAATCCCTAATGCCTAATCCCTATACCAACCAATCTATAGCCGTTTTGGGTGTTTCGCAAAATACGTCCAAATACGGCTATAAAATTTTTCACACGCTTTTGCAGAAGGGATTTACTGTGTACGGCATTAATCCCAAAGGGGGGAGTGTGGACGGGCAGCCCCTTTATCCTAAATTAGCAGATGTGCCGCACGCTGTAAGTGTTGCCATTTTGGTTATCCCGCCGGTTGCCGCGTTAGAAGCCGTTTGCCAATGCAAACAAAAAGGGGTGAAAGAAATTTGGTTTCAGCCCGGTGCGCAAGAAGACCAAGCTTTTGTACTGGCTACCGCGTCGGGAATGAAAGCCGTTAACGCATGTTTTATGGCCGAAAACGGATTGTGGTGATATGCATTATCGTCGTCTAGGGAAAACGGATTTACAGCTATCCTCCGTGGGCTTAGGGGCCTGGGCACTGGGCGGCGGGCCCGATTGGGGGGACACTTCTTTTGCGGATGCGCAATCTACGGTGTTGGCCGCGCTGGACGGCGGGATCAATTTAATTGATACAGCCCCCATTTACGGAAATAGCGAAGAAATCCTAGGGCGTGTTTTGCAGGGCCGCCGCCAGGAAGTCATTTTGGCTACCAAGTGCGGGCTTGTGAAGAACGGATCTTGGACAGATCACGATTTGCGCCCGCAAACCATATCCCTCCAGTTGGAAAATTCTCTGCGTTTACTCAAGACGGATTTTATTGATATTTACTGGGTGCATTATTTGGACCCGCAAATCCCCTGGCAAAGCGTATTGGAAAATTTGGCAATATTCAAACAACAAGGCAAAATTCGTCACCTTGGGGTTTGCAATATTCCGCCGGAAATTTTAGTGCAAATGGCTCAAACAGGTGTTGTGGATTGTGCGCAGGAGGAGCTTTCGCTTTTGCATCCGCACAAAGGTTTGGCTGTTTTGGAAATTTGCCGCGCCCATCACTTGGGGTTTGTGGCGTACGGCAGTTTGTGCGGCGGGATTTTAAGCGGCAAATACAAACGTGCGCCCAATTTGCGCCGGGCTGATGCGCGCAATTATTTTTATAAGTGCTATCGCCCCGAAGGTTTTAAGCAGGCACAACCTACCGTAGAACAAGTGCGGCAACTGGCAGCTCAAAAGCAAATGACGCCCGCGCAAATAGCATTGACGTGGGTGCTTTTGCAGCCGGGCGTTACGTGCGCGTTAGCCGGTGCGCGCCAAGCCGAGCAGGCCCGGCAAAATGCTAACGCGGCGGATCTTTTGCTCACTCCAGAGGAATTATGCAGCTTGCAGAGATAGACATGTATTTAGATCGGTTGTTACCCGCGTTGGGTATCAACAAACAGCGCGAATTGGTGCGCCTGCTCTACGAAATTGCCAAGCGCGACGGTCTCCCCTTGGCAGAAATTTTACCCAATCAGAAAAATCTCACGTTTGAGCGTGCCAAAAAAATTTTACTGCAAAAACGCTACCCGGTTAATTTTAAAACCGCGCGCAAAGATCAATTTTATTTGC
Source organism: Elusimicrobiaceae bacterium (assembly GCA_045593185.1). Taxonomy (GTDB): domain Bacteria; phylum Elusimicrobiota; class Elusimicrobia; order Elusimicrobiales; family Elusimicrobiaceae; genus Avelusimicrobium. The sequence goes on along the minus strand of JAZNWD010000021.1, from coordinate 6,487 downwards.
CCAAGTTGGAGTTAGACCCCGCCCAACAGGCTAACTTAACCCCGCGTCCGTTTGCCCCTAAAACGATTTATATAGAAACATCGGTGAAAGACACCCCGCTAGCAGACCGGGTGCGCCGCGCGTTCCCACATGCGCAGTTCAAAGAAACCGACGGCAAAAACCAGGTAGGCAGCCCGTACTTTTCCAACCGCTTGGATACGCTTTTAATCCACCGAGAAAAATACGATTTTTTAAAACCCTGTCCGTGTAGTTGCGGTTCGGCCGGGTGCGGGTATAACTTAATTAATTTAGGGTTTGGGTGCCGCTTTGAGTGTGAGTATTGCTTTTTGCAGCAATATCAAAATTTACACGCGGTTTTATTGCCTGCCAATGTAGATGAATTTTTAGCTAAAATCGACGGGGCAAAATTTCGCCGGGGGCCGTTTGATCGCCCGCGCATTGGCAGTGGGGAATTTACAGACTCGCTCGTTTTTGACGACATCACACAATATTCCGCGCAGTTGGTGCCGTTCTTTCGTGCGCGCCCGCAATTGCAATTTGAATTCAAAACCAAAAGTGTGAATATCGGCGGGCTGCTTGATGCGGGCGGAGCGGAAAATGTGGTGGTATCGTGGTCGGTTAATGCCGCGCCCATTACCAACTTGGCCGAGCATTTTACCCCGGGGCTTACGGCGCGTTTGCAAGCCGCGTGCGAGGTGGCCCGTGCCGGATACCGTTTAGGGTTTCACTTTGATCCGGTGGTTATTTACGAGGGCTATCAGCAGGATTATGCCCGCGTAGTGCAAGAAATGGCCGACACGTTACCGCACGATAAAATTGCCTGGGTCAGTGTGGGCACCCTACGCTTTAGCCGCGAACTTAAAAAAGCGATTGAAACCCGCTTTGTTCACAACACGATTTTGGACGGCGAATTTTTGTTGGATTTTGACGGTAAAATGCGCTACAGCCCCGCGCAACGTCAAGAAGTGTATCAATTTTTAGTGCCGCTGTTGCGCCAGACGTTCCCCAACGCGGTGGTTTATTTGTGCATGGAAGACCCGCACATTGCCGCGCAATTTTAGGAAGGGAAAAATTATCTAAAATAAAACTCCCCGGTTGTGAGCCCGGGGAGTTTTATATGTTGTTTAATCAAACCGAAGCATATCGGTATATTCTTTGAGGCGTTTGTTGATCACTTGCTGGGTCAGCCCGGCCAAGCGTACCACACTAAACGACTCAATGGTAAACGAGGCCATTACATTGCCAATCATCATGGCACGCTTAATGGCTTGCAAGCTGTTCCAATTTTTAAGACTTGCCAAATACCCGGTAAACCCGCCGCCAAACGTATCGCCGGCGCCGGTGGTATCGTGCACATGTTCCAAAATATAGGGCGGCAGTTGGGCAATGCCTTTTGCGCTAACGAGCATGGACCCGTTGGACCCTAGCTTAATAATCACGTATTTGACGCCTTTGTTTAGCAGCCACTTGCCGGCTTGGATTAAATTGTAAATACCGGTAAGTTGGCGTGCTTCGTTTTCGTTTAGAAACAAGATATCAATTTGCTTGATTACTTTTAACAAAGCATCTTTTTTGGAAGAAATCCAATAGTTCATCGTGTCACACGCCACCAGGCGCGGGTGCTTTACTTGCTTAAGTACGGAAAGTTGCAACTCCGGGTCGATGTTAGCCAAAAACACGGCCTTGGCATTTTGTTGCTCTTTGGAAAGAACGGGTTTAAAATCTTTAAACACGTTTAAATCCGTAAACTTGGTAAACGCGGTGTTGAAATCGGCATCGTAGCTGCCGCCCCAGTGGAACGTCAGCCCTTCTTTTACTTCCACCCCGGTAATATCCACCCCGCGTTTAATAAAGGGGGCGCGGTATTCTTCCGTAAAATCGGTTCCCACTACAGCCACTACGGCGGGTTTTGCAAAATAGCTGGCGCAAATTGAGGCGTAGCTGGCCGCCCCGCCCAGCACGCGCTCTGCACGGCCATTGGCATTTTCAATGGTATCAAAGGCAACGGAGCCCACTACCAACACGTCGTTATTATTCACGGATTACTCCAAAAAAGTTTTAACCTTTACGTTGTTGTTGAAGTCATCCAAAAACGCTTGTTGGGCCGTTTGCATTTTGGTGTCCATTAAAGCGGCTTGGAAATCTTTTTTATTGGCATCAAAATCCGTCACATTACCGTGTTGCACTTGGTAAGAATATTTGGTTTCGGCCGGGGTTAATTTGTAGAACGAATAGAGCACTTGGCGGAAACGGTTAGCCAGTTTATCGCGGCGCAGTTGTTCTTCAAACTGGGCCGGGGTTACGCCTTGCGTGGATTTTACGGCATACTCGTAAGTTTTCTTATCAAATTTGCCTTCGGGCGAGAACCACGGAGAGGTTTGAATATCGTACGCCACTTCGTAATCGGACACATGCAGCCCGGCTTTTTGTGCAGCTTGGTTTAAAATTTCTTCGCTTACTAATGCGGCAAGGGTTTGTTGCTCTAAAAATTTCATGACATCTTCGTCCACTTCCATGCCCTGGTTGCGCAAGTGATTGGCGCGTTGTTCCGTTAAGCGGTAGAGTTCGCGATTAGTGATATTTTTGCTGCCCACTTTGGCGGCATTGGGGTTATAATTACTGCGGGAATAGGCACTAAGCCCTAAATATGCAATACTGCCCAGAAAAAAGGCCAGCGTGATCAGTAAAATAGATTTTTTGTGTTTGATAAAAAACGACATGTTTTCGCTCCTTAGTTGTCTTCTTGTTCGGTGGGTTGAATGGTATCTAATTCTTCCCCGATGGTGCAGCGCCCGTCGATACGGCCGCCTTCTTCCACAATCATTTTTTTAGCGCGGATATCGCCAATGATAGAGGCCTTGCCCAATATTTCCAGCATATTGGCGCAAACATTTCCTTCAATGGAACCGCCGCAGACTACAATTTCGGCAGTTACATCGCCTACAATTTTGCCGCCGTCACCCACGATTACGTGCCGCGCGTTATCCACGGCTCCTTCCAACGTACCGTCCACCCGCAGGGAACCTTGCACGTTAAGCGTCCCCTGGAAGTAACATTCCGCACTAACGACGGAAAAATGCTCGCCGGAAGAAAAGTCAGAGTCTTTTTTCAAAAATCCCATATCTTTCTCCTCATTTATTTAAAATAGTTCCGCGGATTGACGGCTTGCCCGTCTTTCCACACTTCGTAATGCAAATGGGTGCCGGTGGAATTGCCGCTAGAACCCATTGTAGCAATTTTGTCGCCCCGTTTAACTACATCGCCGGATTTTACGGTAATCCCAGTTGTGTGTGCATATAACGTGGAATACCCAAACCCGTGGTCCACCAAAATGGCCTGCCCAAAGCTGGGCACCCAACCCGCGTGGCGCACTACACCGTCGGCCGTAACCACGATGGGGCTATCGGGCTTGCCGGCAAAATCTACCCCGTTATGTTTTTTGGAAGTGCGTCTTCCTACCGGGTCTAACCGGTATCCATAGCCCGAGCTGATTGGCGCGTTGGAAGGCCGGATAGAGGGGGTTGAGTTGAGCCCTTCTTTCTTATTGGCAAAATACCAAGCAATTTCCTGAAAGCTGGCCAGTTGCGTTTTGGCACTATCTTCCAAATCGTCCACGTAATGTTCAAAATCTTCGGTTTGCATGTCTTTTAAATCGGTTTCAAACAATTTTTTCGCGCGGGCATCTTGCTGGGCTTTGGCCTCTTCCCATCCTTTGGGCAAATTGATAAATTTGCCGCCCGGCATGCCCAACATTTGGCGCATTTGTGTATCGGTAGTATGGGTAAGATCCAGATATTTTCGTCCGCGTTCAAGTTCATCGGCAATTAGTTTAAGTTTCATGCGCATTAAATTGTTTTCGGCTTTAATCATATTATAGTCATAACCGCGCACAAAAAACAAAATTCCCGCGCCTGTAAGCAGTAACCACACCACAATAAGGGCCCACAACGTCAGGCGCCGCAGTTTTAATTTGGTGCTGGCTCCCTTGCGCGGCATGATTAGAATATCAATCCGCTCTCCCAGTGTGCTGGCAAAAGTATTGATAAAATTACCCATCTTTTGTATTCTATCATATATAGGCCCTGCGGGGAAATAGACTTACAAGGAGAACTTATGAAAAAAATAGTCATGTTGTTGGCTGTGGTTGTTTTAGCTGCAGCTTGTTTGCCCAAATTGCCGGATTTGCCGGAAGTGCCCACTTTGGGAACGGCCGAATTGCCCATAGCAACGGATACGGAAAAGATGTGGTATACCGCGGATTATGAAGGGAAACCGGTTTTGATTGTATTTATGGGTTCTTGGTGCCCGTGGTGCAAAAAGACCATGCCGGCCATTAGTGCCTTGCACGAAAAATACGGCACGCAAGTGGAAATTGTGGGTGCCTTTGCAGATGGAACTCCCGGCCCGGTGCGCGATGCAGCGGCTGAACACGGCTTTACCCCTAAGGCGCTTTATGGAGCGGGGGAGTTGATTGAAGAACTGGGGGTTAGCGGTTTCCCGCACACTATTTTGTTTGACAAAAAACACCGTGCCGTCAAAGTATGGGAAGGCTACCGCCCGGACATGGAAGAAGTAGTCAGCGTAGAAATTGACAAGCTAATCAAATAAGGTGTTACTTTATCAAAAACCCCCGGCTTGAGCCGGGGGTTTTCTATTTAGAACAACCGTTCGTGGAAGGTTTCCTGCGGGGTTTGGTCCATATCGGTTACCGTATAGGGCACAGTATCAAAATTGATTTTGCTTAAGTCAATTTTGCGTATGGCCGAGTTGTACATCGTGCGGTAGTAGAACGTGGGGTGCGTCACGTCGGAAACAGCCGTCCACTGCGTAGCGCTGGGCATATCCGGGATTTTTTGCCCGGGGGCATATTCCGCGCCGATCGGCAAATCAAAGTTATTTAAAATATGAAATGCCTGCGTGACTGCACTGTAGGTATCTTTAGGGGTGGGGGCGGTTTGCACGTAGAAAAACGCCCGTACCAAGCGCGCGGGCGGAGTTAAATCCCCGGGCAGCCCCATCAAATTGGTACCGCCACCAAACGAGAACAAGTTTACTTCCCCCATGGTTTTGTTAGGCGTTTCGCCGCCGGACAAATGGATGTAGTTGTTGAGGTTGGCCTGGTGCCACGGAAATCCCGGCGAGTTGGTAATCACGCGCAGGTTGTTATCATACACGTGGCGTTGGCCTTTGTCGGTAATTTCCAGCACTACGCTCTTGCCCGAAGCATCGCTAATGCGCCAATGGCCGGTGGCGTAATGGCCGTTTTTGTCGGGCTTGGCAATGGGGATAATTTCAATTTTTTCAATCCCTTTAAGGGCCTCGTCCACGGTGGCAAAGTTGGTAAGCATATAACGCACCAATTCACCATCACTGACGGATTTGGCAGCATGTTTGGGGTTGTAGGGGGTCAAACTGCCGTAGTTGGCAAAGTAGAAAATCCCTACGTTTAAGCCCTTTTCGTTGACGCCTTCGGTTACAAACGGGGCTTGCACGGTGCTGGCCCCGACGGCACCGTATTTATTGTACCACACGTGGCCGTTTTGGCCGGTGGGGGTAAGCGCCGTATTTTTCATACCGCGCGGCATAATGACGAGTTTGCTTTCTAAATTGCCGCCCTTCCATTCAATCGTGCGTGCAAGGAGCTTAGTTCCGTCGGCGGCGTTAATGGCAATGCCGGTGCAGGCAAAGCCGTTGGGGGTTGCGGCGGCTGTTAACACGGCAGCCAACGCAAGGGAAAGTAATTTCTTCATGGAGTCCTCCTATTCTAGGATAGTCCATTAAACCAAATTTTAGTTCCATTTTGCACGTGCAAAATAGGGTTAGTTGGTTTTTATCATTCTCCTCGACAACATTCCTCGGTGGATGACAACCCTTAATGAACGACGAACGGCAACGACATGCGTGGAAGACCCTGAAACAAGTCCAGGGATGAAACTTTATGGAATGGGTAATGAGGCATATTCCCGAATTTATTTCGGGATCTTCAATGCTTGTTGTTTTGCAAGGCAACAATAAACGCCCCACCCCCTCGTCATCCTGAACCGCGGCCTTTACCGCTGGGCCGCGCCCCGTAAGGTCGTAATACGGGGTCTGTGTCATAGGTTTCAGGATCTCGTTGTTTCGTAACGAACGGCCAAAGCGGTGGAGATTCCCAATTACGGCCTTTGGGAATGACGGTTGTTTTTAATGTCAGGCTCACACCCGACCTACACCCCGCTTAAAATAATAAGGTCATCCCCGAAGGCTTCTATCGGGGATCCCCACCTTATTTGCCAGCCCAAGCGGTGGAGATTCCCAATTACGGCCCTCGGGGATGAACGGAAGTTTTGCCTAATTGCAAAAGCCGTTTTTTGACTGGGGGGTTGTTTCGTTTTTTTTTTTTGTTACACTATTTTATGATAGAATATTAAAACATAAGGAGGATGTATGAAAAATGCAGTACAAAGCCGTTTCATTATAAAGAAAGTCATCCTGAACTTGATTCAGG
>JAZNWD010000020.1:0-31371 GCA_045593185.1 Elusimicrobiaceae bacterium | reverse complement strand
TGAAGCAGGCTTGAAATTCTAAGAGTGTAAGGTGAATTTAATGACTAACGAAATTAGAAAAGAAGCGAAAGGCAAAAAAGCCGAGTTTCAAAAGGTCAAACCCGCCACGGAAGGCAAAACGACCGTTATCCACGTAGCCCGCACGGCTAAAGTGGTAAAAGGTGGTAAACGCTTTGGTTTCCGCGCTTTGGTCGTCATCGGTAACGGCGACGGCAAAGTGGGTGTAGCCATCGGTAAAGCCAATCAAGTACAGCTTGCCATCGGCAAAGCTGAAACCCATGCCCGTAGAAATACGGTAACGTTCCCGATTGTGGGTGGCACGATTCCGCACGAAGTGATCGGTCGCTTTGGCGCCGCTTCCGTGTGGATGAAACCCGCCGCTCCCGGTACCGGTGTAATCGCCGGTGCGGGTGTGCGCTTGGTTTTAGAAGCCGCCGGCATCAAAGACGTTTTGGCTAAGAGCTTAGGCAGCACCAATCCGTGCAACTTGGTTTACGCCACCATGGAAGCTTTTAAACAACTCAAAAGCAAAGAAGCGGTGAACGTACTGCGCGGTAAAGCTGAAAAAGCAGAAGCCGCTGCCGAAGAAAAGACGGAAGAAAAGGCCGCCTAGTGTAGAGGAGATAGAATTATGGTAACGTTAAATAAACTTTTCCCGAAACACGGTTCCCGCAAAGCCAAACGCCGCTTGGGTATTGGCCCGGGTTCCGGCCTTGGCAACTACTGCACCAAAGGGATGAAAGGGCAAACCTCTCGTTCCGGTAATACCCGCAAAGAAAGCAAAGAAGGCGGACAGATGCCGCTTATTCGTCATACGCCTAAAAGCGGTTTTTCCAATAAGGATTTTGCCACCCGTTACGATTATGTAAACGTGGGCTCCTTGGAAAAAATCTTTGCAGCCGGTGCAGAAGTGACCCCCGAAGCTTTGAAAAAAGCCGGTGTCATTCACTGCGCTTGCCGCGTGAAAGTATTGGCCAACGGCACGTTGACCAAAGCTTTAAAAGTGTCTGCTCACGGCTTTTCCGCTACGGCCAAAGCCGCTATTGAAAAAGCCGGCGGCACTGCCACCGTTATTGAGACGAAATAATGGCAAATAATACAGTTGCAAATATTTTCAACGCTCCCGAGCTCAAAAAGCGTCTGCTTTTTGTGCTGGGGGCGTTGGCAGTTTTCCGGGTGGCAGCTGCCATCCCGATACCCGGTATTAATACGGACGTTCTGCGCCAACTCTTTGCGGCCCATCAAAATGGTATTTTAGGTTTTATGAATATCTTTTCGGGCGGTGCGTTGGGGCGGTTTTCCATTTTAGCACTGGGTATTATGCCCTACATTAACGCTTCGATTATCATGGGGCTGGTGCGCGGGGCGCATATTTTCCCGGCACTGGACCGCATGCATAAAGAAGGCGAAAGCGGGCGCAGAAAAGAGAACCAAATTACCCGTATTTTTGCACTGTTTTTGGCCTTGTTACAAGGCGGCATGATGACGTTTGCCATTTCCCGCGTGGAAGGGGCAGGCGGCGTTCCGGCAGTGGTAAACCCGAGCTTTTTATTCTTCATTACCACGCTAATTACGTTAGCGGCCGGGACCATGTTTGTGATGTGGCTGGGTGAACAAATCACCGAAAAAGGGGTGGGCAACGGTATTTCGCTCATCATCTTTGCCGGTATCGTGGACCGTTTACCGGCGGCCATTAACGAAATTGTCACGCGTGTGCAAACGGGCGAAATGGACTTTTTTGTGGCCATGGTTATTTTTGCGGCAGCTATTGTTATTACGGCTTTGGTAGTGTGGTTGGAAACGGCCCAACGCCAAATCCCGGTGCAATATGCTAAACGCCAAGTGGGCAACCGTATGTACGGGGGGCAAGCCAGCTATTTACCGTTAAAAGTAGATCAAAGCGGTGTAATCGCGGTAATCTTTGCCTCGTCTGTAATCTCGTTGCCTTTGACGGTGGCCAGCTTTAATCAAGAAGCCGAATGGGCTCAGAAAATTTTAAATATGTTCAATCACGGTAACGTGTGGTACATGTTGTTATTTTCTGCACTCATCATTTTCTTCTGTTATTTTTATAACTCTATGACGTTCAATCCGGCAGATATTGCCGATAACATGAAGAAATGGGGTGGCTTTATCCCGGGGATTCGCCCCGGAGAACCGACTAAAAATTACATTGAATGGGTCATGAACCGCATTACATTCTGCGGGGCCATTTTTGTATGTTTGGTAGCGGTTTTACCGGATGCGTTCCGCTCGTACTTTGGGGTAGATTTCTACTTCGGGGGTACGGCGCTACTCATCGTGGTCGGTGTTGCGTTGGATACGGTGGGGCAGGTACAAGCCCACTTGTTGGCCCGCAATTATGAACCTTTGATGAAAGGGTCCAAAAAAATCCGCGGCCGCTGGTTCAACGTACAGTAAGCAGTTTTAAATTTTCCTCTTGCGCTCTAACCCGCAAGAGGAAATATTGTCTTAGAACGAGATGATGAACATCGTTTTAATGGGCTGTCCGGGTGCCGGCAAAGGGACCCAGTCGGCCAAGTTGCAGGAGTGCCTTGGGCTTAAGCACGTTTCCACCGGAGATGTACTCCGGGCGGAGATTTCTTCCGGCAGCGAGTTGGGCCGCCAAATTGCCCAACTAATTGACAAAGGTAATTTGGTGCCGGACGAACGGATGATTTCCATGCTTGAAAAAATCGTTCGTTCTACGGACAAAGGCATCATTTTTGACGGTTTCCCGCGTACGTTGGCGCAGGCACAAGCGTTGGATCAAATGCTGCAACGCTTGGGGCGCAGTATTACGTGCGTAATTATGATTACGTTGCCGGAGAGTGAGGTGGTAGGACGCATTTCCTCCCGCCGGCAGTGCCGCCAGTGCGGGGAGATTTTGCACGTAGGGAGCAAAGACGCTATGCGTTGCCCGGTATGCGGGGGCGAATTGTATACCCGCCCCGACGATACCCCTGTACGTGCCAAGCACCGTCTCGAAGTTTATCATACCGAAACGTTGCCGGTAAAAAATTATTACGAACATTCCGGCAAGTATGTAGAAGTAAACGGCAATCAAACGCCGGACCAAGTTTTTAAGGATATTTGCAATGTCCTTGAGAAGGTAAAATGATTGAAGTAAAAAATGAACGCGAACTGGAAAAAATGCGGGCAGCCGGTAAAGTGACGGCGGCGGTTTTGAAGCGTATGACCGAGATCGTCAAACCGGGCTTGTCCACGTTGGATTTAGATCGCGAGGCCGAAAAAACAATTCGCTCTTTCGGGGCGACCCCGTTGTTTTTGGGCTATTATGGGTTTCCGGGCAGTATTTGTGCGTCTGTGAACGAAGAAGTCGTGCACGGAATCCCAAAAAAAGATAAAATATTAAAGAGGGGAGATATTATCAGTATTGATACAGGAGCCCGCCTTGACGGTTTCTGTTCAGATGCCGCAATCACCCTCGGTGTAGGGGAAGTTTCCGATGAAGCCCAACGGTTGATGGATGTTACCAAAAAATCGTTATTTAAAGCAATCGGGCAAGTCAAAGCCGGGCGCCGTTTAGGCGACGTACAACATGCGGTGGAAACTTTTGCTACACAGCAAGGCATGGGCGTTGTGCGCGATTATTGCGGGCATGGTATTGGCCGCAATATGCACGAAGAGCCCAGCATTCCCAATTTCGGTAAACCCGGAACGGGGCCTGTGTTAGAAGCAGGCATGGTGCTGGCTATAGAACCCATGCTTACTGCGGGAACGTACAAAGTCAGGGAGTTGGAAAACGGCTGGACCGTAGTTACGCAAGATGGCAGCTTGGCTGCTCATTTTGAACACACGGTAGCTGTTACCGCTAACGGCAGTGAAATTTTTACTGCTTTTGAATAACGGGCGCGGTGGCTCGCGCACGGTGTTCCGAATTTAATCCGAACTCGGAGATATATGAGCGATAAAATCGAAATTGAAGGTAAAGTTCTAGAAGCGTTGCCAAACGCTATGTTTAAAATTGAAATAGCAGGCGGCAAGACGATTTTAGGGCATATATCCGGCAAGATGAGAGTTCATCATATAAGAATTCTTCCGGGTGATAAAGTCAAACTAGAGCTTTCCCCGTATGATTTAACCCGCGGAAGAATAACTTATAGGGAGAAATAAATGAAAGTCAGAGCCAGTGTAAAGAAAATATGTCAGAAATGCAAAATTATTAAACGCAATGGCGTCGTGCGTGTGGTATGTGAAGTTGCCAAGCACAAACAGCGCCAAGGTTAATTTAAGGAGTCTTAAGAGAATATGGCTAGAGTCGCAGGTATTGATTTACCGAAAAATAAAAGAATTGATGTCGCGTTGGAATACATTTACGGCATCGGCAAAAAGAACGCCAAAGAAGTACTCGCTAAGTTGGAAGGCCAAATTGACCCGGCTACCCGCGTCAAAGATTTAACCGAACAACAAGCCGGTTTGCTCAACACTATTTTGCAGAAAGAATACAAAGTGGAAGGCGAACTGCGCCGCGAAGTAGCGCAAAACATTCACCGCGCTATTGAAATTGGTTCGTATCGTGGTCAGCGCCACCGCCGCAACCTGCCGGTTCGCGGGCAACGCACCAAAACCAACAGCCGGACCCGCCGCGGAAGAAGAAAAACGGTCGGTTCTAAAGTCAAATAAATTTTAACATAGGAATTTAAGTATGGCAGAAGAAAAAGAAACTAAAACCGCAGAAGTTAAAGCGCCTGCGGCTAAAGCAAAAAAGAAAAATGCCAAAGCTCCGGTTTTCGGTGTAGTGCATGTTTTCTGTTCGTTCAATAACACCATTGTAACCGTGTCTGACGACAAGGGCAACACCATTGCCTGGTCTACCGCCGGTTCCCACGGCTTTAAAGGCACCAAAAAATCTACGCCGTTTGCCGCGCAAATCACCAGCAATGCCGCTGCCGAAAAAGCAGTGTCTATGGGGATGCGCGAAGTGGCCGTTAAAGTATGCGGCCCGGGCCAAGGGCGTGAAACCGCTGTACGTGCCTTAGCACAAGCCGGGTTAGTCGTGTCTTCCATCAAAGACGTAACCCCCATTCCGCACAACGGATGCAGACCCCCCAAAGCACGGAGAGTATAGTTTTTATGTCAAGAAATATTGGAGCTAGCTGCAAGAAATGCAGAAAATTAGATTGCAAACTTTTCCTCAAAGGAACCAAGTGCTACACCAACTGCGTCATTGACAAGTTGGCAGCTGCCACCAAACGCGGCGGCAAAGTACGCAAAGCCAAAGTGTCCGAATATGGCGTCCGCTTGCAGGAAAAGCAAAAAGCCCGCTTACAGTCGGGTATGTCGGAAATTCCTTTCCACAATATGTTTGCCAGCGCTGCTAAAGCCGAAGGGCAAACCGGTGAAAATTTCCTGCGCAAATTAGAAACCCGCTTGGATAACATTGTGCGCCGTTTGGGTTTTGCCGTATCGCTCAAAACAGCGCGCCAATTGGTATTGCACGGGTATGTAACCGTCAACGGTAAAGCCGTTAACGTGCCTTCTTACCAATTGCGTATCGGCGACAAAGTGGCTTTGAAAGACGCTGCCAAAGCGGAAAATGCCATGATTAAACAAGGCCTTACCGAAGCCGAAAAACACAATCCGCGCCCGAGCTTTTTGGAATATGATGCGGAAAAATTGACCGGCAAATTGTTAAGATGGCCCGACAGAGAGGAAATGTCCTACCCTGTCAACGAGCAGCTGATTGTAGAATATTATTCTAGATAGTTTGGAGGCATTACATGGCTTTAAACGAATTGGTCCTTCCTCAAAAAATTCAGTTAGAAGAAAAAACATCTTCTGATTTCTACGGCAAATTTATTGCCGAACCGTATGAAAGCGGTTACGGGCATACCGTAGGTAATTCGCTGCGGCGCATTTTGCTTTCCGGCATGGAAGGCGCGGCCGTAACAGCGGTACGCATTGCCGGGGCTGTGCACGAATTTAGCACCGTTCCCAACGTGCGCGAAGATGTTATCAACATCCTGCTGAACTTCAAACACTTACGTGTGAAAATGGAAGGTAAAAACCGTGAGTATTTGCAACTGCATGCCTCTAAACCCGGTGTGGTAACCGCGGCCGATATTGAAGAAGTAGACGGCGTGGAAATTATCAACAAAGACTTGGTACTGGCCACGTTGGAAGCCGGCGGCAAATTGGAAATGGAAATTGAAGTTTCCCGCGGCAAGGGCTATATGCCCGGCGAAGAGCTTGCCAAAGTGCAACGCCCGGCTGGCTTTATTGCGGTAGATGCATTGTTCTCACCTATTGTCAAAGTTCACTACGATGTGGAACCGGCCCGTGTGGGTCAGAAAACGGACTATGACCGCTTGATTTTGGAAATCACCACCGATGGTACACTCAGCCCGGCGCGTGCGTTGCACCGTGCGGCTGTGTTGTTGTCGGGTTCCTTGCATATTTTCACGATCGAAGGCGAAGATAACGGTGTCAGAACCGTAAGCGACGAAGTTGCGGAAGAAGTGGGCGCCCCCGTGGTGGCCGCTGTAAGCGCAGCGCAGAGCAAACAAGATGAAGTTTTAAACCAAGCCATTGAGTTTATTGAACTTTCTTCCCGCTCGATTAATTGCTTAAAATCCGAAAATATCAATACCGTGCGTGATTTGGTACAAAAAACGGAAGGCGAACTTAACATGATTAAGAACTTCGGTGCCAAATCCATGGACGAAATTAAAGCGAAATTGGCCGAGATGAAACTAACGCTCGGTATGAAATTTTAAGGAGTAGTTTTTCGTATGATTAAAAATACCGGATACAGAAAACTGGGTAAAACGGCGTCCCACCGCCGGGCTATGCTTAACAACATGGCTACCAGCATTATTCTGCACGAAGAAGTAACCACCACCTTGCCCAAGGCCAAAGAAGTGCGCCGTGTGGTAGAAGGTTTGATTACCTTAGCGAAGGCAAAAAATGAACGTGCCGTAAAAGATACGCTCAAAGATGCTGCCGCCGTTAAGAAAGTGCTGGACGTGTTGGCTGCCCGTTATGCCAACCGCCCCGGTGGTTTCTGCCGCATTTACCGCGCTGGCTTACGCCAAGGTGATAATGCGCAAGTAGCCATTGTAAAATTGGTGGACTAATTTATGGTACTGGACTTTCTGGGGGGGCTTTTTTCCTCGGACTTAGGGATGGACCTAGGCACTGCCAACTGCTTGATTTACGTCAAGGATAAAGGCATTGTGCTTAATGAACCTTCCGTGGTAGCGATGGAAAAAGAAACCGGCGAGGTAAAAGCCGTCGGTAAGCAAGCCAAACAGATGTTGGGCAGAACGCCTGCCAACATTGTGGCGGTACGCCCGATGAAAAACGGGGTCATTGCGGACTTTGAAGTCACGCAGGAGATGATCCGCTATTTCATTCGCAAGGTGCATACCCGCAGTAGCTTATTGCGCCCCCGGATCGTCATCGGGATTCCTTCGGATATTACCGGCGTGGAACGCCGGGCGGTAGATGATGCTGCCCGCCAAGCCGGTGCCCGCGAAGTTTATTTGATCGAAGAGCCTATGGCTTCGGCTATGGGGGCTGATTTGCCCGTAGCCGAGCCACATGCCAGTATGATTGTAGATATTGGCGGCGGCACAACCGAAGTGGCGGTTATTTCCCTAGGGGGAATGGTAGTGGCCAAATCGATTGATGTAGCGGGAGATGAACTCACCGAATGTATCGTACAGTATTTCCGTAAAAAATACAATTTGATTGTCGGGGAAACTACGGCCGAAGAAGTCAAAATTAACCTGGGTTCCGTTTATCCGCTCAAGGAAGAAAAATCCATGGAAGTAAAAGGGCGCGACCAAACCCAAGGGCTGCCGCGTACTTTAACGGTAACCTCGGAAGAAATCCGCCAGGCACTCATGGAGCCGGTACGGTTGATTTTGGATGTTATCAAGAGCACGTTGGAAGAAACCCCGCCGGAGTTGGCAGCCGATTTAGTGGACCGTGGACTGATGGTAGCGGGGGGCGGAAGTCTCTTGCGCGGAATTACGGATTTAATCCGCAAAGAGACCGATATCCCTGTCCACCGCGCAGCGGATCCGCTTAACTGCGTGGCCTTGGGAACAGGCAAATTCTTAGAACAGCTCAACGAAAAAGGTTCCCGCTTCTTCGGGGCACGTCACAGAACATTCTAATTTTTAAAGAATGGTTAAACGGACACTGTTCTACAAGGGAACCGTGTCCGTTTTGGTTTACAAGGGCGGCTGGTATGATTTTTTCTAAGGTAAAAAACAGCACGTACACAAAAGCTTCCGGTTGGTACCGGCAATTTGGTTTGCCGGCCGGGTTTTTGCTTTTGTCTTTTTTGCTGATGATTTTGCCGCTAGAAGGGTTTATCTCTTCCGTTAAAGCCGTGTTGGCGTATGTGTTTATTCCGCAGGTACGCGTGGCGCATAGTGCTTCTCAGTATGTGCAGGGGGTTTCCCACACGGTACAAGAATTGTTGCAAGCCCACCAGGAAAACGCCCAACTTAAACAGGAAATAGAAGCCGCACATTTGCTTGCTGCGCAAGCGCAAGATATTTTTGCCGAAAATGCCCGCCTTACGGAACTTTTGCAATTAAAATCTTCCTGGCCGTGGAAAGGGGTTTGGGCCAAGGTGGCTTATCGCGAACCTACCCAATGGAATACGGTTGTTATCGACAAAGGCAGTGCACACGGGATCCAAGAACGCAGCGCCGTAATTGCCGCGCAAGACGGCAAAGAAGGGTTGGCCGGCGTAGTGATAGAAGTAACCGAAAACACGGCTAAAGTGCTTTTGGTGCGTGACGAAGATTTCTCTGCGGCGGTACGGTTAGAAAGCGGGGACGAAGGCCTCTTGGTGGGGGACGGCCCGCGTGCTGTACAGATTAAATATATTCCGCTGTTGGCGCAAGTAAAAAAAGGAGATAAAGTGTATACTTCTTCTTCCAGCAGTGTGTTCCCGGCGGGAATTTTGGTAGGGGAAGTAAGTGCTGTGCACGAAAGAGACAGCTTTTTAACGGCGCTGACCGTACAGGTAAACCCGCTCATTCGTTCTTCGGCGGTGCAGGAAGTATTTATCATTTTAGACAAAGGAGCGCACCCCTAATTATGTTAAGTGCCGCTAAACTTATTTTACTGTTTGTACTGGCGTGTGTATTTCACTGGGCTTTGGCCTCTGCTTTTGCACCGTGGGGGTTTGCCGTAAACAGTATGCTTGTTTTTATAACGGCTTTTTGTGCGGTTTTAAAGCCCCCTTTTGCTTATAGCATGGCTTTTGTAGGGGGGTTATTTTTGGATTTTTTTGGCACCAAATTATTTGGCAATAACGCTTTTACATTTACGATATGCGCCTGTTTAATTTGCAATTTGGCCCCGCGGTTTGATTTTGATGAATTATTCCCGCAGATGGTGGCCGTTTTTGTGCTTACTTGGTTGGCGGGCCTGCTCAATGCGTTTTTATTATATTCTTTTGCTTCCAGCAGTTTGTGGCCGGGTTTTTGGAATTTGCTGGGCGGTGCGGTTTTGGATGCCGCGCTGGCCCCGATTGTGTTTTGGTTGGTCCGTCGGATTTTAGGCAAGGCGCCTCTTTGTAGGCAGGTATAGGGATGGCAGTTGTAAAAGATCTTTTTAGCCAGCGTTTAAAAATTTTATGGGTCCTGGCGTTAGCTGTAGGGGCAGTGATTGCGCTGCGGCTAATTGATATTCAGGTATTTCGGCATCAAAATTATGTTCAGCTGGCGGAACGGAACCGAACTCAAATTTTGTATCAGACGGCCCCGCGCGGCCGTATTTTTACATCGGACGGTGTTGCCATTGCTTCCAATTCGCCCTCGTTTAGCTTATATTACCTTGGGGCCAATAATTTAGGGCGGGAATATATTACCCACTTGGCGCAAGACATTGCGCCTTATTTACACTTAAGCCCGGGGGTGGTATTATCTAAGCTGGAAGAAATCAACCGTACCGGTAAGGCCACGGCGTTGCTGGAAAATTTATCCGTCAAAAGCGCGTCCGCTTTGCAAGAGTTGGTGCCCTATTATCCCGGGTTGTACTTGTTAGAAGAATCCAAACGTAATTATCCGTATGCAACCATGGCCAGCCATTTAGTGGGATACATAGGAAGTATGGATAATAACGAGTGGAAGAAGCGCGATCCGCAAGCCGGATATCGGTTAAATTCCAAAGTGGGCAGAAACGGAATTGAGAAGAAATTTGAAACCCAGCTCAAAGGTAAAGACGGCGGTGTTTACCTGGAAGTAGATTACCGCGGACGGGTCAAACGAATTATTCAAGATAAAAAATGGGTTCCCGGGAGTGATGTATATTTAACCCTTAACTTTGCTGTTCAAAAAGCGGCGCAAGAAGCTCTTAAAAACTCTAAGACGGGCCGCGGAGCTGCGGTGGCTATCGACCCGCGCAACGGGGCTGTTTTGGCCTTGGCCAGTGCCCCCGCGTACGACCCGAATATCTTTGTGGCGTATAGCGATGAAGAACCTGTCGGCTCCAAAAAAATTAGCGAGTATAATTTAGCCATCCAGGGGATTTATCCCCCCGCATCGACTTTTAAAATTATTACCGCTGCGGCCGCGTTGGAAGAAGGAAATTTAGATATCCACCACAAAATCAAATGTACCGGTAAATATGATTCCGGCCCGCGTGTTTTTAAATGTTGGGGCACACATGGACCGGTTGATTTTTTTGACGGGATGAGCAATTCGTGCGACGTATATTTTTATGCGGTGGCTGCCGGTATGGGCCCGGCCCCTATTGAGCGTATGCAACGCAAATTTATGTTTGGCCGTCCTACCGGGATAGATCTTCCCGGTGAAAAAGCAGGCAATTTGTACGGTCCCACCCGCCGCGCACGCAACAAAACCTATTGGTTTGTAGGGGACACGTTGAACCTTTCCATTGGCCAAGGGGAATTATTGGTTACCCCCATCAAACTGGCACAATTTGCGGCGGCTTTGGCCAGCCGCGGGAATGTATATCGGCCCTATTACGTAGATAAAATAGTCAGCAATCAAACGGGCAAAGAACAACAAGTAGGAAGAACCGAAATTCTGCAAAAAGCCGATTTAAAACCGCAAACGTATGATTTGCTTTATCAAGCATTAAAGCACACGGTGGATGACGGTACGGCACGTCGTGTGAAAATAAAAGGATTAGATGTATATGCCAAAACAGGAACGGCTCAAAATCCGCACGGGGAAGACCACGGTTGGTTTATGGCGTTTGCCGGGCGCGAAGGGGAAGAACCTTCCATCGCGTTGGCTGTTTTTGTAGAATTTGGAGAGGGCGGCAGTTCTGCCGCCGGGCCGATTGCGCGGGAAATGTTAGAAGCATATTTTGGGTTGGGCGCGTACGCCCCTCAAGAGGAGAATAAATAATGGCTGTTTGGAAGGCAATGCAAAATTCCGCACGCAACCGCATGGACAAAGTTTTACTTTATGCCATGATTGGGTTAGTGGTTTTGGGGGCCTTGTGCATCATGTCTGCCGTGAACAGTTTATCCTTCTCAAACGCAATTGTGCGCACCCACCTGGTTGCGCTGCCTTTGGGGCTGTTGGCCTTTGCGTTCGGCTGGAGTTTTAATTATCAAATTTATGACGAACAGTGGAAGTATCTCTACGGTTTTATTTTAGTATTACTCATCGGGGTGTTGGTGTTTGGTTCTTATCAGCGCGGGAGCCGTTCGTGGTTTGTGTTACCGTTTTTTTCCATGCAGCCCTCGGAAATTTGCCGGGTATGCACGTTGTTGGTTGTGGCTGCTTTTTTGGATCGCCGCAGAAGGGAAGTGGACAGCGTTTCCACCCTGTTTTTGACGGGGGTGTTGTTAGCCCCGGTTTTTGGGCTGATTATGTTGCAGCCGGATTTTTCTTCCGTGGTGGTTACGTTGCCCGCCCTTTTTGTGTTGCTGTACTGTGCCGGCGCGCATATTTTTTATTTAAGCTTGGCGTGCGTATTTGGGGCTGTGGCAGGATTTTTTACCATCGCGTGGACTTACTTGTATCTTCACCCGGAATTGGCCGAACACGGCCTGGGATTTGCCTTTTATCAGTTGGCGCATAACGGATGGTATATGGTTGGGTTTTCGCTTTTGGTGGCTTTGCTGGGGTATGGGACGTGGTGGTTTTTTAAGCAGATGCGCATATTGCTCCCGCCCGTTTATTTTATACTTACTACGCTAGTTGTACTGGCAGGTTTATTTGGAGGAATTTTTGTAGAAAACCAAATGAAGCCCCACCAACGCAAACGCGTGGAAACCTTTTTGGCCCCCACTTCCGATCCGCAGGGCGCCGGCTATAACGTGTTGCAAGCGCAAATTGCCATGGGGTCCGGCGGCGTACTGGGCAAAGGGCTTTTTTCGGGGACGCAGTCCCGCCTGGGTTTTGTGCCCGAAAAACATACGGATTTTATTTTAGCGGTCGTAGGGGAAGAACTGGGCCTGTGGGGAATGTGCTTGGTCCTGGGGCTTTATTTATTGATTTTATGGCGGATCGTAATCATTGGCTATATGGCTAGCGACCGCTACGGATTTTTGGTGTGTTGCGGCATATTCGGAATGTTTTTGACGTATATGCTGGTCAACTTTGGCATGCTTTTAGGCATTGTGCCGGTGGCGGGGATTCCCTTGCCGTTTATTTCGTATGGAGGGTCCAACCTGGTGGCCAGTTTATGGGCACTGGGGGTCGTGCAATCCGTCTATGCGCGGCGCATTCGGGCATAAAAAAGATGATAAATACGCCAAAAATTTATAAAATGCGTATAGTGTTCTACTTAGCTCCAAACGCGCCCGCGCGTGAGGACTTGGTGGGAGCACTGCGCAGCATGATCCTTAGCAGCAAGTTGCCGTATGCCCGTTCGAAACAAAATCCGCGCATACCCCGGCTTGCATACGGGCCCAGTGTAAAACAAGGACAAGGGGCCCTGCGGGAATATGCAGACATTTATTTGCTTACGTCTGTTTGTGCACAACAAGTACAAACGCAGCTAGAGGCCGGCAAGCCGCAGGGGCTTGAGCTTTTGGAAGTATACCGGGTGCCTTATACGATGGCATCGGTTCAGCAACTGGCTTCGCATGCGTTGTATCGGGCGGAGGGAGATTTTACGGCCCATGCACCGAAACAGACATTTGAAAATTATGTTAAGTCCGCACGCTTACATGTAATGTGCCGTGCCGAAAATGCAATGTGCCTTTGTCAGGATATCAAACCTTACTTGGTAAACGCACAGACTATTTCGGAAACGTGTGTGCAATTTATGCTCAAACGTGTGGGAGATAAGTGGATCAACCCCTTAGCGGTGTTGTACGGATGGCTCGGCATGGAAATGTCTTTAGACGATCAGCAAGCCGCTGCGTGTGGGTTTACAACTATTAGGGAAGGGTTGTATTGGCAAGACTCCGAAAACAACTTGCACCTAATTTAAGGCCAACAGGCCGGGAGAAAATTTTTATGAACGCAGTTGCAACACAAGAAAAAGAAACTACGGTAGAAGTGTTAGTGAATACGTCGTTTGAGGAAACGCGTATTGCTATTTTGGAAAATGACCGCGTGAACGAAATTCTATGGGAACGGCGCGGCGCGCTCAACATTGTGGGGAATATCTACAAGGGCGTAGTGGAAAATGTACTGCCCGGGATTTCCAGTGCATTTTTAAATATCGGTTATGAAAAAAACGCTTATTTGTATATTTCTGATGTGATCGGTATCGATAAGAAAAATATTGATAAAGTACTACACAAAGGGCAAGAAGTAATGGTGCAAGTGGTGAAAGATGCCATCAGCACCAAGGGGATGAAAGTGACCATGGATGTTACCTTGCCGGGGCGCTATTTAGTGTTAACGCCCAACCAAAATTTTGTAGGGCTTTCCAAAAATATTGAAGATGCCGATATGCGCCACCACCTCAACGAAGTGATGCAAGATTTGGCGCAAAAACACTTAAACGGTATGGGGTGCATTGTCCGCACCGAGGCCGAAGAAGCCACCAAAGAAGAATTGGAGCGCGAAGTAAAATACTTATACCGCCAATGGCAATCTATTTCTAAAAAGTTTGAGTCGGTGCACGGCCCCCATTTATTGCACGAAGATATGGACGCTGTGTTGCAAGTGGCGCGCGATGTGCTGTCCGAAAATGCCAAAATTTATTTGCTCGATAATCAAAAAGACTATGAACGGGTTAAAGATTTTGTGCAAAAAAATTCCCCCGACTTGGCCGACCGCGTACAACTCTACAAAGGCAAAACCCCTATTTTTGAGGCCTACAACATTGAGCCGGAAATTGATAACTTGCGCAAAATTAAACTGCCTTTGCCCAACGGCGGCAGTATCATTATCCAAGAAGCCGAAAGCTTGTGCGCTATAGATGTAAACACCGGCAAATTTACGGGTAGCAAATCGCAGGAAGAAACCGTTACCCAAACCAATATTGAAGCCGCCGGCGAGATTGCCCACCAGTTACGTTTGCGTAACATTGGCGGGATTATCGTAATCGATTTTATTGATATGCGCAAGGCCTCCAGCCGCAAACGGGTGGTAGAGGCCTTGGCCAAAGCCGTACAAGGGGACCGCGCCAAAATCCGCATTTTGCCTATCACTAAATTGGGACTGGTGGAAATGACGCGCGAGCGCAAACGTGCCAGCACGGGCAGTTTTATTAGCGAGGAATGCCCCCAATGCCACGGTTCGGGCCGGGTGCTTTCAGCGGAAAGTATGCGCATTAAAATTCAGCGCGAGATTTATGATTTAACTAGCGGGCGGCCCGGCGGCAGCTTGCGGGTAGTTTTACACCCCACATTAGCCGAGGCCATTCGCCACCGCCAACAAGATATTGAAGAAAATATCCACCGCTCTCTTAAAATTCAAGCGGATGCACAACTGGCGTGGGAAGATTACAAAATCGTGCTTGAGTAGTTTGCAACAAGGGATGATTGTCTAGTTTATATGAAACGCATTTGCGCTTTACTGCTAACGGTGTTGTTGGGGTTTTTAACGTGTTCGGCCTATGCCCAAGGCAAAGTGTTCTTCAAAGAAGAAGGACGTTCTGCCGGGGCTGTAAATGCCGTTGAACTTAACGGGATCACGTACGTGGACGTACAACGCACGGCCCGCAAGTTAGGGGCCCAAGTGGAAATGTTTGCCGCTTCCAAGCAAGCCAAAATTACCGCCAAAGGCTTTTATGCTATTTTGACGGCCTCACTCGATGAAATTATTGTTAACGGTAAACCGCGCCCCATCAAGGGTGAAATAACAGCACAGGGCAGCCAGCTAATGGCCCCGGTAGAAGTGTTTTTATTACCCTCCTTTCAATTGGCTGTTGATAAGCAAATTACATTTGAAAACAACACATTTATAGTGGAACGCCGCTTTAATGTGGAGCTGGCCAACACGGTGCTTAACGAGCAGGAAAATTTACTCTTGTTTGATACGCACAAGGCCGTTGCATTTGAAACTTCACAACCCAATGCACATACCGTGCTGGTAACGCTTAAAGACGTGATCCTCAAGCGGGATTTTCACCAGCGGTTGCACACGCCGTATATTTCATCTGTTTCCCTGCGCCAAGCCCGCAACAATGCCGAAATGAAAGTTATTTTAGGCGCTAGCGGCAAGGCTTGGAGTTTCACCCCGCAAGGCAATCGTTTAGTGTTTCGGGTAGCGGCACGGGACGGGAGCCCGCAATTGCCGCCCGTGCCGGCCACGGCTGTTAAGGCCGAGCCCAATCCCCTGGCTATTTCTGCGGTAGACCCATTGACCCCTTCGGTATTGGAAGAGGACGAATTTGAAGAGATGCCACTGGAAGGCGAATCGGCACCTGCCGTTCAAACTCCGGCCGCTGCGGAGGATTCTGCACCCGCCGGAACGGTGCCCGTTGTGCCGGCGGTGGTTACCCCGGTAATTAAGGCCGAGCCGCACCCCCTGGCAGTTACTGCCAACCACAAAAAAATGCGCATCGTGGTGGACCCCGGCCACGGCGGCAAAGACCCGGGTGCTACACGTAGCAAATACCGTGAAAAAGATTGGAATTTGGCCGTAGGAAAAGAGCTTGCCCAACTGCTTAAAAAAGGTAATTTTGAGGTAAAAATTACGCGCGATACGGACACGTTTATCGCCCTGTCGGACCGTAGCAAAATGGCTAACAATTTTAAGGCGGATTTGTTTGTGTCCATTCACGTAAATGCCACTAAAAACACGCAAGCCAACGGGTTTCAAGTATATTTCCGTTCTGAAAAAGCGACCGATAAAGAAGCCGCCGCCACCGCCGCTTTAGAAAACGAAGCCACGCAATACGAAGAAGTACATTACAACTTTGTGGATGCGCTTTTGCAATCCATGGCTAAAAACGAATATATTAACGAAAGTTCCAAGCTGGCCGGATACGTTAAAAACGCAGTGCACAAACAGCCCGGCATCGGCATTGCGGTGGACCAAAAAAATTGCATCCGCCAGGCCAATTTCTACGTGTTAAAAGGGGTGCAAAGCCCGGCCATTTTGGTGGAAATGGGCTTTATCAGTAGCACCAAGGACCGTGCCAAACTTTCGCAAGCCTCCGTACAGAAAAAGATGGCGCAAGGCATCTACAACGGCATTGTCAACTATGCCAAGCAAGAAGGGTGGATTAACTAAACTTCATTGCTAGATAAAGTTTTTTGTAATTAGTACAATAGTTTTGTGAAAAACCTCACAAAACTATTTTTTATTTTTGCCAAAATCGGCCTGTTTACCTTAGGCGGCGGGTACGCGATGTTGCCGCTGATGGAGCGCGAGTTGGTCGGTCCGTATCTATCCAAACAAGATTTTTTGGACATTACCGCCGTGGCACAATCGGCCCCCGGGATTATGGCTATCAACGTAGCTATTTTAACCGGGTACCGTTTACAGGGCGTGGCCGGGGCTGCGTGTGCGGCGTTTGGGGCGGCGCTGCCGTCGTTTGTCATCATTTTGGTCCTTGCATTATTTTTCCGGAAATTTGCCGATAACCCCTTTGTGCAACGCATCTTTAGTGGGGTGCGCCCGGCTGTGGTGGCCCTTATCCTGGTCCCCGTGTTTACGCTTGCCAAATCGGCCGGGGTTACGCTTAAAACCGTGTGGGTGTGCGTGGCGGTAGCCCTGGCAGTGTGGCTGCTCAAAGTATCCCCGGTGTATGTGGTGCTCTTGGCGGTTGTGTGCGGGGTACTGCTTCAAAAGAGGGAGCGCACGCAATGATCTATTTACAGCTCTTTTTGACGTTTTTTAAAATCGGCCTGTTTAATTTTGGCGGCGGATATGCCATGATTTCGTTTTTGCAAAACGAAGTAGTGTATAAACAGGCATGGCTTACCACCGCACAGTTTACCGATATTGTGGCTATCTCTCAAGTTACCCCCGGCCCGGTGGGTATTAACCTGGCTACATATACGGGCTACACTACCGGCGGACTATGGGGGGCGGGGATTTCCACGGTTGCGGTTTGTTTGCCGTCGTTTATTTTGCTGATTTTAGCCGGGAAGTTTTTATTTGCCACGCGCGAAAAATATTCCTTGGCGTGGCGGATTTTGCGCTTAGTAGTCATTGGGCTCATCGCGGCGGCTGCGCTTACGCTATGCAATGGCGAAAACTTTGTGGACTTTAAAAGTGTACTGCTGTGCGCGGGAGCGTTTTTGGCGGTGTGGAAGTTTAAACGCGGGCCGATTACGGTACTATTGGTCAGTGCGGTGCTGGGGCTTTTGTTATATTAACCTAACTATTTTTATCCCTTAAAAAATCAATTTTCAGACGTTAAAATAATTTTTTTAAAAAATACTTGTTAGTTTTGCCTAACTTTTGTATAATATAAGAAAGAGGTAAACTAACATGAAAAAAATAACCATCCTGCTGGCTGCCCTTTTTGTAAGCACGGCGTTAAGCGTGCAGGCAGCCCCCGCGTCCTTACAAACGCGTATTGCACGTGCGGTTTTGAGCAAGGCCTCCACCGTAAACGTAACCGCCACACTGCTAAAACCGGTCTATATGTCCGACGTGATGTTCCGCCCGCCGCGCGGCCGCAACGAAATTATTTCCTATAAACGCAAAATAAATACGTGCCAAGGGCGTTTAAGCCAAAGCGGTACGTATGTGTATATCCCCGCGGCGTGCGTGTTGGCGGCGGATTATCAGCTTGAACACGTTGCGCTTGCTTTTCAAAACGGGCGCACTTTTACACGGTCTAAAGACCAAGTAGCGTGGGCCGGTAATGTGGCGGTTGTGCGCGTACCAAACACAGTTGTTTCGCAAAATATAAAGTAGCTTCCGGCCGCTTAAGCCACGGCGGAAGTCTCCTATAAGAAGCCCCCGTTATAAGCGGGGGTTTTTGTTGTTTGTTTTTTTAAGAAGCTTCGGGCGCCTGTGTTGTTGGTTCCTGCGGCGGGGTGTATGTTAGTTCCACGTCGGCAAAAATAGCGTCTTTGTTTTCGTTGAGCCAGCGGCGGTGGATTTTATAATCGGGGCAAAATTGTGCTACCAACGCCCAATATTCGGCCCCGTGATTCATGTGCGTCAAGTGGCACAGTTCGTGCACTATGAGATAATCTTGCACGGCAAGCGGCATTTTTACAATGCGGTACGAGAAATTCAAATTTTTCTTGCCCGAGCAGCTGGCCCACAGTGTTTGTTGGTCTTTAATAAAAATCTGGTTAAACTCTACTCCCATTTGCTGCGCCCATTGGTTGGTTTTGGCAGTCAGTTCTTCTTTGGCGTTATTGCGTAGCCAATCGGTTATCAATGCGGCGGGGTCATCCTGTGCAGTTTGCAAATACACGTGGAACGCTTTGCCGTCAAACGCCACGCCGGGTTCCTGGTCCGGCGTTAGATACATTTGCGCCGGGAATAAATCCCCGTTAAAAAGCACTTTGTTGTCGTGCGGGACCTCGGCCTTGGGTTGGCCGTTTTGCGCGGGTTTGGCGGTATCTTTGCCAAATACTTCGGGCAAGTCTTTTTTCAGGCGTTCTAAAAATAGTTTTACGTCGCTAATGGTGGTTTGTGTGTCTGCCATAAATACATTATAGCAAACTTGGTTTACAGGGTCTTTGGGTCCCTGGGGTCAGTTGTGAAAATTGACCTCAATTTTATACAATACCTGTATGACACACGAACTTAAAAAAACCGCCCTGTGCGCTGCGTGCGAAGCGGCCGGCGGTAAGATGGTGGATTTCCACGGGTGGTTGTTGCCCGTCCAGTTTGACAGCATTATTGCCGAACACAAAGCCGTGCGCGAAGCGTGTGGAATGTTTGATGTCTCCCACATGGGGCAGTTGCGCATCGTCGGCAAAGAAGCGTTGCATCTGCTGCAATACGTCAGCTGTAATATCATTAAAAGTGATGCTGCCGCTGGAACTTATTTCCACATTTTGACCGAGCAAGGCACTATTATCGACGATGCGATTGCGTTTTGTTTATCGGCCGAAGAATTTTTGGTGGTTGTCAATGCAGCTTGCGTGGACGAAGATTTTGCCTGGTTCCAAAAACAAGCCAAAGCGTTTAACGTAACGGTTACCAACGAAAGTGCCCAATGGGGTATGATAGCCCTGCAAGGCCCTACCGCCGTGGGAGTTGCCGATAAAATGATTCCGGGCGCCCTTGATTTACCGCGCTTTCACATCAAAGAAATTGAACTTTTTGGTGCCAAGGGGTACGTCACCCGCACCGGTTATACCGGCGAGGACGGCGTAGAAATTATGCTGCCCAACGGGCAAATTGAAGCGCTGTGGAACGCTTTGTTAAAGCTAGGGGTCAAGCCCTGCGGCTTGGGCGCGCGCGACGTGCTGCGCCTGGAGGCCGGGTATCTGCTCAACGGGGCCGATGCCAACCAAACCAAAACCCCGTACGAAGCCAATTGCGGTTGGGTAGTTAAACTCACCAAAGAAAATTTCATCGGCAAAGCCGCGCTTGAGGCCAAAAAAGCGGCCGGATTTAAAACCAAATTAAAAGCATTTAAACTCAAAACCCCCGGCGTTCCGCGCGAGGGCTGCAAAGTGTTTTATCAGGGCGCACAAGCCGGCGTGTTAACCAGCGGCACCTATTCCCCCTTATTTAAAGGTATTGCGGTGGGGTATGTGGCTAGCGAAATTGCCGTCGGTGCGGAAGTGGAAATTGAAATTCACGGCCGCAAAGTTCCGGCCGAAGTAGTTAAAACCCCTTTTTATAAAAATAGAGTGTAAGGAGCACGTATGTATAACGAAGAAAATTGCCGTTTTTTAAAAACCCACGAGTGGGCCTTTGTAGAGGGTGAAAATGCCGTGGTGGGGATTTCCAACCACGCGCAAGAAGAAATCAGCGATATTGTATTTGTGGACCTGCCTAAAGTGGGCCGCACCGTCAAAGCGGGCGAAAATTGCTGCGTGATTGAGTCCGTCAAATCCGCCAGCGAAATTTACGCCCCGGTATCGGGCGAAATTGTAGCCGTCAACGAGGCCTTAAACGGCGATCCGGCCCTCGTCAATCGCGAACCGCATGCCGGCGGCTGGCTCTTTAAAATCAAAATGGCAAACCCGGCCGAAGTGAACGATCTCTTGGATTTAGCCGCCTATAAGGCCACCATCGGCAAATAATTTAATATCCCCGCTTTGGCGGGGAAATTTTTATATAGGACGCTTATGTTTATCCCAAATACCCAAGAAGACCGGCAAGCGATGCTGGCCAAAATCGGTGCCAAAAATTTGAAGGAATTATTGGCTCAAATCCCCGAAAAATTCTTATACCCGGCCCTGGATCTGCCCAAAGCCTTAACCGAGGCCGAACTTACCGACCACGTGCACGCGCTGGCTGCCAAAAATAAGCCGCTCAAAAATTTCATCGGGGCAGGCATGTATGAACATTTTATCCCGGCGGCAGTGCCGGCCTTGTCTTCGCGCGGGGAGTTTTTAACCGCCTATACGCCTTACCAGGCCGAGGCCAGCCAAGGCACTTTGCAAACCATTTACGAGTTTCAAAGCTGTATGTGTGCCTTGACGGATATGGACGTGGCAACGGCCTCCCACTACGATGGGGCCACCGCCATGACCGAAGCCGCCTTGGCGGCTTGCCGTATCACGGGGCGCAGCGAAATTGTGATTTCCCAACTCTTGCATCCGCATTACAAAGAAGTTTTAAAAACCTATACGCGCCATGCTCATTTGACAATCACAGAAGTGCCTGCCACACAAGAGGGCACGCTGGATTTAAACGCTCTTCAAAAAACACTCTCCGGCCAAAGTGCTTGTTTTATTTTGCAAACGCCTAACTTTTTAGGCAGCTTGGAAGACGCGCAAGCTGTTTGTGCTGCCGTGCACAAAGCGGGGGCACTGTTGGTGGCTGTGTTTAATCCGATTTCGCTGGGGGTGGTGCAATCCCCCGGGCAGTACGACGCAGATTTTGCCGTGTGTGAAGGGCAACCGTTGGGCAACCCGGTTAGCTTCGGCGGACCGGGCTTGGGCGTGATGACCGCCAAAAAAGCGTATGTGCGCCAATTGCCCGGGCGCATGGTAGGTATTGCCAAAGATAAAGACGGCAAGCGTGCTTTTGTGCTTACTTTGCAAGCAAGAGAACAACACATCAGACGCGAAAAAGCTGCCTCGAATATTTGTTCGAATGAAGCCCTGTGTGCGTTAAATGCAGTTATTTATTTGACGCTATTAGGCCCGCAAGGATTAAAAGAAGTGGCTGAGCTAAACGTAGAGCGTGCGCATCAATTGGCTAGCTTAATTAACACAAAAAGTTTTCACGTGAAAACTTTTACTCCGTTCTTTAACGAATTTGTAGTGCAGTGCCCGGTTCCTGCCGCCGATGTGATTAAAAAGCTGGAAGAAAAAGGAATTGCTGCCGGATACGATTTGGGGGCATTGTGCCCGCAGATGAAAAACTGTCTGCTGGTGTGCGTAACCGAACTGCGCACCGAGGCAGATCTGAACGCGTACGCAGATGCGCTGGGAGGGTTTTAGTATGCAAGAAATTTTGAAGACCAATGAGCTCTCTATTGAAGCATCCCGCCCCGGGCGCCGTGGCGTGCGTTTTGAAAAAGCACACAAGCCTGCGGATGCGTACCTGCCTGCAAACTATTTGCGCAAAAGTGCGCCTAACCTGCCGCAGCTGAGCGAATTTGACACGGTGCGACACTTTACGCGCTTGTCGCAACAAAACTACAGTTTGGATGCAGAATTCTATCCGCTCGGTTCGTGCACGATGAAGTACAACCCCAAAGCGTACGATGTATTAAGCGTATTGCCGGGGTTTGCGCAAGCGCATCCGTTTGCGCCCGAAAGTGCCGTGCAAGGCACGTTGGAACTGGCGTATAATTTGCAGGAACTTCTTAAAAAAATTACCGGGCTGGCAGCGTTTACTTTGCAACCGGCCGCCGGAGCGCATGGCGAACTGACAGGCATTTTGACCGCGCGCGCCTATCATGACGCGCACGACGGAAAAGACCGCTGCGAGGTAATTGTGCCCGATACGGCCCACGGTACCAACCCGGCTACGGCCAATATGGCAGGGTATCATGTAATCAATATTAAATCGGCCCCTAACGGGTGTGTGGATAAAGCGGCGCTCAAGGCCGCGCTGTCCGAAAAAACCGCGGTAGTCATGCTGACCGTGCCCAACACGGTGGGATTGTTTGAGCCGGAAATTAAAGAAATTGCGGATATGGTACACAGCGTAGGCGCGCTGCTCTATATGGACGGAGCCAATTTTAATGCGTTAATCGGCCTAGCCAAGCCGGCGGATTTTGGTGTGGATATTATGCATTTAAATTTGCACAAAACGTTTGCGGCCCCGCATGGCGGCGGCGGCCCCGGATCCGGCCCGGTAGGCGCTGCCAAACACGTGGCGCCGTTCCTGCCGCACCCGATTGTTTCGTGCGTAAACGGCAAATATACGCTTGCGGATAACCGCCCGGAAAGCCAAAACCGCATGAAGGCGTTTTACGGCAATATGGCGGTGGTAATCCGTGGGTATTGCTATTTGCGCCAGTTTGACGCAAATACACTTAAAGACATTGCCGAAAATGCAATTTTGAACGCCAACTATGTGCGTGCGTGTTTAAAAGGAAAATTCAACGCGTTTTTTGACCGCACCTGCATGCACGAGTGCGTGCTCACCCCGCCGGATCCGCATGCGACCGGCGTGCATACCAGCGACATTGCCAAACGCTTGCTGGATTACGGGTTCTACGCGCCGACGATTTATTTCCCGCTGATTGTGCCTGAGGCCCTGATGGTGGAGCCGACGGAAACGGAAAATAAGGATATGCTAGATGCGTTTGTGGCGGCAATGGAACAAATCTACGATGAAATCCAAACGGATCCGCAAGTCGTCAAGGACGCCCCGCATAATCAACCTGTTAAACGGATTGATGAGGTGAGTGCGGCACGACAGCCCAACTTGCGGTGGTAGTTTAAGTGAGTTTCAAACACAATCCCCCGGGCATAAAACCGGGGGATGTTTGATTTTATAGCGGCAAATTATCGCAGATCTTTTGGCCCATGTTACTCAACGCTATACAAGAGGTATTCCACTTATTATCAGCCGTATAGATTTTTTCGGTCACTAAAAAATATTCCACATTACTGCCGTCAATGGCACATTGCCCGTTAGGGCACCGTGCCGTCCATATTGTGCAATCCTCTTCCGCCCCGCAAGTAGCTCTGTATGCAAAATCATTATCTCGGCAAAGAGGTTTCGAAAACAGTGCAATATCTACATCACATACTACAGAGTTAAACTCTGCTATGCCATTTGCATCGGATCCTAGAAAATGAACAGATCCTGTTCCGCCTCCCTCCAGCATATGTAGGTCCATTGCTTTTTGTAAACTCGCAATTTTGGTAAGGGCTGCTGTTAGACGGCTTTTTTCCACAGCCAATTGGTATTGTGGCAAGGCCACAGCCGCTAAAATGCCGATAATGAGCACCACCACTAAGAGTTCAATCAGCGTAAAACCGGAGCGAAGCGGATCCCTGAAAGCGTTTTTGTTCAGGGCCTCCTCCTTAAAATTAAGTGTCATCCCCGAGAATTGTAATCGGAGATCTCCTCCGCTTTGAGTATCCAAGGTGGGGATTCCCGATAGAAACCTTCGGGAATGACAGTTTTGTTTCACAACTACATCTTCATTCTTCATACATTTTCCTCTTTCTTAGTCGGCCCCGAGGCATAAAAAACGGCTGGTTATACCCGGGGCAGCAAAACAGACCTGGAATATAACAGCCGTAACCCCCCGCCTTGCGGCGGGAGACATTCGATAGTAAAAACGCTTGCAATCGTTCTCGCTATCTCTAGCGGTTATCTTGGTGTTTTGCTGTATGGCATCGCCATATCTACTGCTTAACGCAGTTCCCAAAATAATTCAAATTGTAGGTTCCCGTTTAAAACGGTTTAAAAAATCCTCCTCTTTACTATTTTACCTGTATCAGTGCAAAATGCAAATACTCTGTTTCGGGCATGCCGATTAAAATGGGGTGGTCCTTAGCTTGGCCGCGCAATTCAACCAATACCGCTTGGCACCCGGCTTTGCTGGCCCCCTGGCGGATGATATCCACAAACAGCTCGCGCGAAATATGGTGGCTGCAGGTAGAAAACGCCAAGTAATTGCCGGCCTTCATCCCTTCCAGGGCCATTTTAACGAGTTTTACATAAAGCCCCACCGCCTGCGGCAAGGCCTTGCGGCTTTTTACAAAAGCGGGCGGGTCGAGCAAAATCATATCGGGCTGGTCGGGCAGTTCGCCTTTTTTAAGGGCAGACAATAGCCGCTCGGCATCGTCTCGGTGGAAGACCACGCGGTCCGCCACGTGGTTAAGCTCGGCATTCTTTTTGGCACATTCCACGGCCGCGGCAGAGGAATCGCACCCCCATACTTGCGTGGCCCCGGCCAAGGCAGCCGTAATGCCAAACGAACCGATATAGCTATACAAATCAAGCACCAATTTATCTTTAAAATAGGGTTTTAAAAATTCACGGTTTTCGCGTTGGTCAAAGTAAAAACCGGTTTTTTGCCCGCCGCGAAGCGGCACTTCGTACTTCACACCGTTTTCTTCAATTTGTACTGTTTCGGGCACTTCGCCGATAATCTCCGGCGTGTTGGTCAGCCCTTCCAGCGCGCGAAAGGAGCTATCGTTTTTGTAATACATCCCGGTGGGTTTAAAAATCTTTTGCAAGGCCTTGGTAATTTGCGGTTTTAATTTTTCCATCCCCGCGGTTAATACATCCACCACCAAAACATCGCCGTAGCGGTCTACCACCAAGCCGGGCATGTTGTCGGCCTCGCCATAGCACATACGCCCGTATTTGCGCACGCCGATTTCTTTGCGGTAGCTGTAGGCGTTATCCAAGTGTTCAAACACAAAATTATCCGCTAATTCGTCTTCGCCTTTTTGTAACAAACGTACCGCAATTAAGCTGTGCGGGTTGAAATACCCGTGGCCGACTTGCTTTCCTTCGTGATTTACCACGCGCACCAACGTGCCGGGCTCAATAGACGTATCCAAGCCGTCAATCTCGTTAGAAAAAATCCACCAATGTCCCGCCTGCAAACGGCGTTCTTCTTTGGCTTTGAGCTTAATTTCCACCATTACTGCATGTCCTCCATGCGGGTAAAGGGCAGCTTGGCCGCGCATAACGGGCATTGCGTGGCACTAAAGGTTTGCATCGGGTAAGAGAGCAACGCCCGCAGCGGTACCGTTAACGGCAAATATCCCATTGAGCGGTCCACAATCACGCCCACGCCTACTACATCGCCGCCCAAGCGGTTGACTAAGTCAATGGCGCGGTTGATTTTGCGGCCGGATACGGCCACATCGTCCACAATTAAAATTTTCTCGCCGGGTTTAATGGTAAAGTTATGTTTCAAAATCATTTCGCCGTTTTCGCCCTTAGAAGCAAAAATAGCACGCACCCCGCGTGCGCGGGCTACTTCTTGCGCCAGTACAGAGTCCGACGGCGTAAGCGCCAGCACCACATCCGCTTTTTGCGCAAATTTGTCCGACAGGGCCCCCGCAATTTTTTGTGCTAAATTCGGGTGCTGCAGCAGCAGCGACGTTTGAATATACGTCTGGCTGTGAAAACCCGAAGGCATTTCAAAGTGACCTTCTACAATGGCCCCATGCTCTTGCAAGAGGCAAAGTACGTCTAAGTTATTTCGTGGCATGGTAATCTCCTTGGATGAATTTTGCGGATTGTTCAAATTGGGTGCCCACACCCTTTTCTTGGGCGGAGCGAATGGTTTTCCCGGCTTTCTTGGCGCGCAGCATTTCCGTTTTGGGTTTTTTCATGGTTGACGAGAGCCGGAACGCCAACGCCGGGTTGCCGGATTCGTCAGTTAAATTTTCAGCAAGTACACCGCTTTTAGAGGTATTGGTAAACATCGTGTAAATGGTTAAGTCAAACGTTTCGTTTACCCAATCCGTCCACCCGCTGATAGCGGCGGAAATGGTAGGCCCCACGGTATAGGCGTTATGTACTTGCATATTGCCGTTGGTAAAATCGGTCCATGCGCCCAGGTCGCTTACCTCTACATCGCGCAGCACTTTACCCACGCTAAAGCTTCCGGCGCGTTCCATACGGTGCATCATAATAAACGGCTGGAACGTTACGTTTAGGGCTTCTTGCTCTTCGGCCCATTTTTCCATTTGGTGGATAACGCCTTTTTGCAAGCGCAGTTTAAGCGGGCCCGACAAATGCTTCCCGCCGGCTTGCAAACCGGTAAAATCAAACTCGGCATTAAAATTGTTCCCCGTAAGCACACCCGACGAGAACGTATCGGCCGACAGCGTTCCCGCCAAATTAGGCATAAAATTGGGCAAACGGTCCCGGAAGTTGCGCAGCCAGGCCAGCTCTCCGGTTACTTCGGGGGCAGAAGGTTCGGCGTGCGTAAGGGGGGTAATTACCGTCACAAAATCCCGCACGGTTTCAATAAATGCCATAGGATCGAACGTTGCAAAATGCAAATGGGTGTGCACTTTGCGGTCATTTCGTTTTAGGTTTGCCACATCCACGCTTAATTTTACCGGTACCTCGTTTAACGTGCCCGAACCAATATACGCATACAAATTGCCCTTGCGCCAACTGGCACTGAGTTGCAATTTATCAAATACGGATCTGGCCACCGTCACTTTTCCCTCTTTCGTACGGGCGTACAAATCGGTAAAATTAGTTTTGGCCTGAAATTCCCCGCTGACTTTATCCGCCAAAAATCCATATATATCGCCGGATGCTTTATCCGTTTTTGCGGTAAAAAGCGGCAGCGTTATTTTCCCTTTTTCGCGGGCGATTTTTCCGCTCAAAGAACCTTTGCCGCTTAGTTTATAGCGTGCCAACGGTTTGTAATATTTTTCCTTGTCGGCCAGGTTAAAAAGCTGCGTATTAAAATTAACTTGCAAGGTCCACGGATCTTTGGCAAAATCCGCTTGGCCGCTAGCCGTTAATTTTACATCCGCCGTGTTGAGTATTACTTCGGGCAGGGTCAGTTTTGTGTAATTTTCCGTAAAATTCCCGCGCGCCTGCAGGGTTGAAGCAGGCGCCGCAAACGAAATTCCTTTCACCCCGAACAAAGACACATCCGCCGCTTCAAAAGCCGGGGCGGAAGCTTGCAGGGTAAAAGAGGGGTTGGTAATATCTTCCACATTAAGCGTAATATCTACCGGTTTTTTAAATAGATAAACTTGGGTTTTTAAATCGCGCAGGGCAAATTTTTTCCAATCAAAATCGGCAAAATCAATTTGGCCGTCCGCCTCAATTTCCAACTCGGAAATATGCCCTTGCCACTGGTTACGCAGCACCATTTCTAAATCAAAGTGGGAAAGTTCATTAAACCGCAAATTATCAAAATGAGCATTAAACCCATATAACGCGTGCGACGCGCCGGACTGTAAATCTTTAAAATTAAAAACACCTTCTTTAATGCGCCAGTCTTCCACGCGCGTTTCAAACTTTTTACCGGTGGAGTTGGTATCGGTGGCGGAATCCTGGTGGGAAATATGCACTTGCGGAATGTTATATTCCCCCTGCTTGGTACGCACTAAATTAAAGCGAGGGTTATTTAAAATTACTTCGCGGATGATCAATTTTTGTTCAAACAAGGGCAAAATTTCAAACCGTAGCGTTACCGAATCGGCCGACACCAGGGCCCGGCCCGGTTCCCCCACGGTATCTACTACCATAAAACCTTTCAACTCCAAGGCATTTAAGAATTTAAGTTCTAACGAGGAAATCATCACCGGCCGGTTGAGTTGTTTTTGCAACCGCTGGGTTAGTTCTTCACTGATATGTTGGGCATTAAACGCACGCAAGAATAGCACCCACGCCACGCACACGATTAAAAGCACCAGCATCACTACCAACAACACCAGCCGCCATATCCACAGGCAGCTGGCCTTGGTAAAGCGTTTGGTTTTGCGTGCAAATAAGCGTTTTTTTGCGCGTTGATGTCTTTTTTCTTTCATAGGGCAGCAGGTTTGTTAAATAACCCTAGTATATAGTGTACTATAATTTGCCCGCACTTGGTTGCTTGTGCGGCCACGCGGCGCACGGATTCCAACAAAAACACCTCTTGCGGGAATAAAATCTTTAGCACAACAGCCAGTACCAAGAGGTTTACCAGTATAATGGTCACGCAGGAGAAGAATTTTCCGCCGGCCAATTTCAAGTCGGGTTGGTCGGTTCCCCACAATGTGTGAAAGGTTTGGATGAAGTGAAACGCCATAAAAAACCCCACCGCAAATAAAAACACTTGGCGGTACGGGGTTAAATCCACCCAGCAACCCAAAAACAAATAGATGAGCGCTATAACCACCACATACCCCGGCACAAAGTACGGGGCTAACACCACGAAAGTGTTGGTGCGGCTCATTTTTACGTATCCGCTATCTTTCCCTACATTTACGTCCTTGATGCGGATACAGCACAAAATAGCGGCTACTGCATGGGTAATCTCGTGCACCAGTACGTACGGGCGTGAAAAATTATAATACCTATAGTGAATAGCAGCGTAGATGGCGGCCCCCAACAAAAAACTAATTGCCGCGCCCAAGTGTTCCACAACGCCCAGTAAAATAAACCCATCTTCCAGCGCTACCCAAAAGGTAAACGGCAACAGCACAACCGCCAGTAAAAATTTCAAAATTCGAAGCATTAAAATTTCTCCGTCCACATGAGGGTTTTATATTGGGAAACGGCCAAATTGCGCGCTTGCTCAAGCCAAGCATCTTCTGCCCTTCGCGCGTGCAGATCCGTATTTAAAAATCCGCGCACCCCTGCAATTACGGCTTGTTTATAGACGGGGTTTTCCCGGGCGCCCGGTGCCTGCAGAGACCCTTGATAAAGCACCGTAGTTCCAAACCGCCGGATTGCTCCGCCCAGCATTTTTTGTCCGTTGGGTAATAGCAAATCGTTTTCCACAGGGTTTACAAAGCACGCGTTGGCCGTGTGATGTTGGCTGGGGGCGTAGGCCCGGGCGGGTAATTTTTGGGTAAACACGTGGGTTTGCATACCGCTTAGAACCAGGGCGGCTTCTATGGATTTGTGCAGTTGTTTATAAATTTCGCTAGGCTTTTCTGCGTATTTAAAGATGAGAGAGAATGTCAAATCCCCTTCGTGATATACTACCCCGCCTCCCGTCGGTCGGCGGCACATTTCGCCGGCAAAGTTTTTGTTCGCTACTTCGTGGTAGACTTCGCTGATAAACTGCGCATAGCCAAACGTAACAGCCCCGCCCGGTTTCCAATTATAAAAGCGCAAGGTGCTCTGCTCGGCACGCAAGCGTACCATGGTTTCGTCCAAAGCCATGTGCTCAAACACATCTAGCGGCGGGGTGGTCAGCAGCAAATTCATCTTGTCAAAATTATATCAAATTGCACCCGCGCACATGCATTATATTTACGTTATAATGCAAATACAATTTTTCTGTTTTTGGAACCGTCTAAGCAACGGGCTTTGCCAAGTGCAAGCTATGCTCTCCAAATAACAGCCGAATTAGGCGCAATATAAAGGAACTTATAATCCCTTTGTATTGTGCCCAATGTTTATCACACCGTGATAAACTACGGCTTTATTTATTTGAGAGCGAGCATAGCCCCCAATAAATACAAGCCGTTTTTGTTTGGGTTTTTAAGCAGAGGAATTGAAAAAAATCGTCAGGAGAACAAGTATGAAGAATGGAAAAGAAGTTGCGAAAAATTATCAGGTCATTCTGAATTTAATTCAAGATCTTCAACGCAGGTTGTTGCCGTTTATAAACGACAAGCGTGGAAGATCCCGTATCAAGTACGGGATGACGTCGTTATGTAATCACGGCAGCTTTACGCTCTGCCCTTCGTCACCCAGACCCTGCGGGCGGCAAACTATGCGGGGTATAGGGGCGGCCCCTGCGCTATATCCCGCATTACAGGCCTGCGGGATGACGCAGCGCAGCAGCCGAGGGTTTCCCTGCCTTGGTCATGCTGAATTTATTTCAGCATCTCGTTGTTGCGCCAACCGAGGTTTCACGCTCATTGAGCTATTAGTAGTAGTTTTAATCATTGGTATTTTGGCAGCGGTGGCGGTCCCGCAGTATCAAAAAGCTGTGATGAAAAGCAGGTTTGCTACGTTAAAGCCGATTGCCAAAGCGGTTAAAGACGCACAAGAAATCTATTTTGAAACGTACGGGCACTATGCGGGAACCAGTGAATTGGCTGATTTGGACATTGATATCCCGGAAGGGATAGATGTGGAACTGAGTGAAACGGACGGGTACGATTTTGTGCGCGCCAATCACGATAAATTAAACAATAGCTACACAATGTATTTAGCCCATAGTGAAAACTTTGCCAACAACATCTATTGTGAAGCTCTATCTACGGACGACCAAGCCAAGGCCCTTTGCGTAGCGGAAGGAGCCACGACTGATCCCATCACGAACGGGGATTATTTGCTGTACTTACTTAGCGGCAACAGCACGGGCGGGTTTACTAATCCGGCGGTAACGGCCCTGGTAAATAATATGATGGATTTTATAGATTCTTTCCAATCAGCTATTCAAGAAGCGGTAGCCAACGGTGAAACATTTGAAAATGAACTGGGATATGATGACTTTCACAATTCGTACGGGTTGATGGATATCCCTGCTGAATTAGGAAATGTGCACGTTTCCTGTTTGCAACAGGATGGCGTTTGTACAGCGTCTTTTTTTCAGGGGGGAAGATTCTTTCGTGTTTACGGATATTTCTTTAACAGGGGATTCAATAGTCTATAAAAGTTGTAACACCACCTCGGGAGGGGGATGTGTCCTTTTGTTTGGCCTTGAAAGAGGAAGGGTATTCTTGCTATGATAGCAATACCCATTCCCCTTGCTGATATAACACGTGTTAGGTTTAATTAAAAAGTTATAACATACAAAATCACTAGGCGGGGTTTCTCGCCGGGGGTTTTTATAAAA
>JAZNWD010000019.1:0-29575 GCA_045593185.1 Elusimicrobiaceae bacterium | reverse complement strand
AGCCAGCGGACGTTGAATTTATCCCTAGTAAACAAGTATTTAGGGGAAGAGACGGCAGCAAGCAGTGCAGCGGCGACGTTAAGCCATGAAGGGGTAGGATTTAGTGAAACGGACAATAGTGCAAGCGGAGTAGAATTTGGGGAGCGGAGCACGACGAGTGAAGTGGCAGGGCCAGCGCATAGCGCGCGTGTGATCCCGTTGACGATCAACACGAACACACAAGAGCGCCGTGCGACGGGCACCAGCGGCATCTTATATAGCGGTCTGCCGTTCTTTAAGTGGTTGGGCAAATTGAAAGGGTTTTTTGGAAAAAAGACAAAACCCCAAATCACCGCCCCGTATGAAGAACCGGGGTTGCACGACCGGACCAACCGCCCGATTTTTATGGATACGGAAGATACTTCCGACATGGAAGAACCGGGAGCCGTTTTGAGCGGGGCGGAACAGCCGGAACAAGTGTTGGTAGGGGAAGGCGGATTTAAGCTTACCGTTGAAGACGAAAACAAAGTAGAACATCCCTTCCCGAATATTGAATTGGAAGTCAGTTCCACCGTTAAAAATTTCTCGCCGGAATACAACCGCTTAGTATTGGATAACAACCATATTTTTGAATTGCGCAATTCATCCATCCCGCCCCAACAGCCGGACCATTTCTACTTTGTATTATCCAATGACCATGGAGAATTTGGCCTGTTATTAGACGGCCTTGCACAAATTGGTGCGGTCCGCCCGGTACGTATCAAAATTCAAAAAAAGGCCCAAGCCCGTACCTTTGTGCTACTTCCGGTAGTGAGTGAAAATTCGGAAGGGGCGGTAGTGGCGGATGTAGACAAGGCCTTGCTCAAAGGGATTAAAAACCCGCAGCAAGGTAAAATTGTGTATCAAGATAATACGTTCTACTACCAAGCTGCGGACGGCACCCTGACCGCATTGCAAGATCCGTTAATCCGCTTACCCAAAGGGGAAAGCCGCTATTGGATTGCCGGTTTGGCTATGCATCCGGAAACACATTTTAAAGTGGGCGTCTTTTCTACCAAAGATAAACGCCCTCTGCTCTCATCGATTTCAGTGAACCACGTAGGGCTTAAAAACCTGGGGCCTGTTCTAAAAGAAAAATCGAATATGTCCGAAGGGGAAGCAAACGCGATAACGTTGCTGATCGGGAACGTTTTGCCGGGGCTTATGGGATTTATACGGCCTTTCCTGCGCAGATTCGGGGAAACAAAAGTGTTGCGGTTTTCCTCCGTTCTCTTAACGACTGGCTTTGTGCTTTCCGTATTGTGCGGGTTTTATGGACATTTGCCCTTTTTGGATCCCCGGTCTTTGCCGCTTTTCTTGCTATCTTTGACGTGTATTTCGTTGGGTTACAGTGCCGTGCGTTTGGTTCAATCCTTGTCTATGGAGGCCAACCATGGCATGGCTTCTCAAAATTCCGAGAAGTCAAAACCGGCTGTTGTTTCAGTGGCCCGCCCGCAGGAAGTTACGTACAATCTAAAACATTTAGGTAGCAGATTTAAAGAAGTGGCTAAGTCCTTCTTTAAGAGAAATAAAAAGGCGGCCAGTAATTCCAACTGGTTTCAACGCTCCTTTATTATGAAAGGGGTGGGGAGTATGATGTTTTACTGCCTGCCGGTTATTATTAACAGAGCCACAAAATTTCTTACAGGGAATGCGACTGAGTTAGATTTCTCGTTTAGCTATCTTCCTTTTTCGCTGATATCCTTGTATTTGCTGTATAGACTTTTTCATACCAACTTAAAGGACGTAACCCCGTTGGATTTGTTCTCTTTAGAGACGAGTTTGGCCAAGTCACAAGAAGCGCAAGCTAAAGAAATTGCCTCCCAATTGCCGGCTAAGCTTACTGCACAAAGCCCCGTGATTGTGGAAGCCGTAGCTCAGCTAAAGAGCAAAATTGACAATTTAACTTTTGCACAAGAACGAAAAACGAAGGAGCCTAAAAAGAAATTAGCACTAGCGTCCGAAAAACAAAGCATAGAAGCCATTAGCGCTTATTTAACTTCAAAAGGATATGATGCCCAAGCTGTACAAAGTGTCGCCGATGCGTTGCAGGGACGTTTTGACGTGGTAGGGCACCGAAATGTAAGTTTGTGGAAAGTGCTTATTATGAAGGGGGTTCCCTCGGCTTTGGCAGCTATGATGTTGGCAACTTTTGCCGAGTTTGGTTTATCCGTAGATGTTTCCTTCACTATTAGCGAAATTATACCCAAGGGCCCCGATGCCGTTGCCTTGGCGGGCATCCTCTCGTACGGGACTTCTATTTCCTGGCGTTTGTGGCATAACGCGCTTAGCAACCGTGTAAGCAGAGGGTCTGCCTATTTACTATCTTCCTTATCGGGGGTTGTGGGTTCGTTCTTGTTCTCCCATGCGTTGGCACAACATAACTTTATAAATATGTTAATCTTTGCAGCGTTGGCTTCCTATGGTACCTGCACTTTCTTTGCCCAGATGCTCTCTTATATCTTTGGATTACAAGAAGAATATAAGCGTGAGTTGCAGGTGTGGGTCCAATGGACGATGCCGTTAGCTGCCTTTTTGGTAGCCCCCATCCGCAGTGATTTTATTAAGAGTATTCCCGGCTTGGGTGGGGTGTTAGTTGGGATTTCCTTGCTGGCCAGTGTGATATTGACACGCAAGATGTTGGCTGATTCCAGTGCAGTATTAACCGTAAAACACTATTGGGATACACTTAAAGCACGTGTGAATAAGTTTTTCAACAAAGGGGAAGTGCTACCCGTTTCGGAACCTGTAGAAGAAATGCAGGACTTGGAGCCAAACCGCATGGGCCAGGAACCGCCCGATTACGATGGTCAGGCAGATGAGCCGACCCATTCCCCGGCTTATTAACATTTAAAAAGCCGCCCTTCAACAGGCGGCTTTTTGGTGGGATAAATCAATCAGCCAAATAATCTGCTTAGCAACCGGTTATAGTGATCTTGCGGGAGATTAATGCCGGGGGTGGTTACACGTCCGCCGCGCGGGCCGTGATAATCGGACCCGGCTGTAGCAAACAGCCCATATTTACGCGCTAAAGATAATAAATCCTGGCGCATCCCGTTGCTGTGGGCCGGATAAAATACCTCAATGCCGTCCAGCCCGGCTTCCACCCATGAGGGGAAATCCCAATGGGCCGATACAATGCCCGGGTGTGCAATCACCGCTAACCCTCCTGCCTTTTTGATTTGCACAATGGATTCCACTGCACTAGCCCCAATGGGGGCTACATAGCCGGGTTTGCCCTGCACCAGGAAACGTTTAAACGCATCTTGACGGTTACGCGCAATTCCTTTTTTTGTAAGAGCATCGGCTACGTGTGCGCGCGAAACAGTGTTGGCCGCGCAAGAAAATACATCTTGCGGGGTTAAATCCACCCCGGCCTGTTGTAGTTGCGTTACGACTTTTAAAATGCGGTTTCTGCGGGCTTGGCGGTTTTGAGTCAAAAAAGTTTGAAATTGAGTGTTGGCAACATCTATATTGTAGCCGGTGAAGTGCAGTTGGTCATATTCGCCGGTGCTGATTTCTACGCCGCAGACAAACTTGAGCCCATGTTCTTGGCAGACGGCTGCTGCGCGGGCAGTGCCGTCTGTAGAGTCGTGATCGGTTAGAGAAAAGAGTTGTACCCCGCGCTTAAGGGCAGCTTGCACTACTTCTTCCGGGGAGCTGGTTCCGTCGGAAAAGTGGGTGTGGGTATGCAAGTCCACCAACGGCATAGCTTATACGCGTTCTACGGCAGTAACGCCGGGGACCACTTCTTTGATGCGGCGTTCGACGACGGCCTGCAACGTCATTTGGGCGTGTGGGCAGCTGCCGCAATGGCCGTGTAGCCCTACGGTTACAATGCCGGTTTTCTCATCCACGCTGATGAGTTGGATATCCCCGCCGTCGGATTGTAAAATGGGGCGGATTTCGTTAATAACTTTTTCTACGGCTTCTTTCATAGTAAATCCCTCGCTGAGTATTTTCTTATATTATAGCTTTTTTAGAGGGCGCAAGAAAATGTGAAAAAAAACTTGCCAAAGGCTGCCAGTATTGCTATACTTTGAATATAGAGATTTAAAATTAGCAAAGCAGTAAGGAGAATTATGAAAAAAATTGCAGTGTTGTTTTCTCTGTTTTTGTTTGTATGTGCGCCGGCTTTTGCCGCAAAATATGCCAGCGTAAATGCTAAGCGGGCCAACATCCGCACCTGCGCCGGCACGCAATGCGCCGTTAAATTTTATATGTGGCGCTATACCCCGGTAATTATGTTGCAAACCAACGAAACCAAAGATTGGGTGCTCGTGAAAGATTTTGAAGGATATCAAGGTTGGATCTCGGCCTCGTTGTTAAGCCCCAATGGCGGTATGTCTGCCAAAGTAGATTTGAACGTACGGGCTACGCCGTCTGCCAACGGAAATATTGTTTGCACCGTACAAAAAGGATATCCGCTTAAATATATTTCTAAACAAGGCAAATGGATCCAGGTAAAAGACGAACCCGAAAACGCCAAAGACGGCGTTTGCAAAGGTTGGGTATACAACGCCAACCTGTGGGGTTTCTTTAAACAATAAGAGATTAAATTTGTACAGTTACACCAAGGCCTAAAACAAGTTTTGTTTTGGGCCTTGTATTTTCTGGGCCCAAAGACTCTTGCAAAAAAGTTGCTTTTTGGCTACAATATAAGTATGAAGAAGATTATCGCTTTTTTACTTGCGTTAGGTTGTACCGGGTTTTGCTATTATTATTGCAACCACCTGCCAGAGCAAGAAGGCCGCTTTAATTTGACCGGTACCGTAGAGGTGCCGCAGCGGTTGCTTTCCTTGGCCCAAGCAGATAACAACTCGTGCGCTATTATCGTCAAGAACGAGGCGGACGTCCCCGTGGCTATTAAACGGGTGGTAAACCCTAAATTTCCGTTGCAGTTTACCTTGGGTGAAGAAGATTTATTGACGGAAAGTGTCAACGGCGAGCTGAAAGTAGAAGTACAAATTAACAGCCACGGCCAACTGGGTATCATTAAAGAAGGGGATGTGTTCGGCGCCGCAGAAGGGCTGGTAACAGCCAACGCCAAAAATGTGGTGGTAGAGGCCGGTAAAACGTTGGGCAAAGTGCAGCTAGCCAAAAACGTGAAAGGCAATTTCTTCCGCACCGCCGCAAGATAGTTTGATTAGTTTTTGTGCTCTGTCCCCGCAGTGTTAAAACTGCGGGTTTTTTTATGGGAAGGAGACAAAAACGCGCGCGCGTACGTAAGAATATAGTAAAATAATAGCAGGGATTTCCTATGAAACATCACTTATTTGTATTGGCAACGGTTACGCTTTCTTCTGCGCTCTATGCGCAGCCGCTTACGCGCGCGCAAGCACAATCTATTTTTGCGCAATACAATCCTTCCCTGGTAGAACGGGCCGCCCAAAACCCGGATTTAAATGCCGTGCTTAATGAAGTGCTAACGGCTTATTTGCAACGCCAACCGGCTGACACGTTGGCCAACCGTTATGAGCTGATTGCACTGGCGCGCAATTTTGATAATTCGTTGCAGCTAAACGCCCTGGAAGAACACTACAAACAAGCTGTACAGTATTCCGCCCTGGGCGGTGATGTGCAGCAGGCCGCTTTGGCTTACACCCGCCAAGAAATGCAACCGGTACTGGCGCGCATGTGGGCGGTAAGTGTGCAAGTGAAAGAGCAACTCCTGGCCCAATACAAGGGTCAAGCCCGGCACGATGAGCAGTTCCGCACCCAGCAGGCCCCGGTACTTGCTGCGTTGCAAGCAGATTTGGACAATTTAACCACGCACGTTGGGCCGCAGTTACAAACAGTGTTGCAACAAAAGTTGGATTCTATAGAAGAACAAGCCCTGGGTGAATTGCAGCAACAACAGGCGGCCCAAGCGGATAATTTGCAAATTAAAACCAAACATAAAAAACCTGTGGCTAAATAATACAGGCAGACGTACCTTTCCCATTTTATTAACTAAGGACTTTAACTATGATTCAAACAGTAATTAACAAAATTTTTGGAACAAAAAGCGAAAGAGATTTAAAGAAAATTCAACACTACGTAAATGCAACCAATGCTCTGGCCAGCCAAATGGAAGCGTTAAGCGACGAGCAGCTAAAAGCCAAAACGCAAGAATTTAAAGACCGCTTGGCCAAAGGCGAAACGCTTGACGATATTTTGTCCG
The DNA here is from genome assembly GCA_045593185.1 of Elusimicrobiaceae bacterium. GTDB lineage: Bacteria > Elusimicrobiota > Elusimicrobia > Elusimicrobiales > Elusimicrobiaceae > Avelusimicrobium. Next base: position 23,394 of record JAZNWD010000019.1, on the reverse strand, counting down.
AAGCGTTTGCCGTAGTGCGCGAGGCCGCCAAACGTGTCATCGGTTTGCGTCCGTATGATGTACAGCTGCTGGGCGGTATTGTACTCCACCAAGGCAAAATTGCCGAGATGCGCACCGGGGAAGGGAAAACGTTGGTAGCTGTGCTTCCTTCTTACTTAAATGCGCTTACAGGTAAGGGCGTTCACGTAGTAACCGTCAACGATTACCTAGCCAAACGCGACCGCCAATGGATGGGCCCGATTCACGAATTTTTGGGGCTGAGCGTAGGATTTATCGGCCACGATATGGAAAACAGCGAACGCCGGGAAATGTACCAAAAAGATATTACCTACGTAACCAATAACGAACTGGGCTTTGATTACCTGCGCGACAACATGGTAATCAACCGGGCCGACCGTGTCCTGCGCCCACTCAATTATTGTATTGTGGACGAAGTGGACTCCATTTTAATTGACGAGGCCCGCACCCCGCTGATTATTTCCGGCCCGTCGGACCAAAGCACCGATAAGTACTATATCGTCAACCGCTTAATTCCTTCGCTAAAGGTGCGCTTAATTACCGAGAAAGACGAAGTAAAAGCCAAGTACGAGGGGATCAATTTGGACGAAGGGGTGGACGCTATTATTGACGAAAAAGCCCACACCGCCACGCTGACCGATACCGGTATTGCCAAGGCAGAGAAGTTTTTGAACGTTCCCAACTTGTATGATGATGTCCAATCCGAATGGGTACACCACATTAACCAGGCCTTGCGTGCCCACCATTTGTATGAACGTGATGTGGATTATGTAGTCAAAGACGGCGAAGTGATTATTGTGGATGAATTTACCGGCCGCTTGATGCCCGGGCGCCGCTGGAGCGACGGTTTGCACCAAGCCGTAGAAGCCAAAGAAAATTTGCAAATTAAAGAAGAAAACCAGACGTTAGCCACTATTACGTTCCAGAACTTTTTCAAGCTGTATAATAAACTCTCCGGCATGACGGGCACCGCCATGACGGAAGCTAACGAGTTTTGGCAAATTTATAAGTTGGATGTGGTGGAAATCCGCCCCAACAAACCTTCCAAACGTATTGACCACCCGGACTTGGTGTATTTAACCGAGCGTGCCAAATTCAATGCCATTGTGGACGAAGTGGAAGGCCTGTGGCGCAAAGGGGCCCCCGTGCTGGTGGGTACACGCAGTATTGAAAAATCCGAAAAGCTTAGCCACATGTTGCGGCAAAAAGGGATCCCTCACAAGGTGCTTAACGCCAAATACCACGAAATGGAAGCCCAAATCATCAGCCAGGCCGGGCGCAAAGGGGCGGTGACGATTGCTACGAACATGGCCGGGCGCGGAACCGATATTGTGTTGGGCGGAAACCCCGCACAGCAAGCCGAACAAGATGAAGTAGTGGCCTTGGGCGGGTTGCATGTAATCGGCAGTGAACGTCACGAAAGCCGCCGCATTGATAACCAGTTGCGCGGCCGCTGTGCCCGCCAAGGGGATCCGGGTTCCTCGCGCTTTTACATTGCGCTGGATGACGAACTGATGCGTTTGTTTGCAAACTCTCAAAAAATTGCGTCCATTCTTTCGCGCGTAGGGATGCAGGAAGGCGAGGCCATTGAATCGTTTATGCTCACGCGTCAAATTGAAGGGGCCCAACGCATGGTAGAAGGGCGCAACTTTGACATCCGCAAACAACTCTTGGATTACGATAAAGTCATGAACCAACAGCGTACCGCCATTTATGGGATCCGCAACGCTATTTTAGACGGCGAAAACATGGCCGACAAATCCCACCAAATGATGGAAGAAATTGTGGCAGATTTGTTGGAAAAATATTATAACCCGCAACATCCGCAAAAAACGGATTGGGGAGCCCTGAATGCCGGGTTGCGGCAATTCTTCCCGATTCCGTTTGAGCTTAACGCAGAGCGGGTGGGTAAAAAGTCGCACGACGAACTCACGCAAGAAATTATGAACGCCGTCAAAGATTTGTATGCCCAACGCACGCTCTACTTTGCCGAACAAGGCATTGACTTTGGCGAAGTGGAACGGATGCTTTTGTTGCAAATTATTGATACTGCGTGGAAACAAAACTTGTATGAATTAGACCAACTGCAAAACAGCGTTAGTTTGCGCGGGTATGCGCAAAAGGATCCGCTGATAGAATATCAAAAAGAATCATACAAATTGTATGAATCTATGATGAACCGTATCCGCGATTTGATGGTAAGTTATATCTTCCGGTTGCAGTTGCCGCCCCGTCGTACGGCGGCAGAACGGGCTCAAGAGGCCGCCGCCAAAAACCCGGAATATGATAAAAAAACAGAACTGCCAAAACGTATCGGGCGCAACGATCTTTGCCCGTGCGGAAGCGGTAAAAAATATAAAAAATGTTGTGGAGCGAACCAATGAAAAAAATGATTGTAAATATTGCGTTACTTTCCGCTACCATTGCGGTGTTGGGATTAACGGGATTGTTTTTATCAAATCGATTCCCTATCTCGGTAAATATTGCACGATTGGATGTTGAAGAAATGGCGGCCCAAAAGGAAGCTGCCGCACAAGCCGCCAAAGCAGCCCAGCGGCGTGCCCAGCTCAACCGGACGGTTAGTTGTAAAGCCGATGAGGATTGTATTATTGTGGATAAAGACCCTTGCGGTTGTGCGGCCGGCCCGCGCGGAGTAACCGCCATTAACGTAAATTATATTACGGATTTTAATGCAATTAATTCCCAACCGAGTACAAAAACATGCATGGATGTGCCCTCTACGGAAAAAGAATGTTCCCCGTCTGCCCGGGCTGTATGCCGTGCACGTACCTGTAGAATAGAGTATTAAGTTATGGACAGTTCAGCACCCGTTTCCGATAATTCCGCCGCTAAAACTACCCAACATACTTGGGTATGGCATTTATGCCGCGGGATCTTTTTGTTGGTTTGTTTGTTGGTAACGGCGGGGCTTTTTTATATCAGTTATCCTCAAAAATCATTCGCTTTTGCCGCGTGGCTGGCATTGGCCCCTTTTATTTGGGGCATTTGTCATTTGCGCGGATTTTGGAGTAGCACCCTTTACGGTTGGTTGACCGGCCTGGTGTGCAACGGGTTACTTTTGCAGTGGGTTTATTATACGTGTGTGCACGGGGGAGGGCTCTCTAAGCCCATGGCACTGGCCGCGTGGATAGGCCTGGCGGCTGTGGTTTCCTTGCAGTTTGCGGTGTTCGGGGGGGCGTGCTATTTCTTGAAAAAAACAGGAGCGTTTTTCCCGCTGTTGGCCGCCTGTGGATGGGTAGCGTTGGAGTGGTTGCATCAAACAATAGCGTTTTATGCGTTGGGATTCCCGTGGATTATGCTGGGGTATACGCAGTGGAACGTGCCGGAAATCTTATACGTGGCTTCTTATGCGGGCGTGTACGGGATCAGTTTTGTGTTGGCTTGGGTAGGCAGCAGTATCGGGTGGTGCTTTGGACAGCCGGGGCTTAAGAAAGGACTTTGGCAACTGTTTTTAGCCGTCTGTATTTTTGCTGCCGTATTTGGATACGGCCGCCATTTTCAAACCCGCCAGCAACGTTGGCTGGCGCACCCGCATTCGCTGCTCAGTGTGGAAGCCGCCTTGCTGCAACCCAATATTGACCAATATAAGAAGTGGACCCCCGAATATGAAGACGAAATTGCCAAGACACTAGAAGACATGGGGGCCATGTTAGCGGGCAAAAATTTGTATTTAGCTGTATGGCCGGAAAGCGCTGTCCCCGGTTCGCTAACGGAAGAACGGTATTTTGATTTATTCTCTCGCATCGGGGAACAAGCCGGGGCGTACCAAGTAATCGGATCCAATATTTTCTACAGTGAACAGGACCGGTATGTGGGCGCTTATCTGATGACCCCCCGGGCGGAAGGATTATCTGCTTACCGCAAAATCAAATTAGTTCCGTTTGGCGAGTTTATCCCTTTTGAACGGGTAATTTCTTACTTTACCAAGGACATAGAAGTGATGGGTGCCTTGGGCGGATTTATGCCCGGGCCGAAAGAACAACCCCTTTTGGAAGCCGGCGGTGTAAAACTGGGGACGACGGTTTGTTATGAATCTATTTTCCCGCAATTATGGCGTGAGCAAAATAAAAACGGTGCCCAGTTGTTTGTAAATATCACCAATGATGCTTGGTTCTTTAAAACAGCGGCCCCCTATCAGCACCTGGCGGCTAACGTGCTGCGTGCGGTAGAAAACGGACGCCCGGTATTGCGCGCCGCCAATACAGGGTTTTCCGCCTACATTGACGGGTTTGGCAACATCCGGGAAATTTCCCATTTATTCACGCAGGAGATTTTAACCGCTTCTGTGCCGCTTTCGGTGCGGCCGGACAGCACTTTCTATGCCAAATGGGGCGACTGGTTTGCCTGGTTGTGCGCCATTATATTCTTTACAATTGTAATTTCAGCCATTGTGTTTGTGTATGAATAATATTGAGTTTAAAGATGTAGCCCAAAAAATTGAGGAGCTGGCAGGGCGGGTCAGCAAAATTGAAACCATTGATAAAGTGGCTCAAAAGCAAGAAGAACTGGCCCGTTTGCAGCAAGTTTCCGCCGCGCCGGAATTTTGGAACGATACCCAGCACGCCAAGGAAGTAAGCCGCCAAATTGACTGGCTTAAAACTTCGGTGGAGACATTCTTTAATCTCAAAAAACACGTGGAAGATGCCCAGGCCCTTTTTGAATTATGCAAAGAAATGCAAGACCAAAACGAGCTGGCTAATTTGTTTGAAAATCTGACCGAAATTGAAAAACAGGTAGCGCAAAAAGAGGGCGAAATCCGCCTGTGTGAACCGAACGACAAATTAAATGCTATTTTGACCATTCACGCCGGAGCCGGGGGGACGGAGTCCTGCGATTGGGCCCAAATGTTGGTGCGTATGTATACGCGCTGGGCCGAACAACACGGGTTTAAATTTTCAATTTTGGATTCTCAACCCGGTGATGAGGCCGGTGTAAAAACATTGTCGGCCATGGTGGAAGGCCCGTTTGCTTACGGTTATTTAAAAGGTGAAAACGGCGTGCACCGCCTGGTGCGCGTATCCCCTTTTGACGCCAACGCGCGGCGGCATACTTCGTTTGCTTCGTGCGATGTGCTGCCGGATATTGATGAAGATATCAACATTGAAATCCCGGAGAGTGATATTGAGTTGGAAACTTCGCGCGCGGGCGGCCACGGCGGGCAAAACGTAAACAAAGTAGAAAGCGCCGTGCGCCTACTGCACAAACCAACGGGGATTGTGGTCTCGTGCCGCATTGAGCGCAGCCAATTGCAAAACCGTCAAACCGCGATGAAGATGCTCAAAGCCAAGCTCTACGAATTGGAAATGGATAAAAAACGCGGCGAGGCCGAAAAACGCTACGGCCAAAAAGGCGAAATTGCCTGGGGGCATCAAATCCGTTCGTACGTGTTTATGCCCTATCAGTTGGTAAAAGATTTGCGCAGCGGTTACGAAACCAGCCAAATTACCGCCGTGATGGATGGCGATTTGGACCCATTTATTTTGGCTTATTTAAATTACGAAGCCGAGCATAAAAAATGAGACCCCGCGGATTATACATCCACATTCCCTTCTGTAAACAAAAATGTAATTATTGCGATTTTGCTTCCTTTGCCGGCAAAGAACAAGCCCGGCAGCGTTACTTGCACGCTTTAGAAAAAGAAGCCGCCAGGTATGCCGGCTTGTCTTACACGACTTTGTATGTGGGCGGTGGAACGCCCAGTTTGCTGACGGTGCCGCAATTGGAAACCTTGGGGCGGATGATCGCAAATTGTTTTGGGCCGGTTGCCCGTTTCAAAGAAAGTACATTTGAAGCCAACCCCGAGAGTTTAACATCCGAAAAATTGGCCGCCCTGCGTACGCTGGGATTTAACCGCCTGAGTATGGGGCTACAAAGTTTTAATGACTCGGAATTGAAAACATTGGGCCGCGTACACAGCACCGCACAGTTTTTGACAGCGTATCAAGCCGCCTGCCGCAGTGGTTTTGAAAATATCAATGTGGATTTGATTGCCGGCGTGCCCGGGCAAAATTTGCCAAGTTTTTCAGAAGGACTTTTGCGGTTAATGGATTTAAACCCGAAACATATTTCCGTATACGGGCTGCAAATAGAAGAAGGCACCCCGTTCTTTGCGCAAGGGGTAACGTGCGACCAGGGGCTCATGCGCCAAATGCTGGAAAAAGCGCACGAAGTGTTAACGCAAAGCGGGTATCATCATTACGAAATTTCAAACTATGCCAAGCCGGGGTATGAATCCAAACACAATACGCTGTATTGGCAAAACGGATCTTATTTGGGGCTGGGCAGTGCGGCGGCGTCCTACCAAAAGGGAGTGCGCCGTCAAAATGAATCCGGGCTGGAAGCGTATATTTCTTGCGTGGAAAACGGGGAAAAACCTACGGTATTTTCCGAGCGACTAACCGGGAAAGCTAAAGAGGGGGAAAACTTGTTTTTGGCACTTCGGCAGCTGGACGGGACCGAATTAACCGCCCGGCAACGTGCTTGGTTTGGGGCGGAAATTGAAAGGCATGTCAAAAACGGACTTCTCACCCAGGCCGGGAAAAAGGTAAAATTAAGTAAAGAGGGGCTATACCTGGCAAACGAAGTATTTCGCAGCTTTGTAGCCCCGTTTGAGGATGTATGAAAGTAAGCGCGCTACGTACCGATGTATTTACGGAAAAGGGGGATTTGCCCGCGTTTGTAGTGCGGTTTTTACCCACGGTGCCGGAAAATACGGTGCTGGCGGTATCCTCAAAAGTAATGGCTCTTTGGAAAGGGTGCAGTGTGGCGTATGAAAGCCCGGCGCAAAAAGAGGCACTCATCAAGCAGCATAGCCAAGCCGCTTTAAAAACACCCCTCGCGTGGCTGACCATTAAGGACGGTATGGTGATGACCAATGCCGGCATTGATCAAAGCAACGCGGACGGTAAATTGATTTTTCTGCCGGATTGTTACGCGTGCGCACGCGAGCTGCGCGACGCTTTAAAAAAAGCGTGGCAGGTGCAAAATTTAGGCGTGGTTGTTACCGATAGCATGATTTTGCCCCTTCGGGCCGGTGTGGTTGCTGCGGCCGTGGGGTATGCCGGATTTAAGGGCGTAAAAGACTTACGCGGACAGGCCGATATTTTTGGGCGTAAGCTTCAAACGACGCTTGTCAACGTGGCCGACAGTTTGGCCACCGCAGCGGCCCTGGTAATGGGAGAGGCGGATGAGCAACAACCTTTGTGCGTGCTGGAAGATGCCCCGGTAGTATTTACGGACGCCATCAACCGGGACGAACTAAAATACCCGCCGCAGGACGATTTGTACACACCGCTTTTAAAAGCGGCAAAATTAATAAAACAGGAGAAGTAAATGAAGAACGTAGCCAATGAATTCAAGCAGTTCATCATGCGCGGCAATGTGATTGATATGGCAGTTGGTATCATCATCGGCGGCGCATTTACCAAAATTGTAAACTCTATGGTGGCTGATGTGCTTATGCCGCCCTTGGGCTTGCTTTTGGGCCAGGTGGATTTTTCCAACTGGTTTATTGTGATTAAAGCCGGTGCCGACGGCGCCCGCAAATTTACCACCATGGCCGATGCGCAAGCTGCCGGTGCTACTACCTTAAACTTGGGCTTGTTTTTAAACGCTATTATTAGCTTTATTATTGTGGCTTTCTGTATCTTTATTTTGATTAAAGCCATCAACAAATTAAATCAACCCAAACCGGCCCCGGCCGCCGCGCCGACCACCAAAAAATGCCCGTTCTGCTGCAGCGAAATTGCTATTGAAGCCACCCGCTGCCCGCACTGCACGAGCGAAATTAAATAACCAAAGTTGTTGTATATACACTTCCTAAAGATATTTTCTTTAGGGAGTGTTTTTCGTCTCTATTTGCCAAATGCTCTTATTTTTTTTACACTATACATATGATTTATTTTTCGCACCGCGGGGCCAATACGCTGCGCGTTCAAAATACAGTAGAGGCCTTTGCCCTGGCCCACAAGCAGGGGGCACGTTACTTTGAGCTGGATGTGCATTTGCTCAAAGACGGCGCGCTAGCCGTTCATCACGATTATTCTTTGTTGGACACGGCGGGCGTAAATGTAAAACTAAAAGATTTAACCGCGGCGGATTTAAAAAAATATCCCTTAAAAAATCCGTTTACAGAGCATGCAGTTACGGTGCCGCTATTACAAGAAGTGTTGCCCGCGGTTACGCCGGAGCTTGAACTGCTTAACATAGAGCTTAAAAATGATGAGGATATGTATCCCGGCATGGAACAAGCGGTTTTGGAAGCGGTGCCTGCAGCATTATTGCCCAAGATCTTATTTTCCAGTTTTGATTATGCTTGTTTGCAACGCTTGCGCGCCCTGGCCCCGCAAGCCCGCATCGGCCAGCTGACGCGCCAATTTAATGTGCAAGAGCCCTTGGCACTGGGGGCGGAAAGTGTGCATATCAATTACACCCGCTTTACGGCACAAATGGAGCGCGCCTGTCACGAACATAACCTTAAAATTTATTGCTACACCGTAAACAGCAAGTCCCTGGCCATGTGCTTGGCGGCTGAAGGGGTGGACGGGATTTTTACCGATTGTATTGCGGATTTTTTGGCCTAACATAAACCCCGCATTTCGCGGGGTTTGTGTTAATAATCGTAAGAAGAACTGTTTTCGCTACTGTTACTGTCGCCCTGCATACCGTAGTATTGCTCGGGTGTGAAACGTTTGGGTTTGGTCCACAAACGTTTTTCGCCTTTGTAATCGGCGGCGGTATATTCGCCGGGAACTTTGGGTTGTTGGCGGCGGTCAAAGAAATAGACATTGGCCTCGGTGTCCGGCATGACATTAAAAATATAGCTCGATTCTGCCGTGGCAGGCACTTCGCGCCGTTCGGTTTGGGCGACGTTGCCTAAATCTTCTAAATAATCTTCTTTGGTCAGATAGATTTTTTTAGCGTACCGTTCGCCGGGTTCTTGTTTTTGTTTGGAGGCACAAGCCGTCAATAGGCCGCTTACCGCGCAAACAATTAATAAAAAAGCTAGTTTTTTCATAATAACCTCTCTTTTGAAAGTACCATATTTTCCAGCAGTACCGCAAGGGTAACCGGCCCCACTCCGCCCGGAACGGGGGAATAAGACACCCCGTGTTGGGATAAAGCAATCGGGTCGGCATCGCCGGTCAGGCGGTTGTTGTACCAATTGGTGGAAATATCAATTACCATGGAGCCGGGCTTGAGCCAAGATGCTTGCAATAACCCCGGGGCGCCTGCCGCGGAACAAACAATATCGGCATCTTTTACGGCGCGGGGCAAATTGGTTTGGCGGTGGCAAATTTTAACCGTGGCATTTTGGCACGTGAGCAAATGCGCCAACGGACGCCCCACCGTGGAAGAACGGCCTATTACAACCACTTCCTTGCCGGCTAGGTTTACATGGTAAAAATCAAGCAAATCAATAACGGCCATAGCCGTGCACGGTACAAAACCGGGCAAGGCGGCAATTTCGTTCCAAGTTTTGCACAAAAACAAGTTACCCATGTTGACGTTGGACATACCGTCCACGTCTTTTTGCGGAGCTAAATGAGCGGCGTAATCGGTAGCGGCTAAGTGGGCCGGCAACGGACGCGGAATTAAAATGGCATCCACCGCCGGATCTTGCGAGAGGCGCTGAATCAGGGAAACAAATTTGGGTGCCGGGGTTTGATTGTCCACTTCAAAAATTTTTGTTTGCAACCCGATTTTTTGCGCGGCGGCTACTTCTTTTTGCAAGTAAATGTAGGCACCGCGGTCCTCGGTAGAACCTACGGCAGCCAGCGAAATGGGACGGCCGATTTTTTGGCGCACAGCAGCAGCCCTTTTGGCTAAGGGTTCGCGAATGTGTTGAGCAAGGGTGCGGCCTTCCAGAATCATAATACTATTGTAGCAAATCTATTCCTCATCTATCTTGAGCATGGCCACAAATGCCTCTTGCGGGATGTTCAAACTGCCGATGGATTTCATGCGCTTTTTGCCTTCTTTTTGTTTTTCCAAAAGTTTGCGTTTGCGGGTAATATCGCCGCCGTAACACTTGGCAATTACGTCTTTGCGGTAGGCGGGGATGGTTTCGCGCGCAATAATTTTGCCGTTAATGGCGGCCTGTACCGCCACTTCAAATTGCTGGCGGCCGATGAGTTCCTTTAGCTTGGCACACAGCGCGCGGCCAATGGTTTGGGCTTTATCTTTATGCACCACGGTGGAAAGCGCGTCCACCGGCGTGCCGTGCAGTAAAATTTCCATTAAAACCACGTCCGAGCTTTTAAACCCGGCCACTTCGTAATCAAACGAGGCGTAGCCCTTAGAAACGGATTTTAATTTGTTGTAAAAATCGATCACCATTTCGCCCATGGGCATTTCGTACTTGATAATGACGCGCTGGTTGGAAAGGTGGTCCATACTCATAAACGTGCCGCGCTTTTCTTTTAAGAGCGTCATCACGCCGTCCATAAATTCCACCGGGGTTACAATGGTAATGTGAATAACCGGCTCTTTGATGTCGATAATATCCCCATACGGCGGAAAGTTGGCCGGGTTATCAATAATTTTATAGCCGGAATCGTCGGGTGCTTCGGGCAAGGCGGCCAGTTCCTGCGAGTGCGTTTTGCGCGGCGTAAATTTAACGTGATAGACTACGTTGGGCGAGGTGGCAATTAACGATAAATTAAATTCACGTTCCAAACGTTCTTTTACAATTTCTATGTGCAAAATACCCATAAACCCCAAGCGAAACCCAAACCCCAATGCCTTGGATGTTTCACTTTGGTATTGGAAGGAACTGTCCGACAAGTGGAGTTTTTCCAGCGCTTTGCGAAGCAGCGGAAAATCAGTCGTTTCCACGGGGAAGATGCTTGCAAATACCACGGGTTTGGCGTCTTCATACCCGGGCAGCGGCTCTTGGGCGGGATTTTCGGCCAGGGTAATCGTGTCGCCCACTTTTACTTGATGAATGTCTTTAATCCCGGCGGCCAAATAACCTACTTCGCCCGCGGTAAGCTGGTTGCACTTGTGCAGTTGCTTGGGGGTCATAAAGCCGATTTCTTCGGCCTTATACGTGGCGCCGGAAGACATAAATTGCACCGTTTGCCCCGGTTTAAGTGTGCCGTCCACCAGGCGGATGTACATAATCACCCCGCGGAAAGCATCGTAGTAGGAATCAAAAATTAACGCACGCAGAGGTTTATCCGGCGAGCCGGACGGGGCGGGAATATCGGTAATAATCCGGTCGAGTAAATGCTCAATCCCCATGCCGGTTTTGGCACTTACGCGCTCGGCTTCAATGGGCTCACGCAAGATATCCCAGAGTTGTTCTTCCGAAGCATCTGCGTCGGATTGGGACAAATCCACCTTGTTCATGACCGGGATAATTTTGAGACCTAAACTTTGCGCTAAATGGGCGTGTGCCACGGTTTGTGCCTCCACCCCTTGCGAGGCATCCACCAGCAGCAGCACTCCTTCGCACGCGCGCAAAGAGCGCGAAACTTCGTACGAAAAATCTACATGCCCGGGGGTATCAATTAAATTTAAAATATAGTCCTTATACGCAATGCGCACGGCCTTGGCTTTGATGGTGATGCCGCGTTCGCGCTCCAGGTCCATGCCGTCTAAAAGCTGGGCTTGCATTTTGCGCTTGGGTACGGTGCCGGTGTCTTCTAAAATGCGGTCTGAAAGGGTGGTCTTGCCGTGATCAATGTGAGCGACAATGGAAAAATTACGAATCTTCATAATGGTCTTGTTCTACTAAGTTGCGGATTTCGGCCGAGCTGCCCATTAAAAGAGCGGCTTGGGCCAAGTCCGAGCAATGTTCAAAATTTAAATGGCGGATGTTGTTTTTAACACGCAGGTACATGCGCGGAGTGACGGATAATCCGTCCACCTGCCAACCCAATAGCAGCGGCAACATTTTGGAGTCGGAGGCAATTTCGCCGCAGATAGATACGTGTTTGCCGCGCTTATGTGCAGTTTGGATAATGTTGTGAATGGTGCGCCCCACCGCCGGGTGGCAAGGGTCGTACATGTGGGCCACTTCGGGATTGACGCGGTCCACAGCTACGAGATATTGAATTAAATCGTTCGTGCCGATGGAAATAAAATCCAGTTCGCCAATCATACCGTCTAGCGCAATGGCGGCGGAAGGGACTTCTATCATAGCCCCCAACGCAATTTTGTTGACCGGTTTTTTGCCTTCCTTGGATAGCTCTTCAAGCACACTCGTAAAGGCATTGCGCACGTGGCGGACTTCCTCCACCGAAGATACCATGGGAATTAAAATTTGAATTTGGGCCGGAACATCGCACGCGGTGCGGATAATGGCGCGCAGTTGTGTGTGTAACAATTCCGGGTTTTTTAAAAGCAGCCGGATCCCACGGCAACCCATAAAGGGGTTATCGTCTTCGTCCAATTCGTCAAGGGGAAAATCGGGCATTTTGTCGGCCCCCAGGTCCGCCAGGCGGATGGTGGTGGGGCGCATATCAAAACGTTTGGCCACGGCTAAATAGATCTTATATTGGGCATCTTCCGATGGGGGATGCGGCGTGTTCATAAATAAAAATTCCGTACGCAGCAGGCCCAGCCCGTCGGTAATTAAAGTTTTGTTGTATTTATTGTCGGTACGGGGATCATAATTAACATACAAATGGATGCGGTGGCCGTCGTTGGTTACTACCGGCAAGTGGTTAATGGTTTTAAGCAGGGAATCGGTTTTTTTAATTTCCCGCTTAATTTGCCGGTAATTAGCCAGGGTGTAGCGGTCCGGATTGATGACCAGCAGCCCGTTTTCCCCGTCGATAATAAGCATATCGCCGTTGGCAACGTCGCGCGAAGCGGTAGACAAGCCGACCACAGCCGGAATGTTTAAACTTTGCGCCAACAAAGCGGTATGACTGGTTTTGCCGCCAACGTCGGTACAAAAGCCCAAAATTTGATTTTCGGGCAGGTTGATAGTGTCGGAAGGGAATAAATCGTGCGCTACCAGTAAGGAGGGCTTTTTGATAGAGGCCAAGAAATCGCTCTTGCTGCCTTCCAAATTATTCAGCAGACGTTTGCCGGCATCAAAAAGATCGTTGCGGCGTTCTTTGAAAAAGGGATCTTCAATCTTGTCAAAATTGGCAGCCAATTCCTGCAACGTAAGCGAAATAGCCGACCATGCAGTTAAATAATCGGTTTGAATTTTGTGGATGACGGCATCTTTGAGGGAGGGATCTTGCAAAATCAGTTTATGGGTATCCATTAAACTGGCATATTCGGTCCCCAAAGTGGCTTGTACTTTACGGGAGCAATCATCCAGCTCTTCCAACGTGCGCGCCAGGGCTTGTTGAAATTTGGCAAGCTGCACGGGCACGTCCTCCAAGCGGATGTAATGCTTGGAAGCACTTAAGTTTTGCCCGGGCAGTAAAACAGCCGTTCCGATTGCTACCCCGGGGCTGGCGGGGATCCCTTTTAGTACGAGCATAGAAAATTTTTAAAACTCTTCGTTAAATTTATCTTCAAATAATTTTTTAAGGGCCTCAAAAGCTTGTTGTTCGTCATTGCCCTTGATACAAACGTGTACGCTGGCCCCAAACTCGGCCGCCAGCATCATAACCCCCATAATGCTTTTGGCATTAATGGTAACTTGGTCTTTGGTGAGTTCGATGGACGACTCAAATCCTGCCGCGGTTTGGGCAATCAAAGCCGCCGGCCGCGCGTGGAGCCCTAAACGGTTTAAAATTTTTAAATCTTGTTCTACCATTAAAATAGCCCCACAATGCTAAAAATTAACATCGCCGCAATATAGACATACATATTGGGGATGCCTAAATCGCGCGTGATTAAACTGATGCTTACAAAAAATAACACAATTACCGCACGCGTAATAAACTGGATGGTTGTGAGGCCGCTTAAATCGTTCACAAAGTAATACACGCCCCATAGCAACAAGACGGATGCAAACAAAATACCCATGCGTTTGGCATCGTAAATGGTTTTATTCCAATCAAATTGCGTAAGGCCAAAGCAGCCGTTGTTGGGCGCATAATAACTAAGTGAAATGCCCTTCCACTTTACAAACAAAGATAAAGCATTAAACGTACAGAAAGCAACTAATACCGCCCCAAATACTTGCACCAGCCCGGTGGTTTGCATGTCAATTTCAAAGAAGTTTACGTCCAATAACAACCAAATACACAAGGCAAAAAGCAAGGTAAAGGGCTTTAAGGCCCCCCAAAACAAACGGTCCCCAATAGAAGCCGAGGTAATAGATAAACTGCGTTTAATGGCGTTCCATTCGCTTAGGCGTTCTTGGTAAACGGGCAAGGTTTTGGCTTGCGCCAGGCGTTCTTCCTGCTTGGCTAATGCCCCAAAGCAAAACGAAGCCATGGCGGGCTGAGTATTAAAATTGGCAAGATAACGCTGCAAGACAGAGGGGAGAGCATCTTTGTCTTGGGCGTAAATCTTTTTTAGAAAAGGGAACATAACAAAGGCCAACCCCAAATTTTGATATTTGGCAAAATTCCACCCGGTTTGCAGGAAGAAGGAACGGAAAAACAATTTTGCGTGCATCGTAAAGTTCATAAGCTACCTCGCTTTGAGCCGGAAGGTGGACACTAACGTGGCCAACCCAATCCAGGGTACCGCCATATAAGCAAATTTGCCGGCAATGTTGAGTTGCTCCGATAAATACGGGAGTACTTTTACAAACACGTTACTTACTGCACCGCCAAAAACAAGAATGAATAAAAATGTCATGGTAAAAGAAAGCCCCAACGCCTTGGCAATGGCCCAGGTGATATAGCTGGGGTTTTTGAAGATTTTTTGTTCTTGCCGTGCCACCCAGGAAGCACGTTGCTTGCGGACATAAATTTCACATATAGAGAAGAAGATGGCCCCTAACACTCCAAAGAAAAACGAGAAATACGCCGCAATCCCCAGCGAGCAACCCATAAGAGAAACGGCACAACAAACTACTGCGCTGGGGGGCAACATGCCACCTAAGGGGCTAAAATCCACAAATAAAAGCTCTGTGAAAATACCGATTTGCAAACCGGTCATCACGTCCCCTATGAGCAACCCCAGCAAAGGCCCGGCTACAATGCCGCGCGAAAAAGTCAGCTGGAAAGCGTAGGTGGTATCCAGTTCCAATAAGGCCCCAACCAGGGCAAGCAAAAGGATGCTTCCCATTAGTGCAGTACCTCCTTGACGGAAATGGACTTGGCATTGGGCACGGCGCGGGTTTCAATGCGGATACCCAGCGCATCTATAATTTTAAGCCAATGTTTGTCGTCCTCGTCTAAAAAGACATTTTCGTCTAATTTTTGGGCGTTTTCTTTAAAATGCATACCGCCAATGTTGACGGATTTGATTTGCAGCCCGTCTTCAATAAGGTCAGCCAGTTCTTGCAGGGTACCCATCAGCAAAAACAACCGTTTTTGGCTGTTGCGTGCGTACTGCATGCAACGGTGGGAATCGAGTACGGTTAGTGCATATTCGTAAGGCAAGCTTAAACGCAGCAGGTTTTTATTCAGCAGTTTTTCCCTGTGTTTGGCACAGGGAATTACAACCTCGTCTACGTTTAGTTCGGGTAGCCAGGCCTGGACAATTTGCCCGTGAATCAGCCGGTCATCTACCCGTGCAAAAACAATTGGCATTACAGCCCCTTAATAAGTAACTCAGTTGCGTTGATAACAGCGCGTTTTCCGTCGGCTTCAATTTTTTCGGCCAGTTCTTTAGCCGTAGATTTTTTGCGGTTATTAATAGCTGTTAACAGCATACTTAAATTGAGCCCGGTAATTACAAAACAGTTGGCCAAATCTTTGCTGGCCGTAAGCGAAATATTGGTGGCGCTGCCGCCGAAAATATCGGTTAAAATGACGGCACCCTCTTCGCACGAGACGAGCATTTCTTTAAGCTTGGTTGCTTCTTTTTCTACCGAGGCCGCTGTGGTTACGGCAAACGTGGCAAACCCGTCGCCGGGTTGTTTGCCGATAATTTGGGCGGCGGTGTCTAACATTTGCGAGGCCAACGCCCCGTGTGTAACTAAAATAATTTTTACCATAATCAGTTCCCTATATCCCTGTGAAATTCCGAGGCGTTAAGCCCCTCTTCTTTAAGCCGTTTTACCAGTTCGTGCGCCATAAACACACTGCGGTGCCTGCCGCCGGTGCAACCCATGGCAATGGTCAAATAACTTTTGCCTTCTTTGATGTATTTGGGGATAAGATACTTGACCAGGTTTGTAAATTTAGCGGCAAATTCGTTGGTTTCTTTGAACGACAAAATATAATCCTGCACGGGTTTATCCAGCCCGGTTTTGTTTTTTAAAGCGGGTACATAGTACGGATTGGGCAGAAAGCGTACGTCCATCACAATATCGCAATCTTTCAAAATTCCGTTTTTAAACCCAAAGGATGCCACCGAAATTTGCATATCCCCGCTGCGCGTAGAACCCAACAGCTCGGAAAGTTTTTCTTTCAGTTCCCCCAGTTTAAGGTCGCTGGTGTCAATTACTTTGTCGGCCATGGAGTGAATACTCCCCATGGCTTTGCGTTCGTGCGCAATGGCGGCGGCCAGCTTTTTGTGAATGGGGTGGCGGTGTTTGGTTTCGGAAAAACGGCGGATTAAACACTCGTCCGAGGCATCCAAGAAAATTACTTTAATATCGTAGGCCTGGTTTTTGGTGGCTTTAACTACGTCGGGCAAGTCTTTAAGGCGGTTGCCTTCGCGCATATCAATGCCCAGGGCTACATCCTCGTGCCCGGTTTTGCCCAAATAGCTGATAAAATTTTTAAACAATGCCAAAGGCAAGTTATCCACACAGTAGAACCCAAAATCGCCAAAGATTTTGAGCGCTTGCGATTTGCCCGCCCCGCTCAGCCCGGTAATGATAAAAATACGCCGTTTATTTTTTTTCATTTTTCTTCCCTTGTTTCATTTTATCCAGGAGTTTTTGGCTAAATTCTTTGGCCGAGTAAATCCCTTGGTATTTAAGCTGTTGATTAAGCGCCGCTACTTCGATAAGTACGGCCAAGTTGCGCCCCGGGGTAACGGGCAACAAGAGGGAGGGAATTTCAATGCCTAAAATGTCGGACGTTTTTTGCTCCACGCCCAAGCGGTCCAGCGCAGCTTTGTTGGGGGCGGTGAGCACAACTTCCATATCAATTTTGGTCTCGTCGAGCGTGGCCCCTACACCAAACAGCAGGGGGACGTCCAGCACGCCCAAGCCGCGTACTTCCATGTAATGCTTAAGCATGGACGGGCACGAACCCATCAGGTAGCGTCCGCGTTTTTGCACTTCAATTACATCATCAGCTACTAAAATATGTCCGCGTTTAATCAGCTCTAACGCGCACTCACTTTTGCCGATGCCCGCATCCCCGCGGATTAAAACCCCCATGCCGCTTACGTCCACCAATACGCCGTGCAGGTGGGTAACGGGGGAGAGTTTTTCGTCTAAAAAACGGGAAAAAGCCGCCATAAAGTCGGACGACTCCATCTCGGTCTTCAGCACGGCCACGTCGGCGCTTAAGCTGCCTTTGCGGATAGCTTGGTGCGGGTCGAGCCCGGCCGTCATGATCAGGCACGGCACGTCGCCTTCGCTGAGCATTTTGGTAATGTTGGCGCGCAGGCGGGTTTTGTTTTCTTTTTGGCAGAAGGAAAATTCGCTGCGGCCAAATACTTGTACGGAGTTGGCTTTAAAGTTTTCCAACTGGCCGGCCAACGCCAAGCCGGGGCGGTTGACGCGCGGCTCGGTAATTTCGCGCTGGATGTAGCGTTTACCGCAAACCAACTCCAAGTGAAGGGCTTTCACTTGGAGCAGTTCTGCTACGGTAATGGACTTTCTAAATTCCACTTATCCTCCGGCGGGAGTTATTTCTTTTTAATGGGCTTAATCAGGCCGTAGGTGCCGTCTAAGCGTTTGAAGATTAAGTTGATTTGCTTGGAAGCTTCGTCCAAGAACATCCAGAAGGAATAACCCAACCGTTCCATTTCGTAAGCGGCATCTTCCGGGTTCATGGGGGAAACTTCTACTTGTTTAATGACGGAGAATTTAACGTCGTTTTGCGGGAGCATTACCTCGGCAAACGGTTCCATTTCTAAGGTTTTGACGGATTTTTTAGAAATTTTGCGCGCTTTGGCTTTATTTTTGATTTTTTTGGCTTGGGCTTCCGCTTTTACGGCAGCGGCGTCAATGGCTTTGTAGAGATTGCTTTCCACGGCGCTGGCGTTAATGGTGGTTTTGGCACCCGTGTGCAGGATGATTTCCGCGCGTTGGTTGATCTTTTTTTCGACGGAAATAAGCACTTGTGCGGAAACAATATTGTCAAAAAAGTTTTCTACCTTGCTTACACGCGTGTTGATAAATTCTCTGATGGCCGGTGTGAGTTTAATGTTTTTGGCCGTAATTTTAATGTCCATAATTCCTCCAAGAATGAGTTACGAGATAAACCCCCGTATTTCTATTAAACCATTATAAAGGGGCGGATGTCAACCGTATAATGATACGCGCGCGCTCGCGTACGAGATGCGCAAAAATACCGCCCTCATCCCCACGCCTGCTAGCCGGCGCGCAAAGTAAGGGCGGTAATAGGTATTAGCATTCTTTGATATTCCCCTCCTACTAGCAAATATGCTCACTAATAGTATAAGCAAGTTTTCAAAAAAATCAAGGGGAAATTAAAATAACAGGTCATTCCCAATTAGATCCCGCATTACAACCTTGCGGGACAAGCTTTGGGAATGACGGATGTTTTGCCTAATTGCAAAGGCCGTTTTTTGACTGGGGGGTTGTTTCGTTTTTTTTTTGTTACACTAATTTTATGCTGGATATTAAAACACAAGGAGGATGTATGAAAAATGCAGTACAAGGCCGTTTCATTATAAAGAAAGTCATCCTGAACTTGATTCAGGATCTTCAACGCATATTGTTAACAATAACAAGTCATCCCCGAAAGCTCCTATCGGGGATCCCCACCTTATTTACCACGCAAAGCGGTGGAGATTCCCGACTACAAATTTCGGGAATGACGCCCTTGTTTAGCAACTGTGCGTTCACACTAATTGAATTATTAGTTGTTGTCTTAATCATTGGTATCTTGGCCGCAGTAGCACTGCCGCAATATCAAAGGGCTGTAGAAAAGAGCCGAATGGCAGAAGCAATCATGCTTTTAAAACAAATGGACCATAATGCAGAGCTTGCCGATCTTGAAGGGACATTGAATGATGAGGGAAGTATTTCGCCAAATGTCTTTGAAGGTGTTTGTGTACCTCAAGCAACGGATGAGGAGGACAACTGCACTTTGAATAATTTTGTCTACTACCCGTTTTATGGTGCTTTTGTGGCAGAAAGGACAAACGGAGATTATCTCGTTGCTTACAAGGGGAACTATGGGCATGATTCGTGGATTTTGAGCAATATTCCCGATGGTTATTACTGCTTTGGGCTGCAACCCGCAGGGACTGCGTTGTGCCAAGCTCTAGCCAAAGGGGCTCCTTCTAATTTCCTTAATAAAGGGCAGTTGTATCCCATTTAATAACTGAACTGTTTATACAACTTTATTTTTGAAAAGGGTACAACATCAAAAAACCCCCGGCGTAAACCGGGGGTTTTAAAATGAGTAAACTTATTTGGCGTTTACCATTTTGGCGCGGGAGATATCGCCTTTCTTGTCTAAGAAATAGAGATATCCTTTTTCTTTTTTAATACCGCATTTTTCTACTTTTTTCGGTTTGCCACCTTTTTTGCCGCCGCGGGCCATTTGCACACGGGCAATATCACCATCTTTGTCGATGTAGTACAAGAAACCGTCTTCGCGGTCCATGCCTACTTTGAGTACTTTTTCAGCCATTGTAGATCTCCTCCTTAAAGGATCGTCGTTAATATTAACGTACAAACGTCGTACACAAAAAGTGTAATAAAAAATTCAACATTTTGCAAGTGTTTTTTTTAGTCGGATATTCCTCGTAACCTTTTTATATTAGTACGCGTACGAGCCCAAAAACCAGGTTTTTGCCGTATAAATGGGTACAAAATGCTATAATACCTATATATCTATAGGGAATTTATGTATTTAAAAGCTATTGAAATTATCGGTTTTAAATCATTTGCTGACAAATCCCGCCTGGATTTTGAGCCCGGCATTACCTGTGTGGTAGGCCCCAACGGGTGTGGAAAATCCAACGTCATTGATTCGGTCCGCTGGACCATTGGGGAAATGAGCTGGAAGGCGTTGCGCTCCGGTTCCATGGTGGATATTATTTTTAACGGTACCACTAAACGTGCCCCGCTCAACATGGCGCAAGTGAGTATGATTTTTGATAATGCTTCGCGCCAACTCCCTTTAGATTTTAACGAAATTACCGTCACGCGCAAAATTTTCCGCTCTGGCGAGAGTGAATATTATTTAAATAAAGTGCAATGCCGCCTGCGCGATATACGCGACCTGTTTTTGGATACCGGTATCGGCGGGGGCGGGTACGCCATTATTGACCAGGGCGGTGTGGAAAGCGTGCTTTCTGCCTCGGCCGAAGAACGCCGTGAAATGTTTGAAGAAGTGGCCGGCGTATCCAAATATAAGGCCAAACGCGAGGAGTGTATCCGCCGCTTAGAGCGCGTGGATATGGACCTGGCCCGTCTGTCCGACACGGTGGCTTTAATCACCGAGCAAATTAAAAAATTAGACAGCGAGGCCAAAAAAGCCCGCCTTTACCAAAAATACCGCGAAGAACTTAAAGAGAGCGAAATTGCTATTTCGCTACACTCGTTAAATGAATCTAAGGCGCTTATTGCCCAACATACCGGCCAACTGCAGCCCATCGAGCAAAAATTAGCCGATTTGGAAAACCGCATTTCTGCGCAGGAAGGGGCCACTGCCGCGCTGGATTTGAATTTAACTCATAAACAAAAAGAAGCCGCCGCATTCAACGAGAAAATTTCCGCCAGCAAATACCAGGTGGGGCTTTTGGAAGGGGCGATTAAAAACTGCGACAATTTAACGGCCGAGCTCACGGCGCAGATTGCGTCCTCGGGGGCGGAGGCCCAACGCGGGCAGAGCCGCCTGGCCGAGCTCACGCCGGCTTTAGCCAAATTGCGCGAACAAGTAACGGCTATTACCGAGAAATTAACCCCGCTGCAGGAAACTTACAATACCAAAACCGCGCAAGCCCAACAATTGGAAAACGACCTGCGCACCACCGAGATCGAATTGCAAAAAACTTCCAACGAACTAATGAACTTAGTGCAAAAACAAATGGAAGTGAGCAACCGCATTTCGCTTGAGCAATCCACCGCGCAGCGCGAACAAGAAGATTTAATTGAGGCCGAAAAAGCCAGCCAAGCCCAGCAGGAAAGCGTAAAAGCATTGCAAGAAAGTTTGCAAGAAGTAACCGTGCGCGTGCAAGGCAAACAGACCGAGGCGGACATTGCCCGTAAAGCCATCGCCGAGGGCGAAACAACCCTGCGCACCTTGCAACAAGAACGCAGCCAATTAAATGAAAAATTATCCGCCGTAAAATCGGCCCGCGCCGGATTAGTGGCCAAGTTGGAACTGATCCAAACCCAAGGGAAAAACGACCCCTACTGGGTGGGCGTACAAACGGTTACTAAGGCCGATATCCCCGGCGTAAAAGGGACGCTGCGCAAAGCGTTAAAGTATCCCAAAGAATTGCAAGTAGCCGTGGAAGAAGCTTTCGGAAAATATTTAGATGCTGTGTTGTGCGACAAGCAAACTACCGCGCAAGAAGCCATTGCGCTGTTGCAACAAAACGGTAAAGCGCGCGCCAAATTTATTGTGCTGGAAAGCGTACCGCAAACAACGGCGGCCCAATCCGGCACGCTTAAAAAACAGCTTACCTATAACAAGGAATTAGAAGATTTAATTGATTATATCGTTGGTAATTATTCCTACCAAAGTGGCCGGTTGGACGGCGGATTTTTTATAAGCGGCGGGGACGAAAGCGTCCGCGCGCCGGAAGCGTATTGGGGGGAGGAAGAATCGGTCAAAGACCAAATTGCCACCCAACAGGCCGAAGAAGAAAAACTAACCGCAGCTTTAACGGCCAACGCGCAAGCGTTTACGCAAGCGGAAGAAAATTTAAAAACGCTGCGCACGCAAGCGCAAGAAGCGGTGCTGGCCTTGAACTCCGTGCAGAACGAGCGCGCCAACAAAGAGCGCGAACTTAAAACCGTGCAAGAAACACTGCAAAAGGCCGCCGCGCGCAAGCAGGAAATTACCTTGCGGGTGGACAACCGCAACGCGCAAATCAACACACTTAAAGAGCAATTGGCGGATATCAAAACCCGGCACGAAGCGTGCGAAAAACGCTCAAGCGACGTGAAAGAACATCAGCAAAAACTGCGCCAACAGGCCGAAACGCTTAAAAATGAAATCAATGCGGTTAGTGCCTCGCTCTATGAAGTGCGTTTGCAAAAAAACAACGTAGAGCTGGATTTAAAATCCACCGAGTTTGAATTTAACAGCTTGACGGAAAACGAAGGCAAACGCAACGAGAAAATTGCCTCTTCCAACCTGCGCCTAAAAAGCTTGGCTGACGAAAAATTGGCCACCCAGGCCAAACTGTCCACTGAGCGCGACGTGTTGGCCAAATTGGAAATTGACGAGCACCAAATGCGTGCCGACTTGGAAGCGTTGAAAAAAGATTATGACGAAAAATTAACCGCGCTCAATGCGTGTAAGAAGGAATCGTCGGACTTGACGCTTCAAAAAAACAATTTAGAAAATGCCCTGGCCAACGCACGCCGCCAGCACACCACCGTGGCCAACAGTTTGTTTGAAAGCTGGAACATCACCCCCGAAGAAGCCGAGATGAATTACGGCAAAAAAGAGGTGGATTACGAGCGCGTGAAAATGATGCGCAAACGTATTGAAAATATGGGGGCCGTCAATATGACCGCGCCCGAAGAATACGACGCTTTAAATGAACGCAACGAATTTTTAAAAGCGCAAATGAACGATTTGGACAGCGCCAAAAAAGACTTAAAATCCGCCATTAACAAAATCAACCAAACCACGCGCGAGAATTTCAAATACACTTTTGAACAAGTGCGTACGCATTTCAAAAATATCTTCCAATCACTCTTCCGTGGCGGAGAGTGTGATTTGGTGCTTACGCAACCTGATAACCTGTTGGAAACGGGTATTGAAATTTACGCTCAGCCTTCGGGTAAAAAATTGTTAAACATCAGTTCCATGTCCGGCGGGGAAAAAACCTTAACGGCCATGTCACTCTTGTTTGCGTTCTTTACGCATCACCCCTCGCCGTACTGTATTATGGACGAGGCCGACGCCGCCCTAGACGAAGCTAACGTAGAACGCTACGTCAATCTGATTAAAGAGTTTCCAAAATCCACGCAGTTTATTGTGGTCA
>JAZNWD010000018.1:0-38490 GCA_045593185.1 Elusimicrobiaceae bacterium | reverse complement strand
CAAATATAATACGTATTATAGATATTGTTCGTTGGCAGAAAATTATTTATTAAAAAACAAGAGCAATTTTACACTTTAAATTTTTAATAAATACGCAAAACAGATGTTGATTTTATGATTTGTTAAAAATGCAAAATCAATGGCTTTTTTGATATTTCCAAATTCGCCCTAGAACGATTTTGGGGGTATTAGGGTATGGGCCAAATTAAAATCGCATTTCTGGCAAAGGGGCAAATAGGCGGTTTAAATGAAGGTTGGGATTGCCCCATAACAAATTTTAGGGATATAAGAGATCCCAGCCATTTAATAAAGGACTTGGGTGAACCGGTTAATCCTGTACCCTGGAACATCAAGGGGAAATCCTTGGGGATCAAAAAACAAACACGATGCCTGTGTGAAAAATTTTAAGAAAGCTTAGAAAAACGATATCATCTTCTTTATTTACGAGAAAAAGGGGGAAAAGCAACCATTCTTTTTCCCCCTAAAACTATCATAAAAAGAGGGGGATAACTTCTAAGAGTTCCCCCCTTCTTTTGCTTAAAAGCGGCCACAATTTACTTTTGTTTTTCTTTTACTTTCATGCGATCTATCAAGGTCTTCGCGATTCCTTCCTTGTTCAAATTGGACTGTTTGGGATCTACATTATCCAAATTCTTGGTATTGTTTTGCCCCAACAAGCTTGAAGCCGCTGCAGAATCCTTTTCGGCTTGATCGCTAGTGGCATTACCCAAATTCATACTCCCCCCACCCAACGGGGCGGCTTTCTCTTCGGGTTTGTTAAAACTTTTAGCTTGCGGCGGTTTGTAATCGCTCATGCTACCCCCGCGTGATTGTGACGATGAATCCGCTGTTCCTTTTGCGGAACTTCCGTCAGAACTTGCTGTTTTAGCCGTTTCGAACGAAGGCGTCTGCGGATGTATTACTGCCACCGTAGTCTGCGGGTGGGTAACAACCGTCTGCGTAGTGGGATGATCAACTTTTAACGTTGTAGTAGGCTGAACAACAGCTGTCTGCGTATCGGGATGCGTCACGGCACCCGTAGTTTGGGGATGAGTTACCTCTACCTGCGTTTTGGGATGCAGCACTTGTAAAGAGGTAGTTGGATGAGAAACAATCCCCTGCGTTGTAGGGTGAACAACCGTCTGCGTAGTACTGGGATGCATGGGTTGGCCCGGCATCAGCGTAGGCGGCGTTTTGGCCGTTGCACAAACACAAAGCCCCCCTACTAAAATTATGGTTCCAAAAATCGCTTTCATATAATGCTTCCTTATTTTTTAGCAGGAGAAGTAGCCGGTGCCGCAGCCCCTCCCATTAAGTTGGACAAATCGGGCATCCCCGGGATAGCAGGCGCTCCCGCTGGCTTACCGCCGGCAGCAGGTTGTTGCCCCCCCGCTTGGTTCATCATTTGCATCATGCCCTGTACTTGTTGCATCATAGCAGCCGGATCTACATTGGCCGGCATTGCAGCAGGCGTGGCAGAAGCATCCGTCGGTTTAGCAGAAGCATTTGTACCTGTAGCCGGTTTAGCCGGCTTAGGTTCCGCAGCGGCCTTTTTAGATACAGAAGGAGTTTCCGGTTTTTTTGTAAAATCGATTACCGTTTCCCCGGCTACCGAAGTCTCCACCCCTTGGGTTTGGACCCCCTGGTTCCAACCGCGGTTGCTGTAATTGGTAAAAGCACGGGCATTGGCCGGCTGTGCCGGTTGTTGTTGGTTACTACCAAAATTGGGGCGCCCTTGCGGCCCGGCTTGATACGCGGCTGCCGGCAACGCAGCACACACGGCTATTAAAAATGTAAGATAAATTTTCATCATATTTCCCCCTCTTTCACTATTTAATAGTATAGTGTTCCAAGGGAGAATTGTCAAGAGGAAATCAACAATGCACCATAAAAACCCCGGCTTTGCCGGGGAATGTTAAGTTACAATAGGTTGTAAATTTGGTTACCAAACACCGCCTTCTTTCTTGGGAGAACCGGCAGGGCAGAAATTCCCTTCGCACCAAGAACCTTCTTCAAACACACTTCTCTCACAACCTGGGCCATCGGTTGTATCACAATAAGTTCCTGCTTGAAAGACGTTGTCATCACAGCTGCTTCCACCAATTCCATAGCCCGGCATACAGTAACTGCCTTCCCCAGAAAACACATTATGAGAACATCCTCCCACACTGCCCCCCAAGCAATAAGAGTTTGCGCCAGAAAATTCATTATCCTGACAAGAGCTTCCCGACAGAGACGAACACCCGCTCCCATTCCCCGAAAATCTATTGTTTGAACAATCCCCTCCATCACCCGAGCAAGAAGAACTTTCTGTAAAATCATGATGATCAGAACATTCAGTACCTCCACCCAAACACTCGTCACTTCCCGCCCAAACATGCCATTGAGCCCCAAACCCACCGGTGCTAGTGCCACTGAGCAAATAAAGTTTATAATCCCCATTTGTTAAGCCCGTGTCTTCCCCGCCGTCTGCTTCACATACACTCTCGGCTATGGTGTTGTTGGCTTGGGCCTCGCAATAGATATTATTGGCAAAATTATCACTATGGGCTAAATACATCGTGTAGCGGTTGTTTAATTTATCATGCCCTACACTTACATATTCATGCCCGTCTGTTTCACTCAGTTCCACATCTGTGTCTGCCGGATAGTCTATATCTAACTCGCTTAAGTTACTTGTAGTGGCGTATTGGCCATAGGTTTCAAAGTAAATTTCTTGGGCATCTTTAATAGACTTAGCTATCGGCTTAATAGAGGCAAATCTACTTTTGGCTACAGCCTTTTGGTATTGTGGCAACGCAACTGCCGCTAATATACCAATGATTAAGACAACGACTAATAGTTCTATCAGCGTAAACGCACTATCTCCTTTTATACTGCATTTTTCCATATCAAGGTCCTCCGACCATTCAAATTGTCCTACCCAGGTAGTGTATCAAAAAAAAAAATAATACAAGCATTTTAAATCAACGGTAACAAAACTCCCTATAAAAAAGGTAAAATAAAGTATGCTATTACCTAGAATATTAACGGCCTTAATCGGCATCCCTTTAATTATTGCGGCCATTCATTTGGGTGGCCTGGTTTACATGATTTTTGTCGGCTGTGTGATTTTGCTTTGTCTCTACGAATATAGCCTAGTTTTAACGGCAGGCAAACGCCCCGTACACACGCTTTCCCTGATGTTATGGGGGCTAGTAATGGGCACTGTGGCGTTGTTGGGCCGCACCCACCCAGAAGGGCTCTCTTTGCCCGATAATCTCTACCCGCTGGCTATCAGCACCGTCTTGGTAGGCGTGCTTGTGTTTGAAGTGTTGACCCCTAAACGCAGCTGGGAACGTGTGTGCAATACGTTTATGGGCATATTTTTAATCCCCTGGTCCCTGGCACACTTGATCAACTTGCGCGACATTCCCACCTACGGGGAATATTTGACCTTGTTTATGATTATTACCGTGTGGGTAAGTGATACGGGCGCCTATTTTTCAGGCCGGTTTTTTGGAAGGCACAAACTCAACAAAGAAGTCAGCCCAAAAAAAACTTGGGAGGGTGCCATCGGCGGGACCCTGCTGGCCCTGGCGGGAGCCGTTGTAATGCGCAACCTGTTTTTAAGTTCCCTTTTTACGGTAAAAACGGCCCTTTGGTTAGGGTTATTGGTAGCCATTATCGGCCAATTTTCCGACCTGGCCGAATCGGTCATCAAACGCTCTACCGGGGTGAAAGACTCCTCCAACTTACTACCGGGACACGGCGGATTTTTGGATCGTTTTGATTCCTATTTGCTTTTGGCCCCTGTATTTTACTACGTCGTTATTTACGCATTTAATGTTACGTTATGAAAAATATTGTCATTTTAGGTTCTACGGGCTCTATCGGCACTTCGGCATTGGATGTTATTCACCGTTTGGGTGACCAGTACCAGGTGTTGGCTCTTTCGGCTAACAACAATACTGATTTGTTTTTAAAACAAATTCATACGTTTCACCCGCGCTTTGCCGCTGTACTAAATCCAATCTCATACGATAAATTAAAAGACCAAATGCCGCAAGGCACGCGCCTGCTGCCGCCGGAAATTGATAGTTTGATGTTTATCGCTTCTTTACCATCGGCAGATTTGGTTGTTAACGGATTGGTGGGGGCAGTGGGCTTTCGCCCTTTGGTGGCAGCAATTAAAGCGGGCAAGACCATTGCATTGGCCAACAAAGAGCCCATGGTCATGGCCGGCAAAACACTCATGCTGGAATGTGAACGTTGGCAAGCCGCAATTTTGCCGGTAGATAGTGAACCTTCTGCCATTTTTCAATGTCTTAGCGGGCTAGCGGGTAAAAACAATTACGCTAAAATTTCCGACAATATTTCTCGCATTTTTTTAACCGCTTCCGGCGGACCGTTTGCCAAGTACGAAGGACCGCTGGACGAAGTAACCCCGGCGCAAGCCCTCAACCATCCGCGCTGGAAAATGGGCAAAAAAATTACGATTGATTCCGCCACGTTAATGAACAAAGGGTTTGAGGCCATTGAAATTATGAATTTGTTCAATGTGCCCGAAGAAAAAGTACAAATTGTCATTCATCCGCAATCCATTGTCCATTCTGCGGTGGAATTTAACGACGGGGCCATTTTGGCCCAAATGGGCGAACCCGATATGCGTGTACCCATTCAGTATGCTATTACCTACCCGCAACGCGCCACCAGCCCGGTAAAAAAATTAGACCTTTTTGAAACGGCTAAATTGGAATTTTTTAAGCCGGATTTAGAACGTTTTGTTTGTTTGGATTTGGCCCTGGCAGCAGCACGATCCGGAGGGATTACTCCCGCCGTGTTGAGTGCCGCGGATGAAATAGCTGTGCAAGCATTTTTAGACGGTCAAATTAAATTTACCGACATTTCCAAGCTCATTTATACCACCCTTCGCAAAGTGCCCTCTACCGGGGGAATTGCTACCATCAATCAGGCCTTAGAAGCCGATACCTGGGCCCGCGAAGAAGCATCCGCCATTTTAACGGAAGGCACCTACAAGGACGCTGTTTTATAGGAGGAATATGTTGTTATCTATTTTAGCTGTACTGGTTGTACTTAGCCCCATTGTAATTATTCACGAATTTGGGCACTATTTGGCTTGCCGGCTGACCGGGATTCGCGTCAATGAATTTTCATTCGGGTTTGGCAAGATTTTGTGGCATAAGAAAAAAGGCAATACCGACTACCAAATCCGCGCTATTCCCTTTGGCGGATTTGTGGAACCCGCCGGGCCTATGTTCCACCCCGAAGATGCCAAAGAGCCTCCCAAACCCTACGAATTTGCAGCCAAACCCTGGTATTCCAAATTTTTCATGGTCATTAACGGCGCTCTGTTTAACTACGTGTTAGCAGCCGTCATTTTTGGTGCGCTTATTTTTGTACAAGGCCGCCCACAAACAGACCCCACCTTGTTACCGGCCGTCGTTGGAAGTGTAAGTAAAGATTATCCAGCCGCGCATTTAGATCTGCAACCGGGAGATACTATTACCTTCCTAAACGGGAAACCCGTTTCTAATTGGCAAGAACTGACCCATATCTTACAAACGCGCAGCGGCGATTTGCAACTTACCTATACACGCGCCGGAAAAGCATTTACAGCTACGGTCTTGGAAAGTGATTTTAACCCAAAAGCCCCCCAAACGTTGGGCATTACCGTCATGCCCACCTATGAAAAAGTTTCATGGTGGAAAGCCATTGGCTACGGCGTTTACGAGTGTTATTATTGGACGGCCTATTCTTTAAAATCTATCGGGCAAAGTTTTGCCAAGAAAAAAGCACCCGAATTGGCCGGACCCATCGGGATTGTAAACATCATCCACCAAGTAGCTCATCGCAATTTGCTGGATTTTATTTCGTTAATTGCCATGCTTTCTGTGGCGGTAGGGATGTTTAACTTGTTCCCCATTCCAATACTCGACGGCGGATACGCCCTGGTATATCTATGGGAAGGGCTTACCCATAAACTACCCACGCAAAAAACGCTGGGCAAAGCCGCCAACATCGGGCTAGCCCTGCTGGCGATGCTGGTATTGTATGCCTCGTACTCGGACATTAAACGCATCTTCTTTAAGCCCAAAACAACCGCTGTAGAAACGGTTCAAACTACTCCAGCAGAGGAACCCCATGTACAAGACTAGAGAAGTAAACGTAGGCCCTTTTATCTTGGGAACCGGGCACCCGGTACGCGTGCAAAGCATGTGCAATACCGACACGCGCGACCCGGAAAAAACCGCCGCACAAATCTGCGCGTTGGAAGAAGCCGGTTGTGAGATTAACCGCGTGGCTGTACCTGATATGCAGGCCGCACAAGCCATCGGGGAAATTAAAAAACGCATTCACTCCCCCCTCGTAGCGGATATCCATTTTGATTATAAATTAGCACTCCAGGCCATTAAACAAGGCGTCGACAAAGTGCGCATTAATCCCGGCAACATCGGTGCCGTGGAAAACACAAAGGAAGTAGTGCGCGCCGCTTTGGACCACGGGGTGGCTATACGCATTGGCGTAAACGCGGGCAGCGTAAAATATTTAAAAAGCGTGCAAGGGCGCATGGAACTTTCCGACGAAAAATGGGCCGAAGTTATGGTGAATGAAGCCCTGGAACAAGCCAACATTTTAGAACAACTCAACTTCAAAAATGTAGTGGTATCGCTAAAATCGGACAACTTTAAACGCACCGTACTGGCTAACGAACTTTTTGCCAAACAAAGTGATATCCCCTTGCACATCGGGCTTACCGAAGCGGGCAGTTTTTTAAGCGGTACCGTTAAAAGCTCCGTCGCGTTAGGAACATTACTGCAAAAAGGGATTGGGGCTACCATCCGTGTGTCGCTGACGGAGGACCCACGCTTGCAAGTGCGCACTGCGTACGAAATTTTAAAGGCCCTGGGGCTGCGCGAATATGGGCCTAATTTAATTTCTTGCCCCACCTGCGGACGCACACAGGTAGACGTAACAGGTACGGTGCACGCCTTGGAAGAAAAAATTTATAATGACCGCGCCTTGCGCGAAAAAGCCACCGGGCTTAAAATTGCCGTTATGGGCTGCATTGTCAACGGCCCCGGCGAGGCACGCGATGCCGACTTTGGCATTGCCGGCGGAAAAGGCGAAGGATTGTATTTTGAACATGGGCAAACCAGGTTCAAACTCCCGCAAGAGAAATGGGTAGATTTTTTACTGGACAAAATTAAAAACTGGAAGAAGGACTAAATTATGAAACTATCACAATATTACATCCCCACTTTAAAAGAAGCCCCCAAAGATGCTGATACGCTTTCGGCCAAGCTCATGATCCGCGCCGGGCTTGTGCGCAAAGTAGCCAGCGGCCTCTACGAATGGTTGCCCCTGGGTTTGCGGGTGCTTAAAAAAGTAGAAACTATCGTGCGCGAGGAAATGGACCACGCCGGCGCGTGCGAAGTATGGCTCCCCATTGTGCAACCCAAAGAGCTGTGGGAACAAAGCGGCCGGTGGACGTTTTACGGCAAGGAACTTTTGCGCTTTGAAGACCGCAAAAAAGCCGGGTTCTGCATGGCCCCCACCGCCGAAGAAGTAATGACAGACCTTGTCAAAAAAGATACTACTTCTTACAAGCAATTGCCTTTTTGTTTGTATCAATTTGGAACTAAATTTAGAGATGAAATCCGCCCCCGCTTTGGCGTAATGCGTGCGCGCGAATTTTACATGAAAGATGCTTACTCTTTTGCCGCTAACGACGAACAGGCCAACGATTGGTACCAAAAAATGTACGACGCGTATCAACGCATTTTTAAACGCTGCGGTTTTGAATTTAAAGCCGTGGAAGCCGATACCGGGGCCATTGGCGGAAACTTTTCACACGAATTTATGGTCCTGGCCGCCACCGGCGAGGACGCCATTGCCAACTGTCCTTCTTGCGGCTATGCGGCTAATACCGAGAAGGCGGAAATTCAAGCCCCGGCTGATATTCAAATCAATCCAGCCGAATTAAAACCCATGGAAAAGCGCGACACTCCCAAGGTGTACACGGTGGAAGATGTGGCGCAATTACTTAACGTACCTACAGACAAAATCATTAAGCTTTTGGTCTTTACCGCCGACGGAAAACCCGTGGTGGCCCTGGTACGCGGAGACCACGAACTTAATGAATTTAAATTCAAAGCCCTCCTAAAATGTAACGAACTGGAAAAAGCCAGCGAGGAAGTTTACACACAAGTAACCGGCTCTTTTGTAGGATTTGCCGGTGCGCAAGGGCTTAAAGAGAAAAACCCCAATGTAATGATTTACGCCGACAATTATGTAAAAAATATTGTTAACGGTGTATCCGGCGGGAACGAAAAAGATGTACACACAATTAACGTCACCCCGCAGCGCGATATTAAAGTAGACGTGTATGCCGACCTTAAAATGGCTTCGGCCGGCGATAAATGTGCCCGCTGCGGCGCTACGTTTGGCTTTACGCGCGGCATTGAAGCGGGGCACGTGTTCAAGCTAGGCACCAAGTATTCTGCGTCCATGGGGGCTAATTTCTTAAACGAAAAGCAAGCCAGCCAGCCCATGATTATGGGTTGCTACGGGATTGGTATTTCCCGTGTGGTAGCAGCAGCCATTGAGCAATCGCACGACGATTTTGGCATTATTTGGCCCGAACCGCTGGCCCCGTTTACGGTGGCTTTGGTAGCTATTGATTACGCCTCTAACCCCGAGGTCAAAAAACAGGCCGACCAGATCATGGCCGACCTGGAAGCCCAGGGCATCAGCGTGCTCATGGACGACCGGGACGAGCGCCCCGGCATTAAGTTCAAAGATATGGACTTAATCGGCCTACCGCACCGCCTGGTAATTAGCTCGCGCACGGTGGCCGACGGCCAATGCGAATATAAAAACCGCAAAGAAAAAGAGTCTACGCGCTGGAACTTAACCGAAGCGGTAGAAAAACTAAAAGAACGGATTCAGTAACAATTCCACTCTTTAGAACGAAAAAAGCCCCGCTTTATGCGGGGCTTTTTTCCGATACCTAGGTACACTAAATTCCGGCTTTAGCGGCGGTTTGCTTTAGAATCTGTGCGGATTTTTTAAGGGCTGCGGCCTCGCTCTCACTCAAAGTAATAGGCATTTGCACTTCAATGCCGTTTTTACCCACCACGGCCGGCATACTCAGTGTAATATCGTCTATACCAAATGCTCCGTGCATACGGTTAGAAACCGGCAAGACAGATTTTTCATCACGCACAATGCACTCGCAAATACGTTTTACCGCCATAGCAATGCCATAGTAAGTGGCTTTTTTGCGCTCAATAATCTCATAGGCAGCGTTTTTGACATCGTTGGCAATTTGCTTCATGGCTTGTTCATGATTGTGATATCCGCGCAGTTCACAAAATTTGTGAATAGGCACCCCCGCCACATTAGCAGTACTCCATACGGCAATTTCGCTATCGCCGTGCTCGCCAATGATGAATGCGTGCACACTGCGGCTATCTACGCCCAAGTGATTGCCCAAAATTTCGCGAAAGCGTGCTGTATCCAATACGGTACCGGAACCAAGGACGCGGTTTTCCGGCAGGCCGCTCAATTTTAAAGCAGCATACGTAAGCACATCCACCGGGTTGGCAACAACCAGCAAAATGCCCTTATAATCACGTTTGGCAATCTCGGGGATAATGGCGCGAAAAATATTCACATTTTTCTGTACCAGATCCAGGCGGGTTTCGCCCGGTTTTTGGTTCGCCCCGGCGGTAACTATAATGATGGCAGCATCCGTAATATCATCGTAGGTTCCGGCATAGATTTTCATGGGGCGGGCGTACGCCTCACCGTGGGAAATATCCATGGCCTCCCCTTCGGCTTTCTTGTGATCCACATCCACTAGCACCATTTCACTAAATAGTCCGCTTTGCATAAGTGCAAACGCACTGGCCGCACCTACAAATCCACAGCCAATAATTGCTACCTTTCGGTCATTAATTCCGCAGGGATTCTTCATACATTTTTCCTCCTTTTGCTTATATTATAGGAAACAAAACCCCCGCCGTTAAGCAGGGGTTTTTAATTAGTTTACGTTGATTTAAAACTTATAACCAATGGTCAAAGCAAACATATCACTGCGCCCGCCGGAGTAACGCATGCGGCGATCACCAAATTGGGTATTGGAATCCCCCGTTAAATGGCGCCCAAATACATGCGTATAAGCAAAATCAGCGCTCCAGGTTTCCCCTTTATAACCCAAACCCACACTAGCTAAGTGGCGGTCGTCCACGGGGACGAGGGTATCCATCGCGTGTTCATTAATGGGGGATTTATCGTAGACGTACCCCGCACGAGCAAACCATTTTGGAATGAACTGATATTCAATCCCTAAGTTAGCGCGGACAGTATCTTTATATTCCTTGCGGTTATGGATAGTAGGGGCCGTTTCTGAATCTTTATATTCGATAGTAATTTGATCGTAGGAACTCCACATTGTCAGTACAGTTCCCAATTCAAAGGTCCAATTTTCGTCCGGGCGGAAAGCAACCCCCATAGAAAAACTATCCGGCAGCGTAATGGATCCTTTAGCATTTGCATTACGGACAATTTCCCGCCCGTACGGATCTTTTAAAATATTGCCTGTAGAAGTATGAATATATCCATTGAGTTCTTGTTTTACCTTTGTGCGGTACATGGCACCTAACGACCACTTTTCAGCCCACTGCGGACGGTAAATCAACGAGAAGTTTCCCCCCCAGCTTACACCATCTCCGTGAATTTCATACGATTCTCCAGGGCCAAAACCGCGGGAATTTTGGGTAAAATCAATCGTCATAGCTTCTAAGCCCATGGCCATAGAAAGCTGATCGTTGGCTTTAATAGCAATGGTAGGCGTAAAGGAAAAAGTCTCTAATTTGACTTTATAGGCCAATTTACTGCCATACCAATTTGTATTGTCTTTGTAAGTTCCCCCCAGCCCATAGCGGGAAAAAGCGCCTATTCCGAAGGAAATATCCTCATTCCATTTATGCGTGAGATAAAAGTTAGGCAATAGCCATGTATCTCGTTTCAAACCGCGGGTTTCATCCTTGCCTGTTAAAGGACTATTGATAGTCGTTTCGGCATGGGCAGTAACCACAGTTCCGCCCAGTTGCATTTGCGTACCTTCCAACTCGGTAATCAAGGCTGGGTTAGAGGCCAAGGAGGCCGGTTCAGCACTGCTAGCCATTACAGCACCACCCATGGCAGTAGAACGGCCGCTATATTCGTACAAGGCAAATCCAGCCCCATACGTTAGGTTTGCACCTAAACCGCTTATCAATGCGGCTACTAATAATTTTTTCATAATTCTCCTATAATACACAAAAATCCCCACTCTTTAAGCGGGGGTACAACTTATTTACTCAAAACAGCTAATTTATCCTTGGCCACTTTGCCAAAATAAGAACTGGGATAGCTGCCCAAAATTTGCTGATACGTTTCTTGTGCGGCTTGCTTTTGCCCGGCAAGTTCCTGGCTCATAGCCAAGGTAAAATAGGCCTGCGGCAAGGCAAAGCTCTTGGGGTTGTTGGCAATAAAGTCCTGCAATACGCTGATAGACCCCGCGTAATCTTGGCTGGCTTGGCGCGCCGCCCCTAGCGAAAGCACTGCATCCGTACGAAGAATTTC
This sequence comes from Elusimicrobiaceae bacterium, assembly GCA_045593185.1. Taxonomy (GTDB): domain Bacteria; phylum Elusimicrobiota; class Elusimicrobia; order Elusimicrobiales; family Elusimicrobiaceae; genus Avelusimicrobium. Next base: position 26,856 of record JAZNWD010000018.1, on the reverse strand, counting down.
GTTGGAAGAATTTAACAAAGGCGCGTATACATCCGCTGCTTGGGCGTAATTTTCACCTGCGTAGAGCAAATCCCCTTTAAGTAGCTGGGCATATTGGGCCGCCGAAGTATTGGGGAATTGTTGGGCAACACTATCTAATGCCGTAACTTCTTGTGGGTTTTGCATCACAGCCAATTGGGCTTTGTAATAAGCTGCCCAAGAATTTTCTTCCACGGAGCGCACATGAGCCGCATACGCATACCCAATTACGCCGGCCAACACCAAAATCACCACGGCCGTAAGCACGGCTTTTTTATGAACTTTCACATAGTTTATGATGCTGGATAAAAAGGAAAGGAGCAAATCCTTCTCTTGAGGTTGAACAGTTTGTTTTGTGGTCATATACTCTATTATAGTAAAAATAAAGCAAGAAATGATTAAAAAGTATTGCTCCCAGCACCCAAGGACTTAAAAAAGGTATAATAGTGTTTCAGCCGATTGGCGTATTTTAGCAAAACAAGTTGTAGATAAATGTACCCTTTGCGCAAATTCAAAATCCTTTACATCTTGGGATTTGGTTTATTGCTCGCCCCAAGTGCTTGGGGTGAGAGTACGTTTGTGCAAACTTGCAAAGATCGCGTTGCCACTACCTGGAAACAAGGACGTTTGGAGTTGATTATCCCCGTCAACACATGGCACAACCGTAGCCACTACAGCCATGAACAAATAGAAGAATATAACGAACGCCCCTGGGGCGGCGGATTGGCCCTTGCATACACCGATGAACGCGCCAACCGACACCGGCTTTTAGCGCTGGTATTTCAGGATTCGTTTAATAGCCCGGAGCCGACGTTTGGCTATTCGTGGCAAGCGGTATGGCGTGCCGAACATACTATTCGCCCAACGTTGGGATTTGTGGCCGGCGTTACTTTCCGTAATAGCTATGACTGGGTCCCTATCCCTGCCGCTATTCCCGTAGTAGGGGTAGATATTGGCCCGCTATCGCTAGAAACTACTTATTTACTTGGCTTTGACGTGCTATTTAGCTGGGTCACGGTGCGGTTTTGAAAAACCCACTTTAATACAAGCGGGTAGAGAGCAACAATATACAACATCAAAACAGCCGACCAAGCAAATCGCCCCCACTGGGCCCCCAATAAATGTTTGAAGGGCTGGTTGGCATACGTAAGAAATAAAAACAACGGCACAAGCCCCACTATGCCGCCGATAATTCCTTTTAAGTGAAGCCCTGTTTCTTTAAAGCAAATCCATGTTTTTTCAATATAACGCGCTATACCAAACCCCACCAGTACGCCCACCCCTTCAAAAGCATTTTTAAGCATTTTATGTGGATTTACCAGTAATTTACCGTCCACATAATCCATAGGATACGGTTTGTAACACACATAAATCAATGCCAGTATGCACGCGACAAGCATAGCGCCTAAGCATATATTTTCCTTTTCAGGATGTTTCTGAAAATACGCGGCGGATTTCCATACCCCGTACAAACAAGCAATGCTTAACAAAAAGCCCACACAAACATCTTGTGGCGTATGAACCCCTAAGTAATTGCGCGATATAGGATTTAAAAAAGCCAATACCACACAAAGAAGCGCTAAAATTTTAGTCCATTTTTTTTGCCAGAGGATCAGTGCCGAGCCCAAATAGAGGGGCGTCCCCATAGCTGTATGCCCACTTGGAAACGAATAACTGCTTGGCAATGATTTCACGGCCGGGATAATACGAGGATCTTTGATCCACGGGCGGTACACACATGCCGTCAATTTGATAACAGCCGCCACAGCCACACACAAACAAAAAGAACCCAACGTAAGTAAGCCGCGCCTTTTATCCCAGCACCAATAAAGAAAAGCCGGCAAAAGGATTAAATACGATACACTAAACGCAGAAATCCCCTCCATAAGCGGATTGAACACACCGTGTGTAGCTTCTCGAAGATCTTGCCACCAAAGCAAATAACTAATATCCATAGAATTATTCTATATCAAAGTTAAAATATGTATCCGGATAGGGTTCATCTTTGAGCGTAAAATGCCACCACTCCGAATCCAACGGATTAAACCCAGCTTTCACCATAGCATCGCGCAGAATTTGTCGGTTTCGTTTTTGTTTTTTAGAGATTTTTTTATAGTCGGGATGTGAAATCTCCGAAAACAAATCAAATGTCCCCCCCATATCTACAAAGCCCCCGTCTTTTTTGATAATCGTTAAATCCACGGTACTCCCGCGGGTATGACCAGACTTAGCCATAATGTAATTGCCTTCTAATAAATTAGATTTTTCAAGGGTGGGATAGAATGTTTTGTCCCCGGGATTGTTAGGGTCATTGATCCATGCCACAAAATCATCCACCGCTTTTTGCGGACGATAGGCATCCCAAATAAGCAAGCGGTATCCCTGTGCGCGCAGATCTTCCGCCGCTTTAGCCAACGCCGCGAGTGCCTTCATGGTCATATAAGCACGCGGAGCTTTGTAGCCGTTTATTTTATGGCCCGTAAAATTATTGGGCGAATAATAGCGTATATCATATACTGCGTCATCAATTACGGTACTGATTGGCGCGAAATCAGATTTATCCGTGGAAATAGTATCAGCCCCAATGGAGGCTAAACAGCTCACCAGTAACATCAGGGTTATTCCAATTTTTTTCATATTCTTCTATTCCTCCTAACGTTTCTTAAATTGTATCATTTACCAAACAAGATAAAAACGTTTTTTGTGTTATAATGCAGAATTGTATAGAACAGAGCATCCAAACAAAAGGTGTTTCTCATTAACTTTAAACTTGTTATTAGAGAAGCAAACGTTACCTTTACTTATGTTTTCATAAATTTGCTTGCAATGCGGTACAATTTATGTATAATGAATTTATGGAGTGATACTTCAAAACGTTCGCACAAAGGAGAGCATTATGAGAAATATTATTTATTGGGTCGGGCTGATTGTGATAATCATCTTTTTGTATAGACTGTTCTTCTAATATGTAAATTTTATGTAACGGAACTCCCCAGGCGCAATCCTGGGGAGTTTCATTTTTACAACCCCAGCAATTTATCGTAAATTCCCTTATCTTCCGCGCCAAAACATACAAAAATAATCTCTTTGACGGTTTTTAAGGTCGGGCCGGCTTGTTTTACAGCACTTATCGCTATTGGTGCGGCCTTTTGTTTCGGGAACCGATACACCCCCGTAGAAATGCACGGGAACGCCACGCTCTCACACGCATGCCGTTCGGCTAGTTTGAGGGAATTTAAATAGCAATTTTTCAATTTTTCTTCTTCGTTATGTGTTCCGCCATACCATACCGGGCCTACTGTATGAATCACATATTTACAGGGCAAATGATAAGCTGCGGTTATCTTGGCATCACCGGTTACACAGCCGCCCAGCGTACGACATTCTTCCACAAGCATGAGGCCCAGCCGCGCGATGTATCGCCCCGTCCACTCCCCCACCGCCTAATAGTGTGTGATTGGCGGCATTGACAATGGCATCTACACACAGCTTGGTTATATCGTCCTCAATAACAGTTAATTTTGGCATTGTTTTTAAATCCGCCCTTTAAATTCAAAACCAATTTCTTCCACGGCATTCTTAATTTCTTCGTCGGTCGGGTTACCCTCTACACGGGCAATCCCGTCGCTTAAATTGATGGTTACTCCCTTTACGGACTTGAGATTGCTTATGGCTTTTGTAGCATTATTTTTGCAGTTATTACACCGCATTCCACCGATCCGAAAAGAAATCGTTTCAGGGTTAGTATGTTTCGCCGTTTCAGCGTTCTCTTTACGTTTTTTGAGTATCATTGCATTAAAGAAAAGGATAAGTAAGATACAAGAACAAACTATTTTAAAATAGTAAAAGTGGCCGCTATGATGTGCCCCCATGCTAAAAGTAGATACGTCAAACCAACTGGCAGGCAGAAAATTATCTATAATCAACCCGGCCGTAATTGCCCCTATAACCAGCGTAGTTAAATAGAGCAAAAATGTTTTCCTACCCAATACTTTGCCGATAACGAGCATAGATGCTATATTAGCGGCCGGCCCTGCCATCAGTAAAACAAGTGCCGTCCCGGGGCTCATCCCTTTCATCATAAGTGCAATAGCGATAGGGATGGAACCCGTCGCACATACGTACATAGGCACGGCCACAACAAGAATAAGCAACATGCTCAGCAAGGTATTATTTCCAAATAACATAAAAAAGTTATCCGGCACAAAATAGGAAATCAATCCCGCCACAATTAAACCGAACAAAAGCATTTTGCCAATATCTTCCATCATTTCCACATATCCATAACGCAAGGCGCTGACTAATTTTTGCGCAAAAGACATCCCTTGCGGGTTGTGATTAGCAGCGGGCACTGTTATTTGAACATTTTCTTTGGTAGTAAAAGCATTTGTTACAAGGCCCGCAAATAAGGAAGTAAAAAAAGCAGTTACCGGGCGGATAATTGCGAAGGGTAAGCCAAGCAACGAATAGGTAGCAATAATCGAGTCCACTCCCGTTTGTGGAGTAGCTATCAGAAATGAAATAACAGCCCCTTTGGATGCCCCTTCTTTGTAAAGGGCCATGGCGGTGGGAATTACCCCGCAAGAACACAAGGGGAGCGGGATGCCAAACAGGGTGGCATAAAAGACAGACACCCAATTGTTTTTTGATAAGTATTTGGAGAATAAATGTTGCGGAACAAAAGCATGCAAAATCCCGGCAAATAAGAATCCCAAGAGCAAATAAAACGACATTGCATTAAATATAGAAAAAATAACAGCTATAATTTCTTGAATAAATTCCATAGAACACCTCCTGTTGTCGTTGTATATATAGTGTAGCAAAAATAAGGGAGAGCTTCTATTTTATAGTATTCTCTATACATCCTCTACACAAATATTCTTACATGCCGCCCGCCTTTATTACGGGGATTTTTATGCGGTTTTCACGATGGGGACACAACTTTGAACTACCGTAAAAGAAAATATATATCCAAGTCAGAGTGAAAATATCCGCGCGACAACTAAATAACACTTCCCTTTACTTGGCGTAGTATAAATAACCCCCTATTTTTTATCCAACAACTAAAATCCCCTTGACTTAGAGTTAACTCCAACTGCTACAATATAGTATATTCATTAAGGAGTGTGTTATGTTAGGAAACTTTACCTATGTCAACCCAACTAAACTTTACTTTGGGGATGATTCCCTCAAATACCTAAATAAGGAACTACCCAAATACGGCAAAACCGTGCAACTCATCTACGGCGGCGGTTCCATTAAAAAAAACGGGATTTATGACCAAGTAGTAGCCATCTTAAAAGCCAACGGAAAAAACATTGTGGAAGATGGTGGTGTAATGCCTAACCCGACCACTGAAAAACTAAACGAAGGCGTTAAAATAGCACGCGAAAACGATGTAGATTTACTCTTGGCTGTTGGCGGCGGTTCGTGTTGTGATTATGCCAAGGCGGTATCTGTCTCTATACATTGTGAGGAAGACCCATGGGAAAAGTATTTTATCCGCTTTGAGGAACCCACATGCAAGGTGCTGCCTGTGGCTTGCGTGCTGACCATGGTGGGTACGGGCTCGGAAATGAACGGCGGCTCCGTGATTACAAATCACCAAAAGCACCTTAAAATCGGCCATGTGTTTGGCGAAAACGTCATGCCGAAGTTCTCTATCCTCAACCCCAAGTTTACGCTCACACTGCCCAAACGCCAAATGGTATCGGGTATTTATGATATTTTTAACCACATTTGCGAGCAATATTTCTCCGGCACGGATGACAATACGAGTGATTATTTGTCCGAGGGGTTGATGCGCTCGGTCATTCACAGTTCCTTAATTGCCGTGGAAAACCCACAAGATTACGAAGCCCGCTCTAACATTATGTGGTGCGCCACGTGGGCCTTAAATACGCTGATTGCCAAAGGCAAAACGACCGACTGGATGGTGCATATGCTTGGGCAGGCAGTCGGCGCGTATACGGACGCTACCCACGGGATGACATTAGCGGCAGTTTCGCTCCCGTACTACCGCCACATTATGCCCTATGGCCTAGCCAAATTCAAACGCTTTGCGATCAATGTGTGGGGCGTTTCTGCCGAAGGCAAAACGGATGAACAGGTGGCCAAAGAAGGATTGGCGGCACTGGAAAACTGGATGAAGAAAATAGGTGTATCACTTAACATTACCGAATTGGGAGCCACACCGGAAATGGTAGAAGGAATGGCCGATGCCACGTTCATTCTAAAAGGCGGTTACAAAGTGCTCACACGCGACGAAGTGGTGCAGATTTTTAAGGAGAGTCTATAATGACTATTGCTGAGGTAAGCAAAAAATATCAAATTCCTGCTGATACATTGCGTTACTATGAAAAAGAAGGGCTCATCCCTTATATCAGCCGCACCGAAGGTGGTGTACGCAATTACACTGAGGAAGATTGTAAGCGCATTGGGTTTGTGAAATGTATGCGTAGCGCGGGGCTTTCCATCGAGGTATTAAAACAATACTTTGAACTGTTTGCAAAAGGTAAACACACACTGAAAGCCCGGCGGGATTTACTGGCTGCTGAGCGTGAGCAACTAAAAGCCCGTATGACGGAACTGCGGGAAACGCTTAAACGTCTAGATTACAAAATTTCCGTCTATGACAATGCGCTGAATTCTAAGACAAAAGAACTAAAATTTTAGGAGACATTATGAGTAAAAAAGTATTGATTATTTCCGCATCTCCCCGAAAGGGTGGCAATTCGGACTTGCTTTGCGACCAGTTTTTATTGGGCGCAAAAGAAGCCGGACACACCGTAGAAAAAGTGTTTTTACGCAACCATAAAATCAACTATTGTTTGGGTTGCGGCGTATGCAACAATACCCATGTTTGCGTACAAAAAGACGATATGAAAGATTTATTGGATAAAATGGTAGATGCCGACGTAATTGTACTGGCTACGCCCGTTTATTTCTACACCATGGACGCACAGTTAAAAACCTTTATTGACCGTTGCGTTTCAAGATATACGGAAATATCCAATAAAGAGATTTATTTTATTGTCGCGGCGGCAGATACCAACCCAGACAATTTGGCTCCTGCCATAGAGGGCCTACGCGGGTTTACGCGGGATTGTTTGGACGGTACGAAAGAAAAAGGCATTATTTACGGAACAGGTGCTTGGAAAGTGGGTGAAATTAAAACACTCCCCGCTTATAAGAAATCCTATGACATGGGCAAAAAATGCTAAGGGATACGATAATGAAAAAGCATATTATCCTTCTGTTTAAGCAGCGTTTGTGTACTGACAGCGACTGCTTATGGTGCTAAAAATAATTCGGAGAAAAAACCTATGACACCTAAAAAAATCGTACAAACGGCCGGACGCACCCAACTGGGAGATTTCGCACCGGAGTTCGCCCATTACAATGATGATGTTTTATTCGGCGAAAACTGGAACAATACGGATTTAGACCTTAAAACCCGTTCTTTGTTAACCGTTACGGCGTTAATGGCACAGGGGATTACGGATGACTCTCTCAAGGCCCACCTGCAAAATGCCAAAGCACACGGCGTTACCAAGGAAGAAATCGCTGCCGCCATTACCCATAATGCTTTTTACGCAGGATGGCCCAAAGCATGGGCTACTTTCCGTTTGGCTAAGGAAATATGGAAAGAAAAAACCCCTGTGTTGAGCGAAAAAGACAAATATCAACAAACCATTATGTTCCCTATCGGCAAACCTAATGAGGCCTTTGCCAAGTACTTTAAGGGACAAAGTTATTTAGCCCCTGTTTCCACGGAACAAGTAACATTCTTCAATGTAACCTTTGAGCCCAAATGCCGCAACAACTGGCACATCCACCACGCTGAGAAAGGCGGCGGTCAAATGCTCGTGGCCGTCGGCGGGCGCGGATATTACCAAGAATGGGGCAAAGAGCCTGTGGAGATGCACCCGGGTGATGTGATTCACATTCCAGCTAACGTGAAACATTGGCATGGAGCCGCGCCGGATAGTTGGTTTTCACACCTCGCTTTTGAGATAGAAGGCGAAAATACTTCTAATGAATGGTTGGAAGAAGTATCTGACGAAGATTACGGCAAATTAAAATAAGAAATTAACAACTATATTTTAGGAGAAATTATGAAAGTATTACTCATTAACGGCAGTCCGCATAAAGAAGGGTGCACATTTACGGCATTACAGGAAATTGCCAAGACACTTGAAAAAAACGGCGTTGATTCGGAAATTTTCCACATTGGGGTGAAACCGATTGCGAATTGTATCGCTTGCCGCAAATGCCGCGAAATAGGTAAATGCGTATTTAATGATGATGTAAATAAATTAGGCGCGCGGTTGGACGAATTTGATGCCATTGTGTTAGGTTCTCCCGTGTATTTTTCAGGCCCAAGCGGACAACTGTGTTCATTTTGCGACCGTTTATTCTTTTCCAACGGGTCTAAAATGGCCGGCAAATTGGCAGCTGCGGTGGTGTCTTGCAGACGTGGTGGTGCTACGGCTTCCTTTGACCGATTAAATAAATATTTTACAATTACCAATATGCAGGTAGTCGGCTCTCAGTATTGGAATATGGTGCATGGTTTTACGCCGGAAGATGTGCGTAAAGATGTGGAAGGATTGCAGACCATGCGTACCCTTGCCCAAAATATGGCTTGGCTCTTAAAATGCATAGAGCTGGGCAAAAAGAACGGGATAAATAAACCGCAATACGAACCCGTTACGTTCACACATTTTATTCAAGGAGACAAATAATGAAAAAACTACTAACCGTATTACTGGGTGCTTTGGTATTGGCTGCTTGCCAACCCCACCAGACTACACAAAAAAACCCTCAAGGCAAAGACATAGTCTATTTCACACGGGATATCAGCCCCGAAGGTCTTGTCAAAATCTATGACAAAATCTCTCAAAACATTGACGGTAAAGTGGCTATTAAGTTCCACACGGGCGAACCGCACGGGCCGAACATTTTGCCTGTACCGATGGTAAAAGCACTTTGGGAACATATCCCCAACAGCACGCTGGTGGAGACAAACGTATTTTATAATTCCCCCCGCCAAACCACTAAGGGACATCGCGAAACGTTAAAAATAAACGGTTGGACGTTTACCGAGGTAGATATTTTAGATGAAGACGGAACGGTGATGCTCCCCATTAAAGGCGGCAAACACTTCAAAGAAATGTCTATGGGCTCGCACGTGCTCAACTATGACTCTTTGGTGGTACTCACGCACTTTAAGGGACACGCGATGGGCGGTTACGGCGGTAGTATGAAAAATATTGCTATCGGTATGGCGGATGGCAAAATCGGCAAGAAAATGATCCATCAAAAAGGCGACGAACAATGGGGTTATACCGGAGCCCGTTTCCAAGAAAATATGGCCGAATCTGCCAAAGCCACGGTGGACCACTTTGGGGATAAAATCGTGTACATTAACGTCTTGCGCCGCATGTCGGTAGATTGCGATTGTGCGGGCACTTCCGCTGCCGAACCCAAAGCACGCGATATCGGCATTTTAGCATCCACCAACATTGTGGCTGTGGACCAAGCATCGTTAGATATGGTGTATGCCTTGCCGGAAGAAGAATCGCACGATTTAAAAGAACGCATTGAATCGCGCGAAGGATTACGCCAAATCCCGTACATGAAAGAACTGGGGATGGGAACCGGCGAATATACCTTGGTGGATATTGATAAGAAATAACGTTACAAACACATATATACCGCTCTTGCTTAACCGCAAGGGCGGTTTCTAGTTATAATCTGCTACAATAAAAATAAGATAAAAAAAGGAGCACCACATGGAACTTTACGAAGCAATCAACAAACGAAGAACTGTTCGGGAATTTCTAGATAAAGAAGTTGATTTTGAAGTCATAAAAAGGATATTAACGGCCGGCAATCAGGCCCCCACGTGGAACCATAACCGCAACTGGAGTTATATTGTTCTGAAAACTGACGAGGAAAAAGAGTTTGCGTTTGAATATGCAAAAAAAGTAGCCGATAAATTTGACGCGGATAAGTTTCTTACTATTCCCCGGCCCTATCCGAGTCAAGGCAAAGCTCAAGGTGCCGCCTACCTATATGATTCCCGTTTTTATCGGAATCGGTTACGCAGATCCCAAAGAAACCGTTTTAGAGCAAAATGTTGCTAATTTAGATAAGCAATTACATTTCGGTAAATGGAAATAGTTTAATGCCTCCTATCACCAAAGAAATTAAAGTTAAAAGTATACTTACAAAGTCCAACCTGCCTGTAGCGGACTACTCCGTTAATCCGTATGTAGGATGTGCCCACGCATGTAAATACTGCTATGCCAGTTTTATGAAACGGTTTACAAACCATACCGAGCCTTGGGGAACATTCGTGGATGTTAAAGAGTGGCCTGCTATCCAAAACCCTCAAAAGTATGCCGAACAAGAGTTGTTTATCGGCTCTGTAACAGATGCCTACCAACCTTTGGAAGCCACTTATAAACGCACGCGGGCACTACTGGAACAATTACAGGACAGTGGGGCAAGTATCAGCATAGCTACCAAATCCGACCTGGTATTGCGGGATTTAGACCTTATTAAGACTTTTCCAAATGCACGTGTCTCTTTTTCCATTAACACATTAGACGAAAACTTCCGCAAAGACATGGATTGTGCGGTCTCCATAGAACGTCGCTTGAAAGCGATGAAAACATGCTATGAAGCAGGGGTGCAGACCACTTGTTTTATTTCGCCTATTTTCCCAGGTATTACAGACCCTAAAGAAATTATCCTTGCCGCCAAAGACCGTTGTAATTTGGTATGGCTTGAGAACTTAAATTTGCGCGGGGATTATAAAGGCGTTATCCTAAATTACATTCGCAGGAAATATCCGCAATTAAATAATCTCTATCAGGCCATTTACAATCAAAATGACCGCAGTTATTGGTATGAACTAGATAAAGAGTTAAAAGAGTTTACCACCCAAGAGTACTTGCTATATGTGCGGGACGACGATTCTCAACGTGCTCCGTTCGGTAAGCCGCCTATAGTAGTAAATTATTTCTTTCACGAAGAAGTAAAAAAATCTGCTAAAAAGTAAATGTTACCGACTCTTAAACGAGGCAGTTTTTAATGCAGTTGCATCTTTTGGTCTTCTTGGATGGATAGCACACCGGATATATTTTGGAAGAAACTCGGAATATCGTTTGGCTGTTTATAGATGGGTATCTTGGTTGCTACGGCATTAAAACTCTTATAATCATACAATATAGTTCCCTGTTTTTCTTTAATGGCCTGTAGTAACGGTTCCTTACCGATTTCCGCATCGTACCAAATAATATAGGTTTTATTATAAAGAGGCGTCACTGTGCTAACAGAACTGCACGCGACCAATAATGAAAATAAAAAAATGGCAGAAAAATTCTTCATACTTTTATTATAAGATATTGCGCATCAGATTTGTTGTATCGGCATAATAAAAAACGTGGCGGATAATGTGATACAATAAATTTATGAATATTTTATTTATCAATGCTTGCCCGCGAAAGGACTCCCGCACCCAAATTCTTGCGGATTATCTTTTAGGTAAATTAAACGGCACGGTGCAAGAGCGAAATCTTACCACCACCCCCCTTTTGCCGCTAAGCGAAGAAACGCTGAACCGCCGCACAGCCTTAGTTGGCAAGAAAGATTTTGATCATCCCTTACTTCAGTTAGCTAAAGATTTTGCGTCGGTGGATAGTATCGTAATTGCCGCCCCGTTTTGGGATTTATCCTTCCCGGCCTTACTCAAAACTTATATTGAAAACATCAATATCGTTGGTATCACCTTCGCCTATAGCAAAGAGGGTAAACCATACAGCCTTTGCAAGGCCAAAAAACTCTATTACATCACAACCGCCGGCGGGCCTATCATGAATGACGCCTATGGCTACGGCTATGTAAAAGCACTGGCACAGCAATTTTATGCGATCCCGGAAATTCATTGTATCAAAGCCGAGAATTTAGACGTTGAAAACGCAGACGTGGCGCAAATCTTGCATGAGACAAAACGTCGCATAGATGCCCTGTTGGAAAAGAAATCGCTATGATTAGTTTTTTTGCTTGTTTGGGGCTACTCATCCTCTCTTATTTTACATATGCCAAATATGTGGAACGCACCTTTGGCCCAACGAAAGCCGATACCCCCGCGCTGCGCTTGTCCAACGGGGTGGATTATGTGCCGATGCCCCTTTGGCGGATGGTATTGGTACAACTGTTAAATATTGCCGGACTGGGGCCCGTGTTTGGGGCCATTTCCGGTGCGTTGTGGGGACCAAGCGTATTTTTGTGGATTACGCTGGGAACTATTTTTGCCGGAGCTGTGCACGATTTTGCCTGCGGTTTTCTATCCCTTCGTAACGAGGGCCAATCCGTGGCGGAAATTACCGGTATTTATTTGGGACCGAAAGTAAAAATCTGCATGCGCATTTTCAGTATTATTTTGCTTGTCATGGTGGGGACGGTTTTTGCGGTGGGGCCCGCCAATCTGCTAGTGTTTTTATTTAAGGGGTCCGCATCTACGGACAGCATTTTTACCAATGTCTATTTTTGGCTTACGCTAATTTTTCTGTATTATTTTTTGGCAACTTTTCTTCCGATTGATAAAATCATCGGAAAGGTTTATCCGTTATTCGGTATTTGTCTGCTACTTATGGCGCTGGGTGTTTCCTGCGGAATATTTCTGCAAGGGTATAGCATCCCTGAGATTACTTTGCACAATTTACATCCAGCGCACTTGCCTATTTGGCCGCTTATGTTTGTAACGGTGGCCTGTGGGGCAATATCCGGGTTTCACGCCACACAATCACCGCTCATGGCACGCTGCATTACAAGTGAATATCAATCTCGCCAAGTGTTTGCCGGCGCGATGATTATGGAAGGAATCATTGCGCTTATTTGGGCGGCCGCCGGATGCGCTGTTTATGAAAAAACAGGCGGCCTAATGACTGAACTGCAAGAAATGTTAGCCCACAACGGGCAAGCTGGCACCGTCTATGATATTTGTTTAAAAACGATTGGCCCCTTAAAATGGGGAGGCATTTCGTTTGGGCTTTTGGTTGTGATGATCGGAGTAATTATATGCCCGATTACTTCGGGAGATACAGCTTTTCGCGCGGCTCGGTTGACGCTGGCTGATTGGTTCAAAACAGATCAAAAATCCTTTCTAAAACGCTTACGTTTGAGTATGCCCCTACTGCTTGCAGGTGTAATTATCAGCCAATTACCTTACGATGTGATATGGCGCTATTTCAGTTGGTCTAACCAAACTCTGGCTATGATTGTACTATGGGCCGCCACCGTGTATCTGCACGAAAAGAAACAGCGCTGTTGTATCACCTTGGTTCCGGCCGTGTTTATGACAGCTGTCAGCAGCACGTACTTTTTAATTGCCCCGGAATGCCTGCACTTGCCGGCAGTAATTGCCTGGCCTTTGGGCCTGGTGCTAACGACCCTTATTTGCACTTACTTTTTGAAAAAATGAAATAAGTTTTTTGTAGGAGGAATTAAAATAATGAGAAAAACGTTTATACACTTCATGCTTTTAATAGGCCTATTGACAAGTGTAAGTTTAACTTATGCGCAAGATGTCCGCGTTGATGCAGATTCCGACGGCTTGGACACAACGATAGACAAAACAATGGCTGCACCGCAAGGGATCAATCACAAACACTCCCCCTATTTTAAAATGCCGGATGTTTTTAAAGCCGTTTCCAACAAACACTTAACCATTTTAACCCATTATCCCACCTACCAGCAAACCACAGAATATTCTTGCGGTCCGGCGGCCGCTTTAACGGTACTACGCTATTACGGCTATAAAGATGAGACCGAAACATCTCTTGTGAAAAAAATCGGTACAAGTACTGAAATTGGCACAAATGTAAAACAGATAGCGAATTACTTGCGCAGTATCGGGTGGACCGTTCAAACCAGTCTCCCTGGCAAAAAAACATTTGATACGTATGAAAAATTTGCTGCTTTTGTGCTCCAAGAATTAAAAGCCAATCATCCTATTTTAGTAGCTAATGTTGCGTGGGGCGGTCATTGGCGCGTTATCATTGGATATGATACTATGGGAACAGATTCCACGTTAGACGATGTGCTGATTTTTGCCGACCCTTATGATATCGGCGACCATAATCAAGATGGATACAATGTTGAAAACGGTCCTCACTTCTTTTGGTCTTGGTTTGTGTATCAACTATTCCCCGAAGACGAAAAGGAACAACCGTTTGTGTTAGCATATCCGGAAGGAAATAAGAAACAATCAAAATATTAAATTGCCCAAACACACTTTTTAGGAGTTTACATGAATAACAACTTGCGTACTCATATTTTAGGAATTGATTTTGAAAATCCGTTTTTACTTGCGTCTGCACCACCAACCGCACAGATTGAAAGCATTGATAAAGCGTTTGGAATGGGATGGGGTGGAGCCGTATTAAAAACCATCACACCTGACGATCTGAAGATGACCGAGGCATCCCCGCGTTATGCGGTACTGACGGATAAAAAGCGCATTATCGGGTTCCAAAACATTGAACTTTTAAGCCACCAAACTGTAAAGTATTGGTGCGACGGCATCAAGTACCTTAAACATAAACACCCTTCTAAAGTAATTATTGCCAGCGTCATGTCCCCAGTGGATAAAACGGCCTGGCAAAATTTAGTAAAAGCAATAAACGACACCCCCGTCGATGCTTTTGAGCTGAATTTTTCTTGTCCACACGGAATGCCGGAAAAGGGTATCGGCATGGCTATCGGCACAGACGCAGAAGTGTCGGCGCAGATTACGGGTTGGGTGAAAGAAGTGGCACAAAAGCCCGTTTTTGTAAAACTTTCGCCCAATGTAACCAATATTGCCACCATCGGGCAGGCCGTGGAAAAAGCCGGAGCCGACGGTCTGGCCGCTATCAACACGGTACAGGGGTTTATGGGCATCGATTTGAACACTTTGCGCCCGGTGTTAGATGTAAACGGAAAAACAACTTTCGGCGGATGTTCCGGCCCCATCGTGCGCCCGATTGGACTTCGTTGCGTGGCACAGTTGCGTCAAGTAAGCAAGTTGCCTATTTTGGGGCAGGGTGGTATTTCCACGTGGGAAGATGCCGCACAATATATCGCCGCCGGAGCTGATGCAGTGCAGATTTGTACGGAAGTCATGCTCAATGGATACAAAATTATCGCTCCGCTACTCAAAGGGTTGCACGACTATTTGGAATCCAAGAAATTTGCGGATATTAACGCACTAAAAAGCAAGGCGACAGAGTTGCTTACCGCGCACGAAGCACTACAAAAAATGCCTCTTACCTATCCGCAGATTGACCACAAAAAATGTGTGCGTTGCGGTAAATGCGTAACGATTTGTGAAGAATCAGAACACCGTGCTTTGCAGTTAAGCGACGGCTACATTGAGGTCAATGAGACGCATTGCGTAGGATGTGGGTTATGCCGCTTTGCCTGTGCGGCAGGGGCCATTACACCACATCCATAATATGTCCGAGGAAATAATAATGAGACAATTTAATTTAGTTCTATTGACAATTATTTTATTGACGGGTTGTACTCACCAACTTAAAAGGAAAAATCTTTCACTTTGGAACGACACTGCCCCTGCCAAACAAGCACTTGTGAGTTATATGAAAATGGTGACGGATAAAAAATCGCCCGACTTTATCCCGCTGGAAAATCGCATTGCCGTTTTCGACTTAGATGGAACGCTTATCTTGGAAACGGACCCGACGTATTTTGACTGGGCGTTATTTGAACACCGCGTATTGGATGATCCCAATTACAAGCCGACAAAAGAACAATTAACAGCCGCCAAAAATTCACGCGAAAAAGGCATTTTCCCCTCGCTCAATAACAACCGCGAGCAAATGGTTTCCCAAGCGTACCAAGGGCTTTCTGTGCAAGAATTTTATGATTTTGTCCACGCGTTTATGCAGGAGGAGCAACCCGGCTTCGAAGGTATGAAACGGGGAGATATTTTCTACAAACCTATGCTTGAAGTTGTAGAATATTTAGTTAAAAATAAATTTACCGTTTATATTTGCAGTGGCACAGACCGTTTAACCGTCCGTCCGCTTATTGAAGCAAATATGCCTTATATCCCCGCCCATCAAATCCTCGGCTCCGACAGCATAATCGTGGCACGCGGGCAAGGGGATAAAAATGGACTGGAGTATATATTTGAAAAAGGGGATGAGCTTGTTTTGGGAGGCAAAAATCTTGTAAAAAACCTGCAAATGAACAAAGTGTCCCTCATCGAGCGAGAAATTGGAGTGCAACCTGTATTGGCATTTGGGAATGCGTTTAGCGATGCAAGCCTGGTTAACTATACCATTTACAGTAATAAGCACAAAGCTCTGGGTTTTATGCTGATGTGTGATGATCTGGAACGCGAGTATGGCAACCTTGAAAAAGCTGAAAAAATGCGTAAAGGGTGCGAACAATATGGTTGGATTTGCATTTCCATGCGTGACGACTGGAAAACCATTTACGGCGATGATATCAAACGGAGGTAAATAGCATGAAGAAATTATTAGTTGTTTTTGCATCCATTCTTGTATTTGTAGGTTGCGCCAGCGCACAACTTAAACAGGAATTTACTCTGCAAGGAGACCACGGCAAATTATCTGCCGTCTTACACATACCGAAGAATAAGAAGAATTATCCGCTTGTTATTATTGCGCACGGCTTTAATGCAAGCAAAGATATGTATTTACTCACAGATCTTTCCGCGCAACTTAATGAGCGCGGTATTGCCACCCTGCTTTTTGATTTTAATGGGCACGGAACGAGCGAAGGATCTTTCCTGGATATGACAATCCTCAATGAGTTGGAAGACGCTCGCCGCGTGTATGCGTATACTGCAAAACTGCCTCACGTACGCTCTATTTCTATGGCAGGGCACTCCATGGGAGCTGTGGTAGTTGCGATGTTAGCGGGCGAATTAGGCGAAGATAAAATAAAAACGATTGTGTTAATGTCCCCCGCCCCCGAGCTCACAGAAGACACCGCCAAAGGCAATTTATTCGGGGTAAAGTATGACCCGAAAAACGTGCCGCAGTATATTACGCTGTCCAACGGGCTTAAAGTAGGCCGCGCATTTTTGACTACAACGCCCAACGTGAAAATTTACGAGACATCAAAACTCTATACAGGCCCTGTGTTGGTGGTACACAGCCAAGATGACCAACTGGTTCCGTATCACTACGGGGTAGAATTTAGCCAAATTTACGAAGATGCTGAATTGGAAACTTTGCATGGCTTTGACCATAATTTCACACAAGACACCCCTGCTGTTAATCGGGAAATTGCTGATTATCTAGTTGAGCAACTTTTGTAATCCCAACGCTCGTTACTTATCCAAACGATAAGCAACGAACGCCCCCGACCAGATATGCACTACAATAAAATATGACCTATATTTTTCACTACTCTTCGCCGATCGGCAAGATTACGCTGGCCAGTGACGGCATACATTTAACCGGCCTGTGGTTTGATGAGCAACAATACTTCGCGGACACGCTAAATACCAACCCTCAAGAAAAAACACTTCCCATATTCAAACAAACCGTGCATTGGTTGGATATTTATTTTAGCGGTAAAGGGCCCAATTTTACACCGCCACTAAAAATGCAAACAACCCCTTTTCGCAAGCAGGTTTGGGAAATTATGCTTACAATCCCCTATGGGCAAACTATGACTTACGGCGAAATTGCCGCAAAAATTGCCCACCGAAACGGACTTAAAAAAATGTCGGCGCAAGCAGTGGGCGGCGCCGTTGGACATAATGCTATTGCCCTTATCATCCCCTGCCACCGCGTGATGGGAGCAAACGGGAGTTTAACCGGCTACGTCGGCGGAATTTCCAAAAAAGTGAAACTGTTGCAACTGGAAAAGGTCTTATAATGCCGAGGCGGGCAATATAGTAAAATGAAAAAGAGGTAACTATGCCAAAAGAGATAAACCCTAAAGAAACCACACGGGCCGCCGCTTACGAACTATGGCTAAAAGCCCCAAACCCGATGGTGACGTTTTTCAAAACGCTAGACGTTACAAACTTAGTGAAAGTCAGCAAAAACCGCAATTTAAAGTTTAATATGCTACTGGACTTTTGCATTGGCCAAGCAGCTATGCAAGTAAAAGAATTTTACGTGCTTCCGGTGGGTGAAAAGTTAATGCAGTATGACACGCTGGCCGTCAATACGATTGTCAAAAACAAAACAGGAGAGGTCAGTTCGTGCGATATCCTCTTTGAGCCCAATTTGGACGCGTTTAACCGCCAGTATTTGACCTACACCGCAAAAGTAGCCCAGGCATGCCAAGACCGGGATTTATCGGCGAACAGTATGGTAATTGGTACATCGGCTATTATAGATACGGAGATAGACGGAGCCGTCGGCATGAATAGTGGTATTTTTAATAATCCGTTTCTTATTTGGGGCCGCTACCGCAAGAAGTTTTTTAAGTATCAGTTACCCATTTCGTTTCAATTTCATCACACGCAGATGGACGGAGCCCACGCAGGCAAATTCCTAGAGAAACTTCAACAGGAAATCAACCAATTATGACAAATAACTATATTATGACCACAAAAAACAAGAAACACTCTAAAAGTGGCTCTTAAAAAGTGCGCCCAATATTTTTGTTATATTGGTTAGAATTATTGTTGAACTTGATAGCTGGCACCCGGATCAGTTACGCAATACACTGTAAATGTTCTTGTATAGTAAATGCCCATGGTTAAGGATACCAGGACTTCATCGATCCAATTATTATTTGTGGTCATCTGAACAATTTTGCCGTTCGGGCAAATTTTAGAAAAATCATGCTCATGTTTGCGGCCCATACCCCAGAAGAAAAAATGGTCCCTTTCTGAGTATGTATGCACATTTGAATAGCTATCAGACTTTTTATCCATAATAAACTTTGAATTGGTACAGCCACACAAAACACCTACACATAAAATAGCACATAAAATAAATGATTTTTTCATAAGTTAGTTTTCTTCCCTGGGTTGAAGCTCCATTTTGTTAGATTTGAGTTCCTGCTTAATTTCCATTATACACAATATTAAGAAAAAAATAAGAGCCACTATAAAAGTGACTCTTAAAAAGTGCGCAAATTCTGCTCGATACCACGACGAGCCAGTCCTTATTCAATCCCATATTTCTTATACAAAAACTACTGAAAATGCTTAATTTTAATAATTTTTTATATTTGTAGCATTGAGCTATTTGGACAGAAAAAGGCCCCGCAAACGCGGGGCTTATTTTAGATGAGCGATTTGATGCATTTCTCTACTTCTTGTATATCTGCCGTTGGTTCAAACCGTGCTACCACGTTCCCTTGGCGGTCCACCACAAATTTGGTGAAATTCCACTTAATATCCGGCGAGCTCTGCCAGTTTGGGTCTTTTTCAGCCATCATTTTCTCCAGAATCTCTTTATGTTTATGCTCCCCAAATCCCTTAAACCCTTGTTGGCTTTTTAGGTAAGTGTACAGGGGCAGTTCGCTAGAGCCGTTTACGTCGGATTTTTTCATCTGTGGGAACTTGGTATTGTAGTGCGATGTGCAAAACTGGTGGATTTCTTCATCACTACCCGGGGCTTGATGACCAAACTGGTTGCAAGGCACGTCAATAATTTCCAGGCCCTTTTCGTGGTAGCTTTCATACATTTTTTCCAACCCCTCATACTGGGGCGTAAATCCACATCCGGTAGCGGTGTTTACAATGACCAGCACTTTGCCTTTCAAGGTGGACAAGGCCAAGTTTTCGCCATTGGCGGTGGGAACGTTATAATCGTAAATGCTCATAGTATCTCCCTATTTATAAATTAGCTGTCTTTATGGTATTATATAAATATAAGTACTTATTATGTAAGTAGTATCTTTTTTAATACTATAATTTTCAGAAAAAGGGTAAAAGCAAACTGTCTATGGCTAAAAAATCATCTAAGCAACTATGCCCCATTAAGTATTTAATTAGCGTATTTGGTGGCAAGTGGAAACTGCCTATTATATGTATCTTAGCTAACGGCCACCCCGTGCGTTATGGGCAAATCAAACGCGGACTTGGCCCCATTACCAACATGATGCTCTCTAAAACGCTAAAAGAGTTAGAAGCATCCGGTGTCATCTGCCGCAAACAATATAACGAAGTGCCCCCGCACGTGGAATATACACTTTCTAAAGAAGGGAAAACCATTTTGCCCGTGCTTACTGAAATGGGCAAGTGGGCCGTCAAGCAAATGGAAAAGGGAAATATATTACCTAGTTGCGATACCTGCTTATCCAACACGAAAGGAGACTTATGAAAGATTATAAAAAAACACTACAAGGCCAAGCGCAAGCGGAACTGTCCGGCGCAGGCATGTACTTTACGTTAGCACGCATTGCCAAAGCACACGGTTTAGAAGATGTTTCCATGCAATTTACCGAACTGGCCAACCAACACGCCGACCAAGCCAGTTTCTACTTTACGGCATCCAACCGCTACCCGCAAGAGACACATGCTCTATGGCAGTTTATTAAAGGCCTTTCCAAAGCCGAAGAATACGGCGAGAAAGCTATCTTGAATTTGAGCCGCCAACTGGAGGAAGCCGGGCACAAAGATATTGCACAAACCGTTCAAACGTTCGCCGCCCAGCACAAATACCACGCACAGGTAACCCACCAACTCGTAGAAAAATATGCCCCGCAAGCCGTGAAACAAAACAATAAAAAACGCTATGTTTGCTCTGTGTGCGGCTACGAGTACGAGGGCGATTTGGAAAGCGAACCTGAAAATTACACCTGCCCGGTTTGCACCATGCCCAAAAGTGTTTTTAAATTAAAAGGAGAATAAATATGGACCTAACTCATTATAACGCAAATATATTTGAATTATTTTTAAACCAGTGGGCCTTGCTTACGGCCGGCAATAAAGAGGATTTTAACTCCATGACCATTGCTTGGGGAACGATGGGAACCCTATGGAATAAGTCCGTTATTACCGTTTACGTAAACCCCTTACGCTACACATATGACTTTATGAATAAAAATGATTTGTTTACGGTGGATTTTTTCCCTGTCAAATACCGCAAAGAACTGGGTCTTATGGGCAGTCGCTCCGGCAGAGACGGAGACAGATTAAAAGGGACTTCTCTCACCCCGTGCTTTTTAGACAATGCGGTGCATTACAAAGAAGCAGAACTTTCTTTTATCTGCAAGAAATTATATACCCAAGATTTAGTTAAATCGTCCATCCCACAGGAACTTGCCAAACAGTTTTATGCGCCCGAACATCAAGCCCACCGCATGTATGTAGGCGAAGTAATAGATGTCATCCAAAATAAAGAACATGCCTACGCCTCTTGCGGATGTTGCGGATAATAGACACGGTCTCAGTATGGAGAATACTGCATGAAATATAAATTTAAGTATTTGAATAACTCAATGGAGGAAGTATGAAGATTATTGCACTAAAATATTATGATGGTGGATTTATGACCCAGGCATTTGCTTTCGGCGGTAGCCGCCCCAAAGAACAATGCCAAGCCGTGAGATATCGCTCCAGTTTACAAAACTTTTTAATTGATGACGGCAAAGACGTCATTTTATCCGATACCGGCCTTCCCAACGAAACTGCCGATATCCCCAGAAAAGAAGATGCCGCTTTGTGGATGGGCGATAAAGTAGCCACGTTCAAAGATGCACTCGCTAAAGCGGGCTATAAGCCGGAAGATATCACTAAAATCTTCGTCACGCATAAACATCCGGATCATACGGGCGAACTACGTATGTTCCCCCATGCAAAAATTTATATAGCCGCTAAAGAAGCCGATGCTATGAAACTAACCGGAGATAACGTGGTTCGGGTGGAATTTACGGATGGGCCTTACAAAAACTTTCCACACAGTCAACACATTACGGAGCATTTGGTCTTGGTACAAGCGGAAGGCCATACAAAAGGCAATACGGTGGGTGTTTTGGAAGACAACGGCATGTATTATATGTTCCATGGGGACGTAACCTACACGGATGCCGCCTTAAAAGAAAATGAACTGTCTGTTGTGTTTGAAGATAAAGAAAAAGCACGCGAAACCTTGAACCGTGTGCGCGAGTTTATCCAACACAATCCTACGGTTTATTGCTCCACTCACTGCCCCGAAGGGTATGAGAATTTGGAACAAAAGAAGATTATGAAATTATGAGCAAGCAAGAATTAACACTCAACCGAGAAAAAGTTATTGTAAAGACCAGTATTATCGGTATTGTTACCAATGTGCTATTAGCCGCTTTTAAGGCAGGCGTGGGGCTACTTTCCAACTCCATTGCAGTCATTTTAGATGCAGTGAATAACCTTTCTGATGCTTTGTCCTCGGTTATTACGATTATCGGGGCCAAACTAGCCAACCGCGCTCCTGATAAAAAACATCCGCTGGGGCATGGGCGACTTGAGTATATCAGTTCTATGTTGGTGGCCTCCATTGTGCTCTATGCCGGCGTGACGGCGCTCGTGGCATCTGTCAAAAAAATATTCCACCCCCAAGCGTCTGAGTATACCCTCACTTCACTCATTATTATTGCGGTGGCGGTGGTCGTAAAATTAATATTGGGCCGCTACGTGAAAGGACAGGGAGAAAAAGTCAACTCCGGTGCATTAGTAGCCTCGGGTTCGGATGCCTCTTTTGATGCCATCTTATCGGCCTCTGTGCTGGCTTGTGCGATTATCCACATGCTCTTTCATCTCTCTTTGGAAGCGTACATGGGTGTAATTATTTCTATTGTTATTATCAAAGCAGGCATCGAAATGATACAAGATACGGTTAACGATATATTAGGCAAACGTGCCGACGTACAACTTACCAAAGACATCAAACAAATTATCAATGAAGAACCTGAAGTCCGTGGCGTGTATGATTTGCTGATTAATGACTATGGCCCGAACAAACACTACGCTTCTCTGCATATCGAACTACCCGACACTATGACCGTGGACGAAGTGGACCGTTTAACACGCAAAATAGAAGAAAATGTGTATCATAAAACGGGCGTTATTTTAACGGGCGTAGGTGTGTATTCGTACAACACCAAGGATGAAGAAGCGGCACTCGTGCGCAACAATGTGCAGAAAATGGTACTGATGCACGACTGGGCCTTACAACTGCATGGGTTCTATGTGAATATTGCCGAAAAGAAAATGCGCTTTGATGTAGTACTTAGTTTTGATATCGCTAGGGACCAAGCTCTAGATACACTCACCAAAGAAATCCAAACATCATACCCCGACTATAAAGTGCAAATTACACCGGACGTGGACTTGACGGATTAGATTGTTAAGTAATAGATAGCCACCCTTTAGCGCAAACTAGAGGGTGTTTTTCTTTTAGGTTATAGTGTCCAAAAGTATATAGGTTGGCGCAAGAACATAGTAGCCATTTTTACTCCTGACTACAGTGTCGAAAACATGGATCTTTTTATGTGTTAAAATGTTTATAGAGGTAACGTATGGACAACATTGAAATTATGAAACAATTTGAGCAAGTTATCAATACTGCAGACGAAACAAAAGCCGAACAATTAATTGCACCGGATGCCCCATTTATCACGCCTGCAAACCCTACGCCCTTGTATGGCGGAAAAGGATATTTGTCTTTGGTACATTGGCTACGGCAGTCGTTCCCGGATGTGCAGTGGCACGCCTTGGACATGGCAGCACAGGATAATAAGGTGGCCGTTTTGTGGGAGTGTACCGGCACACACAAGGACGACTTTATGGGAATCCCTGCCACGCAAAAGAGTTTTAAAACTACGTTTATGAACTTTTATTATTTCAACGAAAAAGGCCAAATTACCAAAGATGTAGCCGGCGTTGGCATGATTGGTATTATCCAAGCCCTAAAAGCATAAGCGTGTCTGTTAAAGTTTTGCTCCTTACTAAAGTAAGGGGCTTTTTATTTTGTCTTATAAACTAAAATGATAAAATATAAAAAAACAGGTTTTCTCATGCATAAATACACCAAAACTTACACCGTTATTTTAGACGACATGGACGTACGCAAGCACCGTTTGCGCCCCATATCGGCTGTTATGTACTTGCAAGACACCTTTGCGCGTTACTGTGCTACCAAGCGCATGGCCGCCTACGATTTGTTAGAGAAAGATCAAATATGGGTGATTAGTGAAATCCACATGGATTTTGTGGATAACTTGCCCTTTTGGTCCGAAGATCTCAAAGTGGAACTGTGGTTTTCGGAAATATCCAAACTTAAAGTATATGCGGACTTTAACCTCTACTACAACGATAAACTGGTAGCCAAAGGCAACTCGCTGTGGATTATCTTAAACGCCACCACCAAACGCCCTGTGAAAGCAGACGAAATGGCTGCTAAATTTGAAGTGTGTACAGACCTAGCCCTTGGCCCCCATGCCAAAATGGTGCTGCCCGAGTTTACAGAGCCCTACACCAAAATTACGCATACCAATAACCTCTCGGATATTGATTTTAACAAGCACGTCAACAACAAAAGTTATATCAACTTAGCGGAAATGACAGCCCCGGCCGAGTTTATGCAAAACCACACGCTAAAATCCTTGCATGTGCGCTTTAACCGCGAAACGTTTTTGGGCGACACGCTCCAATGCACCACCTACAAAACCGCCGAGCCCAAAACCTACGCGCACATCATAGAAAAAGACGGCGCGTCCGTGTGTGACATGGTGACCACCTGGCAAGAGCAACAAGAAAATGTGCGCATTGTAGATTACGACTTGCCAATTAAAAACGAACGATAGCAGCACAACTTTTGGCCCCTTACTTAGTTAAGGGGCTTTTATAGTGTCCAAGCGGTGCGGTATAAGGGATCATTTCATGTGTTTGTGACTCGCGCACAAAAGTTCCACAAGTAATTTTGTGCTTTCGCGCTTATCATTTGCGTGCGTGCAGAGCACACAGTTAAAATGCTCCTCACACGCAAAAGGCGTCCACGCAAACTCCCCGGTAAAATCGTTAAAGAAATTGGGCGATAAACACACCGCTTTCCCGGCCGCTACCTGCACGAGCGTCGTATCGTGATTAGCGCTATTAAAATAATGCACTTTTCCACTTTGAATGAGGCGTTTTTGCACGCGCTCCAAAGCCGGCGGGCTTCCCCCACCCACCAAAAGGGTGCGTCCATACAGGTCTTTTTCTTGAATTATTTTCTTTTTGGCAAGTGGGTCATCTTTGCGGCTTACCAACTGGATATGACTGATGTAGAGCGGGTGGACTTTGATATTGGGCACGTGCTTCATTTCAAAATCCATAGCAAACAAAATATCCTGCTCCCCGCGCAAAAAAGCCTCGCTTGCGTAAAACCCATTAAATTTGGGCGAAACAGACACTTGCGGAAATTTTTTGGCAAACTGTTGCATGACCTTAGGCAAATACGGCAGTACCGAGCGCACCGGAAGGCCAATAGATAAATCATCATCATATTTTTGGCTGAAGTTTTGCCCTTGCTCTATGGCGTTTTTTAACTCCTCGCGTATCGCACGCAACGCTACGCAAAATTGCGCTCCTGCCGGAGTGAGCACCGCTCCTTTCCCCGAACGCTCAAAAATGGCAAAACCAATTTCGCGCTCGGCCTCTTTAATCTCGTAGGAAAGCGTGGGCTGGGAAACGTAGAGTTTTTCAGCTGCGCGGTTAAAGTTTAAGGTTTTGGACAGTTCCAAAATAGCGTCTATTTGTTTGGTATTCATAATAAAATAATTTAATTGATTATAGCATATTTCAATTGGACTTTTATATCACAAAACCGCTATCCTATAACTATCTTACTTTAGGAGGCTGTATGCAATACGTAAAATTAGGTCATAGCGGGGCAGATGTATCCCGCATTTGTTTAGGTTGTATGAGTTTTGGTAAACCGGGCAGCGAAAACGGTGTTTTCCCCTGGGCAAAAGATTTTGAGGACGCCAAACCCATTTTCAAAAAAGCGGTGGAGCTGGGCATTAACTACTTTGACACCGCCAACGTCTACCAACTGGGCACAAGCGAAGAAATTACCGGGCGTTTAATTAAAGAATTTGGTCTAAACCGCGACGATATTGTAGTGGCTACCAAAGTTAACTTTGCCATGCGCGAAGGAAAACCCAACGGCTCTGGCTCCTCACGAAAAGCGATTTTAAGTGAAATTGACCACAGCTTAAAACGCCTGGGTATGGACTATGTGGACCTCTATCAAATCCACCGTTTAGATCCCAATACCCCCATGGAAGAAATCATGGAAGCGTTGCACGACGTAGTTAAAAGCGGCAAAGCTCGCTATATAGGAGCCTCCAGTATGTTTGCCTGGCAGTTTGAACGCTTAAACAATATTGCCGAAAAACACGGTTGGACGAAGTTTATTACCATGCAAAACCAATATAATTTAATCTACCGCGAAGAAGAACGTGAAATGATGCCGCTGTGCATAGACCGTAAAATCGGTGTAGTACCGTGGAGCCCGCTAGCCGGCGGACGCACAACCCGCCCATGGGGAACGCAAACCCAGCGCAGTAAAATTGACGCAGTATCGCCCATGGTGTGGGGAGCCACACAAGCCGAAGACAAAAAAGTAGTGGATAACTTGGAAAAAATCGCGAAAGAGTTAGGTTACTCCATGGCGCAAGTGTCCTTGGCGTGGATGCTCTCCAAGCCCTACATTACGGCCCCAATTGTGGGTTGCACAGACCCCAAACACGTGCAAGAAGCCGTCAGTGCGTTAGACATTAAACTCTCTGACGAAACGATTAAAGCCCTAGAAGCCCCCTACGTGCCGCATATCAAAACAGGTGCTTTCTAAACATGAG
>JAZNWD010000017.1:0-62012 GCA_045593185.1 Elusimicrobiaceae bacterium | reverse complement strand
AGAATGCCGAGGGACAGGATCGAACTGTCGACACCTGGTTTTTCAGACCAGTGCTCTACCACTGAGCTACCTCGGCATTACCTATATATCATACAAAATTAGCTGCTTTGCTGGCAAGTGGGTAATAGTGAATAAAAAAGGGTCATTCCCGAAATTTGTAATCGGGAATCTCCGCCACTTTCAAAGGGATATAAGGTGGAGATCCCCGATAGAAACCCTCGGGGATGACGCCAATAATAAACCCTCGGGGATGACGCCAATAATAAACCCTCGGGGATGACGCCAATAATAAACCCTCGGGGATGACTTTATGTTGAGGTTGCTGTCAACCTATAGCGCAGTATATTTCTCAAACAGTTTGGCGGCTTTTTCCAGGTAAGTTTGGTCGGTTGCTTCAAAGCGCGCCAGTACCGGGGAGTCTATATCCAATACACCCCACACGCGGTTTTCTTTAAAAATGGGGATCACTATTTCGCTGTTAGAGGCACTATCGCACGCAATATGACCGGGGAATTGATGCACGTCTTTCACGCACTCAATGTGCCCGGTCTGCGCCGCAGTTCCGCAGACGCCTTTGCCCAACGCAATCCGCACGCACGCCGGCTTACCTTGAAACGGCCCCAATACCAGGGTTTCCCCGCGCAAAACATAAAACCCCGCCCAATTCAAATTTGTGAGCCCGTTGAAAAGGACGGCAGACATATTGGCCATATTGGCTATGGGGTCGGTTTCCATAGATAAAATACTTTCTAATTGGCGCAGTAATAATTCATACGTTTGGGTTTTGGTCATGTAGGTATTGTAGCATTATTGCATTTACGCCGCAAAAGACTTACAATAATAATAGGGGCGAGTTTGTCCTCCCCCCAATAGGAGTAGTTATGCCAAGAATAGAAGTGGACGCCAACCGCTGTAAAGCGTGTTATCTGTGCGTAAATGCTTGCCCCAAGAAATGCTTGGGCAAAAGTAAAACCATCAGCAAAAAGGGGTATTTCCCTGCGGTGCAAGAACGCCCGCAAGACTGCATTGGGTGCAAGATGTGCTATATGATGTGCCCCGATATTGCAATTACCGTTTTAAAGGATTGATTTTTATGACTCAAAAAACACTTAGAAAAGGAAACGAAGCCCTGGCCGAAGGAGCCATCCGCGCGGGGGTGCGTTTCTTTGCCGGGTATCCCATTACCCCTCAAAACGAAGTGCCGGAATATATGTCCGCCCATATTGCGGATGCCGGCGGCGCGTTTGTACAGGCGGAAAGTGAAGTAGCCGCTATCAATATGGTCTACGGTGCGGCCGCTACCGGTACGCGCAGTATGACGTCTTCCTCCTCGCCGGGGATTAGCTTAAAGCAGGAAGGGATTACCTATTTGGCCAGTGCCGATTTGCCGTGCCTGATTGTAAATGTGATGCGCGGCGGACCGGGCCTGGGCAGCATTGGCGGGGCGCAAGGGGATTATTTCCAGGCCACCCGCGGCGGCGGTAATGGGGATTATCACGTGATTGTGCTGGCCCCCAACTGCGTGGAAGAATTGGGCAATTTCCCCAAACTCGCTTTTGATTTAGCCGAAAAATACCGCATGCCCGCTATGATCTTGGCCGACGGTATTTTGGGCCAAATGATGGAAAGTATGGCTTTCAACTTTGACCCGGTTGACCCCAATAAATTGGGCAAATTTGATTGGGCGGTGGATATCCACAAAAACGGACGCGCTAAAACCAATGTCTATTCGTACAAAGGCGATAACTTGATTGCCGACGTGGTGGACCGCGCCAAACGCTATGGCCTGATTGAACAGACCGAACAGCGCTACGAAGAACGCAATTGCGAGGACACGGACGTGATTTTGGTGGCGTATGGGCTCTCTTCCCGCGCGTGTTTGGAAGCTGTAAATCACGCCCAAGAACAAGGGCTTAAAGTAGGGCTCTTCCGCCCGATAACGCTGTGGCCGTTTCCGTCTAAACGCTTGGCCGAACTGGCCGGCAAAACCAAAGGGATTTTGGTAGTAGAACAAAGCTTGGGCCAATTGGTGCAAGATGTCAAACTGGCCGTAGGCGATAAATGCCCGGTGGGGCTTAATGCCTATCCCGCCGGCGGTCAGCCCGACGGCGCGCAAATTTTGGCGGCAGCGCGCTCGCTTTTGAGTGGAGCCAAAGAAGGGCTGTTTAGCTTGAAAGAACATGCCCAGGGATTTACTTATAATTGCCAACGGGATTTGTCCTTAGGCGTTCAGGGCGATAACAAGGGGGCAAACAAATGAGTACCATTTTAGCGAAAAAACCAAACGCGCTGACCGATGTACCGATGCACTACTGCCCGGGTTGCGGCCACGGGATTGTGCACCGCTTAGTAGGGGAAACGTTGGACGAACTGAACCTGGCGGACCGCGCGATCGGCGTGGCCCCGGTGGGGTGTGCCGTGTTTGCCGATTCTTACTTTGCGTGCGATTGTGTGCAAGGGGCCCACGGGCGCGGCCCGGCTATTGCCACCGGGATTAAACGCTCCAAACCGCAGGCAATTGTGTTTTCCTACCAAGGGGACGGAGATTTGGCCTCTATCGGTATGGCGGAAATTGTGCACGCCGCTGTGCGCAGCGAAAATATTACCGTTATTTTCATCAATAACGCCATTTATGGGATGACCGGCGGCCAAATGGCCCCCACCACCTTAGTGGGCCAAGTAGCCACCACCGCCCCCAAAGGGCGCGACCCTAAATTGCAAGGTTGGCCGATCAATATGTGCGAAATGTTGGCACAGATTACGGGATCTAAATTTTTGGCGCGCGGTGCGGTAGACAGCCCGCAAAACGTGCTTAAAACCAAACAATACCTCAAAAAAGCGTTTGAAAACCAGGCCAACGGGGTGGGGTTTTCCATGGTGGAAGTAATTTCCCAATGCCCGACCAACTGGCATGCCAATGTGGAACAAGCTCTGGAATTTGTGCGCACCAAAATGATGCCGCAATATCCGTTGGGAATTTTTAAAGACGAGGGGGCCAACTAATGTATCAAGGAATTCGGATTGCCGGTTTTGGCGGCCAAGGTGTTATTTCCGCCGGGATTTTACTGGCCCAAGCCGGCGTAGAAAACAAATTAAACGCCAGCTGGTTGCCTTCCTACGGGCCGGAAATGCGCGGCGGAACGGCAAACTGTTCGGTGGTGGTTTCGGACGGCGAAGTATATACGCCGATTGTTTCTGCGCCCGAGACGGTGATTGTGATGAATGAGCCGTCTTTGCCCAAGTTTGAACCCATGCTTAAAAAAGGGGGGCTGCTGATTTTAAATAGCTCACTCATCAACTCGCGCCCGACGCGCACGGACATCAAAACCGTTTGCGTGCCCTGCAACGAGATTGCCCAAAAATTAGGTATGGACCGCGTGGCTAATTTAGTAGCCCTGGGGGCGTTTATTAAACTGACCGGAGCCGTTACGCTGGAAAGTGTGGCCGATGCTATGAAGAAAGTTTATAAACGTGCCAAACCGGAAATGTTGGAGCTAAACAAAAAAGCCCTCAAAGCCGGTTTTGATGCGGTAGCGTAAAGATTGGTTTGAAAGTTATTGTGAGCCCCCTTGCTAAGCAAGGGGGTCTCTTATATAGAACGTGCCGTACGCGCGCTGGTCCAAATGCCGGGCAGCAGCATAAGCGTGCAGCAAAAAACGGCCGCTTTTAAATTCCAACCGTCGGATATCCACCCTACCAGTGTGGGGGAAATAGCATCCCCTAATAAGTGAATAATAAAAATATTTAAAGCAAATGCCATGGAGCGGACGTGTTCGCTTGTAGTGGCAACCAAAGCGGCGGCAATAGCCCCGGTAGGGATAAATAACGAGGTTAAAGCGGCTGCTAAACACAACAACACCAGGGCTTTATTAGAGGCCCAAAGTGTCACCCAGCAAAACGGCAAAGCCGCTAAAAATGAAATGCTAATCAGCTTGTAATAAGCCGTGGTTGATTTTTCTATCCACCAAGCGGCTAATTTTCCACCTAGCAGGGTGCCTGCGGCCCCGCAGATAATTACAAGGATCCCAAACCGGGTACCCGCTTGAGCCGCATCCCAACCTAAATAACGGTGTAAATACATAGGCATCCAGGCCGCCAGCCCACCCATAACAAACGTGCTCATGGCTTGGGCAAAGCACACGCTTAAGAACGGTTTGTTGTGAAATAAAGGCAGATAATCTTTTAGTGTAGGGCGAAGTTTGGAAGGTTGTGTATCGCGCGCGGTGTCTTTTAACCCCCACCAGGCCAAAAGCCCTAAAAAGACCCCCGGGATCCCTACTGCCATAAAAGCAATCCGCCACCCCCAGTGCTGGCCAATCAGCCCACCTAATGTATAGCCCAAAGCGCTGCCCACCGGTAACGCCAACCCGAAAAGGGCCAATACACAGGCGTGTTTTTTGGCAGGATAATGTTCGGCCAGGAAGGGTTGTGCAATGGTGGTAAAACCGCCTTCTCCTACCCCGATCAATGCACGCGGGATAAACAAAGAAATATAGTTGTAGGCGGCCCCACAGGCCAAGGTGGCTCCGCTCCATAAAAGAGCACTAAGCCCAATAAGCCGCGGGCGGGGAGACCGGTCCGCCAAATACCCTACCAGGGGAGCATAACACATGTAAACCAGCATAAAACAGGAGGCAAGTGCCCCTAATTGTAAATCCGTTAATTGCAAATCTGTCTGTAGTAACGGGAATAGCGAATAGAGCGCTTGCCGGTCTATGTAATTAAGCAGGTTTAAACAAAATAATATCCCGAAAAGGTATTTGGTATGCATAGGGCTTTTTTCTTTATTCTATAAAATCGGGGAGAATATTTGTATAATAAAATATATGAACAAAAGAGGGCTCTCTTTTTTAAGCATGTTGGTGGCGTTGGTAATTATTGCCCTCTTGTTGGCGCTATTTTTGCCGCAGTTTAAAAGCACGGTAAAAGAGCAGCACTCCACCCACATGAATGCGTTGCAACAAGCGCAGCAAATACAGCGTCAATTGGACGCGGCGCAACAAAACCGCGTGCGAGCGCTCAATAATTTGGATAAATAGGGCTTCGGATTTTTGTAATTCTAACGGTAGGAGAAAATTATGAAGAAAGCATTTACGTTAATTGAACTTTTAATTGTAATGGTAATTGTAGGGGTGCTGTTTGCAATAGCGCTGCCTAAATACCAAAATACAGTGGAAAGAGGCCGTGCTTTGGAAGGGCTTTCAAATGTACGGGCTGTGGGGGAATACCTTAGTACCCAATGTATTATCAACGGGAATGCCTTCCCGACGGATTCGGCGGCTCGCACGCGTTTAGTTGAGCAAGCCCAAACGGATGTTGTAAAGTCTAAGTACTTTACTTTGACTCTTACTACAGATGATTTGACTACTGTGGAGGCAACCCGCGGGGATGGCTGGCATTATTCATTGACAGGGACCATTGAAGATTGTGTGCTAACAAGCATTGTATGTAGTGATGACGATACGGGCGAATGCGCCGACCTGGATTTATCAGGGAACACAGATAACGGAGGAAACCTGCTCTAATTTAGCCGCGCTTAATTTACATAGATGGTTTGCTTCTTAGCAAGCCATCTATTTTTTGTGCTGCCGCAGTGTTTCAAACAGCACAATGGCTGCCGAGCTGGACAGATTTAAGGAGCGCACGGGCCCTGTCATGGGAATGGTAAAAAGGCGGTCTTTGTAGAGCTCGTAAAATTCTTTCGGCAGGCCGAACCCTTCCGCCCCAAAACATAAAAAAGCATCGGCCGGGATGGATACGTCCCAGTATGCGGTTTTGCCTTTGGTGGAAAGAAAAAATAATTTTTCGCGCGCGGGTTGTTCGTGCGTTAAAAAATCTTCCCACGTTTCGTAGCGGCGGTAATCTAAATTGGGCCAGTAGTCCAGCCCGCTGCGGCGGATTTCTTTGGACGCAATTTTAAACCCCAATTTCCCTACCAGATGCAAGCGCGTGCCCGTGGCCACGCACGAGCGGCCAATGTTGCCGGTATTAAAAGGGATTTCAGGGTTGATGAGGACGATGTTAAGCATAAAATTATTGTTGTCATCCTGAACTTGATTCAGGATCTTCTCCGCCTTGAGGAACGGCGAATTAAGGTGGAGATGCTGAAACGAGTTCAGCATGACGTTTTTATTTTATCGGCCTTTGGTTATTCTTCCCAGCGGATATATAAGGGCGTTAGTACGTTGGGGATATCGTCATTTTTGGGGAGGACCCGCAACGCATAATCCTGGCGGCCACTGGTAACCGGTGAGACGGCTGCCTCATACAAATAGGTTTCCCCGTCTTTGCCGGTGCACGTCATGGGGACGGCCTCAAGTTTCACAATGCCACCAACGTTGCCACGTTGGCCCAAGTAAACTTCCACTTGCACTTCCTCGGGCTTTAAATCCCCCAGCGAAACCCGGGCTTTAAAGTTTACTTTATCCCCCATTAAGATAGCTTCTTGCGGGGCTTGGGTAAGATCTGCCACCGCTACGTGTAGCCAATTTTGTGCAATTTTTTGACGCCAAGCGGCCACCGCTTGTACTTTGCCGGGTTCGGCTAAAACCAGGCCGTAGTTATTGGCAGGAACATAGAATTTTTCATAATATTCCTTGACCATGCGGTTGGTATTAAAGAAAGGCGCAATATGTTTGACAGATTCTTTCATTAAAGCTACCCAGGCAGCAGAGAAATTTTCTTTCTCTGCTTTGGCATAGTAAGTGGGGGCAATGTCTTGCTCAATTAAGCTATAAAGGGATTCCGCTTCTACGGTGTCGCGTTCGGCCTCCGTTTTATAGTTTTCGTTCCCGCCGATAGACCAACCAAAATCGCACGGGCCTACTTCATCCCACCAGCCGTCTAAAATGGACAGAGCAAGCGCCCCGTTTAGGGCGGCTTTCATACCACTGGTTCCACTGGCTTCCATAGGGCGGATGGGGTTGTTGAGCCACACATCCACGCCTTGTACCATGTAGCGGGCCACGTTCATATTGTAGTCTTCCACAAACACAATTTTGCCTCTAAAGCGCGGATCGTTTTGGGTAAGCCCCACAATTAGTTTGATAAATTCTTTGCCGGCGGTATCGGCCGGGTGAGCTTTACCGGCAAACACGAACTGTACGGGCCGAGACGGGTTGTTGATGATTTTATCCAAGCGGTTTAAATCTTTGAATAACAGCGTAGCCCGTTTGTACGTAGCAAAGCGCCGCGCAAACCCAATCGTGAGTACATCGGGACGTAACACCTGGGATGCTTTTTTGACAACCATTACATCAAAACCTTGGCGGGTAAGCTGACGTTGCAAACGTGCCCGCACGATGTTGACAAGTTTATTCTTGCGCGTAGCGTGCACATTCCACAGTTCGCTATCCGGGATGTCAAAAATCTTGTTCCAGGGTTCCGTTTCCGACGGATCTATATACCCAAACTGATTGTTATTAAAAAGGTATTTGCGATATAAGTCATTGAGTTCGTGCGAAATCCACGACGAGCTGTGGATCCCGTTTGTAATACTGGTAATGGGTACTTCCGCTTTTGGCAAACCGGGCCACAAATTGTGCCACATTTCACGGCTGACGGCTCCGTGTAATTTGGCCACCCCGTTACAAAAAGCCGACAAGCGCAACGCTACTACGGTTAAGCAATAGGTAGTGGAAGTGGATGTTTCTTTGCCAATAGCTAAAAATTGATCCCAGCTTAACCCCATTTCGCGGGCGTAAAAATCCATATATTTTTTGACGAGTACGGGGTCAAAGTGTTCATTCCCGGCGATAACCGGGGTATGGGTAGTAAACACGGACGTGGCCCAAACTCTTTCGCACGATTGACCAAAGGTTAATTTTTCGCCGCGCATTAAATCAATAATGCGTTGGAATAACAAAAAAGCACTGTGCCCTTCGTTAATGTGATAAACGGAAGGGGTAATGCCCATGGCGGTTAATGCTTTTACACCCCCAATGCCCAATACTACTTCTTGGCGGATGCGGTTTTCGCGGTCGCCGCCGTAAAGTTTTTCGGTAATGGCACGTTGGGCGGGCGTGTTTTCTTGCAAATTGGTATCTAACAAATATAACGAGGTGCGCCCCACCGGTACACGCCAAATGCAGGCCTTGACGGTTTCCGTCCCCAAAGCGATGTCTATAATGACATCTTTGCCGTCTTTTTGTACACGTTCTACCGGCATGTGGGCCCAGTCGTTATCGGGGTATTCTTCGTTTTGCCAGCCCTCACGGTTAAGAACTTGCTGTACGTACCCTTGTTTGTAGAAAAGGCCGACCCCGATAATAGGCATTCCCAAATCGCTGGCGGATTTAATATGATCGCCGGCTAACATCCCTAAACCACCGGAATAAATCGGCAGCCCTTCGCCGATGCCATACTCCATAGAGAAATAGGCGGTTAGCAGGTTGCCTTTTTCTTGGCGATGGTCTTGGTACCAGGTGTGCTTTTCATTCTTATAGGCGTAGTAGCTTTCTTTTACTTGATTGAGCTGATTTAAAAAATTGTCATCTTTGCTTAACTCTTCAAAGCGCTTTTGCGGCACACAGCCCAAAAACCATTTGGGGTTACGCTTGGCGGTGGTCCACAGTTGAGGATCGATTTGCACGAACAAATTGATGGCGTGGGCATTCCACGTGAACCACATGTCGTTGGCTAATTCTTCTAAAAATTTAATATTGTCCGGTAAATTGGGTTGGACATTGAACGAGTGAATTTTCATAAAAGCTCCCTGGTATAAAGTTAATTAGATTATATAAAAAAACCGCCCGGTGTGGCAGGGCGGCTTAAGGAATATTTTTTTATAATACCGCTTGTAAGATAAAGAAATAGGCAATCAGCAATACAATCCCCAGGCCAAAGGCGGCTTTAAGCCACTCTTTGCTTTTAATGCCCAGTTTAGAGGCGCAGATAATGTTGGGAATATTGCCCGGGATGAGCATGCCGCCCGATACCACTAAACTCATGAGCAGGAAAGTAAGCGTCCGGTCGTCAATGGCGGGGGTGACCTCGATAGCGGCCAGGGTAGCGTTATCCAGTACGGCCGAGAGCATATTGATCCAATACAGCCAACTGGCCGATAGGTGGGAAATGGTTTTTAAAGCCAAGGGTTTTAGCCCGTCGCCCAAAAAGGTCAATGCCATGACAAACAAATATACTTTGGCGGCCCGCAACGCAATGCCGCGGACGGTATGGTCGCTCCCGGATTCTACGGCTTTGGCCCCGGGGGCACGTTTGCAGGCGGTCTCCCGGATAGAGCTGGCCATCCCTGCCATAAACAGTATGCCGCCCAGTACAAACCAGCCCAAATGTTGGATCAAATAGAAAAACCCGGCGTGGTGCGGTGGCCCGGCCAGTTTGGCAATGACGATGGTTCCCAACGGTTCCCCTATAGAGGTTAAAACAGCCCCCATGCCAATTGCATAACAAGAGAAAGTAATTAGCTTAATACGCCCGGTATGTTCCAGGGGGAGCATCACTGCAATTTCCGCCAAAATCAGCGCGGCAATAATAGCGGTAATGATGCTGGACGTAATCCCCAAGATTAGCACGATCAGGAACAACGTCCACCGCAGGCCGATTGTTTTAACAGCGTATTGGGTAAGTTTTTGTAATTGCGTGTTTAATTTGCGAAATATCAGCCCGGCAATAAGTACAGCTGCGGTAATTTTAAGAGGTTCTTCTAAAGCAGTAACTATTAAATGCCCGCTCCACATGTGCGAAACGGTAACGGCAAATAATCCGCAGGTAAATAAAAATGCCTCTAGGTTTTCTTCCACTTTACGCACGCACAGCGGCAGAATTAAAACCACCACAATTAAGGCGGATAATAAAACTGTTTGCAAGGTGTTAAGCCCCATAAAAACCTCAATAAAAAGCGTCCCGTACGAGATTCGAACTCGTGATCTCCGCCTTGAGAGGGCGGCGTCCTAGGCCACTAGACGAACGGGACAAGTAACTATATTCTAGCAAATTTTGGGGGCTAATCAAAAGCCTGCACGGCGTGCCCGCATAAATGCTAAAATATTCTTACAGGGGCATCCTGAATTTATTTCAGGATCTCAACCCTATAGTTTTTTAGCATTTTTTCACTAGGAGTATCTTCATGGAAATTGGTATCGTAGGCCTGCCCAACGTGGGCAAATCCACCCTTTTTAATGCGCTTACTTGCGCCGGAGCCGAAGCTAGCAACTATCCCTTTTGCACCATTGAACCCAATGTGGGTATTGTGGCGATTCCGGATAAACGCTTAGATAAACTGTTTGAAATGTTTAAACCGCCCAAGAAAACCGCCGCGTTTATCAAATTTGTGGATATTGCCGGTATTGTAAAGGGCGCCAGCCAGGGGGAAGGGCTGGGCAATAAATTTTTAGCCAACATCCGCGAAGTGGACGCTATTATCCACGTGGTGCGTTTGTTTGAAGACGAAAACGTCACGCACGTGATGAACTCTGTAGACCCGTTGCGCGATATTGAAGTAATCAATACCGAACTGATGCTGGCCGACCTGGAAACCGCTACCAAAATTTGCGACCGCCTGGCTTCCAACGCCAAATCCGGCAAGAAAGACGCCGTGGCCGCGTGGGAACGCATGAAAGAAATTAAAAGCGCGCTCGAAAACGGGAAGATGGTTTCCTCCTTGGGGTTGGAGCCCGAGGAACTTAAAGAATACCAGTTTTTAACCGCAAAACCTGTTTTGTACGTGGGCAATAATTCCGAAAAACGCAACGCCGCAAATGCCGAAAAAGTGGCCGCATACGCTAAAGAAAACGGCTCGGGCTTTGTGGAGCTGTGCGTGAAATTTGAGGCCGACATCGCGGAATTTTCCGACGAGGAAAAGAAAGCGTTTTTGGCCGAAACCGGCAGCGAATATACCGGCCTTGAAAAAGTAGTGCGTGAAGGGATGAAACTGCTAAATTTGTGCACATATTTTACCGCCGGGCCCGAAGTGGAGGTGCGCAGTTGGCTGATCCCGGTGGGGTGCACCGCACCGCAAGCCGCGGGCAAAATCCACAGCGATTTCGAAAAAGGGTTTATCCGTGCCGACGTCTATACCTTTGATGATTTGGAAAAATACGGCAGCGAGAAAGCGCTTCGCGAGCACGGTTTAATACGTTCGGAAGGCAAAGACTATATTGTAAAGGATGGCGACGTTTGCCTGTTTAAAATCAATGCTTAATTGTAAACACTTTGGCACGTGCGGCGGCTGCACACTCTTAAACTTGCCCTACGAAGAACAAGTGCAAAAAAAGCGTGCCAAACTCCAGGAAATTTTAAAAGACTTTTGGACGCAAGATATCCCCGTGACCGTAACGGACAACCCGGTTTATTTCCGCAATAAAGTGGAGTTGGGGTTTTGCCACCAAGTTAAATGGCGCGATGATTACAAGAAACACGACCCCGCCAATAAAACCCGCCCCCTGGAGTTTGAACAATGCGTGGGCTTTAAGTTAACGGGCCGTTGGGACCGCGCGGTAGATTTGCAAGAGTGTTATTTATTTAGTGAACAATTAGTGCCCTTGGTGGCGGCTATCCGCACGTGGGCGCAGCAAGAAAATTTGCCGTATTACGACCAGCGCAAACACACGGGTATTTTGCGCCACCTCATGGTGCGCGAAGGCAAAAACACCGGCGAGCAAATTGTGGTGCTGTTTGTAACGGACGATTTTAACGAGCGTACATTTGTGGCCGCAGTGGAAAGTGTACTGCCCAACGCTAACATTATGGCGGCTGTTAACAACGGCCTTGCCGATACTGCCGAGCCGGAAAGTTTGCGCGTGTTAAAGGGCAAAGACCATATTTTTGAGAAGATTTTTTTGACGGACGAAAATGGGAAACAAGAGCGCGAAGTAGTGTTTAAACTTTCGCCACAATCGTTTTTTCAAACCAATACCAAAACTGCACAAAAAATGTATAGCCGCGTGCGTAGTGTAGTTAAAAAAATTGCGCCCCAAAAGATGTATGACTTGTACGGCGGCGCGGGCAGTTTTTCACTCTCTTGCGCGGACTTGTGCGAGAAAAGCATTTGTGTGGAGTCCGTCGCGCCCGCTATTTATAACGGCATTGAAAACGCCAAGCTAAACGGCGTGACCAACGTGCAATTTTTCTGCTCGCGCGTGGAAGATTTTGTACGCCAACAACCTATTGAGCGCAAAGATGCTCTCATCATTTTGGACCCGCCCCGCAGCGGGATGCACCCGCGTGCGTGCAAGGCGGTGGCGCAGAGCGGCGTGGAAAACGTGCTGTATATTTCGTGCAATCCGGTTACGCTTGCGACGGATCTCAAAACGCTAACGCAACATTACGAGATTTTACATGTGGAAGCGTTTGATTTCTTTCCGCATAGTGAACACATTGAAACGTTTGTGCAACTGAGATTAAAATGACCGTAGAACAAGCCCTTAACTCCCTCAATCCGCAACAAAAAGAGGCCGCCTTGTATGACGGCGGACCGTGCTTGATTGTGGCGGGTGCGGGTACCGGGAAAACAAAAACATTAACTACTAAAATTGCCAAGCTCATCGCGGACGGATACCACCCCGCGCGTATTTTAGCCGTTACGTTTACCAACAAAGCCGCCGGCGAAATGCGCGAGCGCGTGGAGCAATTAGTGCCCGGGGCGGGGCGGCGGGTGTGGATTCATACCTTCCACTCGTTTGGCGTGCGGATCCTGCGGCAAAATGCGCAAAAACTGGGGCTCACGAAAGACTTTGCCATTTACGACGAGAGCGACCAAAAAAAGGTGGTTACACTTTTACTAGAACAAATGGGCGTGAAAGAACCCAAGAAAGAAGTAAACCAGATTGTGGGGATCATTTCACGCGCGAAAGATGAACTCATTTCGCCGGACGGCATGATGCAAAGCGCAACGGCATCGGGGCTGGACGGCAAAATCCGCGCGGCCGAAATCTACCGCCGCTATGAGCAAAAACTCAAAGAAGCGGGCGCCTTGGACTTTGGGGACCTGTTGGTCAAAACCGTTCTCCTTCTGCGCGATCACCCCGACGTGCGCGAATATTACCAAGACTTTTTTGAGTACGTGCTTGTGGATGAATACCAGGACACCAACCGCACGCAATACATGATTACCAAGTATTTAACTGAAAAATCGCGCAAACTCTGCGTAGTGGGCGACCCGGACCAAAGTATTTATTCCTGGCGCGGGGCCAATATCCGCAATATTTTGGATTTTGAAAAAGATTTTAAAGACGCCAAAATCATTACGCTCGAGCAAAATTACCGCTCTACTAAAGCGATTTTGGATGCGTCCAACCGCCTCATTACCAAAAACAAAAAACGTAAAGACAAAAACCTTTTTACCGATAAAGGCACGGGCGAACCCATTGAGGTTCACTCCTGCCAAACCGAAGGCGACGAGGCCCGCTGGGTGAGCGTGCAAATTCAACGGCTTGTGGAAAACGACGGCGCCAGTTTAAAAGATATTGCCGTTTTCTACCGCACCAACGCCCAAAGCCGCAGCTTTGAAGATTACTTCCGCCGCTATCAAATTCCGTATCGCTTGATTGGTACGGTGCGCTTTTACGATCGTAAAGAAATTAAGGATATGATGTGTTATGCGCGCCTTTTGGTGAACCCGGCCGATAACGTAAGTTTACTGCGCATTATTAACACCCCCACACGCGGGCTAGGTAAAGTGGCGCAAGACCGGCTGCTGGCATACGCCGAGGGCAATCAAATGTCCTTGTATGAGGCCCTTAAAAAGGCGGCGTATGTGCCCGGGCTAAGCAGCGCAGCCGTGAAAGCGTCTATTAAACTGGCGCAATTGTTTGAAAGTTGGCGCGGAGATATGCTTTTGACGGCACCCGCGGATATTTTTAACAAAATTTTGAACGAGTCCGGTTATTTGGATAGCGTCAAAGCCGAAATGGAAAAGGACCCCGAGGCACAAGACCGTTTGCAAAACTTGGATGCTTTAATCAACGCAGTAAAAGAATATGAAGAACGTTGCGCGCGCGGCGAAAAAGAACCCAGCGTGGCGGATTTTTTGCAGGAAGTATCGCTCCTGTCCGGCGAAGATGAAACCCAGGCCGGCCAAAGCGGCGCGGTAACACTGATGACCGTGCACCTGGCTAAAGGGCTTGAATTTAGTAATGTTTTTGTAACGGGTTTAGAGGAAAATTTGTTCCCCATCGGTTGTGACAATGAAGACGATACGGAAGAAGAACGCCGCCTGTGCTATGTGGCTATGACGCGCGCTAAAGAAAAACTCTTTTTAACTTACGCCCAACGCCGGCGCAAATTTGGGCAAGTGCAAGAAAATCCGCCCTCGCGCTTTTTGTTTGAGAGTGAACTTTTAAGTGAAGAAGAAGCGCAAGCCCAAGCGCAGCAAGCCCATTTTAAGTGGGGTGGAAATGCTGCGTATATGGGTGGAAATTATGAGAGGTTTTCCCGCCGCAAACGTCAATTTAGCGAAGGCTTTTACGTACGCAAAAGCCGTTTTCAAAAACAATATGACGAAGACGGTTATGAAATTGAACGTGCGCAGGATAGTGATTTTCCGGAGTATGATGACATCCCGCCTGTTGGCAGTTTGTATGCAAAACCGAAACCGTTTCCCAAAAGCAGTTTGGCCGATCCGCGCCGCGTACCCGGGTTTGTGCAAGAGCCCAAAATCCCCGCGCAACCCGGCCCGAAAAACGAAGACGGCGTGGCTATCGGCGGGCGCGTGAGACACGGGGTATTTGGCGAAGGAAAAATTGTGCAGGTAGTGGGCAGCGGCGAGAGTGCCAAAATCACCGTTTTATTTGGCAACGGTACGCGGCGCACCTTTATGCTTAAATTTGCCCCGCTGGAACTACTGTAATTACGCGGCGGCTGCGATGGCGGCGCCCAACAAGGCCAAAATAGTCCCGCCAAAGAAAATAATCAGAACAATCGGAATGAGCGCAATGATAATGGTAAGCCAACCGAACAGCTTGGCCCACCAGGCAGCTTTTTTGGCGTCTTCGTTGCGCTGTTGGTAAATTAAATCGCTTGCGCGCAGTGAAAAAATTAACGCCGCTAATGCCAGCGGGATCGTCCAAAATCCGGACAAGCAGGAAATGATAATAGCAATAACTACCAATACAAAATGTGTGTTGATGTTTTGTTCGTTCATAAAAACCTCTTGGGGCACAGTTGTGCGGGTTGTGATTATTATATAAAATAAATACAAGAGGAGTTTTTATGATTACCAAAAAAGATGTGGAATTGGCCGGGAAACTGGCCAAAATGTCCGTCAGTGCCCAGGAAGCCGACATTTACGAAGGCCAATTGCGCGCCTTGTTCGGCT
This sequence comes from Elusimicrobiaceae bacterium, assembly GCA_045593185.1. Classification (GTDB taxonomy): domain Bacteria; phylum Elusimicrobiota; class Elusimicrobia; order Elusimicrobiales; family Elusimicrobiaceae; genus Avelusimicrobium. Next base: position 46,738 of record JAZNWD010000017.1, on the reverse strand, counting down.
GGGTAAAAGAGTTGGCGGCTGTCAATACGGATGACGTAAAATTAACTAATGTAACCTTGGCTGCGCATATGCGTAAAGACCAGACCATCAGCGATTTGCAGGCCGCTGCAAAATTGCGTGCGATGTTCGCACAGGAACTGGACGATCAGGCCAAAGTAAAGAAGGTGCTTTAAGATGACAATTTCAGAAATTACACAAGCTATTGCAAACGGCACCAAAACAGCCGAGGAAATTACCCGCTATTACCTAGCGCAAATTGCCCAAAAAAACCCGCAAATTAACGCATTTGTAGAAGTGTTTGAGGCAGATGCCCTGACCCAAGCCAAAGCCATAGATGCCAAAAAAGCACGCGGCGAGAAGTTAGGCGCACTGGCGGGCGTGCCGGTAGGGATTAAAGATAACATTTTGTACAAAGGACACAAAGCCACATGTTGTTCTAAAATGCTTGCCAATTATACCGCGGCTTATACAGCCACTGTTGTGGAAAGACTGGTGGCGGCAGATGCGGTGATTATCGGCCGCACCAATATGGACGAATTTGCCATGGGCAGCAGCAACCAAACTTCCGTTTGCGGCGTAGTGCATAACCCGGTGGATACCACCCGCGTGCCGGGGGGATCTTCGGGCGGTTCTGCGGCAGCCGTGGCGGCCGGAATGGTGCCTGCAGCTTTAGGAACAGATACGGGCGGGTCGGTTCGTCAGCCTGCCGGATTTTGCGGAATTGTAGGAATTAAGCCCGGATATGGGCGTATCTCGCGCTATGGGGTGATTGCGTTTGCCTCCAGCGCAGACCAAGTAGGCGTGCTGGCCGGCAATGTGGCCGATGCCGCTACGGTAATGGAAGTAATTTCCGGCAAAGATACGCACGATTCTACTTCTATAGAATCCCCCGTGCCGCACTATACGCAAGAATTTACAGCCGATTTAAAAGGTGTCAAAGTAGGAATGCCGAAGGGATTTTTGGACGGTTTAAATCCTACGATTAAAGCACAAATTGAAAAAGCGGCGCAAAAATTGAAAGAGCAAGGTGCCGAACTGGTGGAAGTGGATGTGCCTTTGGCTAAGTATTCAGCCCCGTGCTACTACATCATTACCAGTGCCGAGGCCAGCTCTAACCTGGGCCGTTATGACGGCATCCGCTACGGATACGCCGCCCAAGATGCACAGGGGTTGGCCGATTATTACGAAAAATCCCGCGCACCGTTTGGCCTGGAGGTTAAAAAGCGTATCATCATTGGTACGTATGCACTGACGTCTGAGCGGTATGAGGAATGTTTTTTAAAAGCCATGAAAGTGCGCGAACTCATCCGCGATGATTTTAAAAAGGCGTTTTCAAAGGTGGACGTGATTTTAACCCCTACGTCCCCGACAACGGCCTTTAAAATCGGCCAAAAAGATGATAATCCGCTTTCTTTATATCTGGCAGATTTGTACACCTGCCAGGGCAATATCGGCGGGTTGGCGGGCATTAGCGTGCCCTTTGGAAAAGATGAAAACGGATTGCCGATCGGCGTGCAATTTTACGGGCCGATTTTGCAGGAAGAAAAGATTTTAAACGCAGCTTATCACTTAGAGAAAGCAAAATGATTGTATCGGAATTTTCGTGCGGGGGCGTAGTCTTGGACGGGCGCAAGGTGCTTCTTGTGCAGGTCAAGAATATGAAGGGCAAGAAGATTTGGACCTTCCCCAAAGGCCATATTGAAGCGGGCGAAACCCCCCGTCAGGCCGCCTTGCGCGAAGTGTTGGAAGAAACCGGCTACCGGGCCACGATTGTCCGCCCGATGATCCGCGTGAAATATGCGTTTACGTTGCAAGGCAATTACATCAAAAAAATGGTGCAGTGGTATTTGATGAAAAAGCTGGGGCGTATTGGTAAGCACGACGCCAGCGAAATTTTGGCGATACGATGGGTATCTTTGCTCAAGGCTCACGATTTGGTGCAATACCCCAGCGATATCCGCCTGGTGGATATGCTCTTGGCTTCCATGCATATTAGCCCGGCCGAAACCTCGGAACCGGAAGAATAAACTGTTTTTAAATCCACAAAAATCCCCCGCGTTGTGCGGGGGATTTTTGATGTACATCTGCTAATTCGTTTATTTTACACCATGCATCCAGTATTTAATTTTGCGGGTCATAATCCACATAATTACACCAAATGCCATGGAACCGATAGCCGGTACGGAGAAAAGCGTAGTCAAGCTCCACGATTCGTAGTGGCTGGCGAGCCACCCGGCTAGTAAGTTACCAAAGAAGGAAGCCATTAACCACACGCCCATAAACAAGGACATAAATTTCAGCGGAGCTAATTTGGTAACCATGGATAGCCCTACCGGGGATAAACACAGCTCACCCATCGTGCAGAACATATACATGAAAACCAACCACAACGCGCTGACCGGGCCGCTGGATTGATACACGGCTGCACCTACGGCAATAATAGCAAAGGCCAACCCTTGCAAGAACAACCCCCAACCAAATTTGGTTGGAATGGAGGGGTCTTTGTCGCCCAGTTTAATCCACATTTTGGCAAAGATAGGGGCAAACAGTACCACGAAAATGGGGTTGACTGCCTGGAAGTACGAGGCCTTTAACGTAATTTGGCCCAGGAACGGTAAAACCGGGGTTAGGTTGGTTGCTTCGTCGGCAAAGAAGTTAAGGGAAGTCCCCGCCTGTTCAAAGAAAGCAAAGAAGAATACCGCAAAGAAGGTGAATGTTAAAATAGCTTTGATTTTATCCCATTCGTCCTGCGTAAGCGGTTTATTGGCAGCTTCCGCTTTGGCTCGTTCTTCGGCATCGTCGCTTGTGCTGTTCTTGCGAACGGGGTGCAAACCAATGTGCCCCAGGTATTTGTTTTGGGAAACTAAGTACCACACTAAACCAATTAACATACCTGTACCCGCAGCCATAAAACCGTATTTCCATTTAGCGGCGGCCAAGGCCACATCCATCCCTTTGGAAGGTTCCCCTAAGTAACCGCATACGAACGGTGCAAAGAAAGCACCGATGTTAATACCCATGTAGAAAATGGTAAAACCACCGTCGCGGCGTACGTCGTTGGGTTCATATAATTCGCCTACGATAGAGGAAATGTTCGGTTTGAAAAAACCATTCCCGATAATGATAAGGGTCAACCCCGTTCCCAGGGCTACTACCGGGTTAATGATTTCGTAAGAGGCTAATGTAAATTGCCCTGCGGCCATTAAAATGGCACCGATGGTAATGGAATGGCGTTTACCGATATAGCGATCCGCTATATAACCGCCTATAACAGGGGTTAAATATACCAATGCGGTAAACATCCCGTAGATTTGGCTGGAGCGTTCTTTGGTAAAACCAATTACGGTGCTTACCATAAATAGCGCCAACAAAGCTCTCATTCCGTAGTAGTTAAAACGTTCCCACATTTCCACCATAAAGAGCATATATAAGCCCTTGGGGTGGCCTTGCTTGGAAACGTTGTGTTTGACTTCAGCGTCTGTCATGTTACAGTTTCTCCTTATAAAATAAACGAGTACCCCTTATTTTACAAAATTATGGGGTACTCCCGTTTAAAAAATTAGAAATTTCCTATGGAGGATAAATTGCCCAGGGTATTTAGGTCGCCCATCATCATTTGCAGGGAGTTATTGACTATGCTAAATGCTTTGTATAGACTTAGCACCAAATAGAAGCCGACAACCAATAGCACAACCGTATAGATAATTTTGGCAGCCAAGCTGATGGCTTTGCTCATCCACACAAAGGGAAGTGCAAAAGGCCCCAGCACGCAGGCCATCAGAATAATCCCCATATGTGTAAATAGAAAACCACGGCCGGGTTTTAAACTTTTACCGCAGACACGGCAGTAGTTGTCTGCTTCGTCAATTTGCCCGTGGCAGCGCGGGCAAAAAAGTGGTTGCGGGGCGGTTTGTTGAGGTGAAAATTCGTTCATAGGTCAACTCCTTTGCCGCGCAAAAAGCGTTTAATATGGCTGCGGGCATTGGCGGTTTTGGCAAATTCCAACCAATCGCGCTTAGGTTCGCCGTTTTTGCGGGTAATGATTTCGCACACGTCCCCGGTTTTGAAGTTATAGTCCATACGGACCATGCGGTTATTGACGCGAGCGCCTACGTAGTGGTCCCCAATATCCGTGTGAATGGCGTAGGCAAAATCGATAGGGGTGGAACCCTCGGGCAGCGATTTGACGTCCGCTTTAGGGGTAAATACAAAAATTTGTTGTAAGTTAACGTCCGTTTTGAACCCTTCTAAAAATTCGCGCGGGGCGGTTAAATCCTGCTGCCACTCAATCCAACGGCGGATCCAGTTAATTTTTTCATCAAAGTTTTTATCTTGTTTTACGTTCCCCAGTTTGTAGCGCCAATGGGCCGCGATACCATATTCGCAGGTTTTGTGCATTTCCTCGGTGCGGATTTGAATTTCAATAATGTCCCCGGTGGGAGAAAGCACCGTTGTATGAATGCTTTGGTACATGTTGGCTTTGGGGGTGGCTATATAGTCGGTAAATGTGCCGGCAATGGGTTTGAAAACATTGTGCACCAGGCCCAACGCGCGGTAACAATCCGGCACGGTTTTGGTGATGATGCGCACACCCAAAGAATCTTGAATTTCCGCAAACGTACAGTGATGTTTTTGCATTTTACGGTAAATGGAATAATAGTTTTTGGCGCGCGCCAAAATGCGCGATTCCAAATGTTCGGCCGCCAGGGCAGGAGTAAGGGCTTGTTTAAAAGCTTCCAGCGCGGCTTGGCGATCGGCGGTGCGGGCTTCCACCTGGGCTTTAATGTCTGCATACAAATCGGGATGTAGATATTTGAAGGACAGATCTTCTAAATCGGTTTTAATGGTGAACATCCCCAAACGCTGTGCCAACGGAGCATAGAGCGAAATGGTTTCGTAGGCCTTAAATTGCTGTTTCTCGGGCGGCATATATTGCAAGGTGCGCATATTGTGGGTGCGGTCGGCCAGTTTGATTAAAATAACGCGTACGTCCTCGGCTACGGCAATAAGCATTTTGCGCCAGTTTTCCACGGTTTCTTCGTCAGTAGAGGAAAATTTTAAATCGCTAATTTTGGTAACCCCTTGCACCATGTGAGCTACTTCTTTATTGAATTCTTTGCGGATATCTTCCAACGTAACGCCGGTATCTTCGACCGTATCGTGCAAAAGGCCGGCACAAATTGTGTCGGCATCCAGGTTAAAATCCATTAAAATATTGGCTACGTGGCAGCAATGGGTGAAGTACGGTTCGCCGCTTTCGCGTTTTTGGTCTTTATGTGCATTTTGGGCAAAGTGGTAGGCCTTCTCAATTAAAGAAGTATCTTGATTGGGGCTGTATTCTTTGAACTTGGCAAGCAAGTCGTTTAAAGTGGGTGTGTTCATAAGTCCCCCAAGATATCTGCCGCAGCCCGCTTGGCCACGCCTGGATCCCCCAAACTGGCACGTAAGGTTAAAAGTTCATTGTGCATATCGGCCAGCTTTTGCGGATGGGCAAATAAATCCTGCGCAACAGCGGTGCAATTTTTGACGCAGGCATCCCCTTGGATTAACTCTTTTACCAAAGGTTTATTGACCAGTAAGTTTACAAGTGAAATATATTTCACCTGAATAATGGCGCGGGCGATCAAATACGTAGGGGTAAACAGCTTGTACGCCACCAGCATCGGCACGCCCAAGAGGGCGTTTTCGAGTGTGGCTGTGCCCGAACACGCCAATAAAAAATCCATTTGCGCACGCACTTTATAGTCGGTTTCCTTTACAAAGTGGAAGTTGGCCGGGGGCTGTTCGCCCATCAGACCAATAAAGGTTTGTTCGTCCGCATCGGGCAGTAAGAACATATACGCTTGCGTGTTGGGGTAAGTTTTGCAAATCTCTTTGAAAGTTTGATAAAACACCGGCGTTAAGCGTGTAATTTCCCCCCGGCGGCTGCCGGGCAAAATTCCCAATTTCCAAGCGTATGTTTGGGGATCTTTGATATCAAAATTTTTAGGCAGCGGCGCGGGCATTTTGTCCAGCAGCGGATTGCCTAAAAACACGGCATTGCCACCGCGCGCTTGGTGAAAAGCCGGCTCAAACGGGTAAATAACATACATTTTGCGAGTAAGCGCGGCCAGGCGTTTGGCACGGTATTGACGGCTGGCCCATACCTGCGGGGTTACGTAATAGTAAGCAGGGATATTTTCTTCTTTGGCTACTTTTAAGAATTGATGATTAAGCCCGTAATAATCCACTGCAATGAAAGCCGCCGGTTTTTGGGTTTGAAAAACATGACGCACTTGTTTGACTAAATTAAAAAACATTGGCAGTTTGCGCAAGGGTTCCACAAAGCCCACAATGCCTTGGCTAGCCAGGTCTGCCATAAACTCGTCCGCGCACGCTTTTAAGCGGGGCCCGCCGATAGCAATTACGCGTAAGGAAGGGGCCAACTCTTTAAGAGCTTGCACCAAGTTGGCGGCGTGGATATCGCCGGATACGTCGCCCGCGGAAATAAAAATAGTTTTGTTCTCCATACGCGTACCTTTGATATATTATACTTTATGTGAGAGGATTTTGACAGGTAAAAATTTGACACCGGCCCCAAGATTGCTATAATGTTTGTATGAAAGAAAGATGCTTAGTACTCATTAAGCCGGACGCTTTGGAAAAACGGTTGACCGGCATTATTGTAGACCGCTTAGAACGGTTGGGCCTGGATATTGTGGCGGCAAAAGTTGTTTCTTTGACGGAAGATTTAGTTCGCCAACATTACTCCCACTTAGCGGGGAAACCTTTTTTGGAGGGGGTCATCCGCTATATGATGGGTGACTATAACCATATTGCCAATCACAAAATTATTGCTTTTGTGTTCCAAGGGGAAGATTGTGTAGCCAAAATCCGCACGGCTCTGGGCGTTACCAACCCGGATAATGCCGCTGCCTATACCATCCGCGGTAGTTTTGGCAAATTTGATAAGGCGGCGGACATTGTGTATAACTGTGCACACGCTTCCGATAATCCCCAAGATGCCGAGCGCGAAATTGCCCTGTGGTTTAAACCCGAAGAGATACTGGACGCATAACATGCATTTTGTTTACTTCAAAAAATTATTTACTGTTGGGTTGCTTTTTGCGGCAGTTAGTTGCTTGGCGGCCCCCAAAGAGCAAGCTGTTACCCTTACCACACAAGACGGCTGGAAGTTGGCGGCGGTGTATCGCCCGGCAGACAATAATACTTGGCCTACAGCTATTTTGCTGCACGATTTAGGCAAAAGCAAAGCGGTTTTTTCATCTTTGGAACAAGCCCTTGCCAAAGCCGGGATGGGCTATTTGGCCGTGGACCTGCGCGGACACGGGCAAAGCGTCGGGGGCGGAAATTATAAAAGTTTTGCCAAAGAAGGGCCGGACAACCCGTTTAATAAAATGGGACGTGACGTGCAAGCCGCGGTAGCTTTTTTGAAAACGAAAGGAATTTCCAACCAAAACATGGTGCTTATTGGGGCCGGCTTGGGGGCTAATGTGGCCGCCAAGACCGTGGGTTTGCTGCCGGATATCTTTGGCATTGCGCTGTTTAGCCCCAACGTAAACATACGCGATGTATTAGCCGTTCCTGCGTTAAAATTGTACAAGGGCAATGTGCTTATTGCAGCCAGTGCCGATGAGCGCAAAGGATTTTTAGAAGCCAGTATTTTACGTAATGTGGCCTTTTTGTCCGCCGGAGAGGGAAAAGTAACCTTTTTAACGGCGTATGATTCGGCTTCGCACGAAATGTTGGATAAATATTTTATCTCTACTTTGGTGCAATGGATACGCACGCCGCAACGCCCGGCTGTGCGGCCGGATATGCCGCTTGCCTCGGCAGATGTAACGGTTGATACGGATGGATTGCCGGTGGCGCCGTCTTATACAGAACAGGCATTGGTGCCGTCCATATTGATGGAATAGGAGTAAACATGAACCCAGCGCGTATTGTATTCCCCGGTTTTTGGTTTGGCAAAAGCAGTTTGCAAGAAGCCCAGGATTTAGTGCGCCGCGGCGTGGGTGGATTTTGTTTGTATAACGGTACTTCCCGGCAAATCCAAGATTTTGTAAAACAGATGCAAGATCTGTCCGGGCATGGGAAATTATTGTTTTGTGCGGATATTTCCGATAATTTATGTGAAGTAGTTACCGATGCCCCGGCGTTGCCTTCCAACCCTAAAATAGCTACGTTTCCAACCGCGCAAGACGCAGCTTATCAAAAGGGATATTTAACCGCACGTATGGCTTTGGCGGTGGGGATTAATTGGGTGTTGGCCCCGGTGGTAGATTTGGGGTATAGTTCCCCCGCTTTTAGTGACGAACCCCTCAAAGTGACCCAACTGGCCGGGGATTTTATTGCCGGGCTTTCCAACGGAGGGGCTTTAAATTGTATCAAGTATTTCCCGGGGATTTCGGGTGTGCTTAAAACATTGGCGCAAATGGAAGATGCAGAATTTGTGCCTTATAAACATATGTTCCGCCGGGCGGATGCGATTATGCCGTCGGACATGACGTTCCCGAATATTGATAATGATAACCAGGCTATGCTTTCCGACAAAATTATTCAAGGGCTGCTCAAAAAACGCCTTAATTACAAAGGGTGCGTGGTCAGCTTCCCTCTATGCAAAGGGCGGCTTAAATACGAGGAAGCCAGCGCGGTAAAAATGCTACATTGCAAAGTAGAAAACATTTTGGCTCCGCGCCAGGCCGAGCACGTGATCGATGCCGTAGAGCGCGAGATTAACAAAGGATTTTTGGTGGACGAGCTCATTCACGCGGTTTCCAACCATGAGATGTTTTTAAGCAAAGTAGACGCCGGGCCGGAACCGCTTTCTATTAAGGAAGCGTTTGAAATGGCTGCCAAAGATTTTCAGAAAAAGCCCGCACACATTTTAGTGTAAACCACATTTGCAAACGTGGTCTTTTTCTTCGTGTTGGTACTTCTCTAAACTTTCTTTTTCTAACGGTTTGTATTCACTGGTGCGGCGGATGAGTTCGTCAAAATCAATGGTTTTGGACGGGAACATCGGGCCGTCTACACACGCAAATTTCACCTGCCCTTCCACCGTTACGCGGCAGCAACCGCACATACCGGTGCCGTCTAACATAATGGGGTTTAAGCTGGCGTGCGGGTTCATGCCCAGTTTATCCATTAAGCGTGAAGTAAACTTCATCATGGGGATCGGGCCGATGATAAACCCGGCGTTAATTTTTTCGCCACCGTCGTATAATGCTTGAATAGCGTCTGTTACCATACCTTTAATGCCGTAGGAACCGTCATCGGTGGTGGAAATGGTTTGATCGCACAGGGTTTTCATTTCGGGCTCTAAAATCAGTAAGTCTTTGGTGCGTGCGCCGAGTACGGCAATTACTTTGTTGCCGGCTTGTTTTAAAGCGCGCGCAATGGGATATACTTCGGCAATACCCACCCCGCCGCCTACCACGGCCACTGTACCGTAATTTTTAATTTCCACCGCAGTGCCCAACGGGCCGGCTACGTTTAAAAACCGCTCACCTTTTTGCAAACTGTTAAATAGAGAAGTCGATTTGCCGATTGCTTGAATAATTACCGTAATGGTGCCTTGTTGGGCATCCCAATCCACCAGCGTAACAGGTACGCGCTCGCCGCCTTCGCGCCCGCGCAAAATGACAAACTGCCCTGCTTTGGCCGACTTGGCAATTAAAGGTTTGTAAATCACAAATTTGACGACAACATCATTGAGTTGCGTTCTTTCCAAAATGGTATTTTCTTGCATATTATTTGCCCTCCAGATAGGCGTTAATGCGCTTGGCAGCTTCAATGCCGTCTTTCATAGCCAAAAGGACAGTGGCACCACCACGGATGATATCTCCCCCGGCGTATACACCCGGTAGTGAGGTCTTCCCGTTTTCGTCCATTTCCAGTACGCCGCGCTCGGTGGTTTTAAGCTGCGGGGTGGTCTTGGCAATGATGGGATTAGGCCGTTGGCCGATAGCTACAATAATGGTGTCTGCCGGCATGACAAATTCAGAACCTGGGATTTCAACAGGTTTGCGGCGGCCTTTAGCGTCGGGTTCTCCCAACTCGTTGCGGGTGAATTTGAGTCCGTTTACACGGCCGGTTTCGTCCGTGAGGACCTCTTTGGGAGTGAGCAAAAATTCAAATGTTACGCCTTCTTCTTTAGCGTGTTCCACTTCGGCGGCGCGGGCAGGCATTTCGGCTGCACTGCGGCGGTAGGCAATGGTAACCGTGTCCGGCCCCAGGCGCATGGCACAGCGTGCTGCGTCCATAGCACTGTTGCCGGCACCGAGCACAATGACGTGCTTGCCGATTTTAATGGGCGTGTCTGTAGTGGGGAATTTGTAGGCCTGCATCAAATTGATGCGGGTCAAAAATTCGTTGGCACTGTAAACGCCCACGGCATTTTCACCGGGGATGCCTGTCATCGTGGGGAGCCCGGCCCCGCTGCCCACGTAAACGGCGTCAAATTGTTTTAACAATTCTTCCACGGTTTGCGTGGCGCCGACTAATACGTCTGGTACAAATTTGACCCCCATGGATTTGACGGTTTCAATTTCGTGGTCAATAATTTCGCGCGGCAAACGGAAAGAAGGGATCCCATAGCGCAGTACGCCGCCAAAGGCGTGTAAGGCCTCTAACACGGTTACTTCGTGCCCGGCACGGGCAAGCTCTGCCGCGGCAGCGATTGACGACGGGCCCGAACCAATGCACACTACTTTTTTGTCGGTTTTGGCTGCAGTTTTTGGGGTTTTTAAGAGCCCTTGCCGGCGGGCGGTATCGGCCGTGTAACGCTCCAACATGCCAATATTGACCGAGCCAAATTTATCCTTTAACACACAGTTGCCTTCGCAATGTTTTTCTTGCGGGCAGACCCGTCCGCAAATGGCCGGCAGCAAGCTGGTTTCCATAATTTTGCTAGCCGCTTCGCCGATTTTGCCTTCTTTTACATACGCAATAAAATCCGGGATTTGTACCCCTACCGGGCAGTTGGCCTGGCAGCGGGCATTTTTGCAATGCAGGCAGCGTTCGGCCTCGGCTTGGGCTTGCTGGGGGGTAAACGAGCGGGCAACTTCGTCAAAATTGTGTTTGCGCACGTCGGGAGATTGCTGCGGGCCGTTGTTGCGCGGAGCGGATGGATTGGGCATGAGAAACCTCTCTAATTAAAAATACACTGGCAAAAATTCAACTTTTGCATTATACTATCAGTATGATGTGTCTTATATATTGTAAAATATATATACTAATTTAGCAAAAGGAGGGGAGTTATGTGTGATAGATGCAGAACAGCCGGAACAGGACTGGCAGCTTTTTTATTGGGTGCGGTAATTGGTGCCGCCGCAGGGCTTTTGTTGGCCCCTGCCAAGGGTGAAACCACCCGCAGACGCCTTAAACGCTGGGCCAATGATACCTATGAAGATAACAAGGAACTGATGTTGGAACATGCGCAGGACCTGAAAGAAAAAGTCAAAGGCCATTTGGAAGATGCCCGCGATAAATTCAACGAAGGCAAAGAAAAAGTTGTCAAAGAGTTTAACCGCCGCAAAGAAGAAGTGGCCGCTAAATTCAAAAAAGACGAAGAGAAATAAAAAGTATTTCTAAATGTGCCCCACGGTTTAAGTCGTGGGGTATTTTTATTTGCTACAATAGTTCTATGAATTTTGCACGTTCGGTTGCGGTTCGCTATTTAACCCGCCGCCAAGGTTTATTTGCTTTCATCACCACGCTCATTGGCGTGGCGGGGGTGTCGGTTGGCGTGGCGGCGCTGATTACCACGCTTTCGGTGATGAACGGTTTTCAAACAGATATTAAGGAGAAAGTAATCGGCGCGCAAAGCCATATTTTGGTGTTCGGGCATATGAGCCCGGAAGTGTACCAAAAAAATATTGCGCTTATTGAAAAAATCCCCGAGGTAGCCGCCGCCGCACCGCATATTTACGGCCAGGGAATTATTACCCACGCGGGGCAAAGCTTGGGGCTGATTGTGCGCGGGTTGGACCCGGAGCAAGAGAAAAAAATTAATAATTTGTCGGACTCTTTGGTAGAAGGTACGTTTGAGCCGGAGGGTTGGACTACTGACGATCCGCCGCCCCTGGTATTAGGGACGGAACTGGCCGCCACATTGGGGGCTAATGTGGGCGATGATGTGGTACTGATTTCCCCACAATCTATTTCCACCTCAGCTGGGATGTTCCCCAAGATGAAAAAATTCCGCATTAGCGGGCTTCTTAAAACCGGATACTATGAATTTGATAATACCATTGCCTATACGCTTTTACCGCACGCCAGTGATTTTTTAGGCCTTAAGCAAGGCACCACCGGGGTGGCTGTTAAACTGCATAATATTAACGATGCCGAAAAAGCCGCACAAAAAATTTCCGAGGCCATCGGGTACGGTTATTCCGTGCGCACGTTTGCCCAGCTTAACAGCACGCTTTACGCCGCCCTAAAGTTAGAAAAGACGATGATGTTCATCATTCTATTTTTGATTATTGGCGTGGCCTCTTTAAATATTGCCAGCAATTTAATTTTACTGGGCACCGAAAAATTGCGCGATATCGGCATTATGCGGGCTATCGGGGCCAGCCCAAAAATGATCCGCCAAATTTTTATGTGGGAAGCCCTGGTGATTGCCACGCTGGGCATTGTGCTGGGGATTTTGCTGGCCTGTTTATTATGCTGGGTGATTGCTACGTTTAATATTGTGGAACTCCCCGGTGATATTTACTATTTAACCAAAGTGCCCGTGCGGATGCAATGGGGCGATATTTTAGCGGTTGTTGGCGGCAGTTATTTGATTTGTTTTGTGGCAGGGTTGTACCCGGCACTAAAAGCTTCGCGCGTGCATCCCACCGATGCTATACGGTATGGTTGATATGATTGAGCTTAAACACGTCACTAAAATTTACGGACAAGGGAAGGAAAACCTCTGCGTATTAGAGGATGTTTCCTTGCGTATTGCGCGCGGCAAATTTACGGTTCTATTGGGGCCCAGCGGCTCGGGCAAAAGCACATTGCTCAACTTAATTGCCATGTTGGACGCACCCACCAGCGGCAAAATTCTCATAGACGGCAAAGACGTAACCGCGCTACGCAGTGAATCTTCGCGCGCCAAACTGCGCCTTACCAAAATGGGGTTTGTGTTTCAGTTTGACGGGCTATTGCCGGAATTTTCCCTCCTGGAAAATGTGGATATGCCCGCGCGGATGTTGGGGCGGTCCAATGTCAAAAAAGCACAGAAGTTGCTTGAGCGCTTTGGCTTGGGGGAAATGGTGCATAAACTGCCGGCGGATCTTTCCGGCGGGGAAAAGCAACGCGCCAGCATTGCCCGCGCGCTGCGCAATCAGCCGCTTTTGCTGCTAGCCGATGAACCTACCGGCAATTTGGACGTGCAACGCAAGGTGCAAGTATTTGAAGATTTTGCCCGCATGAGCCGCGAGAAAGGACTTACCATTTTAATGGTAACGCATGATGTACACGCAGCCGACTTTGCGGATGAAGTTTATACCCTTCAAAACAAACAGTTAATAAAAACAAAATAGGAGGTTTTTTAAATGGAGCCCATTATTGAAACAAATACCGCTTTAACGTGTATATTTTTGCTGGCGTTGGCTTGGTTTTTCCTTCGTAAATATGCCGAAAATCCCTTTGAACAAACCCTTAAAGAGGCCGCGGCTGGCAATGCCCAGGCTCAGTACAATATGGGGCAAATGTATTATCAAGGCAAACGGGTGGAGCAAAATTACAAGCAAGCGTTTGATTGGTTTGATACGGCCTCTAAACAAGGCAACGTGCGCGCTATGATTGCATTGGCCGGGCTGTACAATGCCGGTAAAGGGTGCGACAAAGACCCTGCCAAAGCGTTTTATTGCTATGAACAAGCCGCCAAAACCGGTGATTTCGAGGCCCGCATCAATTTGGCTACGTGTTATTTAACCGGCATAGGAACCGACAAAAATGAAACCAAAGGGGCTCAAATTTTAAAAGCAGCAGCCGATGAGAAAAGCCCCTTGGCCCAAACCTTGTTGGCGGATTTGTATGAGCGCGGGGTGGGCGTTCCCAAGAGTGAAAAAGAAGCCGTGCGCTACTACGTAATGGCTGCCAAACAGGGTGAACCCATGGCCAAAAAACGCTTGCAAAGACGCAAGAAATAAGTGACAGTTTTGCGGGAATTAAAAAGCCCCGGTAAAAATCCCGGGGTTTTTTACGTTACAGTGCAATTTGGAGCTTTTTGGCTAGTGCACAAAGTAGATCTTTGGTGCGGGCTTCTTCGCCCAATGCCCTAAGGCCAAAGTAAACAAACTCTTGCGCTTTTACCGTATCGGGCGCAAGGCCAAAGATTTCAATGTAGTTTAAAAACTCAAGCAGCTTGTGGGTAGCTTGTTTATCTGCCGGGTTACGCGCAAACGCAAAGGCCAAGAATGTCAGCTTTTCGTTTACCGCTTGCAACACGGGGCCCTTGGAAATATCCAGCCCTAACGTTTTTACGTCTTCCATTAACTCTTCAATTTCGTTTACGTTGATATCTGTGGAGCGGAATTCAGCCACCAGGTCAGTAGTGAGTACAAAGTTGGCCACTTCCAAAAAGGTATGCGGGATGGGGGTGCCCAGTAACTGCAAAGCGCGCACGACGGGATATTCACGTTCAAATAAGCCACTATACACGTTATCGGCATCGGTATCCATGTGCCGGATGATTTGTTCCACCACCTTGCGCCGCACGTCCATAAACATACTGCGCAGGGGGATTTCCTGATGGCATTGTTGGCGGATTAATGTGGCGCATTCTTCGTACTTGGCAGCGTCAAAAAGTTCTTTGAGCGAGGTAAAGAAATGTTCCGGGTCATCCGCCCCGGCCCCGCAGATTAAGCTGGCCATTTTACGCCGCAAAATAGCAAAGGGAATGGTTTTTTCTTCCAGTGTAATGCGCGATTTTAGGCGGATGGTGCCGTACCACAATTGAGCATTATCGGTTAAAAGTTTGATAGGTTGATAGTCCAACACGTCGCACGCGTATGCTTTTTTGGGGTTGGCGGTTTCGTCTACTAGCAGTGTGACTATGTGTGACAGAGCCATTTTTTCTAAACTGGCCGCTTGTGGTTTGACGTAACGTTCATACGCCACGGCCCCGGTCTTCACTTCGGGTAAATTGCTGGGCGCAGTGGCCAACATTTCTATAAATTTGGGTTCCAGGTCACGCCCGGTTAGGGCTTTGTTTAATTCCATGGCGCGGCAAGCATATTGCATAATTTGCACCGTTTCCAGGCCGCTTACTTCGTCAAAAAACCAACCGCAGGAAGTGTACATCAGCATTGCCATGCGTTGCATTTCTAAGAGCATGAGTGCGGTGGGGCGATCGTTCCAGGCCTTCTCGGTAGCATACTTTAAAAAGAAGTTGTGTTGCGCGTCCAACGAGCGGTCCAGTATGATGGAAATGTAATCGTTGCGCGCTTGCCATACATCCTTGAAATATTGGCCGCCTACTTCTTCATACGTGTGAATCATTTCGTCGCGGATAAAATCAAGCGCCTGGCGCAAAGGGCCGCGCCATTTTTGTTGCCAGCCCGCATGCATGCCCGAATTGCAACCGCAATCGGCACGCCAACGCTCTACGCCGTGATAGCAACTCCACGAAGAATTTTCACGGATTTGGGCTTCATATTGCGGAGGATTTTTTTCCAAAAATTCGCCATATACGGTCAGCCGGACGTCGGGTTTGGCTTGCACCGTTCTTAAGCAATAGGCCAAGGCCATTTCGGCAAACTTTTGGTGGTGGCCGTAGGTTTCCCCATCCGTAGCAATGTGCATAAGTTGTGGTTCATTGCTGTTGGTATAAGTGCTTAATAGGCGTGCGGCAAATTTTTCGCCGGAGGAAAGTGTATCCGAAAAAGCAATCCCTTGTGAGATGGGCCCATCGTAGAAAAATAAAGTTATTTTTTGCCCGCTGGGTAAATTGCATACATAAGGGCGTTTGGGATCTACCCCGGCCCCGATGTCTTGCCAGTCACGTTCGCCAATTTTTCGCACACGCAAACATTGGCCCGGGGCTAAAATTACAAACTTCATGCCGTTAGCGGCCAGTACTTCTAACGTTTCGGTATTGCAAGCTGTTTCGGCCAGCCAAAGGGCTTCGGGCTTGCGGCCAAAACGTTTTTCAAAATCGTAGATGCCCCATTTGATTTGGGTTTCTTTATCGTGGCTGTTGGCCAGAGGCAAAATCATGTGATTGTAGCATTGGGCGATGGCGCTTCCGTGTCCGCCAAAATTGGCGCGGCTTTGGATGTCGGCCTCGATAATGGCGCGGTAAACTTCGGGTTCTTTTTCTTCCAACCAAGACAAAAGAGTCGGCCCGAAGTTAAAACTAATATGTGCGTAGTTGTTGGTTAAATCAATAAGTTCTTTTTTACCGTTAAGCACGCGGGCTAATGCGTTTGGCGAGTAGCACTCCGCACAGATCCGCGCGTTCCAATCGTGGTAAGGGGACGCACTTTCCTGCAGTTCAATTTCTTCCAACCATGCGTTTTCGCGCGGGGGTTGGTAAAAGTGGCCGTGAATACAAAGGTATTTCATAAACTTAGCTAAATAATGCTACAATATTCGCAAGGGAATTTGAAATCCCCTTTACAGGATTATACTATAATTGTTTTAACCTTGCACGGAGGCGTGTTTATGAAGAAGACCTTTATTTTAGATACCAACGTATTGCTACATGATGTGAATTGTATCCGCGTTTTTGATGATAATGACATTATTATCCCTATGGCTGTAATTGAAGAGTTGGATGCCTTTAAAACGGAAGGAGATACCCGCGGCAAAAACGCGCGTATGGTTTCGCGCATGTTAGATGATTTGCGCAAGAAAGGCCGTCTAAACGAAGGGGTCAAATTGGAAGATGGCGGCATCTTGAAAATTGTGATGGATTTGCCCAATGTTTTGCCTTATTCCATGGCTTTTAACAAGGCCGATAACGCGATCTTAAACATTGCCTACACGCTAGGCAAAAAAGAAGGTTCTTACAAGAAAAACGCCGCACCTGTGTTTGTGGTTACCAAAGACATCAACATGCGCCTTAAGGCAGAGGCCTTGGGACTCAATGCACAAGATTACACCACCGATAAGGTCAACGTGGATGAGCTCTACACCGGGGTAACCGAGCTGGAGGTAGCCCCGGGTGAAATTGATGCTTTTTATCACGAGAAAAAACTAGCGCTAGACCCGCAGCGTTTTGTGCCGAATCAATTTATAATTTTAAAAACCAACGACGGCAGCAAAAAATCGGCCATTGGGCGCGTATCTAACAATGGGGAATTTGTGTTGCGTCCGTTATCTTCGCAAGATCCGGCAGCGTGGGGCATTAAGCCGCTTAATAAAGAGCAGCGCTTTGCGATGGAACTGCTCCTCGATGACAGTTTAGATCTAGTTACCTTGGTTGGTACGGCCGGTACCGGTAAAACGCTTATTACGTTAGCCACCGGGCTCCAGCGGACTATGGACGACAACGCTTACCGCCGCATGGTGGTATGCCGTTCGATCGTTCCGGTAGGAAAAGATTTAGGTTTCTTGCCGGGTACAAAAGAGGAAAAACTCGAAGCGTGGATGGGGGCTATTTACGATAACCTGGCTTTCTTGGCCGACCGCAAAAACCCCGATGAAGGCGAAGAAAAAGCGCACTATTTGCTAGACAGCGGCAAGATTGAAATTGCCTCGGTTACCCACATGCGCGGGCGTTCGCTCCCGGGGCAATATATGATTGTGGACGATGCTCAAAACTTGACCCCGCACGAAATGAAAACTATTCTAACCCGCGCCGGGGAAGGCACCAAAGTGGTGGTTACCGGGGACCCGTATCAAATTGATACCCCGTATTTGGATGTGGCTTCCAACGGGCTTACTTATTTGGTGGACCGCTTGAAGGGTCAAAAAAATTACGGCCACATTACGTTCACCAAAACCGAACGCAGCCGTCTTGCTGATTTGGCCGGCAGATTGCTGTAATAAAATCAGTTTAAGGAGCCAAATCCCCCATGCGTTTGCGTGGGGGATTTTTTCGGGTGCGTGGAAGACCCTGAAACAAGTCCAGGGATGAAACTTTATGGGATGGCTAATGAGGCATATTCCCGAATTTATTTCGGGATCTTCAACGCATGTTGTTAACAATAACAGGTCATCCTGTCTCACTCCGACGTCATCCTGAACTTGATTCAGGATCTCATCCTTATGAGAAAGCGGAAGGGATGCTGAAACGAGTTCAGCATGACACTAATAACATTCCTCGGGAATGAAAATGGTTGTTTTGCCTAATTGCAAAGGCCGTTTTTTGACTGGGAGTTGTTTCGTTTTTTTTTGTTACACTAATTTTATGCCGGACATTAAAACACAAGGAGAATGTATGAAAAATGCAGTACGAGACCGTTTAGGGTTTACCCTAATTGAATTATTAGTAGTAGTACTAATCATTGGTATTTTGGCAGCGGTGGCGTTGCCGCAATACCAAAAAGCAGTACTCAGTAGCCATGTAATGTCTATAGTGCCGCTTGCACGAGCGATCAAAAATGCACAAGAAGCTTATTACCTAGCACATGGTTCTTATGCGGCATA
The DNA here is from genome assembly GCA_045593185.1 of Elusimicrobiaceae bacterium. Lineage (GTDB taxonomy): Bacteria > Elusimicrobiota > Elusimicrobia > Elusimicrobiales > Elusimicrobiaceae > Avelusimicrobium. The sequence goes on along the minus strand of JAZNWD010000017.1, from coordinate 28,147 downwards.
TTTTGACGAATTGGACATAGAAGTCCCTGAATTTTGTGAGCTAAGGTCTAATCATGAAAATATGATGTTTTGCGGGGATTGGATGGTTAATAATGTGTTGGCAGAAAATATCCCTTCCCAAAAATTATACTTCCAATATTGTCCAGGTTTTTCTGCGGATTATTCAAATTGTGGAACTCACGATATAATAGCATTAAGAATTTATTATCATTACAATACGGAAACAGCGGGTGCCGGGAAGGCGCTGCGTGACAAAATAGTGTGTTACGGTGGTTATACAAAGTCTAAACTAGGGGAAGCTGTTTGTAAAAAAACCCTTAACAATAAATTGTGGTATTGATGTGTGTTAGTATAATTCGGTAGAGATTTTGCCCCGCAATAGAGAAAACCCCCGAGTTAAACTTGGGGGTTTGATATATGTGCTTTTGCATTAAACAGATGAGAAAGTAATTTTGGTATAATACTAGTAACGGGGCATGGCTCAAGTGGTAGAGCGCCCGCTTTGGGAGCGGGAGGTTCCCGGTTCAAGTCCGGGTGCCCCGAAGGGTTTATGACAGCTTCTATCGCGCGCGCGTGTGTATTCAACCAGTTCCATTCGCCGGCTGAAACGGCGCAGGAAACTTTTTCCGGTGGAATCAAAACTATTACCTCCGGGGTGTTTCGCACCCCTTTTCCATTTGATAAACTTGTATTATCGGCCAATTTTCGCACCGCTACGGACGGATGCTTGCTTTTAGAAGCGCAGGTATGCGTGAATGACAAGTGGAGTGAATTTTATAAACTTGGGCTGCTTTCGGGCAAATTTAAAACCAGTTTTCCGCCGCAAAAAGACGAATTGGGCCGCGTGGAGACAGACGAGCTTGTATTGTCCGTCCCAGCGCAAGCGTACCGGTACCGGTTAAAGTTTTACGGGGATGCCGAGCTGTTACTTTTGGCCGTCAGCGTGGTGCGTGCTCCCTTTGCCTATGATGAAAAAAGCGCGGCCCAACTACCTGCGCAACCACGCGTAGTGCAAGTATTGCCCATTAGCCAAATGGAGCAAGATCCCTCGATTAAGCGCCGCATTTGCAGCCCTACTTGTGTATGTATGGCACTTAACGCACTGGGGTATGTGGTGCCTTTATCCAAGGTGCTTACGTCCGTGTTCGACCAAACGGCGGATTTGTACGGAAACTGGGTATTTAATATGGCGGCGGCGGCTAGTTTTGGGGCAGAGGCTTTTTTTAGACGTTTTAGCAGTTTGGCCGAGCTTGCCGATTTTGTAACTCCGGATAGTTTTGTGGCGGCCAGCATTGCGTTTAAAAAGGACGAACTTCCGGGCGCTGCTTTGGAAAAAACCCCCGGGCACTTGGTGCTCATCCGCGGCTTTGAGAAGGGGAAAATACTGGTGGCAGATCCGGCGGCCTCCACCCGCGATACCGTTTTGCGGGCGTATGAAGCCAAGGCATTCGCGCGGGTATGGTTGCAAAATAAACAAGGGGCCGCTTACGTAGTGAGGAGAAAATGAAAAAACTCTTAGGATTGATTTGTGCAGTGTGTTGTTTAATCTCTTGCGCCCGGCCGCAATTGTCCGATGCGCTGATTGTGGTGCACCGCGGGGAAATGGAAACGCTGGACCCGGTTTATTCTTACGACGGTATTACGCACGGGATGTTGGTCAATGTATATGATACACTTCTTAAATTCAAAGGTAGTTCTCTTACAGAGCTGGAACCGTCCATTTCCACGCAGGTACCTACTGTAGAAAACGGGCTCATTTCCCCGGACGGCAAAACTTACACGTTCCCCATTCGCAAAGGAGTTAAATTCCACGACGGTACCGAGCTTACGCCCGAGGATGTGCGCTACTCCATTTTGCGCTTTTTGCTATCGGACGTGTCGGGCGGGCCTTCCAGTTTGCTGTTGGAACCCATTTTAGGGGTTTCTTCCACCCGCAATTCCCAAGGCGAAATTGTAGTAGATTTTAAAGAAGCTGAAAAAGCAGTGCGCTTGGATGGAGATAATTTAGTTATTACGCTCAAGCGGCCGTTTGCGCCGTTTTTGTTTATTTTGGCGCGGTGGAGTTATATTGTCAGCAAACCTTGGGCCGTAGCGCGCGGCGCGTGGGACGGCACCGAGCAAACCTGGAAAAAATTTAATAATTTTTCAAAGGATACTTCTCCGTTTTTTGATGCCTCTAACGGCACGGGCCCTTTTCAAATTTCCCGTTGGGATATTGCCGGCAAAAGCATTGTACTGAGTGCCAACGAACATTATTTTGCGGGTGCACCCAAGCTAAAAACTATTTTTATGCGCACCGTAGAGGAACCTTCTACCGTGCGCTTGATGTTGGAAACCGGCGATGCGGACGTGGCTGAAATTTCGCCCAAATTCATTGCACAATTGCAGGGCAACTCGGATGTTACTGTGTATGATAATTTACCCCGTTTACGCACGGACCCGGTTATTTTCTTTACGATGGATGTAAATATGCAGGCTAACCCCGACGTGGGCTCCGGCCAGTTGGACGGGGAGGGAATCCCAGCCGATTTCTTTGCGGATAAAGATTTGCGCAAAGGTTTTTTGTACGCGTTTGATTATGACGCGTTTTTGACGCAATCTATGGAAGGGCGCGGCGAGCGCGCCATCGGCCCTGCCCCGCAAGGGTTGGTGCCGCAAGATGAGTCCTTTAAGCGTTATTCGTTCGATTTGAAAAAGGCCGAGGAACATTTCAAAAAAGCGTGGGGCGGCCAAGTGTGGGAGAAAGGATTTAAATTTACAATCACTTACAATACCGGGGGCGAAATGCGCCAAATTGCCAGTGAAATTTTAAAACGTAACGTGGAAAAATTAAACCCCAAATTTCATATTGATTTGCGCGGGGTGACTTGGCCGGCTTTCCTAGAGAAAACAGCCAAACGCCAAATGCCGATGTGGGCCCGCGGCTGGGTGGCCGATTATGCCGACGCGCACAATTTTTACTTCCCTTTTTTGCATAGCCAGGGGCGGTATGCCCTTTCGCAGGGATACAGTAACCCGCAGGTGGATCAATTGGTAGAAAAAGCCGTGAGTGAAACCAATCAAACCAAGCGCAACCGGTTGTACAAAGAGTTGCACAACTTAGCGTACGAAGACGCTATGCAATTATACACGGTACACCCTACCGGGCTGTGGGCTATGCGCAGCAATGTAAAAGGGTTTACCGATAACCCCGTGTATATGGGAATTTATTACTACCCTATGTACAAAATTTCTTTCTAATTTGGCGCATTTCGTTGTTACACACTCGGTCGGATACCTCCGCGCTTCGCGCGCGCACCGCCAGTATACCTCCTTCGTGTATGCCTAGAACTGTGCCAAATTCGTTTGAAATTTCCTAACGTGGATATTTGGCAAACAGGCCACAAAAGACTATTAGTTGCGCCCTGCCCTGTCAATTTGCTATAATAGCTTTGCGGGGTAGAGAAGCCCGGTATCTCGCAAGGCCCATAACCTTGAGATCGTTGGTTCAAATCCAACCCCCGCAATTTTTCATATCATACGCTCCTTGTGAGAGCTGCCCATACAGCGGCTCTTTTGATGTTCAGGCACCCCCGGCATAGCCGGGTGATTTTTATTACGTTTATGCGTTATATTATGTACAATACAAAAAAGGGGAGATTATGAAAACAGTTATTTTTATAGGTTCACACAAGAGCTTTTCAGGGTTGCGCTTAGCAGCCGCTTTAGGGACATTTTTGACGCTTAAGGGGGAAGAAGTCCTCTTGGCCGGGGCCAAGAAAGACTTGCCTTCTTATCTGCAACTGCCCACCTTGCCGTTGGCCCCCCGTACGACGCTTAAAACTCTTACGGCTACACTCGCAAAGGCAGGCGTACAAAAAGTAATTTCGCTAGCGTATTTGCCCGGATGCGAGGCCGCCCTTTCTTTAAATGTCCCCTTTGTGTACGTGGAACCCGAAAATTTGAAAGAAGCCAAACCCGTTAAAAACAAAAAAGCGTTACTTGCCCAAGCCAAGCGTGTGTTTGTGATCAGCTCCTCGGATAAGCCCCTCAACAAAAAAATGTATGGGGCCAATGCGCAGCGCGTAAATAACCCGGCTATTTGGGTAGAGCATTATAATTACAACAAGCCCGCTTGCTTTAAGAAAGAAAACAATATCGTTGCTGCCGGGCCTTTAACTAAAGACGGCGGATTTGATGTGTTGTTACAGACCTGGGCGCGTTTGGCCCCGGCGCACGCTACGTGGCATTTGACGATTGTGGGGGAGGGCACTCAAAAAGCAGCCCTTCAAAAAACAATTACCAAATACAAATTGCAAGATAGCACGGAGTTGGTTTCGTCCGATACGGACTTGTATAGCTTGCTGCGCAATGCCGATATTTATGTTTCCCCGGCCCGCACCGCGCAAGGGCTTGAGGAAGTGCTTGATGCAATGGCTAGCAAACTGCCCGTTTTGGTTACGGACGTCCCGGGTGCCACACAGCTGGTGTCTAACGCTATTAACGGTTTAATTGTAAACCCCGGCGAAGAAGAACCGCTGACGATTGCCTTAGATGAACTAATGGTCAATTGGGGCAAGCGTGTGGGGATGGCCCTGGAAGCCAGCAAACACAAAGAAAAATTTTGCTTTGAAACATTCGCTACATTAATTACACAATGATTGACTGGAAAAGCCCGCAAACCCGCCTGGCATTTGAAGAAATCCGGTCCTATACAGAAATGTATGGCCGAGGCAGCCGCGTGGTGCGCTTGGCGTATGCTTACCGCCGTTTACGTAACGGTGTGTATTACGGTTTGCAACAGCAAATAGCGGGGTTTTTGCGGCGGCCTTCATTGGATAGGACACGCTTAAATGTTTTATTACACTTGCGGGGCGGACTTGGCGATTGCGCTGCCCTTTGGGTGGCAGTAGAAGCCTTGCGCAAACAATTGCCGCAAGCTGTGTTTCATTATTATAGCGATTCCCCACATGCGGTTTCTTTGTTGGTGGTGCCGGACGCGCAAAACATCATTCTGCCATCTCAAAAAATGCCCTGCCGCCGCGCATACGATATGGCGTGTGAGTTATGTATCTCTTTTAAAATTGTGTACGTGAATAAGAAGCGGGTAGAAACATTGGCCCCTCATTTTGTGCCTGTGTTGCAACAGTCGCTTGCCCGTCAACGGGATCTTGGGTTTTTCCTGGCGGATAATTATTTGTTAGACGATGCTTTGGGCCGTTTCTTGTATCATCAGGGAGCCAGCCGTTTGGAAGCTGTGCGCTATTTAAGTGCATTGGATTTTGATGTAAACCAAACAGGCCGTTTGCCTGAGCAAATTTTGCAAAAAGATGTTAGTATGTATGGCCTAAAGGCGCCCTATATTACCGTGCATAGCGGGATTAATGCGGCTTTTAATATAGGTGGGAAAGTGCCGCTTAAATGTTGGCCGAAGGCCCATTGGGAAGAATTGATTGCTTTGTTTAAAAAACAATTCCCGCAAATCCAAGTAGTGCAACTGGGGAGTAAAAACAGCCCTCATTTTAAAGGAGTGGATTTGGATTTAGTGGGTAAAACCCCCTTAGAAGATTTGCCCGCTGTTTTAAATGGCGCAAAACTTCACTTAGATGGGGAAAGCGGGCTGGTGCAGTTGACGCGTTGGCTGGATACGCGGGCGGTGGTGTTGTTCGGACCGACGGCACCGTGTCTGTTTGCTCTTGCCAAAAACATCAATTTGTCGGAACAAAAATGTGGGCGCTGCATGTGGTTGCAAGGGCCCGCTTGGCATACCGATTGCCTGCTTGGGCAAAGTACGTGCGCCAATATGGCCGCACTAACGGTTCCCATGGTTTTAAAAGCTGCCCAGGCAGAGTTTCACTAATTCTTTCCCTTTGGCCGTGGCGTATATAAGTACCCCGTAAACGGCTACAAACAGGGTTCCGCAAACCAACACTTGAATCCAGCAGTTATGCGCAAGTAATAGGGAAATCCCTGCTGCGGGCACCAGGGCAATCCCTGCACGTAAACAAATCCAGCCCATTTGCACAAATTGTGCCCCGTACGTTATAAACGGAAGGTGTTTTTTAAATAAAACAACATTGAGCCCATATCCAATTAGTTGTGCCGTTATACATACATACGGGAAGCTGAACGGGCCCTTGTGAGGGATAAACCATAGCATTAACAACATAGAAGCCAGCGTAGCACCCAAACAATAGGGGAAATTTTCTTTAATTTTCCGGTGTGCAGCAATGGCACTATTTTGTAATGCTCCCGGGACAGCTAACAATACTAGTAGCAACATAGGCTGCAGGAAAAGGACCGTTTGACGGGCGGCTTCTTGCGTAAATTGCCCTCGTTGGAAAATCAACTCCACAATGTAGGGCGCAAAATAGCAAGAAAATATCGTGAGGGGGGCCAGCAACAACGTTAATACCTGGATGCAGAGCAGGTAGGTGTGGTTAAAATCTTTCCATTGGGAGGTGGCGGCATTTTCCGTTAAGGCAATTTTGGCTACGTTTGCTACCCGCACGCTAAAAACCTCACCGGCAGAATCGGTTAACTGTTTGCAGTAGTTTAAAGCGCTAATTACCCCGACGTTTAGCCCGCTCATTAAGTAAAGGGGCAACCAACTGTTGAGCAACCCCACCAAGGTAAGACTTTGATTGGCAAGCACATTTTGCCGCGCTTGTAAGGTTAACGGATGCCAGCTGGGTTTAAAATCCCACTTCAACTTTGCTTTACACAGCCCCAATAACACCATAATTTGGATGATGTTTGCGGCCAGAAATCCGCACAGCATACTGGCCAGCCCAAACTGTTTGCCAAAGAGCAGCAAGAAAATTAGCGGCATCAAGGCGTTTAATACGTTTAGCCACGCGGTAGAAAAGTATTTAAACATTTCAGCGATACTTTGCAGATAAGCGGCTATGAGTTGTAGCGAAAACCACCCAAACCCCAAGATCAGCAACGTTTGTTGTTGTGTCAGTTCGGGCCTTTCAAAACGCGAAAAAAGCTCCCATAATTTTAGGGGGAAATATCCGCCCACCAGCACCACCCCCAGGCCAATAAGCACATAAATATACAGCCACATGGTTAAAAAGCGTTGGGCTTGCTGTGGGCTGCGGGGTTGCAGGAACATGGCCTCCGGGATAAGTACCGCATTGTTTAGTTGTTGGGTGAAGGTGGTCCCAAAACTCATAATTGTCAAGAGGTAAAAATAGATATCCGTTTTGTACGTAGCCCCGAAGTAGGCCGCCAGCAATAATGCATTGATAAAAGAAACCAATTTCCATACCAACGTGGCACTTACGGCAAACAACGTGCCTTGGCGATAGGAAGTGGGCTTAAAAAGGGCTCTCATATTTAGTATTATATTATTTTAGGAGTGTTTTTATATGACTAAATTTGAACCTGTAATCGGGCTGGAAATTCACGTCCAGCTGGCTAGTAACACAAAACTTTTTTGCGCTTGCTCCAACGGCGTGGGCGAAGATACAAAGCCCAACACCGCTGTTTGCCCTATTTGTTTGGGCCACCCCGGGGTGATGCCCGTGCTGACCGAAGGCGCCCTGGAATTAGCGGTACGCGCCGGTTTAGCGATGAACTGCAAAACCAACGTCTATTCTTCTTTTTCGCGCAAACATTATTTCTACCCGGATTTGCCCAAAGGATACCAAATTACGCAGTATGACGAGCCGATTAACGGCGCCGGGTATATTGAAATTACGTATGGCCCCAAAGATAATTTGCAAAAAAAGAAAATTGGGATCCACCATGCCCACCTAGAGGAAGATGCCGCTAAATCTTCGCACGAAGCGGAATATTCGCTGGTGGATTACAACCGTGCGGGCAGCCCGCTTTTGGAAATTGTATCTATGCCCGATATGCGCAGCCCCGATGAAGCGTATGCGTATTTGACTGAAATTAAACGCTTGATGCGTTGGGTAGGGGCGTCTAATTGTGATATGGAAAAAGGCGAACTGCGCGTGGATGTCAACATCTCTCTGCGGCCACAAGGGCAGGAAAAATTTGGTACGCGCGCGGAAATTAAAAACTTAAATTCCTTCAAAGGGGTGCGCGAAGCGCTTATCTATGAAATCAACCGCCAGACGGAAATTTTAAATGGGGGCGGCCAGGTAAAGCAGGAAACCCGCCAATGGGATAAGGTGGAATTGGTCACTAAACCCATGCGCTCTAAAGAGGATGCACTGGATTACCGCTACTTCCCGGAGCCGGACCTGCCGCCAGTTATTTTGCAAGATGATTGGCTCAAAAAAGTGAGCGAAGGCATGCCCGAACTGCCGGCCAGCAAAGAGGCCCGGTTTATCAAAGCGGGCCTTTCGGCCTATGATGCGGGGGTGCTGACGTCTTCGCGTGAAATTTCGGACTATTTTGAAGAAGTAACTAAGAGCGGCAAAGTATCTTTAAAAACGGCCTCTAACTGGATTCAGACCGACTTGCTCGGGCTACTCCACGCCGATAATAAAGAGATTGAAGACTCCCCCATCCCGGCGGCGCGCTTAGCCGAACTTTTGGAAATGACCGAAGCAGGAAAAATCAACCGCAAACAAGCGCGCGAAGTGTTTGAGGAAATCTACAAAAACGGCGGAAACCCGGCCGAGATTGTGGAAAAACGCGGCATGGTGCAAGTGAGCGACGAAGGCCAACTGGAAGAATGGGCCAAGGCCGCCATTGCCGCTAATCCCAAAGCGGTGGCCGACTATCAAAAAGGCAACAAAGCTGCTATCGGTGCCCTGGTGGGCGGCGTAATGAAGTTGAGCAAAGGCAAGGCCAATCCACGCGTGATCAGCCAAATGTTGGCCAAATTACTGGGATAGACTAAACTTAACTTAATAGGAAGGCCCCGGTTTATGCCGGGGCCTTTTGCTGTCTATTTTATGCTATTGTAAAAATTAGTTGACGACGTTTTCATAAAGTTGCTATCATTTATATGTAGAAGTTCAAATCTATCACGGAGAGAGAAATGAAAAACTTACTAAAAGTAGTTTTAGTGCTCAGCATTGCCGCCGGTTTAAGCGCCTGCAGCAAGAACACCAAAAATGATGCCGCCGCTGACGGCACCGTCGTAGCCGTGCCCGAAATGGTAGTGGCTGAAGAAGATGTGGAAATCCCCGCTCAAGAAGTAGCTTTAGGCGTGGTACACTTCGCTTTGGACAAAGCCAGCTTAACCGCTGACAACCGCAAAATTGTGGAAGCCAACGCGCAAGCCATCAAAGCGGCTGCTGGTTCTGTGGCCAACTATCAAGTAGTAGTGGAAGGTAACTGCGACGATCGCGGTACCACCGCTTACAACATTGCCCTCGGCCAAAAACGTGCCGACGAAGTAAAAGCTTACTACGTGCGCTTAGGCGTACCGGCTGACAAAATTGCCACCGTTTCTTATGGCAAAGAAAAACCGGTTTGCTACGAAGCTACCGAAGCTTGCTATGCGCAAAACCGCAGAGCGGATACGCTTTTACAAGCTAACTAATTAGTTACTTTCACAAGGAGCCCGAACGCCCGATGAAAAATATTCTTACACTTATTTTAATAGGGGGTGCGGGCTCTTTGCTGTCTGGCTGTTTCTTAGCCACCGAGCAGGACATGAGCGCCCTGCAAAGCCAGCTTAAAGAACTCAACACCACGGTGGCACAAATCCAGGCCAATCAGGCCGAGCTTGCCAGCAAAATGGATGAGCTCAACCAAAATTTAGCAGTTTCTAACGAAAACTTAGCCCAAACCGGCGGACAGTTAGGCGGCTTATCTACCAAGCTTGACGATATTACCGCCTCTTTGCGTACCAACCCGTCCGGCAGCGAAGAAGAACAAACGGCCGCCACCAACGCGGTTTTGCCGTCCGATTTATTTGCCGAGGCCAAAAACCATTTAGATAAAGGCAATTACGAGGCAGCCGCTACCGGTTTTAAACTCTACACCACAAAATACCCCGAAAGTTCTCAAGTAGATGAGGCCTATTTGTATTTGGGGGATGCGTATATTGCCGCAGGCCAAACCAAAAAAGGGGCTATTGCCTACGCTACTTTATTGCAACAATTTCCAAAAAGCAGTTTGATTCCTGCCGCGCGTTTAAAATACGCGCTTAGCATTGTGCCGCTTGGCAAAACCGACGAAGCTAAACGCTATTTGTCGTCAGTAGTGGCGGAATTCCCTAAATCGTCCGAAGCTGCCCAAGCCAAAGCGGAACTTGCCAAACTTTCCAAATAAGTTGGGGTATCTATGACCAAACGACTCTTCATATTCATGGTGGCAGCGTGTTGTGCGCTAACGGCCACCGGGGTCTTTGCTGCACCTAAAACCGATGTTTACATCGGTATTACTTCCGTAGGAAAACAAAAACTACCAACCATTGGTATGCCAGCGTTTACGGCAGATGAAGCCAGCCAAACCGCTGCCCAAACCATTCAAGATGTGATGCGTGCAGATTTGCTATTTGCGCGCTATTTTGATGTAACTGAGGACGGGCCGGCCTTTAATTCCGCTAAGGTGAAAGATTCTCTGGCGGCCTGGGCTAAAACAAGCGCAAAACCCGGCTATGTTCTAACCGGTACCATTAGCTATGCCGAGCCCTACTATACGATTAAAATTTACGTGTACGATATGAATACGCGCACCGCAGTATTTGCCAAAGCATTTAAAGGTACACAAACCAGCTTGCGGCGTTTGGCGCATATTGCTTCGGATCAAATTATTGCTTCCCTGCTAGGCAAGCGCGGTATTGCCGATACTAAAATTGCTTTTGCCAACAACGCTACCAAGCACAAAGAAATTTACGTGGTAGATTACGATGGTGCCAACTTACAAAAACTGACGAACGATAAATCCATTTCACTTTTGCCGCGTTGGAGTAAGGACGGGCGTATTTTCTATACTACTTATAAATACCGCAACCCGGATATTTTTGCTATTGATTTGCGGGCGGGTAAAATTTCGCCTATCATTATTAAAAAAGGGCTCAGCTTAATTGGAGGTGTTTCCCCCGACGGAAAAGCCCTGGTATTTACCAGTACCGGTGGGGCCAACCCCAGCATCTTTATTTACAATTTGGAAACCCAACAAAAAGTGCAAATTACCAATAAAACCACTGCGGTGGACGGTTCGCCTTCTTACTCGCCGGACGGAAAATATATTACGTTTGTATCCAACCGGGCCGGCAATCCGCAAATTTATGTAATGGAACTGGCTAGCGGGAAAACCCGCCCGCTTACTAAAAATTTCAACTGGTCCGATACGCCCCAATGGTCGCCCACCGGCGAATGGATAGTGTTTTCCGGCCGGGAAAGTGCATATCACCCCATGGATATCTTCCTGGTGGATTTAACCGGGACGCAAATTAAACGCTTGACCAGTGATGCTGGTTCCAACGAAGACCCGACGTGGTCCCCCGACGGACGGTTTATTGCGTTTACCACTACGCGCAACGGTCGGCGTCAGCTCTATATGATGGATATGGACGGCAGTGCCCCGCACTTGTTGGCCGACATTCAGGGCGACAGCTTCACCCCACACTGGAGTATGTAACACTTCCATCTTGTGTATTGAAAATAAAACTCCCCTGCGCTTATGCAGGGGATGTTTGTTATATCGGATCTACCAACAAATTTAACGTTATTTATTCACATTCAGCGAAGCCGGTATCGGCACAATCTCCAAAGGGGAAGGCCTGACAACAGACGGTGTTGGAACCGTTTTGCAAAAACAGCGTGAATTTGTTGTTAGAGGCAGGGTCTGTCACCACGGCGCGGTGCCCTTCGGGGGTATAGTACAAAGCGGCTCCTTCTATGCGGATCGGTTCGGTCGGCCGGGTGCCTTGTTCTGCTAAATTCATTAGTCTCTGAGCAGCGGTTTGAGCGGCCAATTGCGTGGGGGTTATCATCAACCGGGTAGATAACAAGCCCCCGCCCAGTAAAAAGAGCAACCATAACACACATACTACTAACAACAAAATCCAATGACTTTTGGTGGGGGGCAATTCTTGCCCTTCTTTAAAATCTTTTTTTACCACATAGGTGCTGGCAATCATATCGTGCAGAGCACGTTTGCGGTTGGTGAAACCAGCCATAATAAAACCAATGTAGAAGATAAAATAAGAAATCAACTTGGCAAAGAAACGCCCCGTTGCGCGGGCAAAACCGATGCGTTTGCCGTCCTCATCCACCACTTTAATTCCCAACAGGCGCTTGCCCCAAGTAGATTGTTTTTTGCCGCTTTCTAAGAGAGCAAAATACAACCAAGAGACAACTAAAAAAATAATTTGCCAGCTAAACAACGTAGCGGCAAATAATCCTTTTTGCATGAGTGAAGTATCGGCGGCATTATTAAAAATTAACGCCTGGGCAGCCGTCATGGGCGCAAAGAACAAGGCCGTGGGTATGAACACAATGAGCATATCCAGGATAAAAGCTAGGGTACGTCTAAAAAAACCACTGTAAGGCATATTTCCCTCCTATTGTTTACTTTATTGTACTTTATTTTGCTACGGCACGCGGTTTGCGGTAGCAGCGGCGGCAGCGGGCTTGATAAGCATCGGTCGTTCCTACGACAATGCGTTTTTTATCTTTGCTGGTGCGCTGCGTGAAACTGGCGGGATTGCCGCACTTCGTGCAAACCGCTAAGTTTTTGGTTACAAATTCTGCCTTGGCTAACAGGGCGGCGGTTACTTCAAACGGCTCGGCACGGTAATCGGTATCCAGGCCGGCAACGATAACCCGCTTTCCCATAGCGGCTAGTTTTTCGCACACTTCCACAATACCTTTATCAAAAAAATTGATTTCATCAATGGCAATCACGCGTGTATCTTTTTGCACTAGCGGCAAAATTTCACTGGAATTTTTTACACAGGTTGCGGCTACTTTATTTTGGTTGTGGCTGGTAATGCTATCAATTCCATAACGGGTATCTATTTTGGAATTAAACAGTTGCACTTTTTGTTTGGCAATGAGGGCCGTGCGTACGCGGCGAATAAGTTCCTCGGTCTTGCCGGAAAACATACAGCCGCAGATAACTTCTATCCATCCTTGTTTGTGGTAAATAAGTGGGTTTGTCATAATTTATTTCCTTTTTAATCTCTTAAATCTCCTTCCTTACGCCAGGGGTACCAGTAGGTATCTTGGGTTTGTTGGGAAGTTCTAGCGCGGTTGCCCGCTCCGCATAAAATGTTGAACCGCACCGCAAATGACAGGTTGTTGTTGCGGTCCCGCACGGTGGCCTCGATACGGGCATCGTGGAATGTGCGGGAAAAACGGAGAAATTTATTAAAGCTATCAAAATGAGAACGAAAGAATGAAAAATCAATTCCCAGGTCTGCCGTCCACAAGCTACCTGCCGGATGAATGCCCCAGGTAGTAGTGAACGTGTAACGATCGGCATTGGTTTCGTATTTAGATTCGGGGGCAATGTAATCGGCAAAATTATTGAGTCCCAAACCAAAAGAGTGTTGTTTAAAGTGAAAGTAACTTTGCGCAATAAAATTGATGTTCTTGCGGGTAATATCGTAGCGGTCTTGGATAAACGCTTGGATTTTTCCGTCAGCAGAATGAAACCCAGTTTCCAGCATTAAAGGTTCTATGCGGGTTTTTAGATGATCCCAGGGCAGAGTTTCCAAATATCCGGTGCGCAAGTTGATAGTAGAGTCGGACAAATTAAACCCGGTTTCAAAGCGTACATATGTGCCGGAAGAATGAAGGTAGTAATTCTTGAAATAAATTCTATTCTTTTCAATACCTTTATCAAGGGATTGTTGATCGGATGACAATGTGCCCGTAGAAAGCCGTTTGGTAAATTCGTAGCCAATATCCGTGCTGCCTAAAATAGAGTGAGTTTGTAAATTTACATCGCCCCCAATACGGCTTACCCAAGCATCTTTCTTTTCATATTTTTCGTCTTCAAAGGTAACAGTCTGATCGTAAAACACACGCGGCAGTAACGTAAAATATCGGTTTAAACGCAAGGATTTTTCGGTGAGCCATTTCGCATGCATCTGCCGTTTGTAGGGGCCTTCATCCGGGATTTGGTTTTGGTCGTATTGCAAAGTAGATGTATTGGTAAAATCCACATCAAACCGGCTGGCTGTTTTGAGCCAGGGGTCATTAAATGGCAAAACGGACCATTTTATTTCCGGCAAGGTGCGCTGTTGGGCCATATATTTTTGTTTGCTCCATACAAACAAATCTTTTTGCTGATAGTTAGCGCGCAAGGTAGTGCGGCGCGTTTGGCGCGAAAAAGAGAAGTTGGTATCTTGGTCAGGCATAAAGATATAGGGATTGCTGCGGAAAAAAGAATCATAAAAATACGGATCGGATACCATACGAAATTGCGTTTGAAATTGATACAGTGCACCCGAAGGATTATTGAAATGATTAGAAGAATCATACATTTCCCACCAATAGCCACCCTGTATGCCCCAACGCTTGGAATTATTCAAAGCGAAATCTTCATAATCGGCTTGATCGTCAATGTAATAAAATTCGCCGGTTCCACGTAATTTTTCCGATGGAACTGCCGTGAGTTGAGCCCCTATTCCCAAGCCGGATTTAGTGTAGTAATCCAGTTCCAATTTGGGCCGTAGAAGCCATATTTGCGGGAATACGGTAGTAGTCTGTACCCCAAAGCCGATTTTGTTGCTTTGCGTGAATTCTACGTACGTTGTCCACGGTTTTTGGGAATCAAGTGAGCGCCAAAATACCGGCAAATACAGGACCGGGATATCATTTAAGCGCAAAACCGCATTGGTGCCAAATATGCGTTGCGTAGGGGAAATGGATAATTTTCCAACCGATATTGTGTAGTGCGGGTTGGGCTTGTCGCAGCAGGTTACCGTGGCTTTGCGCAGGATTTTTTTCCCGTTTTTGGAGGAAATTTCCTGGGCTGATAAGACGCGCAAGGGGGGATAATCGGTAGTAAGATGATCGGCTTGAAAATCGTTGGTGGTATAATTAAAAGAGACGTTATTGCCGGTTACCAGCCCGCCTTTTTCGTCTTCAATGCGTACGGGCCCTTGGGATGAAATTTGCGTGTTGGATTCATCAAAGGTTAATTGTTCCGCTGTTATGGTGCGTGTGTAGCCGTCGGGGGTCTGTTGTTTGAGAGTAACGTCCCCTTCCAGGGAGACCTTGTTGCTTTGGGGTTCGATTTCAGCTTGGTTAGCAGAAAAGAAAATAAACCCTTCGTCAGGTGGCGCGGGCAGCACACGTTCTTGTGCCCCCAACGAAACGGGTAACCAACCGATACTGATTAATAAAATCCAAAATCGTCTCATTTACGCAATTCTTGCTGAGCGCGATAAATGCCATACATCGCGGCTCCTACTCCACCTATATTGGGATTTTTGGAAATACATAATTTCAATTTTTTAAAAGGCGTTTGAATTTGCTGACTTTCCAACACATGTTTCAAGGCCGGCATAAAGTAGAGGGCTGCCCCGGATACGCCACCTGTTAATACTACGGTATCCAAATCCAAAAGTAAAACGGCGTTAGCAATGCCAATGCCTAAATAATGACCAATATCTTTCCAAATAGCCAGGGCTTCGGGGCAACCCTGCTCGGCTGCTTGAGCCACTTGGGCTACTTTAAAAGAGTTTTGGGTTTGTAGAATCTTTGCCAAAATACTTTGCGGATGATCTTTTGCGCTCTGCAAGGCCTGGCGTTTAATACCTATGGTGCCTACAAACGCTTCCAAGCATCCGCGTGCCCCGCAACCGCACAAAGGGCCGGTTTGAGGGTTATCAATTTTGGTATGCCCAATTTCTCCGGCGGTTCCGTTAGAACCCTGGTAAAGTTCTTTATTTAAAATAAGTCCGCCGCCTACTCCTGTTCCTAACGTTACAATTAGCACATTTGTACCTTGGCGTTTTAAGTCCGTTTCGTACACGCCCCAAGCGGCCAGGGTGGCATCGTTGGCTACATAAGGGCGGATGGAAGTGTATTTTTCCAGTTGATCGGCCAAAGGCCAATCTTTTACATCTGTAAATTTTAAGTTTGGGTTGTAACGTAAAACACCCGTGTGCGGATCCACATCCCCGGGGGCCCCCACGGCTACGGCCACGCGCTGGTCGGAAAATTCGGCTTTGATGGCGTTGATGAAATCACCAATTTGGGCAATAAAACCACTTGCTCCCTTAGAAAATTCCGTATCCATTTTTTCTTGTCGGAAAATTTCTCCGTGGTCATTCATGACATACAATTTTACAAAGGTTCCGCCAATATCTACACCAATACCAATCATATTCACTCCTTACTTTTAGGGTGTGCATGGTTATACACGTTTTTTAATTGTTCAAGGGATACATGTGTATATACCTGCGTGGTCGATAGACTTTTGTGGCCTAACATTTCTTGCAAGCTGCGTAAATCGCAACCGTGATTAAGCAAATGGGTAGCAAACGAGTGCCGCAAACTATGAGGGGTAACACGCCGGGCCAGTTCGGAGGCAATGGCTGTATTTTTAAAAATATAAGCAAGCCCATCGCCCGATAGGGGTTTGCCCTTTTTGTTCAAAAATAATGCTTGTTGCGGCTGGGGATTAGGCCGGCACGCCAAGTATGCTTTAATTGCTTGTAACGCCGCATCCGTTACGGGGACCAGACGTTCTTTGTTTCCCTTTCCCAATACTTTTACTAACCCGTTAAAAAAATCAATATCTCCTATTTTTAAACGGGTTACTTCGCTGCGGCGCAAGCCACTGGAGTACATAAGTTCAAAAAGGGCTTTATCGCGCAGGGCAAAATGCTTGCTGTGGGAAGCGGTATCCAGTAAGCGATCGGTTTCCGCTTCCGACAAGAATTTTGGCAGCAACCGTTCTTTTTTAGGGGAAGGCAACAATTTGAAGGGATTTTGGTCCAACTTGCCTTGACGCACCAAATAAGCGGTAAAACTGCGCAAAGTGGCAATTTTACGCAGGATCGTGTTGCGCGCGGGATCGTTTACTTGTAAAGCGGCTAAGAAATTACGCAAGGTAACAGGTAAAAAGATTTTTTCTTGAGGGATGCGGCGCTCTTTACAAAAACAAACAAACTCCTCGAGCGCTGTACGGTAACTGCGCACAGTCTGCGGGGAAAAGTTCTTATTTTCCAAATATACCAAAAAAGCATCTATCCATTCTTGCATAGATTTGTTTAGGCAGCATTCTTTTTGGCATGTGCCTGTTTAATTGCTTCAATTTCTTGCGGGGTTACCGTAACGATGGTTCTGCATTTAGGGTAGCCGGAACAACCCAAAAATTCCCCGCGTTTAGAGCTGCGCAATACCATAGGTTTGCCGCATTTTTCGCACAAACGGTCTGTAACTATGGGGCCGGAAGATTTTACTTTGTTCCCTTGCGCATCAATGGAATAGGTGTTTTTGCAGGCCGGGTATCCCGAACAGGCCAAAAATTTTCCCCGCCGTCCGGTGCGGATTACCATAGGTTTACCGCATTTGTCGCATACTTCGTCTGTTTTTTCCGGCTGGACTTTTTCACCGGTGCTGGAGAGGTTGATTTTGCCTTTGCAGGAGTCGTCGCTACAGACTAAATATTCCCCGAACCGGCTGCGTTTTTTTAGCATCATTTTACCGCAGATGGGACATTTTTCATCGGTTTCTTTTGCGGCGGGGCGTTGCATACCTTTATCAGCCAGTTCCAATTCTTTGCTGAAGTTTCCGTAGAAATCTGCCAGTAGTTCTACCCATTTTTGTCCGCCTTCGGCCACTTGGTCCAACTTTTCCTCTACACCGGCCGTGTAGGATAAGTCCATAATCTCTTTGAAAAAGTCTTTTAAACTTTCCGTAACGGTAATGCCCAGGTCGGTAGCTACCAATTTGCTGGATTTGGGTTGCCGTGCAATATACTTACGGTCAATAATCGTTTTAATAGTGGGGGCATACGTAGAAGGACGGCCGATGCCGTGTTTTTCCAGTGTTTTAATCAAACTGGCTTCGTTGTAATACGGTGGGGGGGTAGTTTTGTGGTCTTTAGTCTTAAGTTCTACCAGTTTTAGCGTGTCTTGCTCGCTTAAAACCGGCAACAAGGCGGAACCTTCTTCCTCATTGGCCTCATCTTCTTGATCTTTATAGATAGAAAGATATCCCGGAAATTTGACCGTACGCCCGGTTGCACGCAGTAAACATTCCTGTTGCGGGCCGGAGGCAATATCAATGGAAACGGTATTAAAAACAGCATCTGCCATTTGGCTGGCTACAAAACGCAACCAAATCAATTCGTAGAGTTTGTATTGGTCAGACGTTAAGAACGGTTTCATATTTTGCGGGGTGCGGCGCACATCAGTGGGGTGGATGGCTTCGTGCGCTTCCTGGGCACCCATAACCTTGCTCTTAAAAACATTGGGCTTAGCCGGGACGAATGGCTCCCCGTATTTTTGGCCAATAAATTTTTTGGTTTGTTCCTGCAACAACTTCGATACATTGAAAGAATCGGTACGCATGTACGTAATCAAACCGACGGTTTGCCCCTCCACGTCAATCCCTTCGTAGAGGTGCTGGGCAGTTTGCATGGTTTTTTGGGAAGAGAACCCCAGCTTGTTATAAGCATCTTGTTGCAAAGTGCTGGTAATAAAAGGCGGTTTGGGGTGCTGTTTAACTTCCTTCTTTTCTATTTTAACTACTTTGTTGGGGCCTTTGCGCAGCAGTTCGGATACGGGGGCTAATTTTTCCAACGTATCAAATACGGTAGTTTTTACTTTGTAATCTTCGGCAAAGAGCTTGTGGGTTTTGGTTTGTTCTACATTTTTGCCTTGATACTTGGTAACGCGCGCCCAAAAAGAGGGGGCCGTCCCCGGTTTTTCAAATTGGGCTTGCAAAGTCCAATATTCTTGCTCTTTAAACTGGGCAATTTCTTTAGCGCGCTCGGCCAACAGACGCACTGCTACGGATTGGACACGCCCGGCCGACAAGCCGCGGGTAATCTTTTTCCACAAGAGAGGGGAAAGTTTATAGCCCACAATACGGTCCAACACGCGCCGAGCTTGTTGAGCATTGACCAAGTTTTCGTCAATTTTACGGGCATGACTAAAGGATTCTTTAATGGCCGCGGGAGTAATTTCGTGAAAGAAAATACGTTGATAGCGACTGGCAGGTAATTTTAACAGTTCAACCAAGTGCCAGGCAATAGCTTCTCCCTCGCGGTCAGGGTCGGTAGCCAGGTAAATTTCAGGCGCGGCCTTGGCTAAGGCGGAAAGTTCTTTAAGCATTTTTTTAGCGCGGTCTACCGGCTCGTAGGTGGGGGTAAAATCGTGTTCAATATCTACACCCATATCATGCTGGGGTAAATCGCGCACGTGGCCGAAAGAACTTCGCACAATAAAATCGCTTCCTAAAATTTTACTAATGGTTTTTTGTTTGGTTGGAGACTCCACAATCACCAATTTTTTACCTTTATTTGTTGCTGCCATATATTCACTTCCTTATAAAATTAAAATTTGCTTTTACTATACAAGCCGTTTTCACAGGCCAAAAATCCTTTTACTTCCAATTCAAATAAGAGCGAAGCCGTTTCCGGCACGTCGGCCTGTAATGCCAACGCAATTTGATCTAAGCTTAGCTGCCCATCGGCCACGGCATTCATAACTTCTTGCTGGCGCGGGGATAACTCTTCCTCCGGCTTAGCTGCGGCTTGGACCTGGTGTTCAAAGAACTGGGGGGCCAAACCAAAGCGTTGGGCCTGTGGTATATAGTCTAGTATATCTGCGACGTTGGTGACAACCCCCGCCCCCTCACTAATGAGGTGATTGGGCCCGCCTGATTGGGGGCTGTCTATCGGGCCGGGAACGGCTAAAACGTCTTTTCCCTGCTCAAGAGCCAACTTGGCGGTAATCAATGCGCCGGACTTTACTTCCCCTTCAATTACAACTACCGGTTGGGATAAAGCGGCAATCAGCCGGTTGCGGCGCGGGAAATGGAAGGCATTGGGAGGTTTGTTAAAGGGAAGTTCGCTAAGTACGGCCCCGCCTTGTTCCAAGAGGGCTTTTTCTAAGGCGCGGTTTTCGGGTGGATAACAACGCCCGATCCCAGTGCCGATAACCCCTACGGTGGGTTTTTTAAGCTCTACAGCCGCCGTATGGCAAACACTGTCAATCCCGCGGGCCAATCCGCTGACGATAGTCACCCCACATTGTGCCAGTTCCCCGGCCAATTTATGAGCTACGCGGCGGCCATAGGGGGTAATTTTACGCGTGCCCACCATGCCTACACAGGCCTGCTGCGGCGCGGGCAGTGTTCCCAATACATAAATGGCGATGGGGGCTTCTTTGCAATTTTTTAACGATTGGGGATATTCTTCGTCTTCCAATACGTAAATATGCCCGCCGATTTGCTCTGTTTTATCCCATTCTTCCTGCGGATTAATAGCGAAGGCCTCTTTAAGCAAATTGGCGGCTGTAGAAGGGTTTAAATTGGCTTCTTGGGCTAAGGTTTGGGCATCTTGTTTTAGAATTTCTTGCGCAGAGCCAAAAATTTCTACTAACCGCTGTAACCAATCGGCCCGAAAATATAAAAATGCATTCAAGCGGATACGAGCCAAACGTTCTTCAGTAGAAATGGTTGGGTTCATAAGTCGGCCACTCCTTTACGGTCAAGCGGGCGGTATTGCATAACTTCTACTAAATGCTTAGTCTCCAGGTTTTCTTTTCCTTCCAAATCGGCAATGGTGCGGGCTGTTTTTAAAATTTTGTCTAAGCTGCGTGCGCTTAAGCCAAATTTACGCATGGCGGCCTCTAAAATGGCGTCTCCCCCGGGAGGTAATTTACAAAACTGCTTAATTTGCGCAGATGTCATAAAGGCGTTAGCGGTGGTAGAGGTTCCTGCAAAACGCTTTTTTTGAACTTCGCGCGCAGCGAGTACGCGCTCCCGAATTTGGGCCGAAGTATCCCCTTCGCTTTTTTGGTTCCAATCCGTAAATTTAACCGGGTTTAAATTAACCGTCAAATCAATACGGTCTAAAAGCGGGCCCGAAATACGACTTTTATAGCGGTTTACCTGCATAGGGGTACACGTACAAGGTTTTAAGGGGTTGCCTAAATTGCCGCACGGACACGGGTTCATAGCTGCCACCAGGGTAAACCGGGCCGGATAGGAAACCGTCTCTTTGGCGCGGGAGATGGTTACTTGCCCATTTTCCAACGGTTCGCGTAAGACTTCCAAGGCGGAGCGGGAAAATTCGGCAAATTCATCTAAGAACAAAACCCCGTTATGTGCCAAAGAAACTTCCCCCGGGCGCGGGGTGGAACCCCCGCCAATCAAAGCCACATCAGAAATAGTGTGGTGCGGATCCCGGAAGGGCCGGTTGGTAAACAGGCGGCTTTTCCCCAATAAATTGCAAATGGAATAAATTTTGGTAATTTCAAGGGCTTCTTCTTGTGTAAGAGGGGGTAAAATCCCCGGGAAACGCTTGGCTAACATACTTTTACCGGTGCCGGGTAGCCCAATCATCAGCACATTGTGGCCGCCCGTAGCAGCAATTTCCAGCGCGCGTTTAGCCAGGGCTTGCCCTTTTACATCACTAAAATCCAAATCGCTTTGTAGAGCGGGTTCTGCTTGGGGAACGTAACTTAACTGTACGGCTTGCAGCGGGATTTTATCTTCCAGATAATCGGCCAGTTCCCGTAAAGTGTGCGGGGTAATAAAGGGAGCACAGGATACTTGCCCCTCCAGTACATTTTGCGGGGGGATAATAGCTGTTTTGCCCAGTTTTTTGCAGGAAATAAGCATCGGAAGTACCCCGGCACACGGGCGCAAAGAACCGTCCAAGGCCAACTCCCCCAGGACTAAAAAATCTTTTATTTTTTCGCATGCGTGTACGCTGAGCTGCTTGCTGGCAGCCAAGATGCCTAAGGCAATAGGTAAATCAAATTGGGTTCCGCTTTTGCGCAGTTCGGCCGGGCTTAAATTAACGGTAATGCGCTTGGAAGGGAAATCAAACCCGCTGTTGCGCACGGCGGCTGTTACGCGGTCTTTACTTTCTTTTACTTCAGCATCCGGTAGGCCTACCACGGCAAACGTGGGCATACCGGGGGCGATGTCCACCTCCGCGGACACTTCAAACCCCTCGATGCCTTTAATCGTTCCTGTGCAGACCGTAGCTAACATATTAATTGAAACTGAGCACAACGCGGTTAGGCGTCATGTTAAGCACGGTGAAGTAAATATTGTACTTGCGTACAATTTTAGCGGTCAATTCTTCGGGCGTGGCAATATTGGCAGACACCTCAAATTGAGCGGCTGAATTCGCATAACGCACTAAGTTGAAATCTTCAATTTCCCGTAAGGTACGCAAGATGTCTTGCACTTGTTTGAGCCGTTCGATCGTGTTGATATTTTTAATAGTTACGTTGTAAATTTTGGCTGAGTTAATCGCATCGTTAATGGGATCTACAAGCTGTTTGGCAGCAGCTTCACAAGCAGCGGAGATAGCTTTTTGCGCAGCAATGTTATCCAGCGGATCCAAGCCGCTTTGCTGTTGAGACCCTTCCGCAACCACGGCATAATTATTGGTGGCGTAAGCATTTACTTTTGCGCGTGCCCGGTAAGACTTAAATGGAGAGGTTGCCCCCGGAAGAGCGGCTAACGGGTTTGCCTCTACATCCGCGATAATGACAAAGCGGGCTCCTTCGGTGCGGGCTTTATCAACGGTAGAATTGGGGTTCTCAATGTTATTTTGGCTTAGGTTGTCTCCATTTACCAAGTTGTAAGGTTGATTTTTAAGTACGCGGTAAACCGCTTGTTTACAATCTTGTGAAAGGGAAACATTTTCCCCTACGGTTTCCCGTGAAGTTACCAAAACAGTGGTTTTTTTGGCAAAAGCGTTGGACTCAGATTGTTTGATGATATCCCCAATGTCTTTCACGAGCACCATGGCTTTAATTTTAGTGTACCAATCATCCCCCTTGCGGTATGCTTTTTGCACGTGAGATTTGCGGATAAAGCCGGCTGTTTTAGAAGTAATTTTATCTTCCACTAACTGGGCTTGCTCCACTGTAGTAGCGGAAGAAATAAAAACCCCGGCCACTTTTTCTACGGCTGCCTTTTGGGCGGCTAGTTCACCGTCTTTTTTGGTTTGCCGGATGTCATTTTCATTATAAGGAACCAACGATTCCGCCACTACATATTCTCCTTCTCCTTTAGGGCCGATACGGACGGATGAACAGGCGCTGGTCAATAAAAAGGTGCTAATAAGTAGGCATAAAATTTTTTTCATTTTTTCTCCTGCGGTTCTAAGCCGGCTTGTTTTAAGTAGTTACGGTCCAGGCGCATAATTACGCTACAACCGCCGTCTTCTAAGTACTGCGTTTCCACCAGTTCCATGTGCTGTAACAACCCCTGGGAAGAAGTATCAATCGTGCTTCCCACGGATACCGCATCTACAATCTGCACATGCGAATCTAAATTCGCCCCGTAAAGGGTTTCGCTGGCACGTTGATAAGCGTGGGCGATAGCGGCTTCGCGGCTTAAAATTCGGCGTTGTGAATCGGAGGCATGCTGTGGGTTAGCAGCCCCAAAACCACGTACCCACAAGTAATCATCTTCCAAAAGAGTGTCGTTAAAAGTAGGTGCAATTTTTCCGTCTTTTACAGCTGATTTTAAAGCATGCCCGCAAGCCCCTAACAGGGCGCCGGATAATAGCAGAGCGGCTAGTTTTTTCATAATTACCTCATGAGTTCGGAAATTACTTTTACATACGTGCTGGGCAAACGTACATCTTCATAGTTAATAATGCCGCAGCGGATGAGCATAATTTCTAACATGTGCGTCAAAATATCGTAAAAATTCTCTCGCACAGAAAGGTCGCACGTGTTGGGCATGGGGCCCAAAATGACAGCGCCTTTGAGTTTTTTATTGTCGCACAAGTTGGCAATTTTAAAAGCGGAAGAGATGATATTTTCCGTAGCATACGAGGAGCGCACTACAATATCAAATCCGCCTTCAATTTTGAGTTCTTTGGCCCGCTGTTGCAGGGCATATACCATCCAGTTCATCATTTCGGAACAATTTTGCGGATAGAAGAACCCAATTCGGCCCCATTCGCCGTTACCCACGGTAGAAATGGAAGAAATATCCATGGGATCTTTGTTAAGCAATGCGCTGGCGGGGTCTTCCCCTTTGGTCGCCAACAGTTTTTCAAAGATATCGGCCTGCGAATATTGGTCTTTGGGCACGTTGGGGAAAATTAAATTTTCCAGTACTTTCAGCCGGCGCACGCTGCGTGTTACCGTTCCTAGCGTCATATGCGGGGCGCTGAAGAATGATTCGATTTGGCTGTCACTCAAGTCCACATGGTTTTCAATAAGCATTTTTTTAACAATGCGGAAATGGGTGCTTCCGGTAGCGGGTTTTAACTCGCTAATCCAGCCCGAATCCAAGCGGAAGTTAATCAGTTCTTCCAATTTTTCCAAGCTTTCCGGCGGATATTTGGAAGTGATTACAATTTGTTTTTGTTCTTTGACAAACGTATTGAGCAGTTTAGAGATATAGGCCCGGTTTTGCTCGTTAATAGCCAGCAAGTGAATATCATCAATGAGTAAAACACGAACAGACGCCATAAAGTTTTCAAACTTTTCAATATTGCCTTCCATTACGTAGCGTTGAATCCCGCGGGATAGGCGAACCCCGTTGGTCATAAAAATATGTTCTTGACCGAATTTTTGGCTAAAAGCATAGGCCAACGCATTTAAAAAGTGCGTTTTCCCGGTACCGGTTCCTCCGTGTAGCACGAGCGGATTGTAGAGCTTGCCCGGGTTTTCAATAACAGAAATGGCCGTTGCATGCGCAAAGCGGTTAACGGACATAATCATATTGCTTAGCGTATAGGTAGGAATTAGCGGAACTTCCAGGGGCCAGTTATGCTTTTTTAATTCCGAACCCGGAATTTGAATGGAGTGGTCAATATTTTTTGTTTTGGTCCCTCGGTTTTCTGCTTCGCTGCGTTGCGGGGTTTTGGTTCCGCGCAATGTTTGCGGGTTGGGTTGCGGGCCGGCTGGTTTGCGGCGCAAGCGCAACGTGGTTTTGCCCAAAGCAGCTTCTTGTGGGGCGGCCGGTTTTTCCGGGGTTTGTTTTTTGAGCCGCAAAATAGTTTTAGTATGCGGTTTTTCGTTTTCTAGGTTCGTTTCTTGCATAGCGTGTGTTTTCTCGTATTGACGTTTAAATAATTCTGTGTTAAAAGTAGTCTCCAAATTAAAAGTTTTATCCAGTTCCTCTTCACCGCGTACCGCAATTTCCGGTAAGCCATCTGCGGGAGCGTCTTTGGGGGTAGGGGGAAGCGTTGCTTCCAACACTTCTTCTTCCGGCAATTCTTCATGGGATGCCCCTGCTAATACAGAGGAATCCGTTTCCTCGGAGGCGCCCAAAGTGAAAGGCACCGTGGAAGATGCTTCTGTTTCAGCCGGTTGCGGGGGCAAGCCCGATTCATTTGGTTTGCTGGGGGCTGATGTAAGCGGCATTTCTTTCTGAGGTAACCGATCGGTAATCTCACGCACTTCTTCCACATCCAGTACATTGGTTTCTTCTTTTAAATCTTGTTCAAATACGTTAAAGGCCTGGGGTTGGGCAGAAGCTATTTTGTTGTTTTTTTGCTCTTGGAGTTGTTGGGCTTGTTGGGGGGTTTTATCCACATCCACAAACATATCATACCGCGTTTCGGCAGACAAAATATCTTCTAGCGGCATTTTCTGCAAGACAGACCCTTCCATGTCTTTGATGAGCATATCATTATCTGTAATTGAGATGGGGTTAAGGTCTTCTTTTGTGCCCTTAGCGTTGGCAACGGTAAGTGTGTTTTGGGGCTGCTGCGCAGAAAACACCTCCCGCGCGGTGGTGGAAAGTTCGCTGTCTAGTGAGGAAATTTCACGTGCAACCGTTTGCTCCAAATTTTCACCCATTTTTACTTGATGCGCTTGGATGTTTGGCTCACTTAAATTGGGTTGAGAATCCAAATCGATGGTACGTTGTTTGGGTGGTTTTTCCCCATTAAATTGGCTGGCAGAAGGATCTTGGGTGGTAAGGGTAGGGAAATCTTTATCTTCGCGGTTGGTATCGGCATTAAAAAGAGGATCCCCCAATACACCGCCCGGTACAAATTCGTTAATTTTATTAGTCAGCTCTACGGCTTCCGTAACGGCCGTGCGGATTTTATCTTGTGTTCCTTCGTCTAAATCTATCGGTAATTCAAACGTATACACGTAAGGGGCCTGCGCAGGCGTTATCTGCTGCACAAACCCTTTTAATTTTTTGGCAATTAAGCGCGCATCATGCTCCGTTCCATCCGTTACTACAGCATAGTGGATGTTGCCGGTATTGTGATCAATGCGGCTGGTTAGTTCCCAGTTATTAATCATTTTCCCTCTAGTATTTGCACCCCGGCGCTAGCGCCAATGCGCGTAGCTCCTGCGGCGGTCATGGCCAGTAAATCAGCCCGTGTGCGCACCCCACCCGACGCTTTTACCTGCATATGCGCAGGGATGGACTTGCGCATCAGAGCTACGTCCTGCACGGTAGCTCCGCCGCCGTTAAACCCTGTAGAAGTCTTTACAAAATCTGCCCCGGCCTGTGCGGCCAATTGGCAAGCTTTTACTTTTTCCTCATCTGTTAATTGAGAGGTTTCAATAATTACCTTTAAAATGTGCCCTTTGCACGCCTTACGTACCGCGCAAATATCTTCCAATACGGTATCATAATCTTGCGATTTTAACGCCCCGATGTTAATGACCATGTCAATCTCGTCGGCTCCGTTTTTGATAGCGTCTTTAGTTTCATACGCTTTCACGGCGGTAGTATCAGCCCCCAGCGCAAACCCAATGACCGTGCACACTTTTACGTCAGTTCCTTGCAGCTGCTCTTTGGCAAAGCGTACCCAATACGGGTTTACGCATACGCTGCAGAAATTGTACGCACGCGCCTCGTCACACAAGTGCTTAATTTGCTCTTGTGTGGCGCAGGGCTTTAAAAGCGTATGGTCAATGAGTTTGGCTATATTCATAACTTTTAATTAAAGTTAATAATCCGGGCGAATTTTTCCGCAATTAAGGATTGCCCACCTACCAAAGCACCGTCCACATCCGGCTTGGCCATAATTTCGTCTACATTGGTGTCTTTTACACTTCCGCCGTATAAGATGCGGGTGGCTTGGGCAAAATCGTCGCCGTATGTTTTAGCCAATTGGGCGCGGATAGCGGCATGTACTTCTTGTGCCTGGTCCGGGGTAGCGGTTTTGCCGGTGCCGATGGCCCATACGGGTTCATAGGCAATGATAAGCCCTTTTAATTGCTCGGCTGTAAAGTCTTTCAACCCTTCGGTAAGTTGGGTGGAAATAACATCCAACGTTTTGTTTGCCTCGCGTTCTTGTAAAGTTTCACCCACGCAGAAAATTACCGTCAATCCGTGGCGCAAAGCGGCGGCTACTTTTTTATTTAAAATTTCGTTGGTGTCTCCAAATACGCTGCGGCGTTCGCTATGGCCGATAATGGTGTGGGTGGCACCGGCATCCTTGGCTTGTACGGGGGAAACGGCGCTGGTGAAGGCGCCTTGATCTTCCCAATGTACATCTTGTGCGGCTATTTTAATTTCGGACCCTTTGGCAGTGTGGGCGGCTACAGCCAAGGCCGTGTAAGACGGCGCAATAATAATTTCAGCATGGTTTTTGTTTCCAGCTTTTGTAAGTGCGTCCACCAAAGCGGTTGCCTCGGCAATGGTGTTGTGCATTTTCCAATTTCCGGCAATGATAGGTGTTCTGGCCATAAATATTCCTCGTATATATATAAAGATAGAGTTCCCCGCATTGCGGGATACTTTCCACTATATCGTAACATAAAACGGGCTAAAAATACAAGAAAAACACGCCCCAAAGGGGAAAATGTAGTCTAACAAAGACTTTAGCAAGCTGCAAGAAACGACCAAAGCGGTGGAGATTCCCAATTACGGCCCTTGGGAATGACGGATGTTTTGCCTAATTGCAAAGGCCGTTTTTTGACTGGGGGGTTGTTTTGTTTTTTTTTTGTTACACTAATTTTATGCTGGATATTAAAACACAAGGAGGATGTATGAAAAAAGCAGTACAAAGCCGTTTCATTATAAAGAAAGTCATCCTGAACTTGATTCAGGATCTTCAACGCTTGTCGTTGTTTGTAAACAGCATACGTGGAAGATTCCAAATCAAGTTTGGAATGACACCTTTGTTTAATAACGGCGGT
>JAZNWD010000016.1:0-172907 GCA_045593185.1 Elusimicrobiaceae bacterium | reverse complement strand
CGCCTGCGCGATATACGCGACTTGTTTTTAGATACCGGTATTGGCGGTGGCGGATACGCCATCATTGACCAGGGAGGCGTGGAAAGCGTACTCTCTGCCTCGGCCGAAGAACGCCGTGAAATGTTTGAAGAAGTGGCCGGTGTTTCTAAATATAAGGCCAAGCGGGAGGAATGTATCCGCCGTTTAGAGCGCGTGGATATGGACCTCGCGCGCCTGTCCGATACGGTGGCTTTGATTACCGAGCAAATTAAGAAGTTAGATAGCGAAGCCAAAAAGGCACGCCTGTATCAAAAATACCGCGAAGAACTCAAAGAAAGTGAGATTGCTATTTCGCTACATTCGCTGCATGAATCAGCCGCGTCTATTGCTAAATTTTCCGGCGAATTGCAACCTATTGAACAGAAACTTGCCGATTTAGAAAACCGCATTTCCGCGCAAGAAGGGGCCACGGCGGCACTAGATTTGAACTTAACGCACAAACAAAAAGAAGCCGCCGCGTTTAACGAAAAAATTTCCGCCAGTAAGTATCAAGTGGGCCTATTAGAAGGGGCCATAAAAAACTGTGATAACTTGACTGCGGAACTAACTGCCCAGATTGCTACGTCGGGAGCGGAGGCACAGCGCGGGCAAAACCGCTTGGCCGAACTAGGGCCGGCACTTGCTAAACTAAAAGAGCATTTGGCGGAAGTAACCGCCAAATTAAACCCGCTTCAAGAAAATTACAACGCTAAAACGGCGCAAGCCCAACAGCTGGAAAACGATTTGCGCGGTGCCGATAACGAACTGCAACGCGCTTCTAATGAGCTGATGACACTTGTGCAAAAACAAATGGAAGTAGCTAACCGGATTTCGTTAGAAGAATCCAACATCAAGCGCGAAGAAGAAGATTTAATCGCGGCCGAAAAAGTAAGCCAGGCCCAACAAGCCGGATTGCAAGCTCTTGAACAAAGTGTACAGGAAGTTACCTTACGTGTGCAAGGCAAACAAACCGAGGCAGATACTTCTAAAAACGCGATTACACAGGGCGAAACAACCTTGCGTAATTTGCAACAAGCACGCAGCACATTAAACGAACAAATTTCTACTGTAAAATCGGCCCAGGCCGGGTTAGCGGCTAAATTGGAGCTTATCCAAACCCAAGGCCAAAACGACCCGTATTGGGTGGGTGTTAAAACTGTATTAGACAGCCAATTGCCCGGTGTAAAAGGGACGCTGCGCAAAGCGCTTAAATATCCGCAAAATTTGCAAGTAGCCGTGGAAGAAGCATTTGGTAATTTTTTGGATGCTGTGCTGTGTGATACCCGCCAAACCGTGCAAAAAGCCACGGAGCTTGTGCGCCAAAAGGGGAAAGCCCGCGCTAAATTTATCGTCTTAGAAAGTGTACCACAAGCCGCTAGTATGCCGGCGGGTACGCTTAAAAATCAGCTTACCTATAAGCCGGAATTGGAGCCTTTAATTAACTACATTATAGGAACTTATTCCTACGAGGCCGGCATCGTGGACGGCAGATTTTTTGTAAGCGGCGGAGACGAAAGTGTCCGTGCACCGGAGGCGTATTGGGAGAGGAAGAAGCTGTCAAAGAGCAACTGTCCGCTCAACACGCACAAGAAGAAAAACTCTCGGCTGATTTTGCTAAAAATTTAGAAGATTTAACCAAGGCCGAGGAAACCTTAAAAACATTGCGCGCCAAAGCGCAAGAAGTGGTACTAGCGTTAAACTCGGTTCAAAACGAACGTGCCAACAAAGAGCACGAATTGAAAACGGCCCAAGAAACCTTAGCCAAAGCAGCCGCACGCAAACAAGAAATTACCTTGCGTGTAGATAACCGCAAAGCACAAATTAACACGCTCCAAGCGCAATGTGCGCAAATTAAACAACAGCATGAAGCATGCGCCAAACGGGCCGAAGAAACCAAACAGCGCCAACAAACTCTGCGCGAACAGGCCGAAGTGCTTAAAAACGAAATTAACACGTTAAGTGCCTCGTTATACGAAATGCGCATCCAAAAAAACAACGTGGAACTAGATTTAAAATCCACCGAGTATGAATTTAACAGTTTGACGGAAAATGAGGGGAAACGAAACGAAAAAATTGCCTCTTCTAATTTGCGCTTAAAAAGTTTAGCGGATGAAAAACTGGCTACCCAGGCTAAACTTTCCACAGAACGCGACGTATTAGCTAAGTTGGAAATTGATGAGCACCAAATGCGCGCCGATTTAGAGGCCCTCAAAAAAGATTATGATGAAAAAATGAGTGCCCTTAATAAGTGCAAGAAGGAATCATCCGATTTAACCCTGCAGAAAAATAATTTGGAAAACTCCCTTGCCAATGCGCGGCGCCAACATACCACCGTGGCAAATAGCTTGTTTGAAAGCTGGAATATTACGCCCGAAGAAGCCGAAATGAATTATGGTAAAAAAGAGGTGGATTACGAGCGCGTAAAAATGATGCGCAAACGCATTGAAAATATGGGCGCTGTAAATATGACCGCGCCTGAAGAATATGACGCTCTAAACGAGCGCAACGAATTTTTGAAAACGCAAATGACGGACTTGGACAATGCCAAGAAAGATTTAAAATCCGCCATTAGCAAAATCAACCAAACTACGCGCGAAAGCTTTAAATATACCTTTGAGCAAGTGCGCATGCATTTTAAGAATATTTTCCAATCACTTTTCCGCGGCGGAGAGTGTGACTTGGTGCTTACGCAGCCCGATAATTTGCTGGAAACCGGCATCGAAATTTATGCACAACCTTCGGGCAAAAAATTGCTCAATATCAGTTCTATGTCCGGCGGAGAAAAAACCTTGACGGCCATGTCGCTGCTCTTTGCGTTCTTTACGCATCACCCCTCGCCGTTCTGCATTATGGACGAAGCTGATGCCGCTTTGGACGAAGCCAACGTGGAGCGTTACGTCAACCTGATTAAAGAATTTTCAAAGTCTACGCAGTTTATTGTGGTAACCCACAACAAGCGCACCATGGAGGCCGCCCGTATGCTTTACGGCATTACCATGGAAGAGAGCGGGGTATCCAAGGTAATGTCAGTCAACTTGGCCGACCGCAACAACGCCGAAGAAAACAAGAAAAAAGAAGAACTTGAAGCACTGGTGGAAGCGTAATGCGTATTGGGGTACTTTCGGACGTTCACGCAAATTTAGAAGCCCTGGAAGCGGTGCTGACGCGCCTGAAAGCCGCCGGTGCGCAAAAATATATTCAATGCGGCGATATCATCGGCTATGGGCCGGACGCTAAGGCCTGCGTGCAACGCGTGGCGCAATTGCCGCTTTTGGCCAGCGTAATGGGCAACCACGATGCTGTGCTGGCGTTCCCGTCTTTAGGCAGTTTGTTTAATTATGATGCCAAAGCCGCCCTGGAAGAAAGTTTGCCCGGGCTGGATGAAAAATCAGCCAATTATTTACGTGCTTTGCCCGCCACCGCGCAGGGGGATAATTTTACTGCGTTGCACGGCACACCGTTAGACCCCATTAAAGAATATTTTCACAGTGTGAGCCAGTTTAATACGTACTACCGTATGTGGCAGGGGCAGATTTTGTTTGTAGGGCATACGCACTTGCAGTTTTACATCAAAGGGGCGGCGCGTACGTGTCATTTATATCTTAATCAAAAAGAAGAACATACTATTTCTTTACAAGAAAAATGCCGCTATGTAATCAACCCCGGTTCCGTGGGTAAACCGCGCGACCATAACCCGCACGCCGCGTGCGGCTTGTGGGATACCAAGGAACAAACCTTCACGTTTATGCGCCAAATTTATGACGTGCAAGCCACCCAAGCCAAAATGGCCCAGCAGAATATGCCGGACTTTTTAATTGAAAGCTTGGGTTGCGGGTTGTAAGAGTAGGCATTTCTTCGCGCCTGCGGCCCACAAAAAAAGCCCCGCCTTCGCGGAGCTTTCAAATGGTGGACCTGACAAGGATCGAACTTGCGACCTCCTGCATGCCATGCAGGCGCTCTCCCAGCTGAGCTACAGGCCCATTACCTATATAGTATATCAGTTTTTGGCTCAAAACGCAACTTTTACTCTTTATACAATTTGCGCAGCAGTTTGATTTCGCGCGCGTAGCCGTCCAAATCGTTAGGGGTTTCCAAACAGAACGGTAAGTGCTTTAGTGCGGGATGATTGATCACGCCCGCCAATGTTTGTGTGCCAATTGTCCCTTCGCCGATAGGGGCGTGGCGGTCTTTGTGGGAACCCTGCGGGTTCAAGCTGTCGTTGATATGCACAGCTTTAATGAGTGTAAGCCCTACTTGTTTATCAAATTGCGCCAAGGTATCGTCCAATTTTGCCAGCGAATACCCTGCGTCGCTCACGTGGCAGGTATCTAAACATACGCCCAAAAGTTGGTTGTGTTTTACGCCGTCTATAATACGTTTTAATTCGTCAAATTTTCCGCCGATTTCACTGCCCTTGCCCGACATGGTTTCCAGCAAAACCGTGGTGTGTTGCTTGGGATCTAAAATTTCGTTTAGCGTATGAATAATCAGCTCAATGCCTTTGTCCACGCCTTGGCCCACGTGCGAACCGGGGTGAAAATTGTAGAGATTGCCGGGCACGTATTCCATCCGTTTAAGGTCGTCAGCAAACGTCATGAGAGCAAAATCGCGGATTTTGGGATCGGCCGAAGCGGGGTTTAATGTATACGGCGCGTGGGCGATGATGGGCGCAAAGTGGTGCTGTTGCATCAGCATTATTAAATTTTTAGCGTCTTGCGGGTCAATGTCTTTGGCGCGGCCGCCGCGCGGATTGCGCGTGAAAAATTGGAAGGTATCCGCCCCAATAGAAAGAGCGGTTTGCCCCATGGCTTCAAAACCGTCGGAGCTGGATAAATGACAACCGATATGCAACATTACTTGCCCCCGAGTTTGTGCAAGTCAGCCACGAGTTGTTCCACGTCTTCTTCGCGCGTGGCCCAGCTGGTGCAAATGCGGATAGCTGTGTGGTTTTTGTCTATCCGTTTGTTGTGCGCAAATACGTAAGTTTGCTCCAATTCTGCCAATATTTCGTTGGGCACAATGGGGAATTGCTGGTTGGTGGGGGAATCGTAGAGGAAATCAAACCCGGCTTGCTGGCACGCCGCTTTGATACGGGCGGCCATGTCGTTGGCGTGTTTGGAAATTTCCAAATACAAATTATCTTCAAACAACGTTAAAAATTGGATCCCCAGCAGACGCCCTTTGGCTAAAATGCCGCCTTTTTGTTTCATAAAATAGCGGAAATCTTTTTGCAATTTTGGGTTTGGGATGACCACGGCCTCGCCAAACAGCGCGCCGATTTTGGTGCCGCCGATGTAAAACACGTCGCACAGGGCGGCTAAATCGGGCAAGGTTACATCATTCCCCGGGGCGGTAAGGCCGTAACCCAGGCGGGCACCGTCCACAAATAAAAAGAGGTGATTGTCGTCACACACGCGGCGGATTTCTTTGAGTTCTTGTAAAGAATACAGGGTGCCGTACTCGGTAGGGAACGAAAGATAGACCGTGCGGGGTTGGGGGGCAAATTCGGGATTGTCTTCGGCCCAATGGTCTTTACAAAACTTGGCAATTTGCGCGGCAGAGATTTTGCCGTTTTCTTCGGGCAGCGCTTCAATGCGGTGGCCGGTGGCTTCAATGGCACCGGTTTCGTGCACGTTGATATGCCCCGACACGGCAGATAAAATGCTTTGGTACGGGCGCGAACAGGCCGCCAATACCGTTAAATTGGTTTGCGTGCCGCCGGTTAAAAAGTGTACCTCGGCCTGCGGTGCGTTGCACAATTTTTTAAGCAGTTGCGCGGCTTGGCGGCAGTAAGGGTCGTTGCCGTAGCCGGCGGTTTGTTCCAAATTTGTTTGAGCCAAACGCTCTAAAATACGGGGGTGAGTTCCTTCGCTATAGTCGCAATTAAACCAAATCATAGGCAAGACCTCGTTTCCTTATTGTACTTTTTTTAGGCATCCTTGTCCGCGGGCAATTGGGCCACGGGCTCCTCAAAAAGTTCCGGCAATTTGCGGGCCGATTTAATACGCATTTGTTCCAGCTGCTTGGCCGAAGTAACAATGCTTTGCGGCCCGGTTAAACTTTTGGCTGCGTTGGCGTAGGCCTTTTGTACGCCGGCAATTTTAGCATCCAAATCTTGCATGCGCTCTAAGAACCGCCCCACCCGCTCATGCATGTCCTGGGCAGTTTTGAAAATTTGGTTCATGGTTTTGGTGCTGTGTTCCACGCGCCATAGATTTTCGGCAATTTGCAAAACGGTCAACAAGTTGGAAGCCGTTACAATGTAAATGTGATGTTGGCGGGCCAGGTCGTTTAAGGACGGGTTTTCCTGCAACGCGGCAAAGTAGGCATATTCGATAGGGATGAACATGAGCGTAAAATCCAGCTTCTCATTTTTTAAGAGTTTGGGATAATCCTTGGCGGCTAACTCTTTGATGTGTTCTTCCACGGCGCGGGTATGCTCTTTTAACAGTTTTTTCTTTTCGGCTTCGTCCGTGGCGTTGGCCCATTTGGTGTAACTGTTGAGCGA
This sequence comes from Elusimicrobiaceae bacterium, assembly GCA_045593185.1. Taxonomy (GTDB): domain Bacteria; phylum Elusimicrobiota; class Elusimicrobia; order Elusimicrobiales; family Elusimicrobiaceae; genus Avelusimicrobium. The sequence goes on along the minus strand of JAZNWD010000016.1, from coordinate 166,381 downwards.
CATTTTGGAATCGATAATCAAGTCGCGCTCCTGGGGCAGGTGGATGATAAAGTCGGGCTGTTGGCGTTCGCCCCGGTCGGTTTTGAAAGAGACTTGTTTCTCAAATTCCACCCCTTCGCGCAAACCCATGGAGTGCAGGACGTCTTCCAAAATAATTTCACCCCAGGTGCCCTGGGTTTTGGGGCTTTTAAGGGCGGTGGTCAAATCGCTGGCTTCTTTGGAAAGTTTTTCGTTAAGCGCTTTGGTTTGGTCCAGCGCAGTTTGCAGCGAGCCGTGGCGCTGGGCGGCCTCGGTGCGCAGGTGGCCCATTTCGGTGGAAAAGCGGTCCATGGTTTCTTTGAGGGGGGTAAACAAATCTTTGTTTTTGGTAACCAATTCCTCTTTTTGCGCTTTTAAAGATTCGGCCGCTAATTGTTTAAACGAATCCTTGGCTTGCTGTTGCAACGTGTTGAACAGTTTTTCCTGATTGGCCTGCGTTTGGTCCAGCGCGCTTTTGCGTTCCTGCAGGCGGACGTTTTCCAATTTTAATTGATTGATTTTCCAAAAAGCCCACAGCCCTACAACGGCGGCCCCGGCTAAAAAAGCGAGTAATAATTGCATAGAAATCTCCTTCCAAATATCTTAACAATTTAGGGCAATATAGTCCAACTAAAAAATTACGCCCGGCCTTTGTTGGGCCGGGCGACTTGTAGGATAAGGGTTTTACTTATATTTTCAGCAACCCGCGGGTAAACGCGTAAATGGCCGCCACGGCAGCTAACACCAGCAGCGTAACCACGGCTTTTTCGGCCCCGGCAAAGATGGGCTGCCCGTCGTTTTTCTGCTTGCGCGCCCAAATAAATACCGGGATCCCCAACGCCAGGAAAATGGCCGCCAGGAACAAGTATTTAAGCCCCGCCGCATACAAGAGCCACAGTGCAAACCCCGTCCCTAATACAGACGTTGCCAGTGCACTGGCACGCCCGGTTTTGGAGAGTTTTGCAAAGTCTCCGTCTTCTACCAGCTTCCACAGGTACAGCGTGCTGGCTAAATACGCCGGCAGCACCATGACCCCGGTAATGGAGAGCATGGTATTCCACGCGTTGTTGGAAAAATACACCATTAAAATGGCTAACTGCATCGCCGCGCTGGTAACCCACAACGAAACATCCGGCGAACCCTCTTTATTTTGGTGCGCAAACACGCTGGGGAACGTGCCGTTTTCGGCAGCAGCGGCAGGGATTTCGGCCGTGATCATCGTCCACGCCAACCACGAAGACAGCACCGCAATTAACAACCCGCAGTTCATAAACACAGCCCCCCACGGGCCGACTACTTTTTCAAGCACCCCGGCGGTGGAAGGATTAGGAACGGCGGCAATTTCGGCCTGGGTTAAAAACCCAAACGGCAGGACCGAAAGCCCGATGTAAATGACCAAACATCCCAAAAACCCCAGCAGCGTAGCTTTGCTTACGGACGATTGATCCTTGGCCCGGTTGGAGAGCACTACCGCCCCCTCAATCCCGATAAACGACCACAGCGTCACCAGCATGGTGCTTTTAAGTTGGGTGGGCAAGTCGCCCAGTTTGTGGCCGTTTTCGGCCAGGCGGCCTAAAAAGTTGGCGTCAAACTTATCGGCGTGAAAAGCAAAAAGCAAAATCACACAAAACGCCAAGAGCGGTACCAATTTGCCAATCGTGCCGATGAGGTTTAAAAGGGTGGCTTGCTTTACACCGCGCAGCACAATAAAGTTGAACCCCCAAATGAGTACCGAGCCGCACACAATGGACAGCAGATTATTTCCCCCGGCAAAATGCGGCGGGAAGAAGTAATTTAAAGCGTCCATGGTAATGACGGCATAGCCCACATTGCCGAAGATTTGGCACAACCAATATCCCCAGCCGATGGTAAAGCCCATATACGGGCCAAATCCTTCGCGCGCGTACATATAGATACCGGCGGTCAGGTCGGGCTTGACGCGGGATAATACGCTAAAAGTGTTGGCGATAAAATACATCCCAAAACCTGTAATTACCCACGCCAGTAAAACGGCCGCAGCCGAGGCACCGGCAGCCATGTTTTGAGGGAGGGAAAACACCCCTCCCCCTACCATGGAACTAATCACAATACTGGCCAGGCCGATAACGCCTAATTTGGCGGTTGTGTTATTTCCCATAGGCGGCCCCTATTATTTTAAGTTTACCGGCTCGGCAAATTTAAAGTTCAAAAATCCCATTACCGTCAAACAATACGCAAAGGGTTGCGTAATGTTGATGTAATTGTGCCAGATTTGGAACTCGCTGTGTTTTTCCACGCCGCGGATTTCCAACTCGTGCTTGAGGGATTTGTTGAGCCACATGTGCGCGTGGCCTTGGGCAATTTCGTTATCGATGGGCGTGTCAAAATATTCCACATATTCTGCGGCCCACCCGCCGATGAGATGGCCTTTTTTGTCTTTGCCCCAGCATACGCCCACGCCGGTGGCAATGGCTTTGTGGTCTTCAATGCGTGCGCCATTGCCGGCCATAATTACTTCTAAAACAGCGCCGTGTTTGAAGTGCTGGGTCACTTGGTCTACCGGCACAATGTTGCCGTATAATTCCTTGGGAAGGACGGAAGTGTAGGGTACGATGTTAAAGTTTTCTACTTTAGCTTGCAGGAGCGCGGAGTCATAACAAAAAGTTTCAAACGGTTGAGGCGGAATGCCATCAGCGGCCTGGCCGGCACCGCCGGAAATAAATGCTAATGTGGGGTAACGTGTACCCAATACAAGTTCTTTGTTTTCCATAGTATTCTCTCCTTTTATTACTGCTACAGCTGGACGGTAGTGCGTAGGCCGACCACCGTCGTAAATTGTTTTTTATCGTTAAGCCCGGCGCGCGGGTAGAGTTGCACGTCCGGCGTGAGGGTGATGAGCTTGCCAATGCCCCATACCCAAGCCAGTTCCACGGCTGTTTCGCTGGTGCGCAGATAGGCAGGATATCCCTGCCCGGCCGCACTGAGCCGGTTGTAAGCAACGCCTAGCAAGATAGCATCTTGGCTGTTGCGCTTGAATGGATTGAGCAAAGCCGCCCCTAGTGCGTAGGAATTTTTTACCCCGGTGGCCCCACCGGTGGAGCCGTTGGCCCGGCCGAACAGGGCCCATTTCTCGCCGATGTTTTGCTGCATATTTAAGCTCCAGCCGTTGACGTTAACGGGCTGTTTTTCCACCGAGGGCTGATAGTAATACAGCGCGCTGTATTGCCCGGCGCCCAGGTCGAACGTGGGCGTCCAGGATACGGAACCAAACGCAGTATATTTACCGCTAAATGCGTCGCCCAGTTCAATATGCTCGCCGGTGATGTTGGTGGCGTCCTGATATCCGGCGGCCAGTGTAAAATCTTTGGTTTGTGCCTGTACGTACGCCCCCAGCGAAGCCGACGGATAAGCCGAACTGGCATTTTGCGCAAGGGCAAAGTTCATAAGCGCAGTTTGTTGATTATCCAGGTACGTGGTACCGTCGAAGTTATACAGCGGATATTGCCCGGCGGTAATGCTGAGCCAATCCAACGAGCCGGGCAGCGTGTGCGTGTAGGAAAATTGCGAGAAAAATTCCTGGTTGCCGGCGTAATCGTTGAATGCAGTGGCGGTGTTGATGCGGTTCTGCAAGTTTGTGGCTTGCGTGCCCCAATAACGTACAAATGTGTAGTTGATGTTGAGCTGCCCCGCGCCAATGGTGTGGCTTTTGAATAAATCCCAGGTAAGATATGGATAATAAACACCCTGGATAGCGGTTTGTTTGCCGCTGGGGGAAACGCGCTGCGCCAGGTAGGAAACGTCTACCCCCACATCTAATCCTATTTTATTAGATGCGTGCTTGGCCTTTTGCCAAGCTTGCTCAAGGGCGTTTTCGGTGCTTTCATGCGCGGCGGCGCGGCGGTTTTGCAAACGTTGGTGATGTTTGGCGGGAACAAGCAAAATCCCTTCTTCTAGGACGGTTTCCCGAACGGTTATCCCTTGTGCTTGAACATATACGGACGAACAAACAAGGGCCGCCACAAGTGCGAGAGTGGTTTTACGCATATAATCTCCTTTACAGATAATTGGATGAGATGAAGAAGCGGGAAGCAGAAACTAACCCTAATATACTAAAAAAGATTTGAAAAGGCAAATGAAATGTTTAATTAATCCTGGGGAAAATGACGGATATGGCTGTGGCGTTTGGCCCCTGCCGAGCCGAGTCAGTTTATGCGCTAGTGGATAAATTTAAAAACCACCCCGAAGGGTGGTTCCCAAATTTGCCCAGTACAGGGATCGAACCTGTGGCCTTTCCCATGTCAAGGGAACGCGCTACCGCTGCGCCAACTGGGCTTAAAACTACTTAAATTATTCTCGTTGGCGCGTTCCCTTGAGCGGGAACGAACTTTATGTTACAAGCGCTGCGCCAACTGGGCTTAAAACTACTTAAATTATTCTCGTTGGCGCGTTCCCTTGAGCGGGAACGAACTTTGTGTTACAAGCGCTGCGCCAACTGGGAGCTGCCTACTCTTATTATACCATATTTGTATAAGAGAGGAAATTTAAAACTGTTGGGCCCAGTCGGCCAAGTCTTTTTCGCTCACTTCGACCGGGAAACGTTTGCCCTCTTTTACTAGCGCCAGTGGGGCGACGGCTTGTATGTTTTGCGGGGCCTCGCTGCCGATTTCGCTCCCGCCGGAAGTGGCAAACGGGACCACAATTTGCCCGCTAAACGCGCACGCTTCGAGGAAAGTGTCGATAATGGTCGGTTCGCGGTACCACCAAACGGGGAACCCCAGAAAAATGATTTTATAGTCGCCCACGTCGGGAACATCCCCCACAATTGGCGGGCGGAAGGCCGGGTCGCGCATTTCTACCGAGGTGCGGGACTCACGGTCCGTCCAATTTAAATCTGCGGGTGTGTAGGGCGTTTGCGGGCGGATTTCAAACAAATCGGCTCCGATCGCGTGGGCCAACCGTTTGGCTACTTGGGCCGTGTTTCCGCTGGCACTAAAATAAGCAACTAATTGTTTTTTCATGGTTTCCCCCTGTACGGTTAAGCATTTTTTTGTGCGGGTTGTTTAGCGTGTAATTGATACCATTGTAACATAATAATGGTTTTGGCGTCGTTAATTTCTCCGCTCTTCATCATTTTATAGGCAGTTTGAAGCGGGAACTTTTTTAGGTTAATAAATTCGTCCTCGTCGGGGCAATCCTTCCCGCGTGTAAGGCCGGTGGCTAAAAAGAGGTGTAATTCCTCGCTTGAAAACGCGTTGGACGGGTGAAACATCAACACGTGTTTGATGCTTTTGGCGGTCATGCCTGTTTCTTGTTTGAGTTCGGCCCGCGCGCAGGACAAAAATGTTTGGCCCCTTTCGCGCTTGCCGGCGGGGATTTCCCACGTGACACGGCCGATTGCGTAGCGGTATTGCTGCACCAGGTACACGTACCCGTTTTCTACCGGCATCACGCCGCTGGCGCCTTTGTGATCCAGGTACAGGCGGGTAGCTTGGTGCCCGTTTACCAGGCGTACGGTATCAAATTTTACCCCCACAATCCCTTTAAAAACAGTTTTACTGGCAATTTTAGTTTCTTTTAATTTACTATAATGTCTCATAGACATATCTTATAACATTTGGACTTTCTTATGGCAGAATTTGTACAACTCCACAACCATAGCGACTATTCCCTTTTGGACGGTATGCTGCGCATTTCCGAAAATCATAAACCCTCCGCATTTTTGCAAGGGTTAGCCGCCAAGGGCATTAAAGCCATGGGCTTAACCGATCATGGCAATATGTACGGTGCGTTGGATTTTTACGAGTCTGCCACCGCCGCCGGGTTAAAACCCTTGGTCGGGTGTGAGTTTTACGTTACCGAGGGCAAGTATGATGTGAAAGATAAGTCATTAACTGGCCATTTAACCTTGCTTGCGCGCAACCACGAAGGGTACCAAAATTTGATGAAGTTAAACTCGCTGGCGTGGGTGAACGGATTTTATTATCACCCGCGTATTGATACGGAGTTATTAGCCAAACATTCCGGCGGGTTGTTGTGCCTGTCGGGTTGTTTAAAGGGACTGCTTTCCCAATACGTGCGCAGCATCAACGGGTTTGATAAGGCCTGCGCGTTTGCCAAACAGTACGAAGACATTTTTGGCAAAGGCAATTATTATATTGAATTGATGGACCACGGCATCCGGGAAGAAATAGAAGCCCTGCCGTTACTTAAAGAAGTATCCAAGCGCACTGCCATCCCGGTGGTAGCTACGAATGATTGCCACTACGAAAACCCCGAAGATTGGAAAGCGCACGATGTGCACGTTTGTATTGCCACCGGCAAAACCTTGAGCGACCCAAGCCGCCTGCAAATGTCGCACGAGTTGTATTTTAAATCGCCCGAGCAGATGTGCGCCCTGTTCTCACACACGCCGCAAGCGTGCAGTAACACGCTGGCCATTGCCGAAAAATGCAACTTAACATTCCCCAAACACGGTTTTATTCTGCCCAAGTTTGATATTCCGCCGCAGTTTGCTAACTCGGCCGAATATTTTAAAGATTTGTGCCGCAAAGGGCTCACTCAAAAAATGCACGGCAACGTGCCCGAAGCTTATTGGAAGCAACTGGAGTACGAGTTTGAGGTTATCATCTCCATGGGGTTTGATTGCTACTTTTTAATCGTGAGCGATTTTATCAACTGGGCCCGCGCGCATGATATCCCTATCGGGCCGGGGCGCGGTTCGGGGGCAGGATCCTTGGTGGCGTACAGCTTGGATATTACGCGCATTGACCCCATTGCCAACAAACTGCTGTTTGAACGCTTTTTAAACCCCGACCGCGTAAGCATGCCGGATTTGGATATTGATATGTCCGACGCCGGGCGCGAGCGCGTGATTGATTACGTGCGCAGTAAATACGGCGAGGACCGCGTTTCGCAAATTATCACCTTTGGTACCATGAAGGCCAAATTGGTGCTCAAAGATGTGGCCCGGGCGATGGAAGTCCCCTTGGCTGAGGCAAACCGCATTACCAAAATGATTCCCAACGATCCTAAAATGACGTTGTCCAAAGCGTTGGAAATCAATGAACTTAAAAACACGATTGAAAATAATCCGCAAGCCAAACAGCTCTATGACATGGCCCGCAAGTTGGAAGGGCTCAAACGCCATACCGGCATTCACGCTGCGGGGGTGCTTATCACGCGCGACCCGGTAAGCGAATATGTGCCCTTGGCGCGCGGCGCCAAGGATGCAATCACCACGCAGTTTGAAGGGGAGCCGTGCTCGAACCTGGGACTGCTTAAAATGGACTTTTTGGGCTTGCGCACCCTGACGGTTATTGATAATGCCGAAAAAATGATCCGCGCCCGCCATGATCCCAATTTTGATATTAATCAAGTGCCGCTGGACGATAAAAAAACCTACGAAATGCTTTGCGCGTGCAAAACACTGGGGATTTTTCAGCTGGAAAGCGGCGGCATGCGTGACTTAATTAAAAAAATCCAACCCAGCCAATTTAGTGATTTGTCCGCCTTGGTGGCGCTGTACCGCCCGGGGCCGATGGAATCGGGCATGATGGACATGTTTGTGCGGCGCAAAAACGGGCAGGAAGAAATCACGTACGAAACCCCGCTGCTGGCCGAAGTATTAAAGGATACGTACGGCTGCATGGTGTATCAGGAACAAATCATGCAAATTTCCAAATTGTTGGGCGGGTTTACCCCTGGCGAAGCCGATACCCTGCGCAAGGCCATGGGGAAAAAGAAACTCGATGTTATGGAAAAATTCGGCAAGAAATTTGTGCAAGGGTGCGCCCAGCATGAAATTCCCCAACGTACGGCCGAACATATTTATGAGCAGATGAAAGCATTTGCCGGGTACGGGTTTAATAAATCGCACTCGTACGCCTACGCAATGGTTACGTATCAAACCGCGTATTTGAAGGCCAATTACCCCATTGAGTTTATGTGCTCGCTGCTTACCAACGAAATCGGGCACAACGCTATCGGCGCCGAAGATAAAGAAAACAAAATTGTTACGTATTTGGCAGAAGCCCGCAAAATGGGTTTTGAAACATTGCCGCCGGATGTTAACAAATCGCAGCCGGAATTTTCGGTGGAAAAAATGGGCGATAAAGAGTACATCCGCTACGGGTTGGAAGCTATTAAAAACGCCGGGGAAGAAGGGTGTATTTCCATTGCAAGAGAGCGTGAAAAAAAGGGGCCGTATACATCGCTGGAGGATTTGTGCAGCCGGATTGATTTGTTCCAGGCCAACAAAAAAACACTGGAAAGTTTAGCCAAGGCCGGCGCGATGGACGGCTTTCACCCGGGCCAAGATCCCAAAATAGTGCGCCCCCATATCCTTGCCAATATTGATAACGCCGTAGATATGGCCCACCTGGTAGCCAAAGAAAAAAAGGACAATATGGGTAATTTGTTCGGGGACGATTTTTCCAGCGTGCTGAGTGTAAAAAAACCCGAGCCCGTTAAAGCCCGTCCGTTTACGCAACGCGAATTGCTTTTTAATGAAAAAGAAGTGCTGGGATTATTTTTAAGCGGGCACCCCATGGCGCGCTATCAAAATAATTTGGCCCAGCTTAAATGTACGCCTATTAGCGATATTTTAGAAGGCAAAGCCAGCGGCCGCCTAAACGTATTGGGTATTGTGACGTTGCTTAAAAAGCGCCAAAATAAGCAGAAAAAGGAATGGTGCCAATTGATAATTGAAGACTGCAGCGGCGCTATCGGTGTAAACTGCTTTGCCAGCGCGTATGAAGCATTGGCCCCCAAATTGACCCCCAACGCCATTTTACACTTTACCGGGGATGTACGCATTGATGACGAAAGTGCCCGCCAGGAAATCAATTTAAAAGATGCCAATGATGTAACCGAAATCATTGCCAACGTTGCCAATGAGCTTACCATCCGCATCCCGCCCGGGTACCCCAAAAAAGGGTTGGAAAAACTCAAACACTTTCTGGATATGACCAAGGGGACCACCGCGGTTTATTTGGAGGTAGTTTCTAAAGAAGAACCGCACAAAATTCACCGCATCAAAACCAATAAGCATATTTTGTTACATAAAGGGCTTTTGGAATATATAGAAAATACCATGGGGGACGCGTGGTCGTTCCGCTAAAGCCGCCCCAAACAGTTTACAAATTTGCTACCATTGCAATATATTTTACAGGAAATGTGTTATATACGTATGAAAAAACTATTATTACTGGCTGTGTTGTTAGCCCCTTTGGGGGGCGTTGTTCCTGCGCAAGCTGCCGCCGATGACGGTGTGGCCGTGCTTGCTTACTCGGCCGATCAGTTGGCGGCTAAGTTTGTTGGCAAGAACCGCAAGGATATTGTTGCCGCCATTTCCACCATTCCGGTTTACGAGAAAACTTTTACCGCCGCGGACGGTACCGAGTACGAAGCCGTACGTTACGGCAAAACCAACGAAGAATACCGGCTGTTCCTGTTTAAATTCAAATGGCCGCAACCGCTGGTGGCCGTGGTGGAAAATGCCAACGGTATTTTAACGCTTAACGAGCGTTATCAAATTAACATCCCGGTCTCGCAAAAAGATGTGGCCGCCCACGCGCCGGCAAATGCCGCGCTAACCACGGTAACCGATGTGGCTAACAACGCTACTTACCAGGTCTACCAAAACGGGGGCCAGTTTATGCTCTTTCAGAACGGGCTGTTGGTGCATACCTTTGATAACGCGCAAGATTATTCCGCCTTTATGGCTACGATTACGGCGGCCAACTCCAGCTATGCGGCCGAACAGGCCGAGCAGCAAGCCAACCTGGAAGCGGCCCGCCTGGCCCAGGAGCAAAACAATACCAAATATGTAACCACGCGTTCATATTTGGCTCCTACGATTGTGGGCACGGCCTTATTGGGCGGTGTGGTATGGGGGAGTATCTATCATCACAATCATCACCGGCATCATTATCGCCCGGCACCTCCTCCGCCTCATCGGCCCGGCCCGGGGGTACGGCCCAGACCGGCTGGTCGTCGGTCCGGGGGCGGGTTAGCCCCAGGCACCCCGCTTATTCGCGGTGCGGACGGACGGTTTATGAACCACCCCAAACGCTAAAAAGAGCTCATTTAAAACACGCGCTTGCAAATTGCAGGCGCGTGTTTTTTGCGGAATTAAAAAAATTATTTGTATTGATCCGACTTGGTGCCGCCGTAGTAGGAATAGCCCAAGTTGTGTTTGATAAGCTCTTGGGCTAAGTTTTGGCCTTTGCCGTTGGTTACATCACACAGCAGGCGGAAGTATTTATCCCGCCCGCAGTTTGTAAGTGAAATGGGGGCTTGGCTTAAAAATTCTTGTGTGAAGGCCTTGGCTTGTTGGGCTAGTTTTTTCTCGCGCTCGGTTTCGCCCTTGATTTCGGGTGTGTCCACCCCCAGCACACGCACGGGTACTTTTTCGCAATATACAGCCAGCGAACAGTTTAAATTGATTTTAAATGTATCCCCGTCGTAAACGGAGGCAATGGATACGTTCTCAAAGCTGGCCGGCGTGGGGGAGTTTTCATCCTGCGTGCTGGGTTTGCCGTAGTGTTGCATAAAATACAAAATCACCGTGACGATGACCGACGCCCAAAACTTGATTTGTTTTTTGGAATAGTTTTTGCCGCTGCGGCGGGGAGTGTATTTTTTGCGATAAGCCATATCACGGTACCAATAAGCGCAAAGCGCCGGGGCGCACGGTAATTTCCAAACAACGTTGGGTTTTGCGCGGTTCCCCGTCAATATGATACAAAATTTCCCCGTCCGCTTCTATCAGCGCGTGCGTGGTGCGAACCGTTTGCACGGTGCCCAGCGGGGGCTCTTTGCCCAAAAAGAAAAACGGCAGCACACTTGCCAGTTTTAGCTTGCAAACATCTTTGATTTCCACTCGGTCTAACTGTCCGTCAAACAGCGAAGCGTGCGGCGCCACAATAAAATGACTGCCGTATTGACGCCCGTTGGCAAATACCAAGCTAAGCGGCGCAAGCGTTTGGGTTTTGTTTTCTTGGGTGATACGCAGCGTTTGCGGCCGGTAAGAAAGCAGCGTTTGAGCCGCCACTTTGAAGTACGGCCACATCCCGCGCGAGCCGGTTTTGGCTTGCTCCATAAATTGCCACGCAATAACGGCCTCAATACCGACCCCGGCTAAATTGAGAAAAAGTTCCCCGTTGGCAAACCCTGCGTCACAAGGACGTACGGATGCGTTTTTGAGTTTATTGAGTGCGGTGGGTAGGGAGCCCATAAGCCCCAGCTCGCGTGCAAAACCATTGCCGCTGCCGCGCGGCAAAATGCCCAGCGCACTTGGCGTGTTTACTAGCCCTTTGGCGGCTTCGTTGATTGTGCCGTCGCCTCCCATTGCTACGACGGTTTCAACCCCGTTTTGTGCGGCCTCTTGCGCCAAAGTAGTAGCGTGGCCGGGGCCTTGCGTTAAACAAATTTGCGCACCGGGGAAGACGGCCGCAATTTGCTCTTTGATAGCCGCAACATCAGCCGGTTTCTTGCCGCTAACGGGGTTGAGAATAAAACGGATGTTCATAGTTTTCGCAAATCACTTTGGGCCGGAACTTGCGCCGCCGCGTGCAAGGCATCGTAAATGCGTTCGTTTTTAAGCAGCATCGCACCAATACGCGCAATCATCCCGCCCGTAAATACCAAAAATACCATAAAAAACGCAAACAAAATCAGGTTCGCCAAGGTATTGACCGAGCTGGTCGGCAGCGGGATAGTGCCATACGGGGTTTGAAAAGAAGTGCCTACCAAAGTGACAATAGACGGCTGTGTGCTGTGCACCACAAACACTTTGTACATCCCAAGCAGTGCAAATAAAATCAGTAAAAGCCCAATACAAAGTAGTAGGTAGCTAAAAATTTTATGCATAGTATAACCCCGCGTAGAATGGTATAATTTATATTATACCTATTTTACAGCGAGACTTTTTTATGAAAACCAGTACGCAAATCCGCAACGGATACTTAGACTTTTTTAAATCCAAAGGGCTGCCGGTATTGCCGTCAAGCTCTCTGATCCCACATAACGACCCGACCCTGCTGTTTACCTCGGCCGGGATGGTGCAATTTAAAGCCAATTTTTTAGGCATTGATAATTCGCTTAAAAATGCGGCTACCTGCCAAAAATGCGTGCGTACCACCGATATTGACAGCGTCGGTTTTACCGAGCGGCACCTGACGTTTTTTGAAATGCTGGGGAATTTTTCGTTTGGGGATTATTTTAAAAAAGAAGCCATCGCGTGGGCGTGGGAATATTTAACCAATGTGCTGGGGTTGCCCGCCGATAAATTGTACGTAAGTATTTACAAGGGCGGCATCGCCCCGCGCGATGAAGAGGCCTATAAAATTTGGGAACAGTTTGTGCCCAAAGACCATATTTTTGAATTGGGGGAAGCCGATAACTTTTGGACCATGGGCCCCACCGGGCCGTGCGGGCCGTGCTCGGAAATCTATTACGATTTTGGCGCGCGAGGTTGCAAAAACCCGCATTGCGATATCACGTGTGATTGCGGGCGCTTTGTGGAAATTTGGAACATCGTGTTTGAAAGTTACAACCGCCAAGAGGACGGTACGTTGGCCGCTTTGCCGCACAATAACATTGATACCGGCATGGGGCTGGAACGTTTGTGCATGGCTATGCAAAACGCCAAAAACGTGTTCGAAACCGATTTGTTCACCCCGCTGACCGACAAAGCCAAAGCGGATTTAAAAATCAAAGGTACCAGCCGCGAAGAAGTAGCCGCTTTGCGTATCATTGCCGATCACGCTCGCAGCTCCAGTTTTTTAATTGCCGAAGGGATTTTGCCCGCTAACGAAGGGCGCGGATACATCCTGCGCCGCTTGATCCGCCGCGCCGTGCGCTATGCTAAATTGATGGGGAACGATAAGCCCTATCTTTACACGTTGGTCCCCGTGGTGCAACAAATTTTTGCCGGATTGTATCCGGAAATTGACAAGAACGCCGCGCACATCCAAGACGTGCTTAAACAAGAAGAAAAAGCGTTTCTGAAAACGTTGGTAACCGGCGAAGAAAAACTGGCCGAACTGCTGGCCAGCGGCACAAAAGTGTTAAGCGGCCAGAATGCTTTTCACTTGCACGAAACATACGGGTTCCCGTTGGAACTAACCAAAGAAATTGCTTTGGCCAAAGGTGTAAGTATAGATGAAGAAGGATACAAAAAAGCCAAGTTGGCCGCGCAAGATAAAAGCCGTTCGTACGCGGATGAATTTAGCAAAGGCAAAGTAATTGTCATGCAAAAATTGGAAAATTCTCTGCCGGCTACGCAGTTTGTGGGGTACGAAACATTAACCCAAAACGCAAAAGTGTTGGCTTTGCTCAATGAACAATTTGAGACGGTTGAAAAATTAAACGGCAGCGGTTTTGCCGTGTTTGACACGACTCCGTTTTATGCCGAATCCGGCGGCCAAGTGGGCGACCGGGGCATCATTTTACAAGGCGGTAACGAAATCGCCCAAGTAAATGATGTGCAAAAACCGTTGGGCAAAATTTTCTTGCACTATGTGGAAGGTTCGCTAAAAGTAGGGCAAGCGGTTACCTTGCAAGTAAATGCCGATTTGCGCAAACGCTGCATGGCCAACCACAGCGCCATTCACTTGATTAACGCCGCGCTGCGCCAAGTGTTCGGGCCGACGGTGCATCAAAGCGGGTCTTATGTATCCCCGCAGCGTTTCCGTTTTGACTATACCCTTTCCAAAACCCCCAAGCCCGAAGAATTGGAAAAGGCCTGGGCCATTGCCAACAAGGCCGCGCAAGATGCGTTGCCGGTTACGTGCCAAACCCGTCCGCTGGCCGATGCCGACAAGCTGGGCGCCGTTACACTTTTGGGCGAAACCTACGCCGACCCGGCCCGCTTTGTGCTGATGGGGGGAAGTTTTGAACATCCGGAAAATAAATACAGTTTAGAGCTCTGCGCGGGCACTCACGTAAAAAACACGGCAGATGTCATCACCGTGATGGTGCTTAAAGAAGGGTCCGTATCGGCCGGCGTGCGGCGCATTGAAGGCGTGGCCGGATATGCCGCGCTGGATTATTTAAAACAAGTCAATAAGCAGGCCGAAGCGTTGGCCGCGCGGTTGGTGGTTCCCGCTAAAGATGTGTTTGCGCGCGTCAATACCATTATGGACGAACTCAAAGATGTTAAAAAACGCTACGAAGATTTCCGTCAAAAAACATTGGCCGCGGGCGGCGTAAACGAAATGAGCTTGAAGCTTAAAAACGGAACGACCGTTATTTTGCGCAAAGCCGATGATGCCCAACCCAAAGAGCTGCGCAACATTGCCGATACGCTGGCGCAAAAACAAACGCAAGCGTTGGTGATTGTTACGTGCGACCACGAAGGCAAACGTGCGTTTGTGGTCAAAATGGCGGGCAAATTGCCCAATACCGACGCGGTAACCTTTGCCAAGCAGCTTGCGCAAGGTATCAACGGGCGTGCCGGCGGCCGGCCGGACTTTGCCCAAGGCGGCGGCGAAGCCAAAGAGCCCATGGAAAAACTGTTGGGCACGTTGGCCGCGTAAAGCAAATTCGTCCTTCATTGCGGCGGGTAAGAAATTCTTGCCCGCCTGTTTTATGGCCCCTGCACTTTTTGTATCAGCGAATACTAATCAATTATCCGGCTGGCGCAAAGGAACTTTCCCCCTTAAACTTACAGTATGAAACGGTTTAGAAAGGGCGCCCGCATTGCGGTGTACGATAAAATGCAAACCGGGTATGGCTACACGTTGGCGCAAAACCCCGGCGAAAATTTTGCGCCCGGTTTTAAGCCCGAACTAACCCCCGCGCAAATGTTGGCGCGCGGCGTGTTTGAAGGGCATTACCTCACAGATTGTACGCGCGAATTTCCGGCGCAGTGGTTTGTGCGGGCCAAACTTTCGCCCGGCGGGCCGGATGTTTCACTCAATCAATTTGGTGTAAAATCCCGCCAACCGCTATCGGTATGGCGGCGCAACGGGTGGATCCTGGGGCCCGATGTGCGGGGCTGGTTCCAGTGGTATTGCCGGTATTATTTGGGAAGGCGGATTGCGGAAATTGATGCAATCCAAATTGCGCGCTGGCGCAGTTTTTACCGGCATAAAGCGCAGGTTTTGAAAAACTGCCCGCCCGGGCACACGGAATGCCGCCCGCGCCAACGCCAAGCCCTTTTGCAATGGGCGTACAACCCGGATTTCTAAAATAAAAACCCCGGTGGTTAAATACCATCGGGAAAAATAAACGGGTGGATGACGAGATTTGAACCCGCGACCTCCGGTTCCACAGACCGGCGCTCTAACCAGCTGAGCTACATCCACCATAAAAGGGGTTTGTATACTCTATTCTAGCAAATTAAAAGTATGGGTGCAAACCTGCGCGCTTAGGCCTCGGGCTCCAGCATACGTTTTTTAACTAGCGGCCACGCATAGCGGATGTACATCCCCAACGCAAAGAACGCCGCCGCAATGAGCAAACATAACAAAGGCAAGAGCGTAATGAAGTTTTGCGTTACCTGAATGACAAATTTTTCCGGCACGACGGAAATAATGTACCAGTCGTTAATGTTGACGGGTTGGTAACTTACATACAACGTGCCGCGCGCTTTGGAGTGATATTTGACAACGCCGCTTTTACGTGCGGAGAAATCTTTTAAAACCTGGTCGCGCAGTTTGTGGTCCGGGTCGTCGGGCATATCAAAAATGTTGTACAGCCCGCTTATGGCATTTTTGTGGAAAGATTCTACCACTTTGTCTCCGTCCGCTTCTACCAGCAGGGAATATCCGTTCCCGCCGAAAGATTGCATGTCTAACGTTTTGGCAAATTCCAGTGTGTAATGTGTTCCTGCCAAAACCCCGATTACTTTATCGCGGTACCACATCGGCACCATTTCTACTAAAATGGAAGTGCCGTCCACCAAATCCACTTCGCGCGAAGAAATCCCGGGGGTGCCTTGCAGGGTTCGGTTAAAATTTTTCCCTTTGGATAAGTCCAACGTGTGTCCGTTATCTAGCTGGGCAATCCCGTCGGGGCGGATAAATTCCATATTTTTAAATTGGTTTTGCTTGCGTTCCACCTGCAACAATTCCAATAATTCTTGTTCGTTGGCATTCGGCAAAACCGCAATAGAAGAAGCAATGGCGGAGAGCAAATTTAAATCTTTGGATACTTGCATTTCAATTTGTCGGGCGTCCTGCGCGGCAAATTCCTGCAAGGCTGTGAAAGTTTCTTTTTCCAGCGATTTGGATAAGTGCCCAACGTACAGCGAAATAGCCACGGATACAAGGGCCGTACACGCTAAAAGTACACACACAAATTGCACAAAAGAAAATTTTTTCATTATTTCTCCTTACGTTTACGTTTTTTAAAATTGCGGATGCGCGGAAGATGCGCCCGGTTTTTAAGACGCATCAAGTTGCGCTTGAAGAACCGCGCCAAGCCGCCTTTGGCGGTTTCGCGGTATTCTTTTTTCATATCCAGACCGGTTTGCATCATAGTGGCTAGCACGTCGTCGTATGAGATGCGGTGTTCCCCGTCGGAAATAAGGGCATAGGTAGCGCAATCAAGCGCGCGGGAAGCGGCCAGTGCGTTGCGCTCTATACACGGGATTTGCACCAATCCGTCCACCGGGTCACACGTAAGGCCCAGGTGGTGCTCAAGCCCCATTTCGGCAGCGTAAGCGATGCGGCGGTTGTCGCCCCCTTCCAACTGGCACGCGGCGGCGGCGGCCATGGCGCAGGCCACGCCAATTTCGCCCTGGCAGCCTACTTCTGCCCCGGAAATGGAAGCGTTGGTTTTGGCCAAATTGCCAAAGAGCCCGGCGGTGCCCAACGCGTGAACAATGGTGATGTCTTCAAAGTTGTAAATCTCTTTAATTTGGCGGCAGACCGACGGTACCACCCCGCATGAACCGCACGTGGGCGCGGTAACTACTTGGCCGCCGGAGGCATTTTCTTCGGCGCAGGCCAACGCGTACGCAAACAAATTATTCATGCGGCGCAAGTATTGGGGGGATTGCTCGGCATTGTGCAAATAGCGCCGGGCTTTGCGTTCTAAATTAAGCGAACCGGGCAGCACGCCGCGTTTATCCAGCCCGCGGGCCATGGTTTCTTGCATGGTTTGCCAAACGGTGGAAAGATATTCCCAAATTTGCGGGCCTTCGCATTCTTCTACATATTCCCACAGCATCATACGGTTGCGGGCGGTGTAGATTAAAATTTGCGCCATGGAATTGTGCGGATAAACCGACGGTTCGGGCGAGGGAGTGTGGCGATCGTCGCGGATTTCGCCCCCGCCTACGCTGTAAACGGTTTGTTCACCCAGCGGGTGACCGGCTTTATCAAGGGCTTCTAATTTTAGGGCATTGGGGTGCGCGGGCAAAAAGACCGTAGGTTCCCACAGCACCGTTACCGGGCGCGGTTCAAAACCGGTTTTGACGGCAAAATCGGTCAAGTGCCCTTTGCCAGTGGCCGCCAGCGAACCATACAGCGTTACGCGAAAGGAAACCGCTTGCGGATATTGCGCGGAAAATTCTTCCGCCGCTTTGCGCGGCCCCATGGTGTGGCTACTGGAAGGACCCATCCCAATTTTGTAAAGTAGTTTAAGTGATTGCATAATTGCCCTCTATTTAAAAATGGTATCATAATTTTAGTATGAATATCTTATCTTCTTTTTTAGTGGCACTTGGGCTGTCTATGGATAACCTGGCGGTTACCGTGTCTGCCGGATGTGCTCAATGCAAAGATCACGCCGCGCTACGCTGGCAAATCAGTTTACTTTTTGCGCTGGCGCACTTTGTGATGTTTTCAGCCGGGTTTAAAGGGGGCGAACTTTTACACGCCGGGCGTGCGGCCGGGGCGTGGATCTCGTTTTTGATTTTACTGTTGATTGGGCTGCACATGATTAAGAATGCGTTCTCGCCACAAACAGGAGCGACGGCGGGGCTTTTTGATTCCCTGCGTACGCAAGTGGCTTTAGCGGTAGCCACCAGCATGGATGCCTTGTTTGCCGGGGCCGGGTTGGCACTTTCGCGCTTGCCGTTTTTGCAGACGGTATTATTTTTAACCGCGTGTGTGCTGGTTACCAGTTATTTTGGGTTTAAAGCCGGGCATTTGCTGGGCCGCAAATTCGGCACCGGGGTGGAAATTGCCGGTGGGGTGGTGCTGATGCTAGTAGGCGTAAAGGTATTGCTAGAAGGGCTTGGCATTTGGTAGAATGACGGTATCTTACACGAAGGAGTGAGTATGGGCATTATTGCAGTAATCATTACGTTTATATGTATTTGTGTGGACAATTTGGTCAGCGCCAATATGTCCGCCCTGAAATTAACGAAAGAAAATAAAAGTATTTTCTCCGTTAAAATAGCTTTATTTTTTACCGCGGCCAACGTGGTGTTGTTTACGCTGGGCTACCTGGTAAGTATCATCTTCTTTCACAACTGGGTCTATTTTGCCCATAACTGGGTGGCCTTTGCGTTCTTCCTGCTACTGGGGATTAAGCTGATGCTGGAATCCATTGAAAAATCCCCCAGCTTTGGCGATGCCGACGCCAGCGACTTGTGGAAGTTAATCAAAGTTTCCACCGTCATCGGGCTCAATAGCTTTTTAGTTGGCTACGCCCTGGAAACGGTAACCCGCGGCTTCTTCCCGGATGTGTTGTTCCTGCTGGTGATTACGTTTGTAATGACCATTTTGGGTGCGCACCTGGGTGGCAATTCCGCGCAGGAATACCGGCGCTTGCTTAGCAAACGCTTGGAACTAGTGGCCGGGATTATCCTTATTATTATGGCCATTCGGTTCATCATTATTTAACGTAGTATTACGCTGTAAATGTTAAAAGAGAGCTACCCCAGCTCTCTTTTTTGCTATACTATACGTACAATTTGATTCTGTTTTTGGAAGCGTAGTATACGCGGAGTTTGGTTTGCAAATCTCTTGAGTGCCAAAGGCAGCCGAAACTAGGTACAATAGGACCGTACATCTTGTTGTGCCGAGTGCTTTCTGCTTATGCGGAAAGCCCGGTTGTTGTCGTTTGGTTCCACTCAAGAGGCCTAACGGTAGCAGCCGTTTTTGCATGCGTTTTCCAGGGGCAGCAAATTGAATATAACTAAACGAGGTAACGTATGACAACTAGAAACACCCGGCGGGGGTTTACGCTTATTGAATTATTAGTGGTAGTCTTAATCATTGGTATATTGGCGGCTGTCGCTTTGCCGCAATACCAAAAGGCGGTGGAAAAAAGCCGGGCCAGTGAAGCAATTGCCATGATTCGCTCGCTGGAGACGGCGGTAGACCTGTGGATTGAAGAAAATGGATTTCCTACCAGCGGCAATGTGGCGAACACGTTCTTGGGGAAAAGTGCCACCAACAAAAATGAGCTGAGCGTTTCGCTAGATCATTTGGATTGTACTTCCAAAAGAGCTAGGTCTGGACGGCATGTTTTTTCTTGTGCGAGCCAAACTTTTGATTATTTCGCAGATATTGCTGAAGCAAGTGCACTAATCTATGGGGATAGATATTTTGCAGAGGATTTTAGTGATGCAGGGGATTTGTTCGGACTTACGCTAGCGATTTTTCCTGACGGGACCAAGAAGCATTACTGTTTTTACGGAAACGATTTTTATAAACAGGTATGCGACTCGTTAGCCCCGCAGGGGTGGCAGGCTATAGATTCGTACGATAATTTGAATTTGTAATATTGCCCAAGCCGGCTGGTTTGCTGCGTAATTGGTAGCAAATAGAAGGTGCTTTTATTGCAGCAATTTTTGCGCCTCTGTAATTAGGGTGTGCAGGTGCGTTTGGCTGGTAAACGTTTCGGCATACACTTTTAAAATGTTTTCCGTGCCCGAAGGACGCACCAAGATCCACGAATGTTCTAAGTAGATTTTAATGCCGTCCGTGTCGCGCACGCGGGTTACGTCTTCGCCGGCTACCTGTTTAAGGTGGGCAAAATCCGCCGCTTTGAGGGCTTTTACACGGGCCTTGGCGGCGGCATCCGTGGGAATGTCTACCCGTGTGTAAAAGGGTGTGCCGTGTGTGGCGGTAAGCTTATCGTACAGCGTGGCAATGTCCCCTTCGGTGGCGGTAATTTCCATTAAAAGGCACACGGCAAAAATGCCGTCCTTTTCCGTGGTCCACCCGCTGACCGACATGCCGGCACTTTCTTCCCCGGCCAGCACGTATTTGTTGGCCAATAGTCCCGGCACAAAATATTTAAAACCTACGTTGACTTCGTCCAAATCCAAGTGGTTGGCTTGCGCTAAGCGATCCAACAATGCCGTGGTGCCCAATGTGCGGCCCAGGGCGGTAGCCCCTTTTATTTTTTTGCGACGAATTAGATAATCCGCCATTACGCACAACGCGTGATTGGGGGAAATCAGCCCGCCTTTTGCGGTGGCACAACCAAAGCGGTCGGCATCCGGGTCGCTTGCCCCGGCGAAGCCGTACGTGCCCTTTTCTACATATTCAATCAGCGGCGACATGGGATACTTGGATGACGGATCCATGCGGATTTTGCCGTCGTGATCAATGGGAATAAAATAAAAAGTGGGGTCCTGCTGGGTGCTGACAATATCTACGTTTTTAAGCCCGTATTTTTCAATGATAGCTTGATAAAACGGCAAGCTTGAACCGCCCAGCGGATGCACCGCAAATTTAAACGGCGCGTGAGCAATTTTGTCAAAATCAATATACTTGGCCAGTGCACTAACATAAGGCGTGATTACATCGGCATTTTGAATCAGTCCGCGGGCGCGGGCTTCTTCCAAGGGAATGGTTTTAATTTGCGCCGGATTGGCCATGAACTCGTTGGCATAAGTTTCAATTTTGGTGGTGAGGGTGCTGTCGGCCGGTCCGCCGTTAGACGGATTGTATTTAAGCCCCATATCTTGTGGCGGGTTGTGGCTAGCAGTTCCATTTAAACACGCACACGCGCGGCCGCTTAAAATTTCAAACGAAAAGACCGGCGTGGGGATGGCCATATCGGGCAAGATAACCGGCAACCCGTTGGCGGCTAATACCTCGGCGCACAGGCGCGCCGTTTCGCGCGACATTAGGCGCGTATCGCCCCCAATCAAAATAGGCCCGGTAAGGTTATTTTCCAGGTGGAGTTTGGCCACCGCTTGCGCAATGGCTTGGGCGTGCAAGGCGCAAAACCCTGCCCCCAATGTGCCCCGGTGGCCCGACGTGCCAAACTTCACCGGCACCGGCGCAGCGGTCGGATGAAAAAATTCGTTTTTCAATTTTTCTGTGTCTATTTTATTTTTGGTTAGTGTTCCGGCTAATGGGCTAAGCATAGTTCCCCCGAAAAATAAGCAGAGTTGCGAAGAACTCCTATCTTTTTCTATCATATTATATATCTAAATTTTTTGCAAACGGAGAGTATTATGAAAAAACTGATATACTTGCTGGCTGTACTCTTGGCAGCGCCGTTGGCGTATGCCGATAATATGGGGGACGACTTCCACAATCATTATGTGAAGGGAAAGTCCAACTTAAAAGCGTACAACCGAGATTTAAACGGCCTGGTTGGTATGGTGGATTTCCACACGGGAAGAGGGGGGTATTTCCCGGCGGTTAACTTGGGGGCCAGCGTAAGCGTTTTTAAACCCTCGCACGATAATAATATTTCTTCCGACAGTTACACAGTGCTCCCTTTCTTGGTAGCGGAAACTAAAATTCCCGTCCTTGATTTGGGGGTAGTTGCCCGCGGGACCGCCGTTAATGGGTATCGCTCTATCGGGGGCGGGCTTACCTATCAAATGAATGTGCTGGAAGTAATCAACTTGGCCTTTGGCGCATTTTACGATAACGGCCGCACCGATTGGTACCGTAACGATCACTACTCTGCTTCGGCCATTGCGTCTGTGGATGTGCTTTTCTTTACGCCTTACGTAGGTGCCGGGTACGATTACGGCAAGCTAAAAACTCACGGATATGCCGATAATGAATCGGTTTCCAGTGGCACTCCGCGCGGGATGGTGGGGATCAACTTTCATCCTTTCCCGTTGCTGACCGGGTTTGTGGCGTATACCGTTACCAAAGACAGCCACGGCTTTACCGGCGGTTTGGGCCTTAGCTTTTAATATGGGCTATAAGCAGGAACTTCAACATTTCTTTGGCGAAAATTGTTTGCTCTGCGAGCCGATGGGTGCGCATACTACCTACCGTACCGGCGGCCCGGCGGAAGTGTACGTCTATCCGCAAACCAACGAAGAATGGGAGTTCGTGCTGAAACTTTCCCGCACACAAAATATTCCGCTGCGGGTATTGGGGTTTGGTTCAAACATTTTGGTAGGTAGCCGCGGGGTGGGCGGCATTACGTGTTCAACCCGCAAAATGAACCGCATTTTGGTAGAACAAGATACCATCAAGGCCCAGGCCGGTGCCCCCCTGGACAAAGTGTGCGAACTGGCTTGCAAAGCCGGGCTGGCCGGCATGGAAAAACTTTCCGGCATCCCCGGCAGTGTGGGCGGAGCTGTGTTTATGAACGCGGGCGCGTACGGGCAGGAAACGGCCGACTGCTTGGAATATTTTAATATTATAGATTTGGAAGGCCGCCCGGCTACACTTACCAAAGAGGACGTCAAATTTAGTTACCGCAAGGCCGAAGGGCTGCCGCCGTGCATTATTTTGTCGGCCGGGTTTACGCTTGCCCCGGGCGATTTTACACAACTCTTGGCAGCGCGCAACCACGTGCAACACAGCCGGGTAGAAAAACAACCGCTTGAATTCCCTTCTGCAGGCAGTGTGTTTAAACGCCCCGTTGGGGATTATGCCTCACGCTTAATCGACGAGGCCGGGTTGCGCGGCTTGCAAGTAGGCGGGGCAAAAGTGTCCGAAAAACACGCCGGGTTTATTGTCAATTTCAACCACGCCACGCCGGAAGACATCAAAAATTTGATGGACCAAGTGCGCACTAAAGTGAAGGAAAAATTTGGCGTAGAATTGGAGCTTGAGCAGATTTTGTGGGGCAGTTTTGATTATTGACTTTGTTAAGTTGTCATGCTGAACTTGATTCAGCATCTCCACCGTTTAAAAAATAGTCACAAAAATTGACGCGCCCCACAAAATAAGATATACTATATAAGTAGTTTAAGGAGTCGTGGTGTAGCCTGGTTAACACGCTGCCCTGTCAAGGCAGAGACCGCGAGTTCGAATCTCGTCGACTCCGTATTTTAGTTTTAAGTTTATAGCATATATCCCCGTTAGGATTAACTCCCGACGGGGATTTTTTTATGCGCCACTTTCAGCATGCGTTTTTTGGCGTGTTTTTGGAAATTATGGAGAATTTTTTGTTTTCATGCTGACATTGCTAGGTAGGAAGTCGCGCAAATACAAATTCAATTATATTATAATAGAAGCATCAAATGGGGATACGATATGGGGTTAAATTATATGAAAAAGTTGTTTGTAATATTTGGATTATTGATAACAATGTTGGCATCTAGTTGGGCAAAACCAGAAGGGGATATTATTAGTGTTCCTGCTAATCCCAAAGCCGGTTTTGAATGGGGCTATTTGTTATATATTCCACGAAGCATAGACACTTCCAAGACATTGCCTATTTTGTTTACTATGAATGACAGCGGTAGTTTTAATTCAGTGGAAGAATTAGAACAAGCGACTCGTAAGCGTTTTGGGCGTGGAAATGAGGATTATATTGCGTATGAAGTAGGGGTTCCTATGGTGTTACCTTTGATTAATAGGACAAAAGGGGAAGTCAATGCCCATGATTATAATCGGGCTGTCTTTGTCCTTCGAGAAGGTCCATTAAAACGATTGGATTTGCAGGTATTGGCAATGATAAAAGATGCACGAAAGCGACTTAAAGAAAAGGGGATTCATACACAACGTAAATTTTTAGTGAACGGGTTTTCATCGGCGGGTAGTTTCGGCGGGAAATTAGCACTTATGCATCCCGAAGAAATACTCGCTGTTGTTAACGGTGGAGAGCATTATGCTACTTTACCATTGGAAAGTTTAGAAGGAATCCCTTTAATTTATCCTATTGGGGTGTATGATTTCCAAGAGTATTTAGGAAAAAAGTTTAATAAGAAAGCGTGGCTTAAAATACCCATGCTTGTTACTAATGGGGAAGATGATTACAATGACCCCTTGCCGTATAGCGATGTGTATGGAGAAGAAGATAGAGCGTTAACATTGAAAATCTACGGTGAAGGGACGGTACAAGACCGATTGCAAAGGGTCGGAGAAATGATAACTAAATATGCCCCAAATATACAGTGGCATGTATATCCTCATGTGGACCATGCACCTATTCATGAAGATATTATTACGTTTCTAAAAGTCCATTTGAACGGGGGGCCATTAAAACCTATTGCGCTAACGGATACTTCTACTCGACCTACAATGTTGCCTTTGCATGTAACCAAAATCTATTGGGGAGAAGAAGCAAAATCAATTATTCCAGAAAAAGAATGGCAGTATTTGGGTACGGAAGAAATTAATTTGTATGTAGCCGGAACGTTCCCTTTTTGGGGATGGAAAGCCCATAATTGCCGGTTTGATGTGCTTGCCGATGGAATAATCGTATTAGAAAATAAACCGTGTCGGGGTATGTTTACAATTGCAGATGATGCCCACTTGGTAACTGTTCCCTTTTCCAATGAGGATATGCAATTGTTAACGAAAAATAAGGCCACTACTTATACGTTACGTTCACGGTTCCCAAAAGTATGGGAAGTGCCTTCTGATTTAACTTTTACAGTATCGCCTAGATAATTATTTTTGATTGTCTTGGCTGTGTTTTAGTAACCGCTTTGGAAAGAAAAAAAGCCATTTTCTGCCTGTTTTCAGCCTGTTTAAAAAATCAGCATAGTGCTAGCAAAACTACACACTCCGTGTAAATTTGAAAGCCCCCATTTGGGGGCTTTTTAATTTACGTGAAGTATCGAGGAACACCAACTGCTTGGTGTTCCGTCGAGATTCGAAAGCCGGAGCCTTATGCGAGTTTGAGTGCGATAGCACGAAAGGCGAGCATGGCGAGGCGGGGTCGCGAGCGCCGCACGTCAGTAAGGCGACTTGTAACCGAACGTGTCGACTCCGTATTTTAGTTTTGAATAATTAGCATAAATCCCCGTTAGGCATAGCGCCCGACGGGGATTTTTTTGTGCGCCATTAGTATTCACCTTACCGCTTATAACGCCCTAGAAGTCAAGTTGAATAAATCAAAAAATAAAGAGTGTGCAAGAGAAATATTAAAATTTTGTAATATTTTGTTAGGTGCTGCGTATTAACTAGTGATGGACCTAAAAAAGGAGCACTTATGCAGTTTGAACAGTTGTATGAAACTTTCTTTGTACGTGTTTACAACTATGCACGTTACCGCTGTGAAACAGAGACAGAAGCGGAAGATTTAACGTCGTGTATCTTTGAAAAACTGTACAAAAAATTTGACTCATACGACTCAGCCAAAGCCCCTATAGAAGCGTGGATTTTTACCCTTGCTCATAGCGTAATGGTAGATTTCTTTCGGCGTAAAAAAATCCGTTCATGGTTGCCTTTTACGCCCGAGCAAGAAGAAAATTTGCCAACGGATGAAAATCCTGCCAAAGAGTTAGAACAGAGGAGCTTGGAACAAGAACTGCAACGACTCTTAGAGATGTTGACTAGTCAGGAACGTGAGCTTATCAACTTGCATTATTATCAACATTTCAAGCAAAGTGAAGTGGCCACTATTACAGGGCTTTCTCAAAGCAACGTGGGTGTTCTTTTACATAGGGTCGTTAAGAAGTTAAAATTAAAATTAGGAAATGAATTATGAAATACAATGACAAATTTGACACGGTATTAGGGAGTGGTTTTCAACCCAGTGTTACGGCAAAAGAACGTGTAAGAATAGCATTGGAGCGGAAATTAAACCGTCATACCCCTAGACGTTTACAATGGGCACTCGCCGTGGGAAGTTTGCTTGTACTATTGGGGATAGGCTTGTATGTACGGCAGCCTGCGCAAGTCGAGTTGTTAGGGCCATACGCTTTACATGCCACGAACAGATATGTAGCACAGAATTTTGGCGAAAGTGGTCCGCGTGGGCTTGAAAGCCAACCCGATTATGTTCATTTTCAATAAGGAGAACTTATGACTCGTAAATTAGTGATGTTGCTTGTTTTCTGCACAGGACTTGTCCTGCCCGTTGCGGCTAACTCGGATTGTGAGGCGGCCTTTGGTCCAAATGCAAAATTAAATCCGCAACAGGATGAAGTGAATCTTCCTTTTGTGGATGACGCCCAACTGCAAGGACATTGGGTATCGGTAGATTTTGTGGATAAGATAGAAGATTTTAATCCTAACCAAAAATCATTCCGTGATGACCTCTTTTTACAAGAACTGACCTTCTTGCCTGAGGGGAAAGTGGTAAATTCGGGCTTTACGTGGACAAAAGGGCATATCCTGCATAAAGGCGATAAAACCAACTCCACCTATAAAATCCAACAAATTCAAGGCCAAACGTATTTGTTTTTTGAGTGGAAAAGTGGGGATTATACGTGCTTGGGAATGACACCTGCGTATTATGTGCTTCGTAAAGACGCTAATTTACGTACCGACAAGGTGGATTTGCCCTTCAAAAATGACCCTAAAGCTGTTGGCAAGTGGAAAGCTGTGGATTTTGTCTTTGAGCCCAGTCAGTTCAAACCCGGTGAGAAGTTTTGGAAAGGGGATTTGTACTTGAAGACCTTAACGCTGCAAGCGAACGGGAAAACGCCCATGTCCCCCGCTATTACATGGACCAAAGGACATATCTTGCACAAAGGCGATAAGACCGACTCAGCTTACGAAATCAAAAAGTTAGGTGGTAAAGAGTATATGTTCTTTGAATGGAAGAGCGGAGATTATATCTTTCGTGGACAAGACCCCGCTTATTACGTGTTAGAAAGAATAGAAAAATAATCGTTATACTTAAAAGCCCCGCATTTGCGGGGCTTTTGATTAAATCACAAAACTTCCTTGACATCTCCGCTCATTTAATGGCATAATAATGGCATATAGGAGTGCCAATATATATGCCAATAACATTTCATCCAAACTACCAAATTACACAATCTATCCTTGAAAAGCTCTATAAAATAGACCAAATTAAGGAGCAAGTTAAGGATATGCCATTAACGCCACGTGTGTTGGCCGGGCTTAAAGAAACATCCCGCATTGTTACCACGCACTATTCCACGGTTATTGAGGGAAACCGTTTAACCGAGCGGGAAGTACGAGAGGTATTAAAAGGGCAAGCCATACAAGGACGGGAACGGGATGAAAAGGAAGTCAAAGGGTATTTTAGGGCCTTGGATGAAGTAGCTGTATTGGCTAAAAAGCATACGGTTACGGAATCCAATGTCCAACTCCTACATGGTCTAATTATCGGCAAAAACACTCCTTCTGCGTACCGCACAGAGCAAAACTCGGTAGTGGATGCCCAAACGGGTACGATTGTATATATGCCACCGGAAGCCAAAGACGTAGGCCCTATGATGACCGGACTTATAGAGTGGATCAACGAAAGCACTCATACGCTACCAATCCCCATTGTGGCGGCTATTGCCCATTACCAATTTGTAACTATACACC
Source organism: Elusimicrobiaceae bacterium (assembly GCA_045593185.1). Taxonomy (GTDB): domain Bacteria; phylum Elusimicrobiota; class Elusimicrobia; order Elusimicrobiales; family Elusimicrobiaceae; genus Avelusimicrobium. The sequence goes on along the minus strand of JAZNWD010000016.1, from coordinate 138,812 downwards.
CGTATTATGACGGAAACGGCAGAACGGCCCGTATTTTGACTACGCTTATTTTACACCAAGGCGGGTATGACCTTAAAGGTATTTACAATTTGGAAGAGTATTACTATCAGCACATCCAAGATTACTATAATGCACTTGCGGTGGGTCCCTCGCACAACTACTATATGGGACGTGCCGAGGCCGATATAACGGGTTGGATTGAGTTTTTTGTATCCGGAATGCTCTATTCGTTCCAAAGCGTGCAAAAACATTTACAGTTGCAAGGGACAGAGAAAGACCAAAGCCATGCGATTAGTGCGCTGGATGCCCGCCAAAAACAAGCACTTGTGCTCTTTGAAAAGAACGAATTTATTACGTCCAAAAACATAGAAGAACTGTTCCACTTTGCTGGCCGAACGGCTAGGCAGTTACTGCAAAAGTGGGTACGGCAGGGGTTTGTGGTGGTAGCGGACCCGTCCAGGAAAGCACGGAAATACAAGTTAAACAAATAAATTCCCTGCTTGTTCCCTGTTCCGGGTTGTAGGGAATTGGGTGAATTTATATTGGATGTTAGTACGAAAAACCTTTAAAATTTAAAAGAAATTCTTTGTTTTTCCCTGCATTTACCCTGCTAAACAGGGAAAATTTCTCGCCGCTTTCTCCCCGCTTTGGAAAGAAAAAAGTGCCATTTTGAAAATCAGCATAGTGCTACCCAAACTACAACCGCCGTAAGAATTTTAAAGCCCCGCAACGCGGAGCTTTTAATTAATAGAATTTTATTTTTTATCGGATAGTTCCTGTGCCTTTTTCGTGTCAGCTTGCGCTCCGGCTAGATCACCCAAGGCTTGTTTGGCCCGTGCACGGAATTGGTAGGCCTTAGAACGCAGTTTAGGGTTGGTACTTAATTCAATAAACTTCGTATAGTCGGAAATAGCTCCAGTATAATCTTTTAATTCCATTCTGGAAGATCCCCTAGTATAGTAAGCAGGAACAACGGTTGGATCTAATTCCAGTACTCGCGCATCATCCGCAACAGCAGCTCTATATTGTTGCATAGAATTATAACATCCACTACGGTGTGTATATGCTAATACCTCTGTAGGATTTAATTCAATTACGTGGGTAAAATCTTTAATTGCTCCCTTACAATCTTTTAGGTCTTCTTTGATAAATCCACGATTTAAATAAACCTCTGCATCAGCTTCCGGGTCTAATTCAATGGCTTTATTTATATCTGCCAATGCTTCTCTGTGGCGTTTCATTTCATTTTTCAGTAAGGCACGGGCAAACCAATGACCACCGCCATTAGGTTCCAATTCAATGGCACGGTTTACGTCTTCCTCGGCACCTTGATAGTCGCCCAACTCCATTTTGGCACCGCCACGATAGCTATATAAAAGTGCATAAGTTGGGTTTAATTTAATACCACGTGTATAATTAATAACGGCCCCTTGATAATTCCCTTTGTTATATTCAGCTAAACCGGCCTCTTTATATCGGTTTGATAAAATCGTGCGTACCCCTGTAGAACGGTAAGCAAAAAACCCAATTCCCACTAGTCCTATCGTAAAAAAAATTATTAAATTTTTCTTCATGTTATTCTCCTTAACTACGTCTCGCTTTATTGTAGCTTATTTAGTACGGTTTCGCCCTTTTTATTATATAATGAAACATATACTCTTAAGGAGGGATTTCTATGTTTTCAATCATATTTATAGGCCTGATTTGGCTGGTTGTATTACAAGTAACTGTCAACCGTTTGCAAGAGCAAATTGATGATTTAAAAACTTCAGCAAAAAAATCACATATGCCTGTTTCGGCTGATACTACGCCCGCAACGCCGGCACAAACAGTCAACCCAACTAAAGAACAACCTGCCGTGGAAAATGCGCACTTTGAAATGCACGAAGTAAAAGAAGCTCCAAAACCGCAAGTAGCCCAACCTGCTAAAGTATATATCCCAAAACCAAAAGAACCTGTTAAGCCGCCAGTGGAAATTACAGCGGCCAAGCTATTCTCGTGGATTGGTGGGTTTATGCTCTTTTTGGGAATGGTGTTTGGTATTAAATATGCCGTAGAAAATAGCATCCTCAGCCCCGCACTACGCATCACCTTAAGCACGCTAAGCGGCATGGCCTTGGCCCTGGTCGGTTATTTTATCAAAAGCACTAAATACCGCGTTACAGCCCATACGTTGCTGGGTAGCGGGTTAGCTATTGTGTACGCAGCTATCTTTTGTGCCCATACCTTCTATCATTTCATCGGATTAACACCCGCTTTTATTTTAATGGCAATTACCTCTTTTGCCGCCTTAGGAGCTTCCCTTAAAAAAGATGCCAAATATGTAGGGTATTTAGGGGCTATTATCGCGTTTTTAACTCCCATTTTACTAAGCAACGGATCGGATGCGTGGGTGGCGTTTTTCCTCTATGTATTTTGTATCAATGCCGCTGCGGCTTACGCAGCCGTTAAAAAAGGGTGGAACGGACTTTTGATTTGCACCTTATCGTTTACGTGGCTTAGCCAAGCGGCCTGGCTGTTCCCCTTAGAAAATTACAAACTCTTGGGGGTTGTGATGTTCTTCTCGCTCTATGCAGTAGCCAGCGCTTGGTTGGCACGCCGACATAAAGTCCCTTCTGTTATTTCGTATGCAGTAGGTGGATTTTTAACCGCGGGGTTAGTACTCATGTTACCGGTGGTGGCTTGGCTGTCTGCCCCGGTGGTGGCTAATTTGCCTGCCGGGATAGTTAAATCGCTGGAATTATTGGGATACGTACTGCTTGTAAACGGGCTTATCTTGGTGCTGGCCGGAAAAGATTATATAGCGTATTTCTTTGCACGCATCGCCAAAGTGTTATCTTTTTTAATTTTATGTGTCTGGATGTTGAACCAATCCTCCCAACTGCCCCTTTGGCTTACGTTAGGGGCTTGTATGCTGTTTGCGGCGTTAAACAGCGGGGTGGAACTGGCCCTGTGCCGCAACGGCAAGGGACCGGATGAATTTTCCGTATTTTATCCGTTGGCTACCATGTCCGTGTTATTTGTGCTGTCGTTCTTGTCCGGGCAAACGGCTACGCTTGATTTTATCAGCGTGTTTGGCATATTGGGTTTATTGCTGGCCGGGACTTTAGTGCTAGCCGTACTGGCCGGCGTGTTGTGGGTGTCTTTGGTGGCGGTGGGGGTATTATTCCTATTCCTGTTTATTAGTTTATTGAACGGAATGGGTGAATGCGGCTGTTCCCTCTTAGTTTTGCTAAGCGGGTTTATCCCGTTATTTTTGTGCGCAGGCGTATTTTTTGCCTTGCGCCGCAGCGGGAAACTGACCGAAATTTCTTCTGAAGAAAAAGGGGTGGGGGCCGTAACGGCACTTACTCCGTTTGTGCTCATTTTAACGGTCATTGCTCAAACGGGGCATACGCTATCAGTAAATTGGGTATTAGCTACGGCTTTTGTGGTATGTGCGTTGACTGCATTGGCTGCCCGTATATATAAAACCACTTTTACACTCCCGGCAGCCGCCGTAGGAGCCGGCGTAGTTCAGCTGGCTTTGTGGGGCCACTTGGCTTGGGCAAATCCATCCGCACCGATAGGCACATTATCTATTTGGGCGGCGGCGTTTCTGGGGTTGTTTATTGCGATTCCATTTTTAAGTAAAGAACATTTCTGGAATAAACCCGGCCCGTGGATTGCCTGTGCATTAACCGGACTTAGTACCTGTTTGATAGTATGTTTGCTCTTAGCAGATTATTGTGATTGTAATATGCTGGGGCTAATTCCCGCCGCGTTACTAGGCATTTACGCGCTTTTGTTACGCAAATTGTGGGGAAAAGCAGACCCGGTTAGCATCGGGTTTATGAGCGGGGCCGCCCTGGTGTTCTTAACCGTTATTTTCCCACTGCAAATCCATGATTACTGGTTATGTGTGGCTTGGGCGGCTGAGGCCGTCTTCCTGGCACGCTTATACAAAGAGTTGCCTTACCGTGGCTGGCAGATCGGTACTGCCGGGTTACTGTGTATGGTATCTGCCTGGTTACTGTTAAGCGGAGATTTTTTTCCGTTGCCAACCGTGCGTATTTGGAACTGGTACCTGTGGATATATGGGCTTAGTGCAGTGGCGTTGTTTGTATCTGCCTATTTATGGGAAAAGCCGACCGGTTGGAAAAATGCATTTTACACGTTGGGCGGATGTATGCTGTTTTGGCTGCTTAACATTGAAATTGCCCACTGGTTTAATACGAGAAGTTATTTAACCTTTGATTTTACCGGGCAATTAGCCCAAGCCCTCACTTATACGCTGGCTTGGGGCCTGTTCGGGTTTTGCACTATTGGTCTGGGGCTTCGTTTGCAAAAAAGTGTGGTTTCTAAGGTCGGAGTGGGCATCATGGGGCTTACTTTAGCCAAGTTCTTCCTTTCCGATATTTGGCAATTGCAAGCACTGTACCGTATCTTGGGTCTGTTTGGCCTAGCAGTGTTACTGATTGTGGCCTCGTTTTGGTATCAAAAGAAACAAAAAGTACAGTGACGAATCGTTAAAGAGATAAAGCCCCGCATTTGCGGGGCTTTTACATGTTGTGTTTAAATTAACATTGTGTTTAGATTAACTGCGCCGGTCTAGTACGTAATAGCTGCCCTTTTCGTGCTGCTTGGCCAGGCATTTAAGCTCGCTGCCGATGTTGCTGACCATGGCAAAGGACGTGAGCGGACGCTTGGTATTATGCACAATGCCTACCCCTATAGCCAGGAAGGGAAAATTTTCGATTTTGCCCTTGCGGTTGGTGGATTGCATAAAACCTTGTTGTTGATCTTGCGGCGTATAAAAAGAGGGGGCGGTTTGATCCAGCGTGGTGGTAATGGTTTTGGCAATTTGCTCGGCCTTGTCAAAAGCGCATACTACAATAAAATCGTCCCCGCCAATGTGCCCTACAAAACTTTCCGGGTCTTGCCGGGCGGCATCTACAATAATTTCAGAAGTAGCTTTGAGGACCCGATCCCCCGCTTCAAAACCGTATTTATCGTTATAGGATTTAAAATTATTTAAATCGCAATAGAGTACAGCAAAAGGTTTTTGGCTGGCAATTTCGCGCTCCACGCGTGCTTGAATAGACGGATTGCCCGGTAAATGAGTAAGCGGGTTGGAATCCATTCTTTGTTGGCTGCGTTTTAAAAGCAGTTTAACGCGGGCGACAATTTCGTCCTCATCGGCGGGTTTGGTTAAATAGTCGTCAATATCCAGGCCCAGGCCTTCTAGCTTGGTGGATTTATCCGTTACGGCGGTAAAAATGATGATAGGCGTGTGCAAATAACCCGTGCGGCTGCGGACTTCTTTGACTACTTCAAAGCCAGTTTTTTTCGGCATTTCATAATCCAGGATTAGCAAGTCCGGGTTTTCTTTGTAGGTTTTGTCGATGGCTTGCTGTCCGTCCTCTGCCTGGATTACGGTAAACCCGGCGTTGGTCAGAATTTCGGAAACTAAAAAACGGATAGCGTGCGAATCATCCGCTAGTAAAATTTTTGCACTGTGTTCCATATTCAATATTAAAGGAAATAATTTTATTTTTCGCAAGCCCTGTATTTTAAAAGGGGCATTCTACGGTTTATAAATAAAAGAAAGTAATAAATCTTTTTGATGATCGCGCCGCCAGGAAAAAAAGTTTTCTTTGTCTCCGCACGTGCAATAATAGGGGGCGTGAATATTTGTTTCTTTTAGGCCGGCTTGCGTAAGTTGCCGTTTAATTTCTACATTTAAATCCACAAACAAACGGCCGTCTTTGCGCACAAGGCAATCTGCCGCAAATTGGTCGGCCACGTCCTGCTGGACTTCAAAACAACACGCCTGAATGTGCGGCCCCAACCAAGCGTTGAGCGGTGCTTTTGCGTGCTCTGCCAGTGCTTTGGCAATTTTACCGGGGAGCCCTTGCGCAACCCCGCGCCATCCGCAGTGGGCCAAAGCCGCGTGCATGCCTGCGCAATCCCACAAAAACAGGGGTACACAATCTGCGGTTAAAATAGCAGCGCCCCACCCGGCAGGAACGGGGGATAAAAGCCATGCATCGGCCTGGGGGACGGGGGCCGATAAAAGGGCTTGGGCTTCCTGCGCGTTGGGCACCTCAAGCCATTTATCGCCGTGGATTTGATGCAAATGTAAAATTTTTTGGGGGTCTATTCCCAGCTCTTGATATGCGCGTGCCTGGAGGGATAAATCGCGCATATTGCCGCTATGGCGCGCGAGCGTTCCCCCTACAAAACCGGCAGACAAAAGGCGTTGATCGGTGTAGATTTTCATGCGTTGAGTTTTTTTAGAACCGCGTGGGGGATTTTGCCGTCCAATACTTTTTGAGCGGAGGCCGTAAATTTTTTTGGGGCATCACTGGAATATAATTTGAGCCCGCCTTGCCCGGTAGTAGCGGCCAAATGATGTTGCTGTAAAAACAAGTTGACGGCTTGGGTTAAGGTATCGGCCGAGTCGACCAAGTGCACTTGCGGCCCCATAATACGGGCGATTAAATCTTTCAAAATAGGATAGTGCGTGCAGCCCAAAACGACTGTGTCGGCCCCGCTTTTTTGTACGGGGGCTAAATATTCGCGCGCAATTAATTCGGCCGCCGGTTTGTTTGCAAAACCTTCTTCGGCTAGCGGCACAAACAGCGGGCATGCTTGCTGAAATACATGGGTTTGCGGCGCGCGTTTTTGAATGGCTCTTAAGTAGGCCTTGCTTTCTACGGTTCCTTGCGTGCCGAGCACGGCTATTTTGTGATTGCGGGTAGATTGCACCGCACATTGGGCCCCGGGTTCAATCACCCCCATTACGGGAACGCTAAGTTGCTTGCGCAGGGACCCCAACGCTTGGGCTGAAGCCGTATTGCACGCTACCACAATTAATTTAACATCACGGCTTTCCAAAAAACGGGCCACCGCCATGGATAAATGTGTAACGGCTTGTTTGGATTTACCGCCGTAAGGTACGTTAGCGGTATCCCCAAAATAAATAAGGCGTTCGTGCGGCAAAGCCCGGCGTAAAGACTTTAGGATGGTCAAACCGCCGATGCCGGAATCAAAAACGCCAATTGGTTTTTTGCTCATATTACCATTATAGTAATTTGTAAAACTGAGGACAAACGCCTTTCGATGTGCTACAATAATAGAGTATGAATAAGCATTTTCTTTTTCCCCTTTTATTTATTTTAGGTGCGCTACCGGTGTGGGCGCAAAATACCTCTTCGGCTCAAGCAGGGGGGCCGCTTTTGGTGGGGGGAAATTTTTCCACCCAGGCCAATGTGCCCGCCCAAACCCGTGTGTTTGATCAGGCCGCGCGGGACAGCGAAGTAGCTGTTTTGCAAGACAAATTACGCAGCAGCCAATATGAAGACGTAATAAAACGTATTAACTTTTTGACGGCCAATAATTTGGTGGATGACCGATATTATTTGCTGCTGGCGATTGCGTTTGATGGGCTTAATCAGTATGACGACGTAATCTATTATGCCGGGCAGGCCATTGCCGTGGCCCCGCAGGATGCGCGTGCGTATGTGTTGCGTGCCAATGCGTATTTGCATCAAAAAAATTACGAACGTGCCCAGGTGGACGTAGATACGGCTTTAAAGCTAAATCCCAATTCGCAATTGGCGTTGCAAATTAACAAAGAATTAAATGAAAAAACTAACAAAGCACGTTCGGCCCAACGGCAAAAAGCATCTTCCAAAGGCATACCGGGTTGGATGATTATTTATATAGGGGTTGTGTTGTTGGGCGTTTTCTTGTTTGTATATTTGCGTTACGAAGATTTATTCCGCCGCAAAAAAACTTCCTATGCGCGCAAAGAAGCCGAAATTAAAGACCAGTATGAATTTATCCGTCAAATCGGCGAGGGCGGCATGGGAAAAGTGTACGAAGCGTACGACAAATCCCTCAAACGCAAAGTAGCTATTAAACGGGTCCGCCCCGAGCTGGTGCGCAGCGATTATGTACGCGAACAATTTTTAGCCGAGGCCCGCATGGTGGCCTTACTGCGCCACCCGTGCATTGTGGAAATTTACACGGTAATTGAGTCCGAAAATGCACTGTATTTAGTGTTTGAATATGTGGACGGCCAAACGCTCGAAACCCGTTTGGATATTGACGGGCGGTTGCCGTTCTCGCAAGTGAAAGAAATTTTTAAATACGTGTGCGAGGGGTTGCAATATGCACACGCACAGGATATTATCCATTGTGATTTGAAGCCCGGCAACATTATGATTTTGGAAGACAACAAAGCCAAGGTCATGGATTTTGGTGTAGCCAAAAAAGTAGATAATCAAACCGGGGCACGCACCGTGGCCGGCACGCCCGCCTACATGGCGCCCGAGCAACAACGCGGCTTTATGCGCAAACAATCCGACGTGTATTCTTTGGCATTGTGTGTGTATGAGGCCTTGGTAGGCCAAGTTCCCTGGACGGTAAAGGGCTTTGATATTGCCAATAAAAAAATTGTGCCTGCTTCCAAACTGGCCCCGCATGTTCCGCAAGCGGTAGACAGCGTACTTGAAGACGCTTTGAAAGAAGATCCGCAAGAGCGTACCCAGTCCATAGAAGAATTTTGGAACCGCTTAAACGCCATTGAGCCCGAAGAGAACGATAAACCCGAAACGGCCCATTATTAAGTAAATAAAACCCCCGCACTAAGCGGGGGTTTTAATAAGCAAGTTGTTGGCCCATACACAACTAAGGTTGGCACTTGGTCGTGCCGCCATCCGGGCAGTCTACCGTAAAGCCGAGCGCGGCACAATCTACCTTTGTTCCACCTGAACAGAAAAAGTAAGGATTGACGAGCCGATCGCCGTGGTCGCCTTCCTCATAAACTTGAGTTGCTAACCCTAATATCCCGTATTGGTAGTATCCGTCGGGGTATACAGCGGCAAGTGGATAATCGCCGTATGTATTATGAATCCAATATTCACAGCTGTCCCACCCGGGAAGGGGCTTGCAATCGGGGGCCTCAATATCTAGTTCAGAAATCTCGCAGTTGCTTCCTTTGCTTAAGTTACATACTTGCAAAGCCCTGGATATTGCGGCAAGATTAGATTTGTGCCCCGCAACCCGTGCTTTTATGACGGCCTTTTGATATTGCGGCAACGCTACCGCCGCCAAAATACCAATGATTAGTACAACTACTAATAACTCAATTAATGTGAACCCTTTTTTCATAATCAGTTCCTCCTTTACCATTATACATAGTATAACGGAAATTTGAGAAAAAACAAGGCCTAAACGGGGCCTATATTTTTATTTTAATGCTTGTTTGGCGGCATCCAAAATCACTTCCAACGCGCGGTAAATAGGGCGCTCGCCGAAGTGGGTTTCCCACTTATATTCGTAGAGTTTATCGCTAATGCCAAACGCCGCCACGCCGCGCACCTTGCGCTTTTGACATACGGCATAAAAAGCGGCGGTTTCCATTTCTACGCTAAGTACATCGTGTTTTTGATAGTGTTTGATTTCTTGCTTAGTTTCCCGGAAAATTGCATCCGTGGACCAGTTGCGCCCGATATGAAAATTTTGCTTGTTGGCTTTTAACGCATTTAACAAGTTGCGAAACAGCACAGGGCTGGGTTTGGATGTTTCGCCGGTTACGTAGCAGGGGGAAGTGCCGTCGTCGCAGAGGGCTTCGTCACATACTACAATGTCAGCCGGTTGAACTTCTTCTTGCAAGCTGCCCGCTAAACCGATAAACACAAATTCTTTTACGCCCAGCGCAATTAAAACTTCCAGCTTCATAGCCATAGCCGGGGCGCCGTAGCCAAAATTGGTTACGTAGCACAAATTGGTGCCTTCCAGGACATAGATGTCCATTTCGCACGTGTATTTTTTCCACTTGTGGTGCGCGGTTACGTATTTGGTCAGCGAAGAAATCGGGCAGATGATCGCTTTGGCGGGCAACTTAAGCCCGGCGGCTACGTGGTTTACATAATTTGCAGCCGAAGAAATACCTGGCAAAGCAGGTTTTTTGTTTTTTGGGAATAGAATCTTCATATTTAGTAAAATTAAATAAGACACTTATACTATATCAAAAAAGGAATGTTTTATGGAAGGATTTACCGCCGCGATGGTAAAATTTAATGCGCTGGTTTGGGGCGTGCCGATGATGGTGCTGCTTGTAGGCATCAGCTTGTATTTTACGTTTAAATTACGTTTTATTCAGCGCCATTTGGCGGCGGCCATTACGCTTTCGGTCAAAAAATCACAATCAGCCGGAATTATCAGCAGCTTTGGGGCTTTGGTCATTGCACTGGCGGCCATGGTGGGCACCGGGAATATTGTGGGCGTAGCAGCGGCCGTTTCCACCGGTGGGCCGGGTGCATTATTTTGGATGATGGTGTGTGCATTTTTTGCCATGGCCACCAAGTATGCCGAGGCCGTTTTGGCCGTTAAATACCGCGAGCAAAATGCCAAAGGGGAATTTGTGGGCGGCCCCATGTACGTGCTTAAAAATGGGCTCAACCTTAAAAAATGGGCGGCTGTGTTTGCAATAGCCACGGCAATTATGGGGTTTGCCGATGCCCTCATTCAAACCAACTCGCTGGCTGCGGTGTATCACTCGGTTTTTAGTGCACCCACGCTGCTGACAACCGGGGTATTAATGCTACTCACCGCGGCAGTGATTTTGGGCGGTGTTCAAAAAATTGCGCGGGTGTGTAAATATTTAGTGCCGGTAATGGCGCTGTTGTATATGGCACTGTGCGCGATCATTATTTTATTGCATGCAGACAAAATCCCCTGGGCGCTTTCCTGTATTTTTAAGAGCGCCTTTAGCGGCAGCGCTGTGGTAGGCGGTGCAGTGGGGATTACCCTTAAAGAAGCGATCCGCTACGGGGTAGCACGCGGCGTGCTTTCCAACGAGGCAGGCAGCGGTTCGGGCGCCATTGCGGCTGCGGCGGCGCAAACGCCCAACTCGGTACGGCAGGGGCTTGTATCTGCCAGCACGGTATTTTGGGATACTTTGGTAATTTGTCTGCTTTCGGGCCTTACGGTAGTAATAGCCGGGGATTGGCAAAGCGGCACGCTCTTTGGGGCGGACCTAGCGCAAAATGCGTTTGCTTCGTTGCCGGCAGGTTCTTATTTGTTGGTGGGGGCGCTTTCGCTTTTTGCATTTAGCACGTTGGTGGGATGGAGTTATTACACGGCCAAATCGGTGGAGTTTTGTTTGGGCGTAAACGTAGAAAAATTTGTATATGTAGGTTGGTTGGGGATGATGTGCCTGGGCGGATTTTTGCAGCCCAAATTGGTGTGGGAACTGGCCGACAGCGCCATTGCGGTAATGTGCATCCCCAACATTTTATCGTTGTGGTTGCTGCGTGAAGAAGTATTGAACGAAACGAAAATGTATTTGGCCGAGGAGTTGCGCTTTGCACGCAAATAGTGCTATTATTTAAGAGAAGGAAACGCGGTATGCTCAAAGAATATAAGATTTTAAATAATAAACTGACAGAAACGTCCGAAAAAGGCGCGCAGGTGTTTGTCTATACCAACCCTACGCAAGACGAACAACGCTATCTAATTGACAAATGCCAAATTGACGAACATACCTTGGCCAGTGCGTTGGACCCGGACGAGCTTCCCCGCTTGGAGTTTGAACCCGAACACACGGTGCTGATTTATAAACGCCCTAAAAATTATTCCGGCAAAGACCAGCTGGAATTTAAGGTGGCCTCGGTAGGGATGTTTTTATTTCAAGATAAACTGATTATTGTATTGGCCGAAGATATCCCGCTGTTTGTAGGCAAACGTTTCCAAAGTGTCAGTTCTATTAAGGAAATATTTTTAAAACTAATTTACAATTCTATTTCCCATTATGTGGAGCATTTGCGTATTATCCATATGATTTCGGAAGAAATTGAAGACAAAATTGCCGACTCTATGGATAACCGCTACTTGCTCAATTTGTTCAGTTTGGTAAAAAGCTTGGTCTACTATGCCGAGGCTATTACCTCAAACGGCTTTGTGTTTGAAAAAACCCGCACCCTGGCCGGGCGCATTGGGCTAAGTGAAAAAGACGTGGAAATGCTGGATGATATTATCGTAGAAAATATGCAGTGCAAAACGCAGGCCGATATTTATTCCAACATTTTGGCACAACTCTTGGATGCGCGCGCGTCCATTATCAACAACAATTTAAACCAGTTGATGAAAAAGCTCAACGTCATTACCATTTGGATGATGGTGCCGACGTTGGTGGTAAGTGCCTACGGTATGAACGTAGTGCTGCCCATGGCCCAACATCCGCAAGCATTTTGGATGATTATGGGCGTATGTTTGATGTTGGTGTGGCTGGTAATGCTATACTGGAAACGCAAAAACTGGTAAAAATTTTATTGCTTTCCTATAAATAATTAACCCCGCACAAGGCGGGGTTAAATTTTGGTAGGAATAGGACTTCGGCCACAAGTCGGCTCGTTGACCCTCGCCGCTCGCGGCCCCGCCTCCCCATGCTCGCCTTGCTTTGCAAACTCGCATAAGGGTCCGGCTTTCAAATCCTAACGCAATACCAAGCAGTTGGTATTGCTTTCCTACAAATTATTAAACCACCCATAAGGGTGGTTTAAAATTTGGTAGGAATAGGATTCGAACCTATGTAGGGCGTAGCCCGACGGTTTTACAGACCGTTGCTTTTGACCGCTCAGCCATCCTACCGATAAATTACTTAAACAACTAGGTACTTATATTATACCAAAAAAAGGTTTTTGTGTCATTGTTTGACGGGTTTCTTTTTGATTTCCCGCCCAAGCTGTAAAATGTTACAATAATAGAGTATGAAGCCAGACAATTTAACCCCGCTTATGCGGCAATATTTTTCCATTCGCGAGCAAAACCCCGGCATTGTGCTCTTTTTCCGTCTTGGCGATTTTTACGAAATGTTTGACGACCAAGCGCGCGAAATTAGCGCCCTGTTGGGGCTTACGCTTACCGCGCGCAACGGGATGGCCATGTGCGGGATTCCCTATCATGCGGTCAATACATACATCACCCGTTTGCTGGCAGCGGGTAAAAAAATCGGCATTTGCGAGCAAACCAGCTCGGTCATTGATAAAGACTCTAAACTTTTTGAACGCAAAATTGTGCGCGTAATCACCCCCGGTACGTTAGTGGAAGATAGCCTTTTAGATGCCAACCAGTCCAACTATTTAGTGGCGCTGGATGTTACGGCAACTGGGTGGGCGCTTGCCTGTGTGGAGGTATCCACCGGTGAATTTTGGGTTAATCAAAATGACCAGGACCCTGCTTTAACCAATTTGGCAGCTGCATTAGCTGCGGTAAATCCGTCCGAAATTATCGGTACAAAGGCTACGTTGGATGTGCTCAACCAAAAAGTAGTATTGCCGGCTTCGCTCACGCTAACTACGGTTGCTGCCTTCGACGGGGATTATACATTACCCGCGCATTGGCCGGCCCTAAAAGCGTGGGGGAAACATCAAGCGGCTTTGGCGTGCGCGTTGCAAATTATGAAGTATTTAAACGTTACCGAGCCCAGCGTGCAAGCCACGTTAATCCCGTCGTACCGGGAGCTTAAAGAGTGTTTGCAAATTGATGAAAATGCCGTGGCTTCGCTGGAATTGGTAAAAGGACAAGAAGGCGCCCGGCGCGGCAGTTTATGGGAACTTTTGGATAGAACCAAAACGGCTGTCGGCAGCCGCAAGCTTAAAGAATGGATTTTGCACCCGCTTTTGGACTTGGCCGAAATTGCCCAACGCCAAAACTGTGTGGAAGCTTTTACAAAAGATCAAGCAGCCATTGCGGATTTAAGCGCACTGTTGGAAACTATTTCCGACGTGGAACGTATGATTACACGCACGGCAGCCGGCTCGGCCACACCCCGGGATATAGCGGGGCTGCGCCGTTCGCTACTTAATGTGCAGGCCATTTACCAATGGTTTGAAAATTACCCGCAAATTGCCCCACATTTAAAAGAAGAATTTGAAACGATTTATTCAACTTTGCAGGAAATGTCACGCCTGTTGTATAGTGCTATTAACGAGGCACCCCCGCTGCATTTATCCGACGGGGATGTCATCCGCGCGGGCTACAATGCGGATTTGGATGAATTGCGTGCGCTAAAAGCCAACTCGCGCGGAACGCTTAACGAAATTTGCGAGCGCGAACGCGCCAAAACCGGAATTACTACCTTAAAGGTAGGAGTTAATTCTGTTTTTGGATATTATTTTGAGGTCACCAAGTCGCATCTCTCCAAAGTGCCCTACGGCTACGTGCGTAAGCAAACACTTGTCAACGCAGAGCGCTTTATTACCGAGGAACTCAAACAGCTGGAAGATAAAATTACCCATGCCGAGCAAAAAATTCTACGGTTAGAAGCGGCTTTGTTTGACCAATTGCGTGTAACATTGGCCCAACATTTGGAGGCTTTTAAACAGTTCGCGCGGATTATTTCGGAACTGGATGTGTACGAAGCGCTTGCGTTGTGTGCCTTGAAGGGAAATTATACCAAGCCCACCGTTGATAACAGTGCCGAACTTTATTACGAAAACGGCCGCCATCCATTGGTGGAAAGTGTTTTGCCGGCTGGACAGTTTGTGCCCAATGGGATCCAGATCGGCACGCCGGATAACCAAATTATGATCATCACCGGCCCGAATATGGGTGGGAAGAGTGTGTTTTTAAAACAAACGGCCATAATTGTTATTTTGGCGCAGATGGGCAGTTTTGTGCCCGCGCAAAATGCACATATCGGGCTAGTGGACCGGATTATGACGCGTATCGGCGCGCACGATGCGTTAAGCCGCGGCAATTCCACCTTTATGGTGGAGATGAACGAAACCGCCCATATTTTGGCTTCTATGACGCCGCGCAGTTTGATTTTGCTCGATGAAGTCGGGCGCGGAACCTCCACGTTTGACGGGATTTCTATTGCTTGGGCTATAGTGGAATATCTCTACAAACCCAAAGGCGGGGCCAAAGTTATTTTTGCTACCCATTATTTTGAACTGATTGATCTGGAAAATAAATACACACGTGTGAAAAATTTCCACGTAGAAGCGCAAGAATACAAGGACGAACAAGGCCACAGCAAGTTGGCGTTTTTGTATCAAATTAAACCCGGCGCGGCGGATCAGTCGTACGGAATTCACGTGGCGGAACTGGCCGGCTTACCGGCAGCTTGCACGTTGCGCGCCAGGAAAGTATTAAAAGATTTAGAGGCCAAAAAAGGGGTCAAAATTTCTGCCAAAGAACAAGATATGGTAAAGGATTTATTTTCTTCGCCCATTGTGGAAGAAATCAAAATGGCAGACCCGGATAAACTTACCCCGCTGGCCGCGTTGCAGTTAATTTGCGAATGGAAGAAACGGATCAATGAGTAATATTCACGTGCTAGATGAAAAAACCGCAGGCCAAATTGCCGCGGGGGAAGTGATTGAGCGCCCGGCCGGTGTGCTTAAAGAACTTTTGGAAAACGCGGTGGACGCCGGCGCCAGTGCTGTGCACGTGGATATAGAGGGCTCCGGCCGTACCTTAATTCGCATTCATGACAACGGATGCGGTATGGACGCGGACGATTTAAAATTGAGCGTTCTGCGGCACGCTACCAGCAAAATTAAAGAATTTGAAGATTTATCTTCCTTACATACGTTTGGCTTCCGGGGGGAAGCGCTCTACTCCGTAGCGGCAGTATCTAAAATGACGATTACCAGCTGCCAACCTGGCGGCCTCGGTGCGCGTCTGGAAGTACATGGCGGTAAAGTAATCTCCCAAAGCCCGGCCCCCGCAATTGCCGGTACCACCGTGGAAATACGGGATTTGTTTTACAATGTCCCCGCCCGCCTTAAATTTTTAAAAAGCGATTCGTACGAACGCGCCTGCCTGTTAAAAGTAATTGAGGAAAGTGCCCTGGCTAATTTAAGCGTGGGATATCACGTTACCGTAAACGGGCGGGAAGTGTACCGGCTGCCGGCCCAGGAAGGGGATTTTAAACAAAGCGTGCTGGCCCGTGCCCGCCATATTTTAGGGGAAGAAGTGGCAGATAGTTTGGTGTACAGGTCCTTTGATGAAAT
Organism: Elusimicrobiaceae bacterium; assembly: GCA_045593185.1. GTDB lineage: Bacteria > Elusimicrobiota > Elusimicrobia > Elusimicrobiales > Elusimicrobiaceae > Avelusimicrobium. The sequence goes on along the minus strand of JAZNWD010000016.1, from coordinate 122,799 downwards.
GGGTTTACAGCTTTTTATTACTCCGGCGGATAAGTTGGTGCGCGTGCGGGATTTGCAATATATTTTTGTAAACCGCCGGCCCATTGATTCCAAAACCGTTACACAAGCCGTCTACAAGGCCTACCAAAATGCACGCGGGCAAAATTTGCACCCGGCATTTTTGATGTATATGACGTTATCCCCCGCCGCATTTGACGTGAATATCCACCCGCAAAAACGCGATGTGCGTTTTGAAGATGAACACGCGGTTTTCTATACCGTGATGAAAAACGCCGGGCAAACTATTTTTGGAAATGCCCGCCCGGTAGAAGTGCAGTTGACTACGCCGGCCATAGACTTGCCCAAGCCCGCACGTCCGGCTGCCACCCAACTGTTTCATCAGCCCATGGAAGATTTTGCCGCCGCGCAGCCCCAACCTAGCAAGCCGGTATTTACGGCGGCGCCGGAAAGTTTTTTTGTAAAACCTGTTGAAGATTTACGCGAGACCGAAGAACCCGTTGAGTACGGTAGCCGTCCTGCGGAACAACCCGCCCGAGAGGAAGTTGCGGCCAAGGGCACCCCACAAACACAAAAAGCCACCGATGTAGCGCAGTGGTATCAAGGGCCTTATCGCTACTTGGGGCAATTGCAACGCAGCTATTTGTTGTTTGAAAACCCGCAAGGGTTGGTGGTGGTTGATCAGCACGCCGCCCAGGAACGGGTGCTTTTTGAACAATATTTGGATGCTTTTGAAAAGCAAACTTTGCAGACGCAAAAATTGCTGTTCCCTTTGCATGTGGATTTGCCGCCTTCCCAGGTGGAAAGTTTGCTTTCTTGGACGGCGTGGCTTAAAAGTGCCGGGTTTGAAATAGCACCGTTTTCCGCCCGTACAATACTGGTGAAAACTATACCCAACGTAGTACGTTTTAAAGAAGCGGATATCAAAGCGTTTATTGTATCGCTGGCAGATGTGGTGGGGGATCCGGCCAAATCGACCGACACATTAAAACGCAAAATGATTGCCATGCTGGCCTGTAAACGGGCCGTAAAAGCACACGACGCCTTAACCGCGGCCGAAGCAGAAGCTTTGCTGGAAAATATGAAAAACTGCAAGGACGGCATGCACTGCCCGCACGGCCGCCCGGTGCTCGCGCAACTTAGCATGGAAGAAATCGGCAAATTGTTTGGCCGATAGAATTAGCAAATTATCCCACTAAAAAATTTAGGGGCCTGATGTAACTGGGGCCCCTAACGTTTGTCGGTTGCGCGGATTTTACTGTACAAAAATGTAGTAAGTGGAGGGTTCGGCCGCTGGGAAATTTTGCGTAGTGCCCACGGCAGCGTTTAGTTTTTCTTGCAGACTTTTCCCGTAAGTCAAAAAGTGCTGTAGAAGTGTAGTTTGAGAAGAATCCTCCAGTTCTGCGGGAATTTGCAAACGGGCTGAGTTCGTTTGCTTTACACAGAAGGGTTGGTCCGGATTGATAGAGGGGAACATTGTTTGATGTGTGTTGCGTTCTTTCGCTATAAGTTGGTCCAAATTAATGTTTGAATTCGGCACATTTACATCTCTATAAAAATTGATATATCTTTGTATTTGGCTGCGGTATGCTCCCAAACCGGTGGCTGTTAAATTAACGGAAAGGTAAACGGAGTTTTCCGTTTGATTTAAAAGCACATCTGCGCTGGGCCAAGAGTCCGGGTTGTTCAAATGGGCTCCTCCCGCCCAAACAATCACAATATCATAATTGGGGGCCACTTGATTAATGCGTTTTGCCCATTGTTTATTGCGTTGAATTATCCCCCAATAGCTACCTAAAATTTCTCGACCGACATATTGTGCTTTTAGCAAACGTTTGAGGTCCGCCTGGCTGACCTGGGTCGATTTCCCAGTTTTTAGACAGTTCATATATACGGCATACCATCTTTCGTCCCCAGGGTTTGCCCTGATAGCAGAAGTGGCTTCTTTGATTTGTTGAGGAGTAACAGCCTGGAAAGCAGCCGGTGCTTTTTTGTGTAACACTTCAAAAGCACAGGTGTTTTCAAGGTCTGGTTTAGAAGGAAATGGTCCCTGAAAATCCTTTAAAAAATGTTGCAAAATTCGCACGGACCGTGGGTCTGTTTCTACATTGGTACGCAAGTATTGTTCGCCAATTTTAACGAGTGTGGTGCCATCGGCTAAAAATTGAACAATCTCATCATCTAAAGCCAATACGTCGATTTTTAGTTGATCAGTTGTATTAAGAATCCAGTCATATCCATAATCATGCAAAGCACTGCGGTTATTGAGCTGCAAAGGTTTGGATTGTGGATGCTGCCGCGAAGCGAACTCGGTAGCTAAGAGGATTTTTTTGCCTGGATTTTTAGCGCGTAGTGTACGCAAAATTTTTTGAATTTCCGCCTGAACGGGGGGCACTTCATGCACTTCGGAAATAAAAATATATTTTTTGCCTTTGGTTGCTTCAGCGTAATTTAGCGTGCCTTGCTGGGGCTGCAACTCTTCTTTGTATTGCATCCATTGCGCTTTTACCAATTGAGCTCGTACACCTGCCAGTTCGCTAAGATCTTGTTGGATTTGGGCCTGTTCCTTTTTCCCTTGGGTAATGTATTGGTCGGCCTGTTGCCACGTAATTACCGGCAGTCCATACCAACTGGTAATCGGGCCGGGGATATTGGACGAAGAAAGTTCCTCTACTCGCTGGGTAACGGCTTGGTGTATTGTGGCAGCTGGCAGTGCAGCGGCGGGGATATGGCTCCAGAAACAGCTTAAAACAGCGAATGTAAGTAGTTGTTTTTTCATAAGTTTCCTCTATTGGGGAAGAATGATTTGCACAATGTACGGATTAATTCCTTCAAACCCCAGCTGTTTTTCTAAATTGCGCAATTGGGCGAAAGCGGCTTCTTGCCCGGGCTTGGCTTGTACGTTTCCGGCAAAGGGAGTACGGTAAGCAATTTTCGCACGGGGGGCCAACTGTGCTTTGCCAGCTTGCGGATTGCGCTGGCGAGACACTTGGTCTATTTGTGCCTGTTCTTGCGGGGTAGGTACTTTGTCTAATTCTATGTAAGTGTAAGTAGTTAATTTCAAAAGTTGCGGTACAGCTACAATGCCGGTTGTGGGTTCAAAGTGGCTGGAACCGCCATAGATAATAATTACATCATAATTAGCTTGCATGGCGGCAATGTATTTGGCCCATTGAAGGTTACGTTGCTCCCATCCCCATGGGCTGGCGGAAAAATAATCGTGCACCATCCCCACGATTTGCAAGGGATCTACTTTTTGAATGCCCCCTGCAATACGGCCCAAATCTTGAATTTGCGCAGTAGCATAATTGGCATTGACCAGGTAATTGCCTACCTTGGCGGAAAACCCCCACTCTTTACGCCCGTTTACCGGGGCTTCTATCCAGGCATCATCCAAGCTAAGTACGTCCATTTTCAATTGTTCGGCTGCCTGAAAAACGGCCTGATAGCTGAGTTGGGGGTCTTTGAAATATCTGTTTTGAGTGCCTGCTTTTTGAAAAGGGACCGCTTGGAAAGGGGCAAATGTAACGGCAAATTCGCTGGCTAGCAAGATGCGGGCATTGGGTTTAATTTGCCGGATGGTACGCAGGGCGCGCACAACAGCGGGTGCAACACCGGGCAGGTGCGATTCCCCAATAAAGATAAATTTCGTTTTAGCGGCTTGTTGAAAAATAGTTTTTTCTTGTTCGAGCTGATAAGGAGCTTGCGTCCCTTGGCTTAAGGCCAAGGAGTTGTGCAGGTTTTGATACTGTTGCAACAGGGCCTGGCGCTGCCCGGCTTTTTGTTGGGTTTGCTTAATCAGACGTTCGGCATTATCCCAAGAAATAACTTGGCACGCCTTGCGCCCTTGGTACAAGCAGGCCGCCGCTTGTAAAAGCTTATCCAAAGGGCCTACCGCCAGCGAGGTTGATTGTTTGGCTATATTGTGCGATATAAGGGCGGAAAGATCAGCCGCCCAGGTTTGCGTGCAAAGGGTGCCTATGGCTATAAGTGCCCATAATTTTTTCATCATACAGTTATATTGTTGCAAATGCAAAAGCAAGCCGCCAGGGTCTTTGGGCCCATCTGTATAAGTTATTTAGGGCCTAGGTCTGTGTGGGCCCCCGGAGGATCCGTAGAGTGTAAGGACTTCCCTTTTCCTCTAAAAAAAGGTATCCTTTTATATATATTCTCTTAGGGAGGGTTTATGGCTCAAACACCCGTTTTGGACCGTATTTTATTTTCGCAAGAGCAATTAGCCCAGCGCGTAGCCGAACTGGGCCGCCAAATTTCCGCTGATTACCGAGGGAAAATGCCCCTGTTTGTGGGGATTTTACGCGGATGCATCTTGTTCTATTCCGATTTGATGAAGCAAATCAGCGTGGATTGCAACATGGATTTTATGTGCCTGTCTTCCTATTCCGGCACGTCTAGCATGGGGCAAGTGCGCACCATGTTGGACCTGCGCGAAAGCATCAAAGGCCGCCACGTGGTAGTGGTAGAGGATATTGTGGATACCGGCTTGACGCTGGAGTATTTGATGTCCAACTTACAATCGCGCGGAGCGGCCAGCTTGGAGATTTGCTGCCTGCTGGATAAACCGTGCAACCGCAAAGTGGATATTCACCCCAAATACATTGGTTTTGAAGTGGGGGACGATTTCGTCATTGGCTATGGTTTGGATTATAACGAACTATACCGTAACTTACCTTACATAGGGGTCTTTAAGAAATAATGAAAAACAATAAACATTCCCATAACCGTAAAATGATTTCGGTGGGGCAGATCCTTGGGTGGATTGCCGTTTTTGTATTGATGATTGTGCTATTTAACCGCCCGGGAGCTAAACAAGCCACGTTGGACTATTCAGAATTCAAACAGAAAGTTGCCGCGGCCCAAGTGTCGGATTTAACTGTTGCTCCGGAAGTGATTTCCGGCCTGTACAAAAACGATAAGGACCAATTCGTCCCTTTTAAAACCGTTCGCATGGCCGACCCGGATTTGGTCAAGGAATTATCCGCCGCCAATATCAAATACAAAGCCCAAAAAGATAACAGCTGGATTGGCAGCATGTTATTTAATATCTTGTGGATTGTACTTTTGGTAGGGCTGTGGTGGTTTATCTTTTTGCGCCCGCAACGTAGCGACGGCAAAAGCGCGATGAGCTTTGCGCGCAGTAAAGCCAAAATGCAAGATCCCAGCCAACAAACCGTTACCTTCAAAGATGTGGCCGGTTGTGATGAAGCCAAAGAAGAGCTGGAAGATATCATTAAATTTTTAAAAAATCCCAAAAAATTCCAAAAATTAGGGGGAAAATTACCCAAAGGGGTGCTTTTGTATGGAGCCCCGGGCACCGGTAAAACCTTGTTGGCCAAAGCGGTAGCGGGCGAAGCCGGGGTGGCGTTCTTCTCTGCTTCCGCTTCGGAATTTGTGGAAATGTTTGTAGGGGTTGGCGCGGCCCGCGTGCGGGATTTGTTTGACCAAGCCAAAAAGAATTCCCCCGCGATTATCTTTATTGACGAATTAGACGCTGTAGGCCGGCGGCGTTTTGCCGGTATCGGTGGCGGACACGACGAGCGCGAACAAACGCTTAACCAATTGCTCATTGAACTGGACGGGTTTGAAAGCAAACAGGGCATTATCTTGATGGCTTCCACCAACCGCCCGGACGTGCTTGACCCGGCGCTCATTCGCCCCGGCCGTTTTGATAGGCATATTTCCGTGCCGGCACCGGATTTGAAAGGCCGTGAAGAAATTTTAAAAGTACATGCCAAAAAAGTAAAACTGGCTGAAAACGTGGACCTAAAAACCGTGGCCAAGGGAACCCCCGGTTTTGTAGGGGCCGATTTAGCCAACGTTGTCAACGAAGCTGCCATTTTGGCGGCTCGTGCCGATAAAGAAGCGGTGGAACCCTCCGATATGGATGAAGCCATTGAACGTGTGATTGCCGGCCCGCAAAAGAAGAGCCGCATTATTTCCAAGCACGAATTGCAGGTAATTGCCGCACACGAAGTGGGACATACCCTGGTGGCGCGCCTTACCGACCATTCGGACCCGGTACATAAAGTATCTATTATTCCGCGGGGGCAAGCGTTGGGATATACCTTGCAATTACCGGTGGAAGATAAATTTTTGGTTAGCAAGTCCGAATTTAAAGACCGGTTGTGTATTCTGTTGGCAGGGCGCGGAGCCGAAGAAATTGTGTTCGGTGAAATTACTTCCGGCGCTAGTGACGATTTGAACAAGGCCATGGCTTATGCCCGCAAAATGGTCATGGAACTGGGGATGAGCGAAAAGTTAGGCCCCATTGCCTTGCCCAGTGCCGACGAAGGTGAAGTGTTCTTGGGACGCGATATTTCCCGCCATACCACCTATTCGCAGCAATTAGCCAAGGTGATTGACGAAGAAATTATGAATTTGATCAAAACTTCTTACGCACGTGCCAAAGAGATTATTACAGCCCACCGGCCTGCGTTTGATAAGTTGGTGTCTGTACTATTGGAAAAAGAAGTGGTAGAGGCCAAAGAAATTGACGAAATTTTAGGTTTAAAACCGGCCCAAGCCCAACAAACCGAAACCGCACAGCAGGTGGCGGACGAGTTGGCGCAGGAAACCACCCCGGTGGCTCAAACGGAAAAACCAAAAGCCAAACAAGGTGATTTGTTTGAAATAGAATCGTAAGCAGTGTGTGCTTACAGGGCGATTTGTAAGGATAAATTATGGGAAAATATTTTGGAACAGACGGGATACGTGCAATTGCAGGACAATTCCCGCTGGTAGATGATTTTATTACAAAGCTAGGTTATGTGGCGTTAAATGAACTCAAAGCCAGTGCGCAAAATCAAGCACTCCGCCCTCAGGTTATTATTGCACAGGATTCGCGCGCCTCGGGCCCGGGCATTTTGGATGCCTTGCAAAAAGGGATTCGCGCCAGCGGAGTGGATGTTATCAGTGTGGGCATATCCCCTACGCCGTCCGTAGCGTACCTGGTTAAAAAAACAAACAGCTTGTGCGGCATTGTTATTTCCGCCAGCCACAACCCGGCCGAGTTTAACGGAATTAAATTTTTTACCAACCGTGGTACCAAATTGCCGGAAACCTTGGAAAATGCGATTGAAGCCAAAATTGATGCCTTGGCTACCGTTCCTGCCCCTACGGGAAAATGGGTGGAAGATTTTTCATTAGTCAAACAATATGAACAATTTTTGATGTCCACCGTAGATAAAGAAATTCTAAAAGGGACCAAAATTGTGTTGGATTGTGCGAACGGGGCCAGCTATCAAGTGGCCGTCAATGTATTTGCCGGACTGGGGATGCCCGTAACCGTTACCGCCGCCAAGCCGGACGGTACTAATATCAACAAAAATGTAGGGGCCTTACATACCCAGTTTATGCAAGATTTGACCGTGCGCGAGCATGCTTTTATGGGGTTTAGCTTTGACGGGGACGCCGATCGGGTGATTGCCTCTGACGAGAAAGGCCGTCAATTAGATGGCGATAATATCATTGCTTCTTCGGCTCTTTGCATGAAACAAGCCGGCACGTTGGCCTCCAACAAAGCGGTACTTACCGTAATGGCCAATTTGGGCTGCATTAACTATTTGAAAGAAAACGGAGTGGACGTAGAACTAACCACCGTGGGCGATAAGTATGTTTCCGAAGCGTTGGAAAAAGACAATTTGTCCATTGGCGGGGAAACTTCGGGCCATATTATTTTTAGACAGTTTGCCAATACGGGGGATGGGGTGTTGTCGGCCTTACAATTTTTGCAGTTTGTTAAAAAATCGGGCAAGCCCGCCAGTTGGTTTTTGGACCAATGGAAAAAATATCCCAGCCAACTTAAAGCGATCCCGGTGACGGCTAAACCGCCTTTGGAAAGTTTGGACGGGTTTTTGCCGGGCGTGGCTCAAATTGAAAAAACGATGCAAGGCAAAGGCCGGGTGGTGGTGCGCTACAGCGGCACGGAACCCAAACTGCGTATTTTAGTAGAAGGGCAAGAGGAACAAATGGTAAAACGTGTATTAAACGAAGTGGAAAAATTGTATCAACAAAAAACGGAGATACGCAAATGAGTTTGAAATTAGGTGTGAATATTGATCATATTGCTACGTTGCGCCAAGCACGCCGCTCTACGCGGCCGGACCCTTTAGATGCGGCGGCGGTGGTGCTGTCGGCCGGGGCAAACTATGTAGTGGTTCATCTGCGCAAAGACCAACGCCATATTCAAGAAAAAGACGTGGCATCTTTGTGTAAATTGTTTGCCAAACACATTCACGTGGAATGTTCGGTGGATGATTTTGCCCAAAAAGCTGTTTTGAAATATAAGCCCCATTCGGTGTGTATTGTGCCGGAACTGCCCGGCGAGGTAACCACCACCGGCGGGCTTAAATTTACCCCGGCCATGCAAAAAAAAATGGCCGGCGTTATCAAAAAGTTACATCAAAAACACATTTTAGTAAGTTTGTTTGTAGACCCTGTTGCAACCGATTTGCGCATCGCGGCTAAATTAGGGGCGGATATGGTGGAGCTTTGTACGCGCTCGTACAGCGAGGCCAAGACCCCCAAGCAAACCAAAGAGCGCTTGCAGGAGTTGGCTTTGTCTGCGCTATTGGCTCAAGAGCTGGGGCTGGAAGTGCACGCCGGGCATGGGCTTAACTACCGCAACGTATTGGCAGTGGCCGATATCGGGGAATTTTCTTGCTTAAATATTGGTTTCTCTATTGTACAACGGGCTATATTTACCGGGCTTCCTAGCGCGGTAGAAGAAATGAAAAATTTACTCTAGGAGCTATTTATGTGTGGTATTATTGGTTACGTGGGTAAAAACAACAGCGTTCCCTATATTATTGACGGTTTGAAAAAGTTGGAATACCGCGGGTATGATTCCGCAGGTATTTCTATTTTACAAGAAGGCAAAATTGTTACCGTACGTGCCGTAGGAAAAGTGGCCGAATTGGAAAAAGCTGCGTTGCAATCCCGCCCTCAGGGAAGCACGGGGTTGGGGCATACACGTTGGGCTACTCACGGCAAACCCAGCGAAGAAAATTCCCACCCGCACCGAGATTGCTCCGGGGAATTAGTGGTTGTACATAACGGGATTATTGAAAACTATCTTACGTTGCGCGACAAACTAACCCAGCTGGGGCATCGTTTCCGCAGCGAAACAGATACCGAAGTAATAGCTCACCTGATAGAAGAAAATTTAAAACATACTCGCGCTTCCAACGATGAAGATAAACTAATTAAAGCCGTTCAAAAAACAAATGCTCAAATTGCGGGTGCTTTTGCCATCGGTGTAATGTGGGCCCGTACCCCGGGGATGCTAGTTGGGGTAAAAACCCAAAGCCCGTTAGTGGTGGGATTGGGTAAAAAAGAAAATTTTTTGGCATCTGATATCCCTGCTTTTTTGCAACATACCAATAAGGCCCTTTTCTTAGACGATGGAGAAATGGTAATTCTGCGCACCGATAAAGTAACCGTGCTGGATGCCAATGGCAAAGAGAAAAAAGCAAAAGCTACTAAAATTTCGTGGGATCAAAAAACCGCTCAAAAAGGCGGTTATGCCCACTTTATGATTAAAGAAATTTACGATCAACCTCAAGCCCTGGAAGATACGTTGCGTACCGCCCGTACAGATTTTGCCAAACTGTTGGGAACGGATGAAAAAACATTGCGCAAATTACGCAATGTTCACATTATTGCTTGCGGAACGGCGTATCACGCGGGGCTTGTGGGGAAGTATTATCTGGAGCAATTAGCGGGGATCCCTACCAGTGTGGATTTAGCCAGCGAATACAAATACCGCGTCATCCCTCCGTTTGAAAATACGTTGGCAATTGCCATTAGCCAATCGGGCGAAACGGCCGACACAATTGGGGCTATTAAGAAAGCACAAAAGTTAGGTTTTCAAACGCTAGCTATTTGCAACGTGTTGGGTTCTACGTTGACCCGTCTATGCAACGGAACATTTTTTACGCACTGCGGGCCGGAAATCAGCGTGGCTTCTACCAAAGCATTCACCAGCCAAATTACGTCGCTTTTTGCGCTGGCTGTGTGTTTAGGGAAAGCCAACGGCCATATCAGTGATGCCGATTTCAATAAATACACCAAGGAGCTTACCCGCCTGCCCAAAGATATGGTACAAACCGTTAAAATGGAATATGATGTACGCCATTTGACGCGCAAAATTTATAAAGCGGAGCGGTTTATTTTCTTGGGGCGGCACGTCAATTTTCCCATCGCGCTGGAAGGCGCTTTGAAATTAAAAGAAGTCTCTTACCGCAGCGCTGAAGGTTTTGCCGCCGGGGAAATTAAGCACGGGCCTATTTCTATTATTGATAAAGGGACCCCCGTGTTTGTGCTAATGCCGGCGGATAGCTTGTTTGAAAAAATGCTTTCTGCTTGCCAAGAATGCGGGGCCCGCGGGGCCTATGTTGTGGCCATTACCACCCGCGAAGGGGAAAAACAAGCCAAGAATGTAGCACATAAAGTGTTTGTTGTCCCAAGTACAGCGGAACTATTACAGCCTGTTTTAAATGTGGTTCCCTTGCAATTTTTGGCTTATTGGATTGCTAAACGTTTAGGATGCGATATTGATCAGCCGCGCAACTTAGCCAAAAGCGTTACGGTAGAATAACCCAAACGAGGAGGGCATTATGGAGATCCTCTCGCAAGCGCAAATTAAAAATTGGCTTCCTTCCCGTCCTAAAGATGCACACAAGGGTACGTTTGGACGGGTGCTGATTGTGGCGGGTTCCCGGTCGATGTGTGGGGCCGGTTTTTTGTGCGCGCGCAGTGCGCTTATGGCCGGAGCGGGGCTTGTGTATTGGGCCTTGCCGGCCAGCATGCAACCCAGTTTTGCCGCCCAATTGCCCGAAGTTATCACAATCCCTTTAGCCGAAAATGCAACCGGTGAAATTGCGCAATCCGCTTGGGAATTCTTCCCGGAATTTTGCAAAAAACACAATCCTTCCCTTGTCATTTTGGGCCCCGGTATGGGCGAAAGCCCGCTGTTGCCCGTTTTGCTTGAAAACTGTGCCTTGCCCTTGCTGGTAGATGCCGACGGGTTAAATGCTCTTTCCCATCAAGCCGGTTGGCACCGCGCGTGGGCACAAGAACGGCCCAGCATTTTAACCCCGCATCCGGGCGAAATGGCCCGCTTGTTGGGGCAACCGGTGGCCGCGGATGAAAAGGCGCGCCAAACCCAAGTGGAAACATTGGCCCAATTAACAGGGGCGGTTTGCTTGTTAAAAGGCGCCGGCACGTTAGTTTCTTGGGTAAATAATCACGCGTTGCAAACATGGCACAATACAACCGGAGGCCCTGCCTTGGCAAAAGGTGGGGCGGGGGATGTTTTGGCAGGCCTTATCGGCGGATTGTGGGCGCAGTTGGGGAGTGCGGAAGGGTTTTCTAAACATACTGCTTTTAAAGCTGCTGCGTGTGGGGTTTATCTGCACGGTTTAGCGGGCGATTTAGCCGCCCAAGAAAAAGGGAATTTTAGCGTGTTGGCGCAAGATGTAATTGCTTGTCTGCCGCGGGCCTTTTTGGCTGTGGAGGGGAAATAATGTACGCATTTTTACATATTGCTTTTGGCGTTTTGTTAGGGATAGCCCTGCTGGTTTTGGTAGTGGTTATATTTTGCAAACGGGCAGCCAAAAAAGTGTTACACCCAAAAGCCAAGCGCAAAGCTCTTTTTGCGTGGCCGGATGAATTTAACTTGAAATATGAGAATGTATCTTTTCCCACGCAAGATGCAGTGACGTTGAAAGGGTGGTTTATCCCGGCGGAAAATTCGGAAAAAACCATTATTTTAATGCATGGCTGGGGGATGAACCGCTCGTCCATTTTGCCACATACGTGCTTTTTGCATGGCTTGGGGTACAATTTATTTTATTTTGATTTTCGCGCGTTGGGCGAAAGCGGCGGTGATACCAGCTCCATCGGATTTTTGGAACTTAAAGATGTGCGCGGGGCAATTGATTTCCTGCGCAAAGAACATCCGACCCAGTGTAAAAAAATTGGGTTGTATGGGCTATCGTTGGGGGGAATGGTGGCCATTAGCGAAGCGGCACGCAACTTGGATATTGCTTGCGTAGTAGCCGAAGCTCCTTATTATTCGTTTAGACGGGTTGTTTCACGCTGGGCTTGGATTCATTACCGGGTACCGTATTTCCCGTTACTTCCTATCATTCTGCATTATATTCGCCGTTATTTAAAGGCTAATCCGGAACGTTACAGCCCCAAATATACCATTTCAAAAATCGCGCCGCGGCCGGTATTTATCATCCATGGCCGATATGACAACCTAGTGCCGGCTAATCATGCGCGGCGTTTGTACCGTCAAGCTGGGGAACCTAAAGCCCTTTGGTTAGTGCCCAATGCCCGGCACGATAAATGCGGCGAAGTAGGTGGTTTTGAATATAAGGAACGATTGGCAAATTTCTTCCAAAAATATTTATAATATGCTGTTTGTTTTTGATCTGGACGGGACTTTATTAAATACCATTGACGATTTAGCAGCTGCGGCAAACCATGCCTTGCGTACTTGTGGTTTTGTAACGCGCAGTGTGGAAGAATGCCGCCAATTTGTGGGTAACGGAGTCAACAAATTGTTGGAACGTGCATTGCCTGCGGGCCAACGTACGCCCGAAAATTTAGCCAAAATGAAAGGGGCATTTGTTAATTATTATTCCATGCATTTGGCAGATACCACCCGCCCCTATGAAGGCATTTTAGAAACCTTAACGGCTTTGCAAGTACGTGGAATAAAATTGGCGGTACTCTCCAACAAATACCAACAAGCAACCGAAAAATTAATTACCCATTTTTTCCCGTCCGTTTCTTTTGTGGCGGTGTTTGGGCAACGGCCCGGCGTTCCCCTTAAACCTCATCCGCAAGGCGTGCAAGATATTTTGCGCTTGGTACATGAAGACGTGGCCCATTGTTTATACGTGGGGGATTCGCAAATAGATATGCAAACTGCCCAACAGGCAGCGGTAAAGGCGTGCGCAGTAACGTGGGGCTTTCGCACGCGGGCCGAATTGGGAGTTTATCATCCGGCGTATATGATTGATCATCCGCGCGAGCTGTTACAACTTATTTAAGGCCACAAAGTTTTGACCAAGCATGCCAAAACACGGGGGGCCTGTTTTTTAGCTTCTTGTAAAGAGGAAGCAAAATCCAACAACTCTGCCACGCAAACGCGGGATAATTTTTGCTTTTTGAGGGCCTTCCAATCGGCACTGCCGCAAATAAATAACACCGGTTTATGATGTTTTTGTGCCAGCTTTAATACAGCTAGCGGGGCTTTGCCGTAAAAAGTTTGGGCATCCAATTTGCCTTCTGAAGTGATAATGAGGTCAGCCCAGCGGGCTTGTGTTTCTACGTGAGCTTTTTGAAATAAAAAGTCCGCTCCCAAGAGCAACTTCCCGCCTAAACACCCGTACAATCCGGCGGCAATTGCCCCGGCGGCCGCGGTGGAAGGTGTATGGGCGGTGGCGCGTCCGCCGGCTTGCACCATTACGCGTGCCCAACGGGCCAGGGCCCGGTCCAAAAGTTTTACTTGCTTGGGGGTGGCCCCTTTTTGCGGGCCAAATACTTTGGCCGAACTGTGCGGCCCCAAAAGCGGGTTGGTTACGTCGGCCACGCCCCAAATTTCAATACCCTTGAGGTTTTTGGCAACTTGCGTAAAATCGGCCTGGGATAATGACAAAAGCGGGGCAGCTCCCAGGGCCAGTTTTTGGCCTGTTTTATCAAACAGTTTAGCCCCGCATGCAACGGCCATGCCGGCGCCTCCGTCGTTGCAAGCCACGCCGCCTAGCCCTATGTAAATTTTACGCGCCCCCAGCTCAATGGCTTTTAAAATCACTTGCCCCACCCCGTATGAACTGGCCCCTAAGGGGTCCAACTCGTGGGGTTTGGCTGTGCCTAATCCGCAAATGCGGGCTACTTCAATGACAGCGGTTTTGTGGTCGTTAAGCAGCAGAAATGAAGTGTTTTTGGTTTCGAGAAAAGCGTTTTTGGCACGGGTTTTAAACAAGGTAGCTTGGGGGTCTAACGCACGGAAAAAGTCAATAAATCCGTCGCCCCCGTCCGATATAGGCAAAAAGCGCACAGCATGCTTGCCGCGCAATTGTTGCATTAAAATCTGCCCGGCTGTTGTGGCACTGAGCGTGCCTTTAAATGCGCCGGGCAGGAGTAAGATTTTCATTAAAATTTCCAGCTAAGTTGGGCTTGAATAATTGTATTTACTTCAGATGATTTTTTCAGATCCCCGGTGCGTTGGGCAAATACCTCGCGCACTTCTAGGCCGATCATCAAATCATCTATCCACGTTTCTACCCCTAATCCGCCGGCCCCGGCAAAACCGTTGGAGGAAATTTTTTCGCTTTGTTCTTCGCCGCGGTAGTTAAGGTGCAGCATTTCATACATCGCACTGCCGGTAAGGTAAAAAGCAAAGCGGTTTTTGGGGTTTAAGTAATAATGTGCTGTCAGCCCGCCGCGCCATATTTGGCCGCTGGTGCGGACCGTAGGGTCTGGATAGGATGTGGGCCGTGCAAGTACGGAAGGGTCTTTCTCTTCAAATTTATTGTTTGCAATACTGCCAATGCCCAGTTCCGGCCCCAACCAAAAATTACTATCTTTAATGCGCCATAAAAACTTGCTGGACACGGCTACACTGGTGCCCCCTACGTCGTATTGATCCCCGGCGCTGTAACCGGCCCGGCCGGAATTATCTAATTTTAAATCCAAAGGCATTACGCCGGCTTGCACGGAAAAATATTTATTATAATCGGCCTCGTTATGAACTTTGGGGGCCTTTTTTTCGGTCTTTTTATTTTTTTCTTTTTTAGTGGTTAATTCTTCTTTTGCCGCAGCTGCATATTCTTGCTGAGATACGGCCCCCGTTTTGACCCCTTTAATAAAGGCCTCTTCATCACTCATGGCCTGGGTGGACACCGGGGCTGTAGTTACTGCCTCTGTGCGGGAAACCACCTGCCCGTTGACCACTTGGGCCTTTTGGGTATCAAATACTTGGTCAATATCGTTGTCAAAAGTAAGCCCGCCCGCGGCGGCTACCCCTGCACTGGCGGTACCGGCCGCAACAGCCGCTGCATGTGCTTGCCGGGCGGCCTGCTCTTGTTGATTTTTTTCTACAAATTCTTTTTGGGCGTTTTCTCCGCGGTCGTAATCGTATGTTTCTACAGATACAATTTGCGGCATATCAATATTGACTACGGCACCTTCATCTGTTTTTAATTTCAAGTTGAATTCGTCCAAATCTAAAATTTGGCCTACTAATTGAGAACCGCCCTTAAGGACAATGCGGTGTTTATCGGGCAGGATTTGGTCAATTTCTTTTTGATTGAGGGTAATGGTACCAAAAGAGGTGGCCAAATTAAGGACGTATTCCGTTTGCGAAACAATAGAACCGGTAATTAAATTGCCGTCTTTCATTTTAATGGTTTCTGCGGATAGGATGGCGGCGGAAAAAACAAATAAAATCGTTACAAAAATGCGTTTCATAAACCCTCACAATTAAAAAACGGTGCGCAGGGCGGGTGCGCACCGTTTTAGATTATTTGGCTTCTTCTTTGGCTTTTTCTTCGTTGCAGCAGCATGGAGCAACCGCATGTTTGATTTTGGCCACGGCTTTAAGCAGTTTAGCAGTGGTTAAACACGCCAGCGTTACCCCCAACATTTGGCCTGTGGCAACGAGGAGCGTGCCCCATAGTTCGCCGCTGGCGAAAAGCGGGTGACGTACAATTTCTATCACGGTATAAATAGTCAAACCTAACGCCAGGTAGAAAAGCACAATAAATACTACATACAGCCCCTTGAGGCACAACCAATTGTGCGGCAAGTATTTGGTCCAGCATTTACCTTTGCAACAGTTAGACATAGTTCACTCCTTAATATAATCTATACCCTTATTGTAGCAAAAGTAAACGGTTTGAGTACAGGTTTTTCGGATTAGTTGCGGTGGGCATTTTTGAGGAGTTCTTGCGCGTGGGCAAAGGCCGCGGATTGTTTGCCGCTTGCGCCGCCTAACATGCGGGCAATTTCGGCGGTCAATTTTTCGCCCTGCAGGGGCATAATTCCCACGCGGGTGGTATTTTTGGTGGCCGTTTTGGTAACTTGAAAATTTTGATCGGCCTGGGCGGCCACTTGCGCCAGGTGCGTTACACAGAGCACTTGGCGGCCTTGCGCACAGGTGTGTAATTTTTCACCTACCAACCAGCCGGTTTCGCCGCCGATGCCAACGTCTACTTCATCAAATACCATAATCGGCACGGTGGGGGCCAGCACTGTTTTAAGCCCTAACATCACGCGGGAAATTTCCCCGCCTGAGGCAATATTGCGCAGCGGACGCAAGGAAGCCCCCGGATTGGGAGAAAAGAGAAACTCCACCTTATCGCCCCCGGTAGAGGTAATATTTTCCTCATCCATTTCCACCGCTACGCCGAATTTTACCTGGTTGAACCCCAGGGGTTTTATTTGCGCGGTAATTTGCGCGGCCAATTTATCAGCGGCTTTGAGGCGCTTTTCGTGGAGTTCTTGCGCCAAGGCAGATAATTCTTTTTGCGCCAGTGCTAATTCCCGGATTAAATCTTGTTCATGTTCTTCGGCGTGGTTTAAATTGTCAATTTTTATACGCAGCTCTTCGGCAGTTTTAAGCACGTCGCTTATTTCGGGGCCGTATTTTAGTTTAAGACGTTTGATTTTTTCGTGCCGCTCCAGCATTTTGTCTAAAGCAGTTTCATCTATGTTTAAATCGTCCTTATAATTGCTTAACGTATTGGCGGCATCTTCCAGGGCGAGGAGTGCATTTTGCACATTTTCTGCTAAAGGGGCTAAATTTTCGTCCAATTCGGCCATGGATGTCAAAGCCCGTGCGGCCTTGCCGGCGCGTGCAGTGGCCGAGGCATCCGCCGCGTATAATTCTTCGTACGCTTGGTTGGCCCATTCCAACAGTTTCCCCGCGTGTTTCAATTTAGGCAAGGTTTGGTCCAGTTCGCTATCTTCGCCGGGTTTGGGGTTGACGCGTTCAATTTCTTGCAGTTGATATTGGCTCATATCCAGCAAGCGTTCTTTTTCTTGGGCCGATAGACGCAGCGTTTCCAATTTGTTTTTAAGCGTTTGTGTGTGTTGCCAAGCTTGTGCCACTTGGGAAACTAATTTCTCGTGTTTGGCAAATTGGTCCAATAAATTTAAATGCACATTGGCGTGTAGCAAACTTTGGTGATCGTGCTGGCCGTGGAAATCCACTAGCTGCTGCCCCAACTGCGCCAGGGCTGTTACGGTGGTGGCGCGCCCTTCTATAAAGGCCTTGTTTTTGCCTTTGCGGTCCAGCTCGCGGCGCAGGGTAAATTGATCGGCGCTTAAGCCGTATTGCTTGCGGGTTTCTTTGGGTAAAATGTTGGAAGCAAACGTGGCTTGCACGGACATTTTTTCCGCCCCTTCTTCAATCAAGCTCACGTCCCCGCGCGCCCCCAACACAAAACCCAAGGCCTCTATGACAATGGATTTACCGGCCCCAGTTTCGCCGGAAAACACATTGAGCCCGGGGGCAAAATTCAGCGTCAGGTCGCTAATAATGGCAAAATGCTGTACGCGCAAATTTACCAACATTACGGTCGCCCCCAGGAAAGTTTTTTATGCAGTACGTTGAAAAAGCCGCGTTGGGGCCAAGTCAAAAGCTGTAAAGCAAAGGGGGCTTTTGTAATTTGAACTTCGGCTCCGGCGGCTAAAGGGATGTGAATTTGCCCGTCAAAACTGGCAATGGCACTTTCTTCGGCACTTTTGAAAGCGGGTTTTAGGCATAGCTGCCCGCCGGCCGGTAAAACCATAGGCCGTTCGCTTAACGAATGCGGACACACGGGGGTGATTACCAATACATCTACGTTGGGGGCCACAATCGGGCCACCTGCCGCCAATGAATAGGCGGTGGACCCGGTTGGGGTAGAGATGATGACTCCGTCGCCAAAATAAGGGGGGATTTCTACCCCGTTAAACGTGCCGTGTACAAAAAAAGCGCGCATGGTGGAAGCGTGCAGCACGCAGTCATTAAGTGCATACATAACCTGGGTTTCCCCATTTTGGCACACGTTGGCTTGCAACATTAAACGGGTGCGCGGGGCGCATTTCCCGTCCAACAAAGCTTGCAGAACTTGGGGCATTTCTTCCTGTTCGGCCGTGGCCAAAAATCCCAGCGTGCCGCAGTTAATACCTAAAATCGGAACGTTTTTGGGGGCAAATGCGCGGGCACAACGCAATAGGGTTCCGTCGCCCCCCATGCTGATCAGTACGTCAAAATCGGGCAGATTTTCCAGATTGGGCAAAAGCTGTGCCTGTATATTTTTTTGGCGCAAAAAATCCACCGCTTTTTGTGCCAGCGGCAGGACGTACTGTTTTTGTTCATTAAAGAATACACCCACGCGGTTTAATTGCATAGCTATATTGTAGCAATTTGTGGGAGCAAAAGCGAAACTTGCCCATTCCCATAAATGATATAATATAAATAACATATCTAAGGAGTACTTTTATGTGGGATTATACCGATAAAGTAATGGATCATTTTAAACATCCGCGCAACGTGGGGACGATCCCCAATGCGGACGGTACCGGCCAAGTGGGTAGCTTGGTTTGCGGTGACGCGTTGCGCTTGACCATTAAAGTAAACAAAGAAACCGACGTCATTGAAGACGCCAAATTTGAAACTTTTGGTTGTGCCAGCGCGATTGCTTCTTCTTCTATTTTAACCGAAATGATTAAAGGCAAAACCATTGCAGAGGCCTCCAAAATTACCAACCAGGATATTGCCAACGCTTTAGGGAGTTTGCCAGCTGAAAAAATGCACTGCTCGGTAATGGGCATGGAAGCGTTGGAAGCGGCCGTGCAAAGCTACCGCCAAGGCGGCAAGCCGGTAATTTTTGAACAAGAAGCCGAAAAGATTGTGTGCAAATGTTTTAATGTGTCCGAAGAGGCCATCATTAAGGCCATCCGCACCAATCACCTAACCACGGTGGAAGACGTTACCCACTTTACCAAGGCGGGCGGCGCATGCGGCCAATGCAAAGGGGAAATCCAAAAGATTTTAGACAAGGTAAACGGTGCGTGCGAAGTGCCGCAACCCGCTACCAAAACCTATGAGCAAATGACGTTGGTTGAAAAAATCAAAGCCATTGAAAGCGTGCTGGAAGAAGACATCCGCCCTAAATTGAATATGGACGGCGGCTCGGTAGAACTGGTTGATTTGTCCGGCAATGTGGTAAAAGTGCGCCTGGTCGGAATGTGCAGCGGTTGTGCGGGGGCTCAAGGCACGCTCAAAAATTTCATTGAAAAAGTGTTGCAAGATCGTCTTTTTAAAGGTCTTACCGTGGAGCAAGCATAATGCCCAAAGTAATTTATTTAGATAATAACGCTACGACCCAATGTGTCCCTGCTGTGGTGGAGGCCATGTTGCCTTATTTTGCCCAAAAGTACGGCAACGCGTCCAGCATGCATAACTTTGGGGGGGAGAACCGACATGTTATTGATCAAGCGCGCCACACGGTAGCCCAATTTATTAACGCGCAATATGACGACGAAATTATTTTTACCTCGTGTGCCTCGGAAAGTGACAATACGGCTATTTTCTCGGCCGTGCGCGCAAACCGCAACAAAAAACATATCATTACTTCCGCGGTGGAACATCCGGCCGTGCTGGAGCCGTTTCGCTACTTGCAAACGCAAGGGTATCGGGTGGATTATATTGGCGTAGATGAGCTGGGCCGCTTTGATATGGACCAGTTTAAAGCCGTGCTGGATGAAGATACGGCACTCGTTTCCGTGATGTGGGCCAACAGCGAAACCGGAACCATTTTCCCGATTGCGGACATTGCTAAACTAGCGCACGAAAAGGGCGCCCTTTTTCATACCGATGCCGTACAAGCGGTGGGCAAAATCCCGGTGGATGTGCAAGAGGCGGGCGTGGATATGTTGTCTTTGTCCGCGCATAAATTTCACGGCCCCAAGGGGATTGGCGTGTTGTACGTTAAACGCGGCACACGCTTTTTGCCGTACTTAATGGGCGGCCACCAGGAAAAACATCGCCGTGCCGGTACGGAAAACGTTCCCTACATTGTGGGGATTGCCAAAGCGGCCGAGTTGGCTCAAAAACGCTTGGCAGACGGTACCATGGATAAGGTAGCTGCCTTGCGCGATCAATTAGAACAGGGCATTTTAAAGTCTATTCCCGACGTAAAGGTAAACGGGGATCCGGCCCACCGCGTACCCAATACCACCAACATCAGTTTTGGTTATATTGAAGGCGAATCCATTTTGATGTACTTAAACGATTTTGGCATCTGTGCCTCGTCGGGTTCGGCGTGTACTTCGGGCTCGCTGGAGCCGTCGCACGTATTGCGCGCAATGAAGGTGCCCTTTCAATTTGCACACGGGTCTATCCGGTTTTCGTTGTCGGACCAAACCACACAAGCCGATATTGACCTGGTGCTTAAAGAATTGCCGCCTATCATTAAGCGGCTGCGTGAAATTTCGCCATTTTCACGGATGGCATAGTAAATATCCCATAAGCGGGAAGGAGACAAGATGAAGAAACTTAGCTTATTAGCGATCGTATTATTTACCCCGTTGCTGTTGCTTGCCAAAACAACGGTAGTTTATCATACCAGTGATACGCACGGATTTTTCTTCCCGCGTAATGGGCAAGGCGGCTTTGCTGCGTTGGCGGCCGTTCTTAAAAAAGGCCCACAACCCTATTTGCTTTTGGACAGTGGGGACTTTGCCAACGGTACCGTGGAAACCCGTAACTCCAAGGGTATCAAAGCCGTGCAAATTATGAACAAAATGGGTTACGACGCTACTACCTTGGGCAATCACGAATTTGATTTTAAAGCCAAAAATTTCCCGGCGTTGGTGGCGCAGTTGCAATTCCCGATGTTAGCGGCAAACTTCTTTGAAAAAGATACCCGCCAATATCCTCCGCATATTTCCCCGTACTTAATTACGGAAAAAAACGGCGTAAAATTTGCGGTAATCGGGCTAGGCAACCGTACCCCCACCAATCCGGCGGATGGATATTATTTCACCAAACCGCTGGTGGCCTTGGGCAACGCTTTGGAGCAAGTGGAAAAAGAAAACCCCGATGTGGTGATTGTAATTGTACACGATTCTACTGCTGATGACAAACACGGCACGCAATCTTATGTAACCGAAATCGCCAAAAAATTTGGTGGACGGGTGCATGTTGTGTTTGGGGGACATGCGCACAAAATTATTCAAAATAAAGTGGAAAACGGAGTGTTGTTTGTGGAAAGCGGTTCTTACGTAGACAACGTGAGCAAAGTGACCGTAACTACTGACGATCAAACCGGTAAATTTGTATCGGCCCAGTCGGAATTAATTCCGTTGATTGTTGCAAAAACCGGGCAGGATAAAGAAATCCAGGCGTTTTTGGAGACGTTGCGCGAACCGAATGTGGACGTAGTGGTAGGCCAAACAACGGGCACAATTGCAAAAGATCCGATCGCTGCCGACCAGTTGGATTCGCCTTTAAACGACTGGATAGCCGATTTAATTAAAGACTATGCCGGCACCCAAATTGCTATTCACAATAACGGTGGTACCCGTGTGGATATGCCCCAGGGGCAAGTTACCCGGCGTGATTTAATTGAAATCCACCCGTTTGATAACCAGGTTTCTATTGTAACAGTAAGTGGCAAATTCTTAAAGAAGTTTATTAAAACGGGGTTTGCTCCGCGTAGTTTATTTACCTATTCCGGTTTGGATATCACCTACAAAACCAACAAAAAGGGCAAAATTAAAGATATACAAATTTTGTTCAATGGGAAACCTCTGGAGAATAAAAAACAATATACCATTGCTACCAATGCCTACATTGCAAACGGCGGGAGTGAAGGGTATTTGTTTAAAAAAATCTCCGAAAATGCCAAAAAATCAGCAGGTTCCAAAAGTATTCGTGACCTGATGGAAGCGGGATTGCAAAAAGGCCCGTTAACACCGCCGGTTACCGGCCGTATTTTGGAAGTGAAATAATGCATGCATAAATGGGCGCGGTGGTTAATTTTTGTTTTACTGATCGGTGGCTGCGGGCGCGGGGAACTTAAAACCGTAAATGTATTTTTTGTAGCGGACGTACAAGGGTTTTATTTCTCCCGCCCGGAACCGCGCCTGGACAATCAAGTAGCCGGGGGATACGGTGTACTTAAAAATTTTTTGGCAGCCCAGTCCGGCGATTTTTTATTATTTGACGGCGGCAATTGGTTGGGCTCCGGTGCGGAAGGAACGCTTTTCAAAGGTTCCTATGTGCCGGCTCTTACGCAAGCCATCCCGTTTACGGCAGGCACATTAAGTGATAAAGACTTAATATATGGTTGGCCCGCTGCGCGTAACGTTGTGAAAGAGCTTTCTTATCCGCTGGTAGTAGCCAACTTGCGTCTGGAAAATCAAATTCCCTGGCCGTTGCACGATTATCAAATCCGCACCATAGACGGCATTAAATTCGGCATCTTTGGGCTGATTACTCCTTGGCAAAAGAACCGGGAACGTTTGCCCGGTTTGTCTACGCTTGATCCCATAGAAGTAGCTCAACAAATGACTACCCTTCTCAAAGAAAAGGGAGTGGACTATGTTATAGTGCTTAGTTCGTTGGGATTGTCCGACCAGCCGGGTGTGGGCAATGCCGCATTGGCCGCTGAGGTAGAGGGAATAGATTTAATCTTAAGTTCTAATCAGGATAGCGAAACCCCCGAGGTAGAAACCGTCAATCATACCCTTATTGTGTATCCGGGTTCCAAACTCGACAGTGTAGGCCGGTTAACGTTGCAGTTTGATCAAAATAATCAACTTAAAGATTCTTCGTTCACGGACGAGCCCCTCCTTGAGCAAACGTACGGGGAAGATGAAGGGATTGCTAAGCAGGCCGCTGAGTTATTGGCCCAAACCCGCCGGCAAATGGCACGTCCCTTGGCTAAGGCCAAACAAACCATTGTGACCGATTTAAAACAGCAATCCCCCTTAGGCACGCTCCTGGCGCAGTGCTTGCACCGGTGGGCTAAATTGGACGGGGCTGTGCTCAATGCGGCGTCTATTCGCAGTGATTTGCCCGCCGGAGAACTTACGGAATTTGACCTCTATAAAGTATACCCATACGGGGACAATATTACTTTCCTCACCCTTAAGGGGCAGGCATTCATCAACGCTTTGCAAGCTTCGCTTAATGCAGAAGACAATTTCCCGCAAATTGCCGGGTTTAATGTGCAATATGTAGTGGCGCCCAGTGGCACCAAACGCATTGCCCGCATTACGCTAGATAACGGGCGTATTATCCGCCCGCAGGAAACGTATCGTTTGGCGGTAACGGATCACGTATTGGCCGGCGGGTTTGGACACGATGAATTTATCAATTCGCTGGAATTTAAGAGCACGTTTGTGGAAGCCCGCCAAATTATGCGCTCGTGCATTGTGCGCCAAAAAACAGTAGAAGTTCCCTCTACGCAGGGCCGCTGGAAGTTAATTCAATGAGTTTTATTAAACCTCTGCAAATCGGTACGTTTACGGCTCCTAACAATTTAGTCCTGGCCCCCATGGCCGGGATTACCGATACACCCTTTCGTATTTTATGTTTAAAAGGCGGGGCCGGGCTGGTATGCGCGGAAATGGTTTCTGCGCACGCGTTGCATTTCGGCAATCCCCGCAGTGGGCGTATGTTGCAAGTGGCGGCCAAAGAGCATCCCGTATCTATGCAAATTTTCGGCGCGGACGAGCAAACCATCGCAAAAGCTGCCCGGCAAGCACAAGAACAAGGGGCCGATATCGTGGATCTTAATGCCGGCTGTCCCGTTAAAAAAATAAACAAAGCCGGGGCCGGGTGCGTGCTGATGAAGGACGAACTAAAGCTGGGCCGTTTGATAGAGGCCGCTGTCAAGGCGGTTCAAATCCCGGTTACGCTTAAAACGCGCATCGCTTTAAACCACCGCGCGATGCTAGCCGTGCGCATGGCCAAACTGGCCCAAAACGCAGGGGCAAGTGCCATTACACTGCACGCCCGCGCGGCGGTAGATGTGCATACCGGAGCCCCCAATGTGGAAGCCGTGGGAGAAGCATGTGCGGCAGTTCAAATCCCAGTGATTGGTAACGGGGGCATTGCGAATGCGGAAGTGGCAAAACAATTTTTACAGGCCGGTTGTGCGGGCGTGATGATTGGCCGCGCCGCAGTGGGCAACCCGTTTATTTTTCAACAAATTCAAGCCCAACTGGAAGGTAAAACAGTATCCCCTATGACGCCGGCCCAACGTTTGCAAATCTACCAAGCCCTTATCGAAGAAAACGTGGCTTATTACGGCGAGCGCATTGGTATAAACCGCAGCCGCAAAACCGCCGGCTATTGGATCAACAATTTCCCCGGTGCGGCCGAGGTGCGGGCCCGCTTTGTACGGCTGGATACTTTGCCCGAAATTAAGAAGTTATTTGCAGAAGTATTGAACAATTTACCACAAACCCCCTAAATTTTTATATAATATATACACACCACGAGTCATTATACACGCGGCCACCACTCCGCGTGACTAATTACAAAAGGTAAAAACAAGAACTTATGACGAAAACATTCTTACCTTCCGTCAAGGAAGTAGAAACCAGCCGCCAATGGCACCACCTGGATGCCAACGGCCAAACCCTGGGAAGATTGGCCAGCAAAATTGCCGTTCTTCTAATGGGGAAACACAAAAAAACCTATACGCCCAATATGGACTGTGGGGATTTTGTAGTTGTTACCAATGCCGCCAAAGTAAAATTGACCGGTAAAAAATTGGAACAGAAAGTATATTTCTCCCACTCTGGCTATGCCAAGGGCGGTAAAGAAACCCCCGTTAAACGCGTCTTGGAAAATAACCCAACCCGCGTATTGGAACTTGCGGTTAAACGCATGCTGGATGAAAACAAACTCCGCGCGCCCCGCATGAAACGCTTACGCTTGTTTGCCGGCGAAGCGCACGAATTTACCGAACGCTTTGGCAAATAAGAGGACTAGAAAATGAACACGAAAGATTTAAAAACCGGAAGACGCAAAACCTCCGTTGCCCAAGTTGAACTATTAAAAGGCAAAGGGAACATCACCGTAAATACCAAGTCTTTAGATGAGTATTTTGGTAATCACGCCCGCTGCAAAGCCGCTGTCAAAGCGCCTTTGGCCGTAACCGGGCTTGATAAAACTTACGACGTCAACGCCAAGGTAGTCGGCGGCGGTGTATCCAGCCAAGCCGGTGCGTTGCGCCACGCCATTGCCCGCTCTATTGCCGAGCTCGGCGAAGACTTGAAAAAAGCCGTCAAAAAGGCCGGCTATTTAACGCGTGATCCCCGCATGGTGGAACGGAAAAAACCGGGCCAACCGGGTGCACGCAAACGCTTCCAGTTCTCCAAACGTTAATTCAAACTACTGGAACGCAGCAGAGTTTGTACACAAAAACCTCAGGGACGTCATCCTGAACTTGATTCAGGATCTCGTAGTGTCCCTGAGGTTTTTCTTTCTATATATTGTCATTTCCGACAGAAACCCTCGGGGGATGATGGCCTCTATTATCCGCAACAAAAAACCCCCGCATCGGCGGGGATTTGTAAAATAGAAAGGAATTATTTTTCTACTTTAATGCCGCGGAAGGCGCGGTATAAAACCGCTAAAAGCCCAAACAAAATGTAGAGCGAAAAAACCACCAACACTACGTTTTGTGGGAACTTGATGAGCATTACTACCAAAAATACCACTAAAAGCAAAAACCACGGAGTAAATTTCTTTTCCCGTTTGGCTTTAAAAGCAGCGTAGGGTACGTTGGATACCATAAGCAGGGCCAACACCAACATCATAAACCATACAAAGTTATACAGGTGGGTGATGTAGGTTTCTACCAGCGGGATGTTGTGTCCGTTCCCGGTTCCTTGCATAATGGAGTACGAAATTGCAAAGGATGCCAAAAGGGCAGCCGGTGCTGGGACAGGGAGCCCGCAAAAGTATTTTTTGGACCCTTCCCCTGCATGGGCCATGGTATTAAATTTGGCCAGGCGCAGCACGCCAAAACATGTATATACACAGGCAATGGGGGCGCCCCACGTGGGTTGCGTGCTTAATACCATAAAATACATCAAAAATGCAGGCGCGGCGCAGAACGAAATTGCATCTGCCAACGAATCCATTTCAATGCCAAATTCGCTTTCCACCCCTAACAAGCGGGCTACACGTCCGTCAAACATATCAAATACGGCGGCAATTAAAATCAGCCATCCGGCGTGAGCAAAATTGCCCTTGGTAGCAGCTAGAATAGAGAAGAATCCGCACGCCAAATTCCCTAGCGTAAATAAAGAAGGGGCCGCAATAGCCAGTTTGGTAGTTTCTTTCGGTTCGTTTTCCATAGGGTTTACTCCTATTTCCACAGCGCGAGGACGGTAATACCGCCTTGCACTTTTTGCCCTTCTTTTACGATCACGCGCACTTTGTCTTTGGGCAAATAAACCGCCACTTGCGAACCAAAACGCACCAGCCCGAGGCGGCGGTCTTGTTTAATAGGTTCGTTGGGGTGGACCCAGCATTCAATACGCCGGGCAATAGCCCCGGTGATTTGCTCCACGTGGGCAAATTTGGTTGGGTCACCATCTTTGAAAAGTTGGATGAGGTTGCGCTCGTTCTTTACGGCGGCGGGATTATCGGCAAATAAAAACGTACCTTTGTTGTAAAAAATATCGCCCGTTTTACCGTTAATGGTAGAGCGTTGTACGTGAATATCAAAAATAGAGAGGAAAATCCGCACTACGACGGAGTTAGGGTCCTCTTCTGTTTTGATAGAAAGCACGGTCCCGTCGGCGGGGCAGGCTACTTCGTCGTCGGCAAATTGTACATTGCGGTTCGGATCGCGGAAGAAATAGGCGCAAAACGTACCTACTATCATAAATAATAAGGCGGTTTTCGGCCAACTGATTGCAAACAAAATAGCAGCTACTAACATCCCAGCTGCGCAAAATTTAAGCCCCAACGGCAGCACGGTGCCAACCCAACTTACCGATTTAGTAAGCGTACGCAAAATATCTTTAATCATAATTTTACTACTGGTGGGTTTAGTTTTGGCAGTTTGTTAAGTGGGCAGGGGGGGACTTGAACCCCCACGGCCTTGCGGCCAACAGATTTTAAGTCTGTCGCGTCTGCCATTCCGCCACCAGCCCTCTTACAAAAATATTATAACAAAAAAGGGAAATGGTACGCAAAAAATTTATTTTTCGCTGGGCTTAAAACTGTTGTAGAATTTCCGGCAGAATTGGGTTTTAACACCCAGGGCTTTTAAGTCTTCTTGCAGGGCGCGGTCATCGGTTACGGCAATCACACGCTGATTGGTTTGCGCCAAATAGCTGGCTTGTTCGTAAATGACTTGGTCGGCGGAGTTTTCTTCGGCAAAGGAAATATGCACCCCCGCGCGGTACAGTGGCCCCACCGGGCGGAAGGTGCCGTCAAAAATCACTTCGTAAGAATGCATGCTGTAGCGCGGGTCGCAAGACATTTCTTCCAAGAAATCCAAAAAATCGGCGGTTACTTCTTCTTCGCTGCGGGCAAATTCGTAGAGGAAACTGCGCACCAGGTTTAGGCCGTCAATCAAATAAATGGTAGGTTTGGTACTTGTATACATGGTTTGCCTTTTTATTGCAAAATTGCTATAAGAAAATGATACAATATAATGCTTAGATTTTGCAGTTCTTTGACAATTTCTGTATTTCGGGGGTGTAATAGATTTGACGGGTATCTGTTGCCTTTCGGGAGCAAGTGCTGGTTGGCTAGGCCAGCTAAAATAGAGCCAAAAAAATAACTAACGACAATCAAGTCGCTTGGGCTAACGCTTAGTCCACTGCCTCTTTCCTGTTTCCCGCGCGGGGAAGAACGGCGGTCAAACTCACGGGATGCTACAGCTTTGGCGCGGTTCGTCCTGGCTGGATAAGACAAACGGACCAAACTATCGGCGTGCTTCCTTGCGCTTAGCCGGTAGTAACTAGCAAGGATAAACTTGTAGGGCCTGATGGGAGAGGATGTTCGGACGGGGGTGCGAATCCCCCCACCTCCACTTTACACGTATGCATACAGAAATTGGATGGATTTATTATAGGAGAAATTATGGCAGATATCAAATTTGGAACCGACGGCTGGCGCGGGATCATTGCGTGGGATTTTACGTTTGAAAATGTTTATCTACTTGCACAAGCCATGGCGGATTATATTAACGGCAACGCCCCGGTGCTCGAAAACGGCAAAATGCCCAAAATTTTTGTTGGGTACGATCGGCGCTTTATGTCCGACCGGTTCGCCGCTGATATCGCCGCTATTTTCCGTTCCAATAAAATTGATGTTATTTTGTCCGACCGGCCTATTTCCACGCCGGTAGCTGCCTGCTTAAGTATTAACAAATGTTGGATGGCTATTGTAGTAACGGCCAGCCATAATCCGGCCCACTTTAACGGGATTAAAATTAAAGTGGCGGGCCGCTCGGCCCCGGCGCGCATGACCAAAGATATTGAAGCCCTTATCGGCCAAAATTCAGTTTTAAAATTATACGGACAAAAGGCGGAAGAAAAAGATTTGACGGACGTTTATTTTAAATATATTTCCGCCCATGTCAATACTAAAAAACTTAAAAATTTTAAGGGCAAAGTGGCAGTAGATTACATGCATGGAGCTGCTTCCGGATATGTGGAAAAATTTCTGCCTGCCCGCCAGGTTATTGCTTTACACAATGAACACACGCCTGATTTCGGTAACGTTCAGCCCGAACCGGTGGAAAAAAATTTAGCCGAGCTTAAAAAAACCGTAGTAGAGAAGAAAGCCGCCCTGGGTATTGCCTTTGACGGTGATGGGGACCGCGTGGGCTTAGTGGACGAAAAAGGGACTTATTTAACCCCGTGTATGATTGCGGCTGTATTGTGCGACTATTTTATCAAGCGCAAAAAACTGACCGGCAATATTGTGCAAACCGTTTCCATGGGTTTTTTGCTAAAACGCATTGCCCGGGCCTATCAAATGCGCTTTGAAGAAGTGAGCGTAGGGTTCAAGCACGTGGCCGAACGGATGAACTTGGACGATGTGGCCTTTGGCGTGGAAGAGTCGGGCGGATTTGCCTGGAAAGGGGGGAGCTCGGATCGGGACGGTTTAATAGTGGCGCTGGCATTTTTGGCTATTATGATTGATACCGGCAAAAAAGCCAGCCAGTTGTGCGCCGATATTGCTTCGGAATACGGAGTTTCCTTTTATTTGCGTAAAGATTTTGCTCTTTCCAAACCGATTGAAAAGGTGGCTTTTACCGAAAAATTACGCAAAAAAATGCCTAAAAAAATAGGCACCCACAAAGTGGTCGAGCTCAATACACAAGATGGGCTTAAAGTAATTTTGGACAATGATGACTGGGTCCTCATTCGTCCTTCCGGCACCGAACCCGTATTGCGCATCTATGCAGAAAGTGCCTCTAAAAAAGATACCTTGGCGTTGCTGGACGCCGGGGCCAAAGCAGCAGGAGTGAATTTAAAATAATTATGGTTAAAATTGCATTGGTGGACGATTCTGTCATTTTGCGTTCCGCCCTCAAAAACGTGTTGGAATCTTCCGGTTATCAAGTAGTATTGGAGGCCGGCGGATCTAAAGAGCTGTTTTCCTTATTGGAAAAAAGCAAAGCGGAGTTGGTCCTGTTAGACGTTTTTTTTCCCAACGAAAATGGGTTGGATATGCTGGCAAAATTAAAACGTATTTCGCCCAAACTCAAAGTACTTTTGGTAACCGGCATGCGCCAGGAGACAATCTTGGCCGAGGCCCAGCGTTTAGGGGCGGACGGTGTACTTTATAAGCCCTTTGATACTGACGACTTACTAACTGCGATGGAACGGCTGAAATAAACCCAATTTTCATTAAAAAAGGGGAGCAGAAAAATCTGCTCCCCTTTTGTGCGTGGAAAAGTTAATTTTCCGGGGCGTGTTTGTATTTAAACAGCCACGCAAACAACACCGCCACCACAAGCGAGAACCCTGCAAATACAAACCAGGCCTCACTCCACCCGTTCATAATCAGTTTGGACAAAGCCGGCGGATACACACCGTTGATCATTTGGTTCGGGTCCAAATGCACATTAACCAGGCAGTTAATCACTTTCTGTGCGGCCAAGGAACCAATAGCCGCTCCAAAACCGTTGGTCATCAGCATAAATACACCCTGTGCCGAAGAACGGATGGACGGGTCGGTTTCTTGGTCTACGTACAAAGAACCGGAAATGTTAAAGAAATCAAACGCCACACCGTAGATAATCATGGAGGCAATCAGCAGCAAGACCCCAAAAGCGGTGGCCGGGTTACCCAACCCTAAAAGCCCAAAGCGGCATACCCACGCCAACATGCTGATGAGCATCACTTTTTTGATGCCGTAGCGTTTTAAGAAGAACGGGATGAGTAAAATACACAACGTTTCCGAGATTTGCGAGAGCGAAATTAAAGCCGTTGCGTTGTTGGCCCCCCAAGAACCGGTATATCCGGCCAGGGAGTTAAACCCAGTAATAAACGGGCCGGCAAACCCGTTGGTAATTTGCAAAGACATCCCCAGCAGCATTGAGAAGATAAAGAACGTAGCCATTTTCTTCTCTTTGAACAAGGCAAATGCTTTCAGGCCCAGGGCTTCACCCAAAGTTTTGGCTTTTTCGGTGCTTACGGGGCAGTTGGGCAAGGTAAAACAATACACACCCAAAATCAGGCCGAGTACAGCCGAGAAATACCACTGTGTGTAAGAACCGGCAAAGTGGGCAAAGTTGGTCGTCCACATGGCGATAATAAAACCCACTGTTCCAAACACGCGGATAGGGGGGAACGCCTTGACCGTATCAAAATTTTGTTGTCGAAGCGCCGTATACGCTACCGAGTTGGAAAGCGCCAGCGTAGGCATATAAAAAGCCACACTTAACGTGTAGCAGGTAAACAAACTGGCAAAGCTAATATGTGCTTGCGAACCGAACCACGCCGCCCCCGCAATAAAAGCAGCCGCTAACAAGTGGCACAGCCCCAACATTTTTTGGGCGGGGATCCAGCGGTCCGCCACAATGCCCATTACTGCAGGCATAAATAAAGACACAAACCCCTGCGTGGCGTAAAACCAGCCGATTTTGTCGGCAAATCCGGCCCCGGCCAGGAAGATGCCCATAGAGGTTAAATAAGCACCCCATACGGCAAATTCCAGGAAGTTCATCACAGTTAAGCGAATTTTGATGTTCATAGTAAGTATACGGGTTTCCCCGTCAGCACGATACGTACTTCCTCCTTTAAATTAGCGGGCGTTATGCCCACCTTAAAACCATTGTACAAAAAAAGTATAATGTAGGAAAATAAACTATTTATAGGAGTCTTCTTATGGCAGATTTTAGTTTTGACGTTGTTTCCAAGGTAGATTTGAACGTAATTAGCGAGGCCGTATCCGCCGCGAATAAAGAAATTACCAACCGCTATGATTTTAAGGGGACCAATTCCTCTATTGAGCTGTTGCAAAAAGAAAGCGAGCTCAAGTTGGCCTCATCGGACGAGTACAAGGTAAACACCCTGCGCGATATTATTTTTACCCGTATGGCCAAGCGCGGCATTGCGCTAAAAAACCTCCAACCGCAAAAAATAGAAGCGGCTTTGGGGGGAAACGCCAAGCAAACCGTTAAAATCCAACAAGGCATCCCTGCCGACAAAGCCAAAGAAATCACCAAAACCATTAAAGACGCTAAATTAAAGGTATCGGCCTCTATTCAGGGAGATCAATTGCGGGTATCGTCCAAATCCAAGGATGAACTGCAAGCCGTTATTGCGCTGCTTAAAGGGCACGATTTTGGGGTGGATTTGCAATTTACAAATTACCGGTAGCTTATTTGCTATAATACAACCATGAAATATATTCTCTATTTGCTAACCATGGCGCTGCTATTTGCCGGGGGGATGATGGTAGGCAATATGTATTTGCCCGAGCATTCCACCGTGCGTGCGGCGGCTGTTTCCGTGCCGGAATTGGACGCAAGCAACCCCATTTTTGCCCGTACGGACCGCGAAGGAGCCGAGCGGGAACTAAGCATTTTGAACCAGGCATTACAATCTTGCCCGGTAGTGGTGGGTGAAGAGAAAGACCGTTTGGTTAATCACATCAAATTATGGGTAGCGCTGGAAGATTTTCAGCTTAAAAAAGCCATTTTGGAATTGGAAATGGCTAAAAATGTGGAAACCAACCGCCCCACGGCTCAATTTTTACAAGCGGCAGAGGATTACAATACCGCGCGCGAGC
Source organism: Elusimicrobiaceae bacterium (assembly GCA_045593185.1). GTDB lineage: Bacteria > Elusimicrobiota > Elusimicrobia > Elusimicrobiales > Elusimicrobiaceae > Avelusimicrobium. The sequence goes on along the minus strand of JAZNWD010000016.1, from coordinate 90,488 downwards.
GGGTAGAAAAAATGGCGCAGGAGCTTTTCCCACCGCGGGCTACCGTCGCTCCCTCCGCCACGGCCCCAGCCAATTAAATTTGAGTTGTAAAGTTGTAAATAGGAGACAAAAATGAATAATAAACAAGCATTTACACTAATAGAACTCTTAGTGGTGGTGTTGATTATCGGTATTTTGGCGGCGGTAGCGTTGCCGCAATATCAAAAGGCAGTACTTAAATCCAAGTTAGCGGAAGTGGTGTTATTCCAAAAGAATGCCATGATGGCTACAGATGCTTGGGTATTGGAAAATGGATATCCACAAGACGACTATCATTCCTTTATAGGGCCAGATGCGGATGCCTCATTAGATATAGATTTGACAAGTGGGTTAGATTGTTCAGGAACAAGTTGTACAAAAAACAACTTTGTCTATGACGTATACGCAGAGTCAAGTGATGGAGGTTATTGGGGGAGTCAGATTACTAATTCAGGGGCAAGTGCAGATAGTTACTTAATGATTGTTTTTGAACACTATGCAGATGGGAGGATAAATAAAGGATGTTCAACCAATTATGATGAAGGGTTAAAGATATGCAAGGCACTGCACGATCTGGATGACAGTTATACATGTGACAACGACGGGAGCCCCTGCTGAAGCAAGTAAATTTCTGTGATATTGAAATGTGAAATGTTTCTTCTTCTCTGTATATAGAATAAACCCCCGGCTACAACCCGGGGGTTTATTATATCATTAAGGGGTAAGTTTATTTTCCCACTCCGCAGCACTTTTTGTACTTCTTGCCGCTGCCACAGGGGCAGGGGTCGTTGCGGCCAATGCGGGGGCCTTCATGCACAACGGTTTCCACATGATGTTGTTCCGGGTTGCCTTCGGCACGCAGTTCCTGTTCGTGCTCTTTCATCCATTTTTTCATTTGGCGGATGCTTTTAAAGTTTACGCCGTCTGCTTCCATACGCCGGGCAATGTTCATAAAACGCTCTTTGACTTTGGGGTCTTTAAGCTGTTGTTTGAACATATCCGGCAGGGCATCAATTTCTTTTTCCAGCTTGTCGGCAATGGAAGAGGGCGCCTGCGGTTGCTGCTCGGGCGCAGTTTCTTGTTCCTTCTTTTTAAACGGATTCCAAATCATAGTTACTCCTATTTATCTAATAAATTTTCCACAAAATTTTTAATAATTTCCGCTTTTTCAAAATAATGTTTTTCGCGCGGAACCACCAAGCGGTTGGGGTGCTTGGTCCAAATGGCCAAAATTTTATCATCAATTTCAAACGCCTGTTGTAAATTTTCGGTGCGCACGTTGGTGGCTTGGTAGTAGTCCTTTTCCGGCGGCGGGGACAAGTGAATCACCGCGTCGTATCGGGCCAGTTCGGCCTCTAAGCTGGACTCCATATTTTTGAAAAAATCATCCGGTCCGTAGGGCCAATACACGGCGCCGTCAATGGTGCCGCGGTCGCACACCATTACGTTAGCATCCGAGGTTTTTTCGGCCAATTCTTCCAGCTGTTTGACCGTGTAATAAATAATTTTTTGTGCATGCACAATGTGAATAGGGCTATTGTCCGTACGCGGGAAACCGCCGCTGTAAATCAAGGTAGCTGCTTCTTGCACGAGGGCAATTTTCTTGCCGAATGTTTCTTTTAAAATAGACAGCGCAGTCGTTTTCCCGCCGCTGGGTCCGCCAGTTAAAACAATTTTTTTCATAGTATTATCCTTTAATAATTTTTTCTACAAAATCTTTAATCAGTTCCGCTTTTTCAAAGAAATGCTCTTTTCCCTCAATTACAAAGCGTTTGGGGTGATTTTTCCAAATTTGCATAATCTTTTCGTCAATTTTAAAAGCTTCGTCCAAACTTTCGGTGCGTACATGGGTGGACTGATAAAAAGCCGGGTTGGTAGGGGGGGACAAATGCAGTACCGCGTCGTAGCGGGCCAGCTCTGCCTCCAAGCTGGTTCCCATGGTTTTGAAAAAATCGTCTATGCCGTGGGGCCAATAGACGGCAGCGTCCACGGTGCCGCGGTCGCACACAATCAAATCCGCGTGGGAATATTCCTCGGCCAAGGACTCCATTTCGCGCGTGGCCACAAAAATAATTTTTTGCGCAGCTTCAATATGCGGCACGGAATTGTCCGTGCGCGGAAACCCGCCGCTAAAGACCATGGTGGCAGCTTCGCGCACCAATTCTACTTGTGGGCCGAAGGTTTCTTTGAGCACCGTTAAAGCGGTAGTTTTGCCGCTGTTGGGTCCACCGGTTAAAGCAATTTTTTTAGGTTTACTCATGCGCTTGCTCCTCGGCGGGCACGGTGTCCGCCTTTTTGGCTGCGTTTAATTCTTTTAAATAGAGTTCTTTAAGTTCGTCAAACTCGGCTTTCTTTTCGGGCGGAACATCGCGCACGGCCGAGTTGCGATTTTTCATTTTTAAGAAATCCAAAAACTTTTCTTTTTCTTTGATGCGGAAATCCAAATGCGGCCCGGTGGCTAAGCCGGTGCTGCCCACGTAACCTACGGTGGCGCCCTGTTTGATTTTGGCCCCTACCTTGACGCCTTTGCCAAAACTTTTTAAGTGGCCATACATGGTGGTATAGTTGTTGGCGTGGTGGATTTCCACAAAGTTGCCAAAGCCACCCTTCCAGCCCACAAAGCGGATGGTGCCGTCGGCCACGGCCTGCACGGGGGTACCGGTGGGGGCGGCGTAATCAATCCCCAGGTGCGGGCGGCGGATTTTTAAAATGGGGTGCATACGCGCCGGGTTAAAGTGCGAAGAAATGCGGTATCCCCGGAAGCTGATGGGGGATTTTAAAAACATTTTTTTGCTGACTTTGCCGCTTTCATCATAGAAATCATCTTCAAAATAAAAAGCGTAGGTGGGCTTGGACTCGTTAACGTTTTTGTACGAGGCGGCTAGCAAATCCTGGCTGACAATTTCGCCGGTGGGGGCGTAATTTTCTTCCCACAAGGCGGTATATTCATCTCCGTTGCGGGTATCGGTATTAAAGTCCACCGTCCAGGAAAAAGCATCCGTAAAATCCAAAATCAGCGGTACTTGTAATCCGTCGGCCACCATGGTTTGAAAAAGCGAATTGTGGATTGTCCCGGCGGCTGTTTGAATGCGGGTTTTTAATTCCACCTCGCTCATTCCGGCCACCAGGTAATTATCCACGTTAGCTACGTAGTAGCGTTTAAATCCCTGGGTGAGTAGCAGCAAAATCAATTGTCCGTTTTCCACCGAAAGGGAGTAGGTATCCTGCGGTTTTAACCGGCGTGTATTGACGACGCTGGAAAGCTTGGCCACGATTTGGATGACGTCCTGACGGGAAAGGCCCGCTTCTTCCAGTGCGGTGTAGATAGGTTTTTGCTTAATGGTATATTCCACAACGGGGATTTCGCGCTGCGCGTCTAAGAGTTCTTGCTCGCGCAGTTGGTAGGCCTGTTTTACGTTTAATGCAATATAGGTGCTAACGCAGATTACACCCAAGACAAGTACATAAAATACAATGTCGTGATAACGCAAATAGTGTCGTTGTACAAAGGCCAAAAATTTTTCTTTCATGATGTTACAAAGCAGGGCGGGTACTCAGTACCCGCCCACGGTTTTAGTTTTCTTTTAAGAAAGAGCACAACGCAATGGCGTTGAGTTTTACTTTCGGATCATCGGCGCGTGAAGGCAAAATCACAGGGATTTTCGGCCCCACGAGCACAGCAGCCGCTTCCATATCGGCCCCAAAGAAGGCCAACGCTTTGTAAAGCGGGTTGCCGGCGTCCAAGTCTGGCAGCATTAAAATATCCGCATCGCCGGCTACTTGTTTGCCTTGGATGCCTTTTTCAGCCGCCCGTTCGGCAGACATCGAGATATAAAAATCATACGGTCCTTCCACCACGCAGCCGGTAATTTTGCCTTCTTTGTTCATTTGTTCCAAAGCGGCGGCATCCACGGTGCTGGGGATTTTTTCATTCACTTTTTCCACCGGGCACACACAAGCCACTTTCGGGTTTTCAAGCCCTAATTTGTGCATGGTGTTGACGGCATTTTGTACAATTTTAACTTTTTGTTCCAAGGTGGGGGCAATCACTACGGCCGAGTCGGTCACAGCAAAAGGTTTTTTGTATTTGGGCGTGCTAAACAGTACAAAGTGGGAAAGGAGCGCCCCTTCCGGCACCAGGTGGGCCTCTTTATTTAAAATGGCTTTCATGTAGTACTTGGTATCCACGAGCCCTTTAATCAAAAAATCGCCTTTGCCGGCTAAAATTTGATCTACGGCCAGTTTGCACATGGTGGGCACGTCTTCGCAATCGATAAATTCAAACTTGCTCTCATTTAAGCCCACATTTTTGACCATTTCTTTTACGGCGGCCAACGGCCCAATCAAAATCCCGTGGGAAATAAGCCCGTTATCATCGGCCATTTTAATGGCGGTAAGGGCTTCTTTATTGTTAGCGCCGGGCACAACTACCCGGTTGGTTTTTCCTTTCACTTGGTTAATTAAATCCGCAAAACTACTAAACTTCATATTTTTTCATCTCCTTAAGTATTATAACTGCAAATCAAACGTATTGCTTTACGATTTTGGGGTTTTCCAACGCCCGTGTGGCAGCGGCGCGCAGGGCATCTTTTTCTTCGCTGCCGGGGAATACATAAATGGGGGCAATCCATCCCGTGTATTCACTGATTTTTTGTGGGATATACTTACTATGCATCAGCCCGCCCGTGAGCGCAATAAAATCCACTTTGCCTTCCAGCACTACGGCCATTTCACCAATGGCTTTGGAAAGCTGATAAATCAGGGCTTCCAAGGCCAGTTTGGCTTTTGCGCGCGAGCAAGTAATCATACTGCCCGGGCGTTTTTTGCCGGTTGCAATAAATTCTTCCAATTCTTTTACGTCCGAAGTGCCCGTATAAGCCACCAGCCCGCCTTTGCCGCACATTTTTAAGCGCAATTCTTGTTCGGTATATTTTCCCGAAAAGCACATCTCTACCAGTTTGGAACCGGGGGTGCTGCCGCTGCGTTGTGGGGTCATGGGGCCGTCGCCTTCAAATCCGTTAGTTACGTCGATAACACGCCCCTTCCGGTGGGCTCCCACCGATACACCGCCCCCGCCATGGCAGACAATGCAGTTCGTTCCTTCGTACGTTTTGCCGCGTTTTTCGGCAACCAAGCGGGCCACCCGTTTTTGGCTCAGTGCGTGGAAAATGGAAATGCGCGGATTTTCCGGCATGCCGGAGTAGCGGGCCACGGGTTCAAATTCATCCACGATCACAGGGTTGGCAATAAAGCTGGGGCAGCCGGCGTACTTGGCAATATCGTGCGCCAAGATGCCGCCCAAATTGCTGGCGTGATTGCCGTATTTGCTGGAGGTTAAATCCTGTATCATTTTTTGATTGACGGCGTATACGCCGCCTTCCAGGGCGTGCAACAAGCCCCCGCGCCCGATCACGGCGTCAATTTCTTTGAGGGGAATTTTATGATCCAAAAGATAATCTAAGATAAGTTTACGGCGCAAGGGTAATTGGGCGGTTACGTTTTGGCCCTCGTAAGGTTCCAGGTCTGTCATAGAATAGCGCATAGTCACTTCAAACACGGCTTTGTTGCCGCGGTAATAACCGATATCATCCGACGTAGACCCTGGGTTGATAACCAGGATGTTATGCGCCATAGACCCTCCTACCCATATTCTAGCAAAATATAAGCTGTTTGGGCAGTGAATGTGGCATTCATAAGGGGCGGCTGGCATCCAGCCGGGCAGTTTGAAAGATAGTACCCATTCAAATCTCCATGATAACAAATGGGAAATAGGACCTATTTTTGCTTAGGCCCAAAAGAGGGCCTCACATAGGCCTTTTGGCCCTGGTTTTGTGTATCTTTACAAATATAATAAAAATGTACCCTACAAAGGGTGGAGAGAATTACCAGCTGTGCTTATACGGCGTTTTGCTCAGGTGTTGTGTATGCAAGGAAAGGAGAAAAAGATGAACACAATAAAGAAAATAGTAATCGGTGCCATTGCTTTATGTGCCGCGGTCCCGGTTTTTGCAGCAGGGGATTGCTGGACCGACCATGCCCCTTCTCAAAAAGCGCAAGAGGAGCTTGTTAAACAGATGCGTACCTATTTAAATCAAGGGCGGGTGAAGGATCTGCCAAAGGCGTTTGATTCTATTCCACAGTGCCGTGCATTAAAAAAATCATACAAGGAAAATCAAATCCCTGCTAAATGCCGGGCTTACAGAGACGAAAGAGACGACGTGAAATGCCCGCCTTCTATTGATATAGAATCTGTTTCACAACCCGGTTTTTTTAAAAAAGATGGCGCTACGGTTGCCTTAGTTTCCCCGGCCGAGGCTCTCATGCAGGCGCTAAAGGAAACATCCTATATTACCCTCAATAAGAACCCTAAGTACCTAGATTATAACAAAATGCAAAAATTTGCAGAAAAATATGAAGGCACTTGGGCAGATGGGCAGTTGTTCGGCTGGGCAAGGCGAAACCTGGGGAATTACGCTGCGGTTGTACATATAGTTAATGTTTCTCCTGATAAAGCAACTGGACCTGGACCCAGTTATCCTACAATCCGTCATTGGGACTTAATAGACATTGTTAAAAAGTTCATGTCTTCTGACTACGAGCCGAGTCCAATGCATAAGATGAACCAGTGGTGGAAAGAAGCCACCCAGGTTTATAACGACAAAAAGACTTTCTACAAAGTTAAATGGGCGCTTTTTGAAAATGTGGTAATAGACAACGCGAATACAAAGTCATGGTGGTTTGCAGGGAGACAAGAATGGCTTATGACGCGTAGCTTTTGGGAACTGTTTGCCATAACGCCGGTTGCCCCCACCGAAGGCCTTCGGACACTACAAGCGAAGAGAATTGGGCTTGCTATCACGGAAGGGTATCGCGAATGTAAGAAAGCTGAACGTGTCTTTGGGGATTGTGAAGACATACTCAGAAATGCTTACGAATATGGCTATGGCGGTGGTTTGCATGCCAACCCATACCGTCGGGAAATCAAACAGGGATTGACCAAAAAGAAATAAATCCCAGCACCACGTAAAAGCTATACAACCCCGCCCTTCGCTTTGTGCAAAGGGCGGTTTCTTAATCATTTTTAATTCACAGCCGTTGGTTTAGGCGGTCCACCAAGGTTTTTAGGAAGAATAATTGCACGGTGGAAAGCGGGTGGCGCGCCAACGCATGGCGCAGGAAATCCTTTCGTTGCTGCAAAGACAAATCGTTGCGCAGGTCCACTTTTTCGCACAATTGTTCCACGGCGCCCAAAAACATTTCGCGCTGGGCATCGGTGGGTTGGTCGTTAGGGGCTTTAACTGTGCGAAGCGGCGTAAAATCACTGCGGCGGGAAAGTTCATAGCACGTCAAAATGACGGCTTGGGCCAAATTGATAGAGGGCTGTTTGGAGACGGTGGGAATATTTAAAATGGCGTCGCACCGTTCAATATCTTCGTTGGAAAGCCCTGTTTTTTCGTTCCCAAACACAAGCGCCACTTGCTGATCGGCGCACGTTTTAAGGCGCTCGTTTAATTGGGGTAGCGTAATAACTTCTTGCACAACCCCGCGGTTGCGCAAAGCCGTAGCTGCCAAGGAAAAGGTACAATCTTTCAGGGCCTCATCAAGCGTGCCCAGTTGCGCGGCGTTTTTCATAAGGTCTTCGGCGCCTACCGCGCTGACGGCTTCGCGCCAGACGGGGGTGAACGGATCCACCACGCGCAAGTCGGCCAGCCCAAAGTTAGCCATTGCACGGGCACAAGCCCCAATATTATTGGGGTCGCGCGGGCGGACGAGTACTACGCAAAAATTCATACGCGGGTGGCCTCAAAAACGGTTTCTGCCAAAGTGGGGTGTGCAAAAATTACTTCTTTAAGTTGCGCCAAGGTCAACCCGGCTTGCAACGCCACATTGATGATATGAATAAGTTCGGAGGCATTTTTCCCGACGATAGTGCCCCCTACCAATTTGCCCGTATCGGCCGCGCTAAGCAGTTCCACATAGCCGTCGGTTTGATCCTGCGCAACGGCGCGGCCGTTAGCTAAAAAGAAAGCTTTGTGTGCCTTCACATTTAATCCTTGGGTTTGCGCTTGGGCTTTTGTTAAACCTACGCCGGCAATTTCGGGCTCGGTATAAATAGCCCGCGGTACACTTTCGTTGTGATACACGGCGGCTTGTCCGCACAAATTGCGTGCGGCCACTTCCCCTTGGCGGGTGGCGGCGTGGGCCAATTGGCATAGCCCGGTTACGTCGCCCGCGGCATAAATGGAGTCTTTGAGTTGCAACGTTTGCGGGTTTACGCTAAGGCCTTTGCGGGTGGCCTTGACACCGATGTTTTCCAAATGCAAGGCGCTTGTGTCCACCGTGCGCCCGATAGCGGCCAAAATTTTTTCAGTTTGAAGTTCTTTTCCGTCCGAGAGGGTTAATTTCCACCGCTTGGCGTTGAGCTGTACTTGCGTGGCCGATACCCCGGTATGCAGGATAACCCCGCGTTTAGTAAGGGCACGCTCTAAGGTACGCGCGGCGGTTTCGTCTTCCTGCGGCAAAATGCGCGCTTGCATTTCTACCACGTGTACTTCTACGCCAAGGGCACTTAAAAAATCGGCCATTTCGCACCCAATTACACCCCCGCCCACAACGGCGATACTGGCCGGCAGTGCGGGCATATCAAAGAGAGTGGAATTATCGTAAATTTGGTCTTTAATTGCGTCAAACGGTGCCGGGAAAAATGCACTCGATCCGGTAGCTATAATCACGCCGTGTGCGCTTAAGGTTTGCGTACCTTGGGCGGTCTTTACGGATAAGGTATGCTCGTCCACAAAACTGGCCGCGCCTTGCAATACATTGACCCCGGCCTTTTTGAGCAAAAAGCCAATGCCTTGCACTAATTTTTGGGTAGCTTTTTGTTGGCGGGCCTGAATTTTTTTCCAATCGCGTTTTTCAAACAAAGCTTGCGCTAGCGGAGCGGCCTCATCAAGGCACAAACGGCCGGCGGCTAAAACGCCGGTTAATTTATGGGCGCTGTCCAACAAAGATTTTGAGGGGATGCATCCGCAATTTAAGCACACTCCGCCCAGTTTATTTTTTTCAATTAACGTTACTTGCGCGCCCAAACGTGCCGCTTCCAACGCGGCCGGGTATCCCGCAGGGCCCCCGCCAATTACCACGATTTGTTTCATAGAAATCCCCCAAATAGATTATATCTATTGTAGCATTAAAAACAGTATAATAGATAAATAGTATGAGCGAAAAACCATCTTTTGTAGGGCACCGCGAACGCTTGCGCAACAAATTTACCCAACGCAATTTGGATGCTTTTTTGCCGCACGAAGTGCTAGAAATGCTGCTTACTTATTGTATTGCACGCAAAGATACCAAGCCCATTGCGTGGGCGTTGCTTAAGAAATTTGGTTCGCTGCGCGGCGTATTGGATGCGGATGAGCGGGATCTGCAAACCGTCGATGGTATTGGCCCGCATACCGCCCAGTTTTTAAAACTGATCCGGGCCGTGTTTAAACAATATTCGCTCGAAAAGGTCAAAAAGCAAACTTCTATTCGATCGCCGGAGCAGGTAATTGATTATTGCAAGGCGGCCCTGGCCGATAAGCCGGAAGAATGCTTGGAACTGATTTTCTTGTCTATCCGCAATACGGTAATCGGTACTCAGGTGGTAGCTACGGGGCTCATCGACCGGGTGGCGGTTTCGGCGCGTAAGATTGTGGAGTGTGCTTTGGCAGCCAAGGCCAGTGCGGTGATTTTAGTACACAACCATCCTTCGGGGGATGCTTCCCCTTCCAAAGAAGATATTTCCCTTACGCAGGATGTTATCCGTGCGGCTGCCTTATTTAACATTCGTGTACATGACCACATTATTATAGGGAATGGCGGCTCTCACTATAGTTTGCATGCCAACGGGCATATTTAATTTTCCCGCGCAAACGTGTAGGCAAGCACCCGTTTGGCACCGGCCGCGCGCAAAGCTTGCGCGCATGCTTCCAGCGTGCTTCCTGTAGTGGCTACGTCGTCTATCAGTAAAATAATTTTGCCTTTTACGGCAGCCGGATTTTTGACCACAAACGCGCCAAGCATATTGGTAAGGCGCTCTGCGCGCCCCAGTTTTGTTTGAGAACCTGTATCGTGCACGCGCACCAAAGAGGTGCTATCGAGCGGCAGCCCGGTTTGAGTTGCAAAGGTCCGGGCTAGCAGCTCGCTTTGGTTATAGCCGCGTTTCCTCTCGCGTTTTTTAAATAGCGCAACGGGTATTACCAAGTTGGCTGCAGATAATTCGCCCAGTAAACTAAACCGCCGCGCCATCAGTTTTCCCATATAAGGGGCCACGTAATCGGCCCCTTGGTATTTTAACGCGTGCACCAACCCGCTGGAAAATTCATTAAAATTACAAGCTGAGCGGATGATTTTACACTTGTACGTTTCGGCCTTGCTGCCGCGGCAATGATAACAATGTGCTCCGCCGGATTTTAGCACCACGCCGCAGCGTTGGCAAATCAGCGGGCCGGGCAAAGTAAGCCCGTTTTCACACGTGTTGCACAGAGGGGCTTGGCGGTCATGCGGCAAGTCTTTGCCGCAGGCAAAGCACGTGCGCGGAAAGAAAAAATGCAGCGTGTATTGTACGGTTTTGTGCAGGCAATTTTTAAAATTGGACGGTAACATTGGCAGCCACATTGTAAGCAGTATAGTCTTCGCTCTCCACGTATGCGTGATCCATTACCGACAGCCCGCCGCTAAGCGTTAAGCGCAAGTTTTGCGAAAGTTCATAATCCAGCGACGTGGTAGCATCAAACAGACGGTAATTGTCTTTTACTTCCACAGGGGATTTTTTATCCGTGTAAGAGAAGGTGGTATTCCAAATAATGCGGTTGGTGGTTTTATAAACCCGGTTGATAAACGGCAATGTAAATCCGCGCGGCAAGTTAAAGTCCCACCGTAAATTTAAGCTGGGGGTCCACTGGGTGGAGCTTTCGCTGATGAGGCCGCGTACCAGCCATTTGTTATGCTTATTATAAAGCACTTTAGGGGTAATACGTAACGATTTGATATAGAACGAAGTCTGCACCGATACATCATCATCTTTGGTGCGTTGTAAGCTGTAATCCGCGTACAGGTCCCACGTGTCGGACTCGTTGCGCGTATAATTAAGCACGGTGTCAAAACGGCGCAACAACATAAAGCGCAAATCGCCGCCGTATTGGGTGGTTGTTTTTTCGTCCACATCAATATTGGTTTGCTTCACTCTGTTGTAGCGCAATTTGAGGTTTGTATCGCTAAGCCATCGCCCCGCAAAGAAGAATTTTTCCCAGTCGGAAATGGATAGCGTGGCATCCGGAAGGGTTGAACTGGTGGAATCAAATTTCGTACCGGTCTGTTCGTTGTTTTGCAGCGTTCGGGAGAAATTATTGATCAGCGTAAGCGTTTGCAGCGGGGCCAACATGCCGCGTAATTGGTATTTAGAAAGCGGACTCCAGCGTTGGGTGGACATAAAGGTATCGCGCAAAGTAAGGCTGCGGCGGTAACCAAACCGTCCTGTATCTTTTAGCGAACCGCGGATCCACAACTCTTTGCGGGAATCAAAGCCGCTGTCTACGTCATCCCACGTGTCGGCATCTTGTAAACGATAGCTTGAAGAAACTACCAACGTGTTAAACAGTTTGCTCTTGGGGAGTAATTCATTTCCGCTTAACGTAAGGGTAACGCCCCCGTCCGAACTGCGCGTAACGGTTTTTACTTCGCCAATTTCAAACGAAGTTAAATTGTTGTGGCTTTTCCGTTTGCTTAAGTTATTGTTTTCTTGCGTGTTGATGTTATAGCTGACCGACGGGGCCAACCATTTAGTAATTTTCCAGGTGGAGTTAAACCCGGTATTTTGGGTAAGGGCCTTGGGGTATTTGCGGGAATCCTCGGTCAGTTCTGTGTATTGGGTGCGGTCTTCTTTGCTCTTGCTCAAACTGTAAGAGGGGGTAAAGTGGAAACGGTTAGACGGTTGGAACGTAACTTTTGCATTCACTTTTTGGGTTTCTTCGTCCGTATTGTAATACGTACCGCCCGAGGAAATTTGCCGTTCGCGCGCGTAGTCTATAGACGAGGTAGTATAGTGATACCCGGCTTGAATATTTTTAAATGCTCCGGCTGTATGGGAAAGCGTAGCCCCGTAGGTATGGGTATCGTCTTTGCGCTGCATTAAATCGTAAGTGGTGCTGTCTTGCGTATATTCCAAACCGATATTGGGGTATTTCTCTTTGATAAAATCCCCGCGTACTACGGCCAATTCTCTTTGTACGCGGCCTTTATCCAACATGCTCACCGTGTTGTAGTTGGTACTGTCCGAAATGACGGGGGTCGTTACGGTAGAACGCGTCAAATTGGCTTCCATCGGGAATTCTTTAATGCGCGTCATTTTGACAAAATATTCTTCTTGGGTGGTTTCTTGCTGCTTGGAAACGGCCAGCGGGGTTTCAAAATCGGCATCTTTGTGGACGTATTTGGCCCCGGCGCTACCCCAATTGTCCAAGCGTACCACCACATCGCCTTTGTAAGCATCGCCGGTTAGCGTGATGGCTTCGGCCAAGTGGATGACGTTTAACCACACTTCGCCCGAGCTACCCCCGCCGGTTACCTGAATGTTGCCGTCTTCATCTTTAGTAGTTGCCTTTTCTACCCCGGCTAAAATCAAACTGATTTCGCGGAAGTTGACCAGCCCGTTGGGCGCGCGCGTGGAATCCACCCGTACCCCATAACTGGGGTCGGACACATTTTGGAACGTGTCGGTGATGCCGTCCCCGTTGGTATCAATCATTTTAACAGAAATCAAACGCCAACCCTTGTAATTGACCGGCACAATAATTTTGTCGTAATTTTTTTCGGTACCCACCTTTAAGAAAAATTCGGATTCGGCCACCGCGCTTTCCCCGGCCCCATGCAGCAGGAAGCGCATTTCTTTGTGTTGGCTAAAGTCCATCGTGCGGAAGTTGCGGTTAGCATAGCAGGCCTCCCCGTCGCAGTCTGTGCTGACGGTGTTAAACTTCATACGCAGGGCTTGGTCCTGTGCGGTGGTAGTTTGGTTGTTTTCGCGGTAATTATCAATAGAACCGTACAAGTAGTTGAATACGCGTTGACCGTCGCCGGGGGAACTAAAAATGGGGTCGTAGTTAGCATTATCTACGTTATTAATGCCGGATATGGCAAAATTGTTGACGTTAGGCACGTTATTGGGGTTCCACGCAGTGCCGGACAGCCCTACCCCGGCAATTTTAATTTGCCCTTTTAGGTTGGCTCCTTTTTTAAGGGTAATACGCAAATGGTGCACAGCTGTCCATTCGGCTTTATTTGTAATTTCCAGCGGTACGGAATAGGTTTGCCAGGTGGTGTTGAGGCCGGGCTCTTGTTGTTCCGGGGCGGGGGTAATAGGGGTTCCGGCGAATCCGAAGTTCCCGTTGGTGGGGATATTTTCCGGGTCATATTTTCCGTTTCCGTTGAGGTCCTGCGTGTCAATGCGGCCATTGGGTTGGGTCTCATAGTTATATACGTTTTGCGTAAAGGGATTATAACGCTGTGAGGATCCGTCCGGGTTGATAAATTCCCAGCCGATATCTTCGTTAGGTGCTAAACTGTTGCGGCAATACACGTCTTCGGTTTTGGGGACCAAACCGCCCGCACTGCATTGGGTGGTCATGCCGGAACTGTTATCCGAATATTCCGAAATATCCCCAAACGTAAAGTTTACTTGCGGGCCGCCTTCTTCGCCCAGCATGGTTACTTGGAACGAAGTTTTATCCGACAAATCAATCCCCACGGTACTTAACGGATAGACGATAGAAACTTCGTCCAAGTTCGGGTCATAATCCCGCGCTTGGGTAAAGTCGTAATTTAACACAAGCACCTGTTGTTTATCATTGTAATTGGCAGCGGCTTTGGGGTTAATTTGCAAAGAAGGTACATCCTGCGTGTCCCAGCGTAAAGTGTTTAAGAAGGTAGAGGGCTTGGTGGGGTTGGAAGCAAAAATCCAGTCCCGGAACACCATACTTCCGCCCACTTGCGTGCTGGCGTCGTTCATGCTGTCGATCATCGCGTAGCCGTAGAGGTTTTGTTTTTTCACGCTGCGTGCGGCTTCCACACTAAAGTCCACCGATAAGGGCTCTGCCAGTTTAATGTCTTTTCCGTTGATGTCCGCCCCGTATACGAGCAAATCTTTGGAATATGCGCCCACTTGCGGGACGGATTTGGGCTTCTCGCCGCCTTCTTTAATGACAGTAGTCCCCATGACAACTTTATCAAAGAGTTTGTAATCCAACCGTCCGCCGACCACGGTGTTGTTGGAATTATCCCCGGCCGTGGTATCGTAAGTAATATCAATGACGGAATTTTCGGTAATAGTGTCGCCTTTGTAGAAGGTAATAAAGCCGGAGGTATAGTCAATATAGTAGTCGTTATTGCGTGCCAGGGTGCGTCCGTTTAGCTTGACCGTTTCGGATTGGACCACAATGCCCGCTTCCACAAAATACGTTTTAACGGTGCTTTGGTATTGGATTTTAAATTTTAAGTTGCGCGACGAAACCGGCGTGGGATCGTAAAGTCTTGCGTCGTCTAGGCGGTAGTCCAAATTAAAGATACCGGCGTTGAAATCAATTTCCATGTAATTGGGATAAACAAAATAGGGATTGTTTAGCGGCTGACCGTTGGCATCTTGTAATTGCAGAATGAAATTCCCCTTTCCGTTATCAGGTGTAATTTTTTGTGCGCCAATGTTGTAGTAAGTTTTTAGTTCCATTTTGTTGGCGGTTTCATCGGCGCTGGTTGCTACAGAGCGGTCATTGGACGTTTTAATAAATTTGATATACCCGGGCGTTCCCATGGTTTGGCTGAGGCGTTGGCCGCGGGTATCCAAATAATCCACGGCGATAGCCGCATCGGCCTTGATATTGCGTTTGAATTGGATAATCCCGCGCGTGTAATCAATGGTGTAGTCAATCCCGCGGGTTAGTAATTCCCACTTGGCGGGATAATCGCCGCCCCCTAATACATCTTCAGCGGTTTTGTCTACCGGCACGTATGTATAAGAAGTAGCATTGTTATCCAAATAAATTTCTTCTGTCCCTGGGGATATATTACCCATTGCGCTGCGCCAGTCGTTATACGCCACCCCGCTGACGTTAGAAGTTTCGCTGCCGTCGGCTTTTTTCGTAGGTTTTATGTTCCCGCCGAATGTTAAATCGTAATACGTGCGGCGGATGTAGTTTTTATCTTCTAATGAAACAATTTCCGAAACGCTGCTTCCTATAAATTGCTTTTGTTTGCTGGAACCTTTGGTTTGCGAACCGATTAAATACAGGTTAGCATTTTTATGTTGCAGGTGCATTTTGGCCCCAAAGAGTTGTTTCTCGTACGAAATAAACTCCGTTTGCGGCAGGGATAGAGTAATATCGCCAAATTCGGCCAGTTGTACAAATTCGCCGGGTTTGCCGCGGTAAGCCACGGAGATGGTTTTTTCGTCTTCGCGTTGATCGTCGTAATCAATATCCACAAATACGCGGTCCAAAATTTTTCCCTGCATTTTTAATTGCAGCTGTTGATCCATTTGCACGGAGCGATCGTTACGGTCTTCCACGGTGCTGTTCGGGTCGGACTTGAACTTTTTGGCTGCCATTTTCACGCCCAGCACGTAGCGCCCGGTCAAGGCAATGCTGGTGCCGTAAAGCGGCAGGGATAAGGTGGGGTTGAGTAGGGTTAAATCGGGGATGGGCTCGGGCTCTTTATCCAGTGTATACGCCCCTTCCACGGAGGTTACCGCCTGGCGCCAAAAATCGGTGGAATATTTAAGCAATTGGGCGTCATCGGGGGGGTCTTCCAGTGTGAGTTCTTTTTCCAGTTGGGCTTGTTGTTCTTCTTCAAAAATTTCGTATTGGTTTTTATCTACCAAACTATACGGCAACGTTTCTGCCCCCGCCATAGGAGCAAAAAATACCTGTAACAATAGTATAGAAGCCAGTACTAGCCGCAATGCTTTCATAAGAAGCAATAAACCCTCACTTTATTTTATAAATTATCGCGTACGCGCGCCACTAAAAAATAACTTTCCGAGGACGGCCGTTCATTAACAGGTCTATTTTGCTAAAATATAAATATGCACGTACGTATTTTTACGCGTTATATTGCCAAGAGCTTGCTTACGTTATTTGCGGGTGTGTTGGGGATACTGACGTTTGTCATTTTTATGAACCATTTCATCCGCGTGATGAATATGGCCATGACGTACGGAACCAGCTGGACGTGGGTGGCTTCCTCCTTATTAAACCTGGTGCCTGATGTTTTTTGTTTGAGCGCACCGATGGCGTTTCAAATTGCCATCTTACTTACATTGACGGGTATGAGTGAACAAGGGGAGCTGATTGCTTTGCGGGCTGCCGGATTTTCGTTTAAAGAGATTGTCCGCCCGTTGGCGGGTTGCGCGATTGTATTGGCTGTTATTTTGGTCATTATGAGCAATTGGGTTACGCCGCACAGCTATCAAAAAGTGCTTAATTTGCGTACCGAAGCGCGCAGCAAAATTACTAAAGTGAATTTGGAACCTAAAACTTTTTTGAACTTGGGCGAATGGGAACTTTATGTAGAGGATTTAGATCCCAAAACAGGCGAGGCCAAACAAATACAGCTTCTGCGCAAAAATGATGCAGGGGCGCAGTCCACCACCGTCAATGCCGCGCGGGGCCGGGTTCTTTTGAACGAGAGCTCTATCGGTTTGCAACTGCACGACGGGCAAATGCGCCGTTTGGACGGGAAAGACCCCTCCTCTTTCATCGCGGCCAATTTTGATGATTATACGATGCATATATCGCTTTTTCGCAATCAGCAACGGCGCCTTCGTGTAGGGGAAATGACTACTACCAAATTGTTGCGCCGCCTTAAAAAAATGCCACTTGATAAAGCCACCCGCAACGAATATCGCACCGAAATCAGCATGCGCAACGTAATGGCACTTTCGCCGCTTATTTTATTGTTCGTCAGTTGCCCGATTGGGTTTTCCTTGGGGAAACGGACCAACAAGGGGTGGGGGATGCTCTTTAGTGTAGTGATTATCTTCTCGTTCTATTTGCTGATGACGTTGGGGATTTCGCTGGGTAAAAAATACGGTGTATTGGCTTACCCGGCCCCCTGGTTGCCGGTATTGGTCGGTATCGGGGCGGGCTACTATTTGTGGAAAAAGAGGTTAAATATCTAATGCGCCTATACTATTATATAGCCCGCAAATTTTGGGGACCGTTCTTTTTTGCACTGGGTATTTTTACTACGTTGGTGGTGTTGGGGGATATTTTCGAAAAGCTAAAAAATCTTTCCAACGGCACCACTACTATGTGGGATTTGTTGGCTTATGCGGCGTGCACGTTTCCTAATTGGCTGACTACTATCGTTCCGGTGGCCTGTTTGCTGGGGGCTATTTCAGTTATTTCCGAAATGGTTTCCAACGGCGAATGGACCGCCTGCGTGGCGGGCGGATTTGCTCCCAAAGATTTATTTAAGCCCATTATTGCGTGTGTTTTGCTTGTGGTTTTGGCTACTATGGGGGTGCAAGAATTTATTGTCCCCGGGCTCAACCTCAAAGCAGATGCTATTTATTATACCCGCATTAAACCGACGGCCGATTTTAATCCCCATGCGGAAAATGATGTAGTCATTAAAATTTCTCCCACGCAGATGCTTTTTGCCAAACAGGTGGATTTGAAAAACGGGGTCATGCATCAAGTATCCCTCGATACTTATAACGACCAAAACGGCGAATGGAACATCGCCACGCAAGTAATCGCTCAGGGGATGAGTTGGGATCAAGCTACCCACCACTGGACTTTTAAAAACGGTATTTTGCGCACTTTTTTGACGGATATGGATACGACGGAGGAATCCTTCGTCAGCCAAGAGGCCCCTTTCACAATTCCTCCGCAAAAGATGGCGGTAAGCAAAGCAGAGGATAAATTGTTAAGCATTCGTGCCTTAAGCACTAAAATCAATTTTTACGGGCGTAGCGGCCTTTCTCATTATGCGGCCGAAACAGTCCGCCAATCCAAACTGGCCACTCCGTTTGTCACGGTGATTATGTGCCTGCTGGGGATGCCCTTTGCCATTAGCACGCGGCGCAAAAGTAAAATTTTAAATATCATTGCCTCCTTAGTAATTGCGTTTGCGTTTTGGTGGATTATGTCTATGGTAAACTCCATGGGCCAAAATGGGTACTTAAACCCCTATTTGGCCGGTTGGGGCCCGGTGCTTCTCTTCTCGGTAGCAGTCTTCCTGGAATTTAAATGGCTTAAACTGTAGGTTTGTGAGTCTCTTGCAACTGGGCTTTATCGCGCAGTTTACGATGATAGGTAATGGCAAAGCGGTGCACTTCATCGCGTATTTCCATGAGCAAATTCAAAGCCGGGTCCCCGATAGGCAGCTTGATGCTTTCCTTGGCGCCGGGCAGGTAGATGCCCTCGTGCGTTTCGGCCAATGCAATAAACGGGATATACATATCCGCGCGTTCAAAGGCGTTAAGGGCCGCGTGGATTTGGCTTTTCCCACCGTCTAATAAAATGAGATCGGGGGTTTGGGCTGGGTCGCGCTTTAATTGACGCAGACGGCGGTAGACACTTTCTTCCATCATGGCAAAATCGCTGCCGCCTTTTTCGGGCAGCTTAGAGCGGATTTTAAAACGGCGGTAGTGCTCGTGGTTTTTCTCGCCGTTTACAAAGCAAACCATACAGCCCACGGCTTCGCGCCCGAAGAGGTGCGAGTTATCAAACGCTTCAATGTGCGTGGGCAATTTTTTGAGGCCAATCACTTCGGCCAGGCGTTTTAGCTTGTCGGTATTTTCAAGGGCAGTGGTGATGTAGTCGTCCTTAAAGCGGCCCACCAGCACGCGCTCTTTCATGTGACTAAGCGCGTGTAAAAAATTACGGTATACGGCGGCCTGTTCATATTCCAAACGCTGGGAGTGGGTTTTCATCAGCTTTTCCAGCGTGCTTTGCAAATTGCCAAAATTGCCGTCTAAAAAATCAGCCATGCGCCGAGCATTTTTTTGGTAGTCTTCATACGAAATTTTACCCGCGCACGGGGCCGGGCACTGGCCGGTGTGATAATAAATGCAGGTGTTGATTTTTTGCGCGGCAAGCTTGTTTTCACGTGAAAACTTCCACTTGCATAAGCGCAGCGGTGCGTACTGGCTGCGCCATAAAAAACGCATCAAGCTTTTTACAATGTACGATTTGGGGTACGGCCCGTAGTACGCGTCCGCGGAATTTTTACCGGCATCGGCGGCACTTTTGCGTACCAGTTGCAGGCGGGGGAAATCCTCGCTTAAGGATAGTTTTAAATAGGGGTAGGTTTTGCCGTCTTTACCCATGGAGTTAAAAAACGGCTGATATTCTTTGATGAGCTTTTCTTCCAGCACCAGGGCGTCGCGCTCACTCGAGCAGGCGACGTAGTCTATCTTGGCAATCAGCGGCAGCAAACTGGGCAACTTCCACCCGCGCGAATACAAGTTGGACT
The DNA here is from genome assembly GCA_045593185.1 of Elusimicrobiaceae bacterium. GTDB lineage: Bacteria > Elusimicrobiota > Elusimicrobia > Elusimicrobiales > Elusimicrobiaceae > Avelusimicrobium. Next base: position 70,961 of record JAZNWD010000016.1, on the reverse strand, counting down.
CTTGGAAATACTGTTTCACGCGGTCCGACAAGTTTTTCGCTTTGCCGATGTAGAGAATGGTGCCGTCCTTGCCGCGCATGACATACACGCCGGGCGAATGGGGCAAAATATGAATACGCTCATCCATAACTTTATTGTAACAAATAAAAACCCGTTGACCAATTCCCGCGCTAAAAAGTATAATATATATAATCGATTTTTTGATAAGAGGTATTAGTAAACATGGCAAAATTAAAAACGGGCCGCCACACCAGCGCCCTCAAAGCTCAGCGCCAAGCTGAAAAAAGAAACTCCGCCAACAAGGGGCTTATTAAAAAAGTCCGCGTGGCGACCAAAACGGTAAAAGCTTCCGCCTCCACGAAAGCCAAAACCTTGAAAGAAGACTTGAAGAAAGCGAATGCTTGCATTGACAAAGCCGCCAAAAAGAAAGTAATCCACTGGAAAACGGCTGCGCGCAAGAAATCCCGCTTAGCCAAAGCCGCTAATAAAGCCGGCAAATAAGCAGTTTTAATGTCTAAAGCACCCCGCACAAGCGGGGTGCTTTTGTTGGGAAGGGTAGCGCGGTGGGGATCCCCAATTACAACCTTTGGGGATGACGCTTGATATGATAACGGCGTGCGTGGAAGATTCCGTATCAAGTACGGAATGACGTCTAATGTAATAACGGCAAACGGCGTGCGTGGAAGATTCCGTATCAAGTACGGAATGACACTTAATGTTATACGACGGCGATTTTGAATATGGGCCCAAAATAGGCCTTGTTTATTTAGAATAATTTTTTGTGTGTTGCTATAACAACAAAGCCCGGTAAACGCCGGGCTTTGTTGTTTAAATTATCGCAACCGCTTATTGTTCTTCGTCTAACTTTTTCAAGGTGGGGAAGAAAATAATTTCGCGGATGGAGTCTTGCCCGGTAAGCATCATAATGATGCGGTCAATGCCAATGCCCATACCCCCTGTGGGTGGCATGCCCGATTCCATGGCTTCAATGTAATCGGCGTCTAAAATGTCGGCATTTTCGGCATCTTCGCCTTTGGCAATGGCTTTGGCGGCGGCTTGATCTTTTAGGCGTTGGAGTTGGTCGGCCGGGTCGTTAAGCTCGGTATAAGCGTTGCCGAGTTCCTGCCCGTTTACAAACACTTCAAAGCGTTCCACCAGTTCCGGATCGCCGGGTTTGGTTTTAGAGAACGGGCTTACGGCCGTGGGATAATCTAGCGCGATGACAGGGTTGTGATAGTCGGCCAATAATTTGCCTTCAAAAAGTTCGTCAAAAATTGCACCGTCGGAATCATCGGCCGAGAATTTAACGCCTTGCTCTTTGGCTACTTCTTCCAATTTGGCGCGGTTGAATTTGCGGCCGTCTAGCACTTCGTGAATATCATGGCCGAATTTTTCCTGCCAGGCCACGGGGATGTAAAGCCGTTTATACGGCGGGCGCAAATCGACTTCATACCCGCGGAATTGCACTTTTTCCACGCCAATAGCTTTGGCAGCGTTGCCCAAAATTTCGTCAAACAAATCGGCCATGGTGTTTACGTCCCCGTATGCCTGATAGAGTTCCATCATGGTAAATTCGGGGTTGTGGGTGGTATCAATCCCTTCGTTGCGGAACATATGCCCAATTTCGTAAATGCGGTCCAGCCCGCCGATGATGAGGCGTTTGTGGTGCAATTCCAAGGCAATGCGCATGTAAAGCGGCATTTTAAGCGCGTTGTGAAAGGTTTCAAACGGGCGCGCAATGGCCCCGCCGGAGGACGGATTTAAAATAGGGGTTTCCACTTCCAAAAAACCTTTTTCGTCCAACGTTTTGCGGATGGAAGAAATAATTTTGGCGCGTTTGACAAAAATATCTTTAACTTCTTCGTTAGCAATTAAATCTAAGTGGCGTTTGCGGAAGCGGACCTCGGTATCTTGCAAGCCGTGGTATTTCTCGGGCATGGGGCGGATGGCCTTGGAGAGCAAGGTCATCTTGGTTACTTTAATTGTCTTCTCGCCGGTTTTGGTAACAAAAATATGCCCGCTTACCGATACAAAATCCCCCACGGCAATGTGTTTTTTGAAGAAGGCGTAGGCCTCTTCGCCTAAATTATCCTTGGCCACGTAAAGCTGAATGCGGCCGGAAAAATCGCGCAAGTGTGCAAACGCAGCTTTGCCCATCAAGCGGATTTGCATCAGGCGGCCGGCGGTTACGGCGTCCGCGTTTTCGGCCAATTCTTTGGCAGCCGCGCACGAAATTTGTTTCTCACAGCGGTTGGGATAGGGGGTAATGCCCATTTGGCGGATTTCTTCCACCTCGGCATAGCGTTGCTTGATAATGCCGTCCAGGGCGGTGTTGTGTTGTTGTTCGGACATAAGATACCTCAATAAAAGTAATTACCTATATTTTAGCAATTTAAGGGGCGCAATGTGCTAAAATACAAGTATGAAAAAAACTACGTGGATTTGGTTAGGGGTGTGTATCGGTTTGGTTGCCGGGGGATTACTCTACCGGCATTTTGCGCAAGAAGTGGACTGGCGCGGAACAACACGCTTGATGCGCGCACTGGAAGAAAATGACGTGTCAAAAACACGCCAACTTTTAGAAGGCGGCGCGGATGTGAACGCACGCGATAAATCCGGCCAAACGGCGCTTTCGTACGCGGCCAGGTACGCCACCGAGCCGGTATTGTTGCAAAAACTGATTGTGGCCGGGGCGGATCCCTTTGCTAAAGATAAACACGGTTTTACCCCGCTGATGATTGCCGCACAGTATAATACGCAACCGGAAATTGTGTTGGCATTGGCCAAACACGGGGGAAACAGCGCCGCGCAAACGGAAAATAAAAATCAAGCACTTTTGCTAGCGGCCCGGCATAACATAGCCCCGGTTATTAAAGTATTGTTGGCCGCTCACGCCAGCCCTGCGGCAAAGGATGGAAACGGAAAAACAGCGGCGGAGTTACTCAACGAAAACGAACAATTATCCGCTCAGGAAAAAACGGAATGGCACCAAGTGTTACTCATGTTGGAAGTGTTAGAGGCGCGCGAACAATTTAAACAATTTATGCCTTTAGCCCGGGTCTCTAAAGAAAAACAAACGGGCAAGCGCAGCGAGGAAAACACCGCCCCCACCGAGATGGAAAATATCTTTCAAAAAGTACTCAAACAGACGGAAAGTTTAGAAAAAGCCGCTGAGGGACAGCGTGCGGAAGAAAAGATGGATTCCCCGCTGCAGGCAGATCCTAAACCCACCGATCAAGGGCCGCTTACTCAATTAGCCCCTGCCAAAACGCAAGAGGAACTGCCCGTCGCTCAAGGCACTGAAACAGCCGTTGAGGAACAGGCAAAAGAAGGGAGCGTTGATCAGGGAAACTGACAAATTTAAATTTTCCGGTTACTTGGGAACTTTTAGCGAACAAACAGCTAGCAAAAATAAAACCCCGCCAAAAGCGAGGTTTAAATTTTCCGGGACTAGGATTCGAACCTAGAATTAATGCTCCAGAGGCACCCGTGTTACCATTACACCATCCCGGAGTAACACGTATATTATAGCACATTTTGAGTTTGTTGTCCGAGTGGCAATTTGTTATAATAACTATATTAGCGCCTATAGCTCAATTGGTTAGAGCAATCGACTCATAATCGATGGGTTCCAGGTTCAAGTCCTGGTGGGCGCAGTAAAATTTGGGTTATCCCTTGCGGATAGCCCAAATTTTTATGCCCACAGCGCATAAACTGCTTTATGCGCGACAGGACTTGAAAGCCGGAACCTTATGCGAGTTTGAGGTCGCGCAGAGCGCGGGCGAAAGGCGAGCATGGCGAGGCGGGGTCGCGAGCCGCGAGGGTCAACGAGCGGACTTGTGACCAAGTCCCCTGGTGGGCGCAGTGATTGACGAAGGCCCGTTCTCAGAAGAGAGCGGGCCTTTTTATGCCTTTCTATGACGAAAAATCTTGGCAAGATTAGCAAAGTTAAGGAGGTTAAGCTGTACAGGAAGGTGGCATTTTTTAGGCACTATTTTGGGCACTATTAATTAGTTCATGATGTCTTCTATAAACCCCATCAATTTTAGAAATATCTAATATCTACAGTGTGTTTTCTTTAATATACACATATTCATTTTCATTTTTCATAAAATAAATTAATAATTATATATTAAAATAGTATAATTATTTTATATTAATAAATGAGGTGATATATGTCACAAAAAATTGGTTGTGTAGCGAATATTTTTAGGTTTTCAACTATTAGTAAAAATCCGATCTCCTATAAGATTGATAAACTTCCAATTAATTTATTTGAGACTGTTGATGAAATTTTACGTACACATTTGCCCACCCAGAAGAACGACCTTATTCCTTTAGAAACAGGATTGCAGTGCCAATTTTACATCTCAAAAAAAGATTTGTTGCTTGCTCCCAAGCGAGATTTTATTTCCGGATATATTATTGCCGGTAATAATGGGATTGATTCAGAAATTATTAAACCCACTTCCCAAAGTAGCTATCATCGAAGCGTAAATGATGTTGAACTTATCAAATTGCATTTTTTATTTCATTTAGCTCCTAATAAACAAAATGCAATTTTATTGACACAAACATTGGGGGTTAATAGTATTACCAGACCTTTCGTTAATGCTTTACTACGAAAATTCAGAGAAATTTATGCAAGCCAACAAATCAATGTAGAACAAGAAAATATTACATTGAGAACCCGTTCCATGAAAGAATATATTAAAAATGGGAAAATTAAGCGAATTACAGCTACCAATTTCAAGCAGACATCTAATATCTCCGCTTCTAATACTTCACAGGCTCGGTGTGAATTGAATATTTCTCCCATCAAACCAGGTGCATTTTCCTCGGATGTTAACGACATATTGCTTGAACAAGACAAAGACAAGGCTTTGATAAAAATTAAAAATCTTACAGGCATTGATCTTTATGATTTTGAAGATTTAAAATGTGCTATTCAGGTAGGGAAAACCCAAAGAGTTATCGATGTGATGCACCCTGAAAATAGTGTTTTACGTTTCGATCTTAGCCATCTTAAAAGAGAAGATGGTTGTCACCCTAATCTGAGCGATTTAAAAAAAGAAGAAGAAAATATTATTACCGAATTACGACAATATATTGACTAAAGGAGAAATAAATGAAATTATTTTTTTCTAGATTAAACTGTTGGAATATTGTTAAAAACCATTGCAAAACCTTTTACGACAATACTACTCAGCAAACGTCGTGGATAGAAATTGGCATAACAGTAGTATTCATAATACTACTTGCAAGTGTTGCAACGTGTTTTCACTGTCTCAAAGAATCTGTTATTGAAATAATGTTGACAGCTTTTTCAATTTTATCAGGATTTTTAATTAGTGCATTATTTTTACTTGTTGACAAGATTGACAAACCAGAAGGAAAAGATTTTCAAATAATCAAGGAAACAATCTATAATATCTCTTTTGGAATTTTAATTGGAGTGTTTATAATTGTTTTGTCCCTCTTTTTTATCCTTTTTAAAGCATCAACCATAGGAACAACGTTCGCATTCATACGCTTTTTCATGTCCATGATTTATTTTGGACTAATTGTACTTTTCTTTCACACAATGTTGATAATCTTGCAACGCGTGAATAAAATATTTAGCGATATTTTATAACGAATTGCTAAATTAAACACAAATATTCCCTACAATATACACCATACAACGCAAATAGCCAAGTTTGCGCAATAAGGGAGGAAATAGTATGGCAATAAAAAAATTACATGGGAATATTTACTATGCAGACTATCACGACGCATTAGGTCATCGACACAGAATATCTCTCCAAACCTCTAAATTAAGGATAGCCCAATTAAAGTATTCCAAATTAATTGAGAGGAGAAATGCTTTAAAAGAAAAGATAGTTGTAGAAATGACCTGGGAACATTTTAAAGACAGATTGTTTCAATTTATGGCTTTAGAACGTGCCAAGAATACAATTAAAAGGACACATATTGCCATTAGATGCTTGGAAGAAGTAGATTGTCCTAGGTTTTTACATGAAATAACACCAACCACTCTACAAAAAGTTAAAGAGTATATGCTTCATAAAAATTTGGGGAAGCACAATATTAACCGCCTGATTCAATGCCTTAAAGCAATCATGCACCATGCTGAAAGATGGGAATTTATTCCTAAGCAAGATTGGTCGGGGATAACTAAAATTAAAACTCCTAGAGGACGAATTGTATTCCATTCTGTAGAAGAAATAAACAAAATACTTGCAGTTTGCCCTTCTCCGGCTTGGAAATTAGTTGTTCTTTTGGGGGTTGATGCTGGATTGCGGAGAGGAGAAATGGTGCAACTGCGTTGGCAAGACGTCGATTTTAGAAATAGACAACTCTATATTGCTCCTGCCAAAACGGAAAACCACCGTTTTGTCCCAATGAGCAAAGAATTAAGGGAAGCCCTAAAAAAAGCTAAAAAGTCCGCTAAAAACGAGTTCGTTGTCAATGTGGGGCATTCTCGTGGAAGTCAATATTTCCTAACGGCCTTTTACAGAAAAATCGCCAAGAAAGCTAAGGTTGCCAGTTTCTTGCACAAATTGCGTCATACCTTTGCGAGTCACCTTGTGCAGAACGGGGTGGATTTGTACAGGGTAAGTAAATTATTAGGTCATAGCAGCATCAAAATGACTGAAATCTACGCCCATCTTACTCCGAAAACGCTTCACGATGCCATTAAATATATTCCAAAGAAGGCGAATGTAGATTAACTGTGCTGTAACGACTTGAACCTGTCGACGATAGATATATATCTTGTGCGCATTTAAAAACTAATTTTGGCAAGTTCAAAAAAAGTATGGCAGAAAATTCGTACATACCCGTCGAGAAAACATCGCTTGGTGGGCGTAGTGATTGACGAAGGCCCGTTCTCAGAAGAGAGCGGGCCTCTTTTTATGCTTTTGGGTAGAAAAAACCGCCCCAATTAGGAGCGGTTTATGATAAAAACAAATATTTCATTTTTTTGTTTCTTCCGCTTTTTGAAGCAACTCTACTTTTGCATTATCCCCCGTTTGTCTAGCTAATTCAATAGCGGTGTTACCATCTTTGGCTTTGGCATGAATATCCGCCCCTTGTTCTATCAAATATCTTACTACCTCTGGTTGGCCATATAAAGTGGCTAACATTAAAGGAGTAACACTATTTTGGTCTTTGGCATTGATATCCGCCCCATGGGTTACTAGATATTTTATTGTTTCCAGGGGGCATGTCATAACCGCACCTAACAATGGAGTCATTCCTGCAGTATTTTTAGCATTAACATCGGCTCCCTGCTCTACCAAATATTCTATTATTTCCAGACGGCCATTTTGACCAGCAATTCTCAATGGAGTCTCCCCATGTTTATCTCTAGCATTTATCTTTGCTCCATGATCTACTAAATATTTTGCTATTTCTAAGTGGCCATATCCGACAGCACACATTAAAGGCGTAATATCTCCTTTATTTTTAGCATTAACATCGGCTCCTTTTTCTATTAGAACCTTTACCATCTCTAAGTGGCCATTTTGACTAGCAAATAATAGAGGAGTTTGTCCATCTATCGATTTAATATTAACGTCGGCTTTCCGCTTCAACAAGTTGACTACTTTGTTTTGATCTCCTCTTTTAGAGGCTCTAAGCAACTGATTGTCCTTATCTAACCATATCCGTATACCAATTACAAGCAGTATAATTAGAAACGAAATTATATAGCATATCAATTTTTTCATAATTTTCTCCCTTGTTGCATTGTAACATATTTTAAAACCTAGCTATCCGCGCTAGTAAACGTGGAACCACAAAAACACACATAAATTTAGCAAAGTTTACGATAGAGGACTATACGGAAATAGGGCACTATTTTAGTCACTCCATCGTCGGTAGAACACCGCTTGGTGGGCGAAGTAAATTTTAGGCTCCGCAATCGCGGGGCCTAAATTTTTCTCGTCGAGAACTAATCCATTTTATCCCCAAAAATTAGCAAAATTTCGGTTCAAGTCCGCTCCGCAAAATTTCTATTTTGACCCTCCGACGAGAACTTTGGCAAAATAAGCAAAGTTAAGGGTAGTAAACTATAAGGAAAGCGGCAATGGTTTCTGTTCATAGTAAAGGTCCATCTAATTGGAAGCAGGGATAAATCGAAATAACAATATAAACCCGGGAAACTAGGAAAAATTTTGAGCCCTGCCGTTACAGAAGGGCTTATTGATGCCCCCACAAATGAACAAAGACTATGGGTCGGTAGATTTAAGGCGTTCTTTGTAGTTTTCAAGTGAAAAATGAGATTGTACCTCAATTGTCAGGTCCAACATCTGTTCGAAATTAAGTGAAAACTTCCCCAAACATTCTTCAGGCCAGCTATCTATATCCTCTGCCTTAGCTGCCGGATAAAAATCCCTATTTTTGTAACACAGTCCAAACTTAATAGCAGTATTTAAATGGCGTTGCAATGTGGCAGAATCATTTGAGAACAGCACAAATGCTTTCTCATACGCTTCTTTATTCTCCTCCGCCCAGGTGCTGGTATCCATAGAATAGTTAAGTATATTCTTCAAAAAAGAATCAAAAGACATTGCACTTTTTCTCCTTTGAGACAATTCACTCACCATTATTCCTTCCTCAGAAGAACGAGGCGACGGATCAATAGGCCACAACTCATTTTTAAGAAGTAAAGACTCCCTTTCAACCACTGCAGCAATTTCTATCCCCAACAAAGATTCTCCCCAGTTTCTTAGGAGAGGATATAGCTCCGGTAAGTAATAACCTACTGTAGCGGTAGCGAACGGGGGAATGGTCTTTCCTAAATTTTTTTCTATATTTTCAACAAAAACCTTTCCCCCCACTGTAAGGGCCGCTCGTGCGGCTGTCTCCGGGCGAGAAAGTGCCCCCGGGACTTGCGAGGCCGCAAACAACAATCCCACATCCGTAGAAGATTGAAAAAGCACAGGTGGTGAAGCGAGCAAATAATCCACCATGCCACTTTTAGTTGCGTGATACAAGGTGGAAATAGATCCCATGGAACAAGATTTTAATTCCAATACATCTATTTTTATTCCTTCCTGTTTTATTTCCTCAAACAGTTTCCGAATAGAGATTTTGTTATCACTTTCCATCATAGTACTCATGGCATTGCCGGTACCATGGGCATCAATTACCAGGCCCGTATAAAATTTTGAATTGGAGTGATCTAAGCGTCTGAGCACTTGGCGTATAGATGATAAAGAAAAAGACCGGGGAATTCTGGAAGAAAGATTTATTTTAATAATGCGTTTTGTATTTAAATCCCTCTTAAATTCCGTTGCGTAAGGGACCGACGATACTCTTACCAAAACAACTTGTTTTAAAGCGCTATTTTTCCCCATAGCTTCAAGAACCGATTTTTCCAATTCTCCTGCTGTTGGGTGCGAAACAGAAATGATGGCCAGCTGCCAAGGACGATCTGTTTTCTCTTGAATTTGTTGTTCAATTTGCTTGGTTAATTGATTTTGCAAAATGGTTGGTTGGACTAAACCGGAAGATACCGAAAAGGTTCCTGCCGCAGCAGCAATATGAATCCACAAAAATAAACTCAATAAAAAAGCAATCTTTTTTATTAATTCTTTCATAAGAGACCCTCCTCTACCTACAATATAAAAGTAATCTAAAATAAAACCAGGGCCAAAAGACCTATTTGCGCCTAGGAAAAAGGCCTATATCTGCGCTAGAAAAACTTGAACCACTCGAAGATGGCAGCACATGTATATGGCAGAAAAATCCTGTCTTTGGCAGACTTGGGAAAAGTATGGCAGAAAATTCGTACATGCTCCGTCGGTAGTCCAACGCTTGGGGCGCAGTAAACTTTGGGCTATCCCTTGGGTATCACGCTGATTGTTTCTAATTAATTTCTGCGCTTGCGCAAAGAAACCTCTTAAGCTACAGTATAGCACTTTACCTAAGGAGGTATATTATGTGGGAACAAGAAATTGATATTCGCCAAATCCGCGAAATTCGCGCCCGCACCACCGTATTTTTGGGCGTGGGTGCCATTGAAAAAATAGATGACATTTGTGCCGATCTCAAGGCCCGCGGTTTAACCAAACTGATGGTGGTTACCGGTAAAGGTGCCTACAAAAAAACCGGGGCGTGGGATCACGTGGTGAAAGCGTTTGCCAAGCATGGCATCACCTATGTACATTACGACAAAGTAACGCCCAACCCCAATACACATCACGTTAATCAGGCCGCCCAAATGGCGCACGACTTTGGCGCGCAAGCCGTATTGGCTATAGGGGGCGGGTCCGCCATTGACGCGGGCAAAAGTGTGGCAATCTTGATGAAGTATCCCGGGAAAACGGCCGAGGAACTTTACGAGTTTAAATTTACGCCCACGCAGGCCGCGCCCATTGTGGCGATCAACTTAACACACGGAACCGGGTCCGAGGCCAACCAGTTTGCCGTAGTTTCTATTGAGGAAAAAAACTACAAGCCCGCTATTGCGCTGCCGTGTATTTACCCGCTCTATGCCATTGATGACCCGGCGTTAATGACCGGGCTTAGTGAGGAGCAAACGCGCTACGTGTCCATCGATGCGGTTAATCACGTGGTAGAAGCCGCCACTACCAAAACCACCTCGCCCTACGCGGTGGACCTGGCTATTGCGGTGACATGGTTAGTGTACAAATATCTGCCCGTGGCGTTAAAAGACCCTCAGAATTTGGAGGCGCGTTACTTTTTAACGTATGCCGCGCTGATTGCGGGGCTAAGCTTTGATAACGGGCTGTTGCACTATACCCACGCGCTGGAGCATCCGCTTTCGGGTGTGAACCCGAACCTGACGCACGGGCTAGGGTTGGCGATGCTGCTGCCGGCGGTTATCAAGCAAATCTATAAGGCCAAGCCCAAGACCTTGGCCGAAGTGCTAAAGCCCATGGTGCCCGGCTTAAAAGGGAACGCAGAGGAAGCCGACCTGGCTGCGCACGGCATCGAGAAATGGCTCTTTAGTGTGGGGGCTACCCATAAACTGGCAGACGAGGGCTTTACGGAGCAAGATGTAGAAAAATTAGTGTGCCTTGCCTTTGAAACGCCGTCATTGGGCGGGCTACTGGGCCTTGCACCGACGCAAGCCAGCAAAGACACGGTATGGGCTATTTATAAGGAGTCCTTGCATCCGTACCGCAAATAGAGAGGGGAAAACATCTGACAAAAGGGGCTCTTTTACCGGGCCCCTTTTACTTGCTCAAAGAAGTGTTGCACGCGTGCATCACATTGCACGTCCGAAGTGAAAATGGGGCGCTTTAAGTGTACCCCCGCCAACGTGCGGCAGCGGCTCAAAGCCACATACGTTTGCCCCGGGGCAAACGCACCGCGCCCCATATCCAAATAAATATTGTCAAACGTAAGCCCCTGGGATTTGTGCACGGTAATGGCCCACGCCAATTTAAGTGGGTATTGCTTGAAAAACCCTTTTACGTGCGGGGTAAGTTTTTGCGTTAAGGGGTTAAATTCGTAGCGTACTTCGTCCCACACATGGGGTTGCACCTCGTACACAATACCCTTTAATTCTACCTGGATAAAATCGGGCCCCAAGTCGTGCACGGTGCCGATATCGCCATTGACCCAATTATCACTGTTAACGAGCATCATAATTTTAGCGCCTTTTTTAAGGTGCAATTCACGGTCAGCCGGCGGGGTTTTGGTAAAAGTATCGTCCGCTGTAGCGGTGTAAACAAATTCTTCCCCGGGCAATTTGGCCAGTTGGCTACGGTTGCGCCACATGGCACTTTGGTTGGTGGTGGCCAAGAGGATGCTGTCCTGCAAAATGGCCGGGGTTTCGGCCGATACGCGCCCGTTGAGCTGGCTGTCTAGCTGCGGTTGCGAGACGTGTCCCTCACGAATGGCGTTTAAGAGGGCGGCATAATCTTTATCAGCCCGCTGGCGGAAAATGCGCTTTAATTCAAACACTTCCAACGGCAGACGGCTAAGCACCTGCGCATCAAAAAAGTACGGGCTTTTGTAGCGCGCTTCAAAATAATCAAACAGGCCGCTTTGCTCGTTTTCTTCTACGGGGGGAAGTTGAAATAAATCGCCAAATAAAATGACTTGCTTGCCGCCGAAGGGTTCCTCGCAACGGGTAGAAATTTGCAGGATGTGGTCCAGTGCGTCCAAGAGGTCAGCGCGGAGCATGGAGGCTTCGTCTATAATCAGGGTGTCAAAACTTTCCACCGTTTTGCGCGGCAGACGGCGCAGGGTGTTCAAATCAAGCAAATTGCCTGGCTTTAAGCGGAAAAACGAATGGACAGTCTGCCCGTGCACGTTGATGGCCGCCAGCCCGGTGGTAGCCAGTACCACTACGTTTTGCGCGGTGTGCTGGGCGAAGTATTTTAAAAGGGTGGTTTTGCCGGTGCCCGCGCGCCCTGTGATAAAAATAAGCGGCTTGATGGCGGGCTTGCTTTCCAGCAAGGATAGCGCGTCTTTAAATTCGTCAGTTAAAATGGGGGGTTGTTCTGCGGGCATACTTTATTATACCAATTGCTGGGGCCGACAATCATTAATGAACGATGAACGGCAACGACCTGCGTGGAAGATCGTGAAACCTATGACACAGACCCCGTATTACGACCTTACGGGGCGCGGCCCAGCGGTAAAGGCCGCGATTCAGGGTGACACTAATAAAATCCATCGGGGGATGAACGGAAGTTTTGCCTAATTGCAAAGGCCGTTTTTTGACTGGGGGGTTGTTTCGTTTTTTTTTTTTTGTTACACTATTTTTATGCTGGACATTAAAACATAAGGAGGATGTATGAAAAATGCAGTACAAAGCCGTTTAGGGTTAAAAGAAAATATAACAAGATGTCATCCCCGATTACAAATTTCGGGAATGACGCCCTTGTTTAGCAACTGTGCGTTCACACTAATTGAATTATTAGTAGTTGTGTTAATCATTGGTATTTTGGCGGCGGTGGCGTTGCCGCAATACCAAAAGGCGGTGGAAAAAAGTCGCGCGGTGCAGGCCTTGGCTATTTTGCAGACGTTTGCTCAAGCGGAGGAAGCTTACTATTTAGCAAACGGCAAATATACGGCTCGTTTTAACGATTTGGATGTTACCTTTCCGCCCTTGCCTTTTGGGTATAGTATGTCAGTGGGAACCACATTGGATTCTCAGGAAATTGACTCGGTTGGCGTGTCGCGTTACGGAGAAGATGAAGAGTATGAAAACAAGAGCGTTTGGTTTAACCACACGTTTGATACCAAACAGAACCTTTGCGTAAGTTTTCCGGATTCGGATGCAGAAAAACTTTGTAAATCTTTCTCTAGTAATCAAGTAGCATGTAGGGGACAGGACTTGGAAGACGGAATGGTTTGTTATTTGCTCTAACCTTAAAAACGAGTGCCGTTTTGGCGTGCAATTTGCTATAGTTAAACCATGACTGCTTTAACTATAGCTTTTTTACTTAGTTTTTTTGCCGGTGCCGCCAGTGCGGTGGGGGGACTGTTGTCCTTTTTTATGAAGAAAGAAAATTTTTCAGCCCTCGCAATAGGGCTAGGATTTTCGGCCGGGGTGATGTTGTATGTTTCGTTTATGGAAATTTTGCCCCACGCCAAAACTACATTAAGTGGTTTGTACGGCCCAAGCACGGGTGCGTGGGGGTGTGTGGGGCTGTTTTTTGTGGGGATGATGTTGGCTTTTGGGGTGGACCGCTGCCTGCCGCCGTTACATGTAAAAGAAGAAACACTTAAACAAACCGCTAAACTTAAACAGACCGGACTGTTTACGGCCTTGGCACTTACACTGCACAACTTTCCGGAGGGGCTGGCCACGTTTTTCTCTGCGCTAGACAATTTGACGTTGGGAATTTCCATTGCACTGGCTGTGGCTATTCACAACATTCCCGAAGGTATGGCTGTGGCGTTGCCCGTCTATCACTCTACCGGCAGCCGTAAAAAGGCATTTTGGGCCAGTGCGGCCAGCGGCATGGCCGAACCGGTGGGCGCAGTGGTTGGATATTTTATTTTAGATTACTTCTTGCATGAAGCTATTTTGGGCGTACTATTTGCTGCCGTGGCCGGGATTATGGTGTATTTGGCCCTAGATGAATTGTTGCCCACCGCGCACGATTACGGTCACGGGCACCAAGTGATTAGCGGCGTGCTGAGCGGCATGGCACTCATGGCCGTAGTATTACTGATTTTTTAGATTTGGGCCAGCGTAAAAGAAATAATCATCCCCAGTGTGTAGCTGGTTACGTTAACAATCACGCTAAGCAGGGCAGCTTCTTTGGGCAAAAGGTCCTTGCGGTTGATAAGCCCAATTAGCACAGCTTCTACCACCACGCAGAAAACCCACAACAATGCGCTTTGGGTAATCCAATGAGCCAAAAAACCCCACGTAATAAAAGTGGTCACTACGTTGGCAATCGCTACGCCGTACAAAATGGCAAAGCTCTTTTTGGTATAGAGTACGTACGCGGCGGCGCAGAGTACTTCCAAGATCAAAATCAATACGAGCGAACCCCATGCCTGCGGGCGTTTCCACAGGAACTCATGCGGAGGGGTATCCACCGCTTGTACGGATAATTCTTTATCGTTGACGTACACGTTGAACGGAGTGATAAGTCCGTCCGGAATGGAGAAAATTTGGCTGGTACGTACGGAGCCGTCTTCAAACATCAAAACCAAGCGCGCAAAAGGGGAAAACTCGTACGCGGTAGCGTGGCAGGCCCCGGGCCCGCAGGAAAATTTCTGTGCACCATACGTGCCCAGCGCAGCTGCCTGCATACACAAGCGATCCTGACACAAAACCAGCTCGCTTTGTGTGGGTTGAATCAGCGGGTGGCCTTGTGTGTTATAGATAAGGTCAAACTGAATTTCGGGCAGGGGGGTAATGGTCGCCCAGCCGGGAAGGTATGCCAAAACAGTGAGTAAAATAAGTGCAATTTTCTTCATAAAAAACCTCTATATTTGCTATTATATCATTAAATAAGCAAAGGGGGAACTTTTTTATGTTTACAAACTCGCAACTTCAAAAATATGCCGATGTGCTCATTTGGGCCCTGCAAGCGGCCCGGCGCAACGGAAAATTTAAAAAGTACGATAGCGTTTTGTTGCGTACCGATATGGCCGCCGCGCCGTTGGCCAAAGCCGTTTACAGCAAGCTTTTGGCACAACGTTACAATGTGTTGTTGCGTTGGATGGCACCGGAAGATTTTACGACGGATTTTTATCAACTAGCTGATGACAAACAGCTGGCCTATTTGCCGGTGGGGGAAAAAGAAATCCAGGGCAATATCAATGGGCTGATTGCATTGCACGCCCCGTTGGATTTAACGCACCTTAAAAAGGTGGATCCGGCTAAATTGGCCAAAAGTGCCGTGGCCCGCAAACCCGTGCGCGAAATTTTGGACGCACGTGAGCAAAAGGGGCTTTTTTCGTGGACATTGTGCAATTACCCCACGGCAGAACTGGCCAAACGGGCGGGGCTATCCGTCAAAGAATATGCCAACCAAGTGGCACGCGCATGCTTTTTAAACGAAAAAGATCCCGTTAAAAAATGGAAGGAAGTTACCCGACAAATTAACGAAATCGGTGCATGGCTTTCCGCCTTGCCGATTAAAACCCTGCGGGTACAAACCCAACACATGGATTTTGAAGTACTGCTGGGTGAAAAACGCCGTTTTATTGCGGGCGGTGGGTGCAATATCCCGTCGTTTGAAATTTTTACCTCGCCCGATTGGCGCGGTACCCGCGGCGTGTACTTTGCCGATTTGTCTTCCTACCGGAGTGGCAATTACGTCAAAGGCGTTAAATTGGAATTTAAAAACGGGCGTGTGATAAAGGCCGGGGCCGAGCAAGGGGCCGAATTTGTGCGCAAAATGTTGGCTATGGACAAAGGCGCCAGCCAAATTGGCGAATTTTCACTCACGGACCGGCGGTTTTCTAAAATTACCAAGTTTATGGCCGATATTCTTTACGATGAAAACTTTGGCGGCAAATACGGCAACTGCCACGTAGCCGTGGGCGCCAGCTATGCCGATACATTTGCCGGCCCACAAAGCAAATTGGATAAAAAGGCCAAAGAAAAACTTGGGTTTAATGATTCCTCTTTGCATTGGGATTTAATCAATACCGAGAATAAAACCGTTACCGCTACGCTTAAAAACGGTACTAAAAAAGTGGTGTACGAAAACGGACAGTTCAAGTACTAATTGCCCCAGTTTTCCCAAGCAGGCCCCCTCAAAAAAGGGGGCCTGCTTTTTGGGCCTTGAAATTTTTCAAAAAACGCTTATACTATCAATATACGGGAAAACCACTACAGGAGGTGTTGGTTATGAAAAAAGTACTGTTTGTATTGTGTGCCATGGCGTTATTGGCCCCTGCGGCTCTGGCACAAGAAATGACGCTTTTGCACCCCAAAGCGCATACCAAGGCGTTTGCTGAGGCGGTAGCCAACTTGCAACAAGAATTGAAAGACAACCGAATTACCGTAATGAACTTTGTAACCGCAGTAAAAGTGGAATACCGGTTGTTACTTCGCGAAGATCCCAAAGAGGCCCATCGCGTGGGAGCCAAACTGGCCGTGGACACCAAGTTTGAAACGAGTGACGGTCGGTTATTTACAATCTTGGAGTTTATTG
The DNA here is from genome assembly GCA_045593185.1 of Elusimicrobiaceae bacterium. GTDB lineage: Bacteria > Elusimicrobiota > Elusimicrobia > Elusimicrobiales > Elusimicrobiaceae > Avelusimicrobium. Next base: position 54,348 of record JAZNWD010000016.1, on the reverse strand, counting down.
ATCAGAACCGAGATGTTATTGCGCAGCAAGATGAAGATACCCTTGATTTTGCTGAACAACTGGTGGAAGATTTTAACGCTGCAAACAAACCGACCTCCGCAGCTAAAAATCTTTTAAAAGAAACAAATGGAAGATTTAATCCGTGAGTTCTTTCCTCCTGTAGAAGTATATGCGCTCCCCCTTTGGGGGGCGCTTTTTTGTGGAAAATTTACTGCAAAACCCTAGGTACAAAGACCTAGGGCTTATTAGGTCCTTTGACCTATGGTTTTTTGAAGAAAAACCACTATACTAATAGTGTAAGATAATTTAGAAAGAAGCAGAAAGGAGATAACGTATGAAAAGAGTAGCAATCCTGGTTGGTCTGATCTGTTTATCTACTACAGTGATGGCCCAACGGATAGGAACTCCACAACTGCCGAGGAACTCGCGTATTGTTGAGACTCCCCAGTTTATGGTGGATCCCCAGACGGGCATGCTGGTAGGCCGGTCGTCGGCTCTACTAGATAAAGAGACTCTCAGACAGCTCGTGACCGAAATGCAACGCGGTACGTCGCACGGAGAAAAGATGAAAATGGCGCCTAAGCAAGTAAAGATCAACCTGTTTAAAAAGTTTGTGCAGGAAGTAAAAAAGCACGAGGCCGCCCTGAAGGAAGGAATGATTGATGAGATGAACCTGGTGACGGCCCTTAAGGTGGATTACCGGTTGCTGCAAGAGAGCGACCCAGAAGTAGGGCGGGATGCCGGGGCCTACCTGGCCGTACACAAGTTTGTGGGGCCGGACGGGTACGAGTTTACCATCCCGGAATTTGTAGACCGCAACCGGGATAAGATTGAGCAACAAGACGAAGAAACCCTTCAGTTTGCCGATCAGCTGGTGGAGGATTTAAACGAAGAACAACGCCTAAAGCCGGAGGCCGCCAAACTGCTTAGACAGTTGGAGAATGTACCCCATCGTGCGCAGCCGTAAGTAAGGCGAAACACTATGCTATAGCACCCCCATTCCTCCGGGGTGCTTTTTTATGGGAAAACAGGTGGCTTTTATGGGTACAAAGACCTATACCCCATTAGGCCCTTTGACCTATGGATTTTTTGAAGAAAAACCACTATACTAATAGTGTAAGGTAATTTAGAAAGCAGCAACAAAGGAGAACATGTATGAAAAGAGTAGCAATCCTGGTTGGTCTGATCTGTTTATCCACTACAGTGATGGCCCAAGCTCGTTGGCAGGTTCGCAAGAATCCTGCAAAACAACCGGCTTTAACCTCTGAAATGAAATCCCTGGGGCCGATAGAGAATACAAATATACAACGTAACGTCATTGCTGGTCTTGGACGTCACATAAGCAAGGCACGTCCTCAGGTTGTAGCCAAAGCATTAGCTTCGCATTCAATCCAAAAACGTTGCGCGGAAGATGAGTACTTTTTAGAAAGCGTAGCTAAACAGGCAAACAATTATTACATCGCGCAATATATCCTTATTCAAATGGCGGACCCGATGGCTCTTATGACGGATGAAGAAGCCACCCCTAAAGCGTTGTGCTATGCGTCTTATCAAATTAAAGGGCAAGGGTTCATCCCGTTTGTACGCACACAAGCCCCGCGCTTCCGCCCGAAAGAACAAGGCGAACTTGAAGACTTTGCCAACCGCGTAGAACGGCTGGTAGTTGCCAGCGGAAAAGCTCGCATCGGTCGTGTTGCGATTGAAGGAGCCCGCGTAACGAACCCCGTCCTTGCGCAAAGGCTGTTAGAGCAAATTGAAAATTTTGGCCAAGTTGATCCGTTGCTGATCAAGTTTGTGCAAGATCAAGAAGGCAGTGAAAAAGAATTCTTGCAAGATGCCCGCATGCCGCAAGGCGTTATAGATCACAAAGCCATTGATGCTATTTTGCCGGTGGTTTCCGGTGCACAAAGACGTTATGAAGTGCTTAAACAACAAAACCCCACAACGGCTCATTATGCCGGGGCTTATTTGGCGGCACACGCTGTGCATGTGCAAGGGGGCACTTTTACCATTGCCGAATTCTTGCAAAAATATAGAGAGTACATCAATACCCGCGGTGCTTTTGAAGAGTTTGAACAAAGCATTATAGACGATGTAAAATACATCAAAAGCCAAGCGGCCCAAGAAGAACAACCCGATATGGAAGCGGAATGGTTCTAAAAGATAGTTTAAGTTAAAAAAATCCCCGGTCTTAAACCGGGGATTTTTGTGCGCAAAACAGTTTATTTTTTAAGCCGCTTAAATAAATCAATTCCCATGGCTATGGTGCGGTACACGCCCGAATCCACAAACGTGGACGCTTTGTCCAAAAGTTCAAACGTGCTTTGGGTTTTATCCACTTTCTCAGCGGTGGTGAGCACTAAGTATTCGGCGGCTTGGGCCGTTTTGGTAATTTGCAAAATAGCGCGTACAGCCACTACCACCAATACGACAAACGCCACTACAGCGATGAGTACACAAACTTGATAGAAATCCATAAGTTCCTCCTTGATACTCTACTATTGTAATCAGTTTTGGGCCGTTCGTCAAGGGGCGAATAAAAAATGAAGTTTATGGTTTTGGCAAGCTATTTGAGGGCCTAGGCCCTTTTGGGGATTTGCTTATTTTTTATATAAAAAAATATAGGTCCTCAAAATATTTGACACAAACGTGCTTATTAGTAATAATTATTATTAAGCAGACTGTTTGCAGTTTTTTGGAAACCGCGCTTAGGTCGTTCTTCGACGTAAAATGTAGGCCCTCATAAAAAGATTTGCAATTTTAGTTTGTTTTTGTTTTAATTTACCTTACCGCGCTATGCGGCAATTTTTTAATCAGGACATGTATTTATGGAAAACGCAGAAGTGATTACCCACATCGTCAAGCGCGATGGAACTACCGAACGGTTTGAACCGAAAAAAATTACCAACGCCATTACCAAGGCCGCCCAAACTACCGGAGAGTTTGATGCCGAAACCGCCAAAAAACTAACGATTCGCGCAATTAACATTATCCAACAGCTTTACTGCGATACCATCCCCAATGTGGAAAACGTACAGGATATTGTGGAAGATGTGTTATTAACTTCCAATTACCATAAAACGGCCAAGGCCTATATCCTCTATCGCGACCAGCACGCCCGCATGCGTGAAATTTCTTCTAAATTTAACGTGGATTTGGTAGACCAATATTTGCAGAAGATTGACTGGCAAGTCAACGAAAACAGCAATATGGGCTACTCGCTCCAAGGGTTAAACAACTATATTTCATCGGAAATCAGCAAAGTATATTGGCTCAATAAAATTTACCCCGAAAACGTCCGCCGTATGCATAGCGAAGGGGATTTTCACTTGCACGATTTGGGCTTGTTAGGTGCCTATTGTGTGGGGTGGGACTTGCAAGATTTGCTCTTAAGCGGGTTTACGGGGGTTGTCGGTAAAGCAGAAAGCAAACCGGCCAAGCACTTCCGCACGGCACTGGGCCAAGTAGTCAACTTTTTCTATACATTACAGGGCGAAAGTGCCGGCGCCCAAGCGTTTAGCAATTTTGATACGCTGCTTGCACCGTTTATCTATTATGATAAACTTTCTTATGAAGAAGTCAAACAAGCCCTGCAAGAATTTTTGTTCAACGTCAACGTTCCCACCCGCGTGGGGTTCCAAACGCCGTTTACCAATTTAACCTTGGATTTAACGGTGCCTTCTTACTATAAGGACCAGCCGGTAATCATTGGTGGGAAATTGCAGGATAAAACTTACGGCGAATTCCAAGAAGAAATGGATATGCTTAACCGCGCTTTCTGCGAGGTTATGTTGGCCGGTGACGCCAAAGGCCGTGTGTTTACATTCCCAATCCCGACCTATAACATCACCAAAGATTTTGATTGGAATAATGACAAATTGACCCCACTGTGGGAAATGACGGCTAAGTACGGGATCCCGTATTTTGCCAACTTCATCAATTCGGATATGAACCCCGAAGATGCCCGCTCGATGTGTTGCCGTTTGCGTATTGATAACCGCGAGCTGCGCAAACGTGGCGGTGGGTTGTTCGGTTCGGCCCCGCTGACGGGTTCCATTGGGGTGGTAACCATCAATTTGCCGCGCTTAGGATATCTGTCTAAAGACGAAGATGAATTCTTTGCCAACTTGAAAGACCGCATGGAAGTAGCCCGCACCAGCTTGGAGATTAAGCGCAAAGTGATTGAGCGCTTTACCAAGGGGAATTTGTACCCATACATGAGCTTTTACCTGCGTTCTATCCGCCAACGCTTTGGCGAATTTTGGAAAAACCACTTTTCTACCATCGGACTGGTGGGCTTGAACGAATGTGCCCTCAATTTAATTGGCGAAGATATCGGCACGGAAAAAGGCCGCAAATTTGCTGAAAAAGTACTTACGTTTATGCGCGAAACGCTAGTTAAATTCCAGGAAGAAACCGGCAATAACTACAACCTGGAAGCCACCCCGGCGGAAGGAACTTCCTACCGCTTGGCTAAGCTGGATAAAGAACGCTACCCCGAAATCATCTGCGCCAATGAGGCTCTGTACAAACAAGGGCACCAACCGTTCTATACCAACTCGTCCCAACTGCCGGTAAACTATACCGACGACGTTTTTGAAATGTTGGATTTGCAAAGTACCATTCAGTCCAAATATACGGGCGGAACGGTGCAGCACATCTTTACCGGGGAACGGATTAAAGATTTGGAAGCGATGAAACGCTTTATCAAAACTGTGTGCGAACGCTACACGCTGCCGTATTTCTCGATCACGCCTACATTTAGCGTGTGCCCCAAATGCGGCTACATTGCCGGGGAACATTTTGAATGCCCCAAGTGCAAGGCCGAGCGTATGCAAGAATTGCAACGCAAAATTGCGCTGCTGGAGGAGCAATTGTATAGCAAATAACCCTTTTAGGTGGGTATAAGCTAACCTTAAAAAGGGCTTGAAATCGATTTGGCAAATTGCCATAATTAACAGTAATGGGTTTTCACGGGCTCATTGCCATTTAAAAATATTTACTCTGTAGGAGGAGGACAATTATGACTGCACAAGAAAGACAAGCTGTAGAAACTAAGATTTCGGATCTTAAAAAAGAACTAAACGAAGTACAAGGTTCTAAATGTGAAGTATATTCCCGCGTAGTGGGTTATTTGCGCCCGGTGCAAAACTGGAACAAGGGTAAAAAAGAAGAATTTGCTATGCGCAAAACCTTGAACGTAGAAGGTGGCTGCAGCTGCGGTTGCGATTGCGCCAGCGATAAATAGTTTAACCTCATTTCGGGTTACGGACGTATGAAACTGGGGGGGCTGGTCAAGTTTACCTTGATTGATTTTCCGGGGTGCCCGGCGGCTATTGTGTTTACGCAAGGATGCAATTTCCGCTGTCGCTATTGCCACAACCCCGAATTAGTTTACCCACACTTGTTTTCTCCGTCCGTGCCCGAAGAAGAAATCATGACTTTTCTAAAACGCCGCCAGGGCACCCTGGAGGGCGTTGTTATTTCTGGCGGGGAACCCACCTTGCAGGAAGATTTAATTCGCTTTATGGCGGATGTAAAGGCCCTAGGGTACAAAACCAAACTGGATACCAATGGCACCCGCCCCGAAGTGCTCAAAGAACTCATTGACAAAAAACTGGTAGATTTTATTGCCATGGATTTAAAGGCCCCACCTAAGAAGTATGCCGCCATTACAGGGGTGGAAGCCAATATGGCCGTGTTGCGCCACTCTATGGATTTAATCCTGCAAAGCGGCTTACCTTATCAATTCCGTACCACGTATGACAAAGAGATTTTGAACGACGATGATATTGCCGCTATTTCCCAAGCGGTGGACGGTCAAAACTACAAAGTGCAAGAGTGCTTGCCCGTAGCCAAAGAAAAAGCCACCCTCAAAGTGCTGCACAAAGAAATTTAAAAATAAGTTACAATAGAAGGGACGTGTTTCAAATAAAATTGTTACAGGAGTACTGTGTATGAATAGAGGATTCACGCTCATAGAGCTATTGGTAGTAGTACTAATCATTGGTATTTTGGCGGCGGTGGCCTTGCCACAATATCGGTTTGCAGTAGAAAAAAGCCGCTTGGCTCCTAAGTTATCTTTAATTGCAGATACGCAAAAAGCATTGGACGTCTACGTATTGGAAAAAGGATATCCCAGTGTTGGATATGTTGATTTGGCTGCGGAGCCTCATGATGAATCTTTCAATATAAATTTAAATCATTCATTTGATGCGTGTAACGATTGGAGCTGCTACGATAAATTTTTTAGTTACAGTGCCTATTGCGGAGAAGGAGTGTGTGAAATATGGTTGGCTCGCTGTGCAAATACGGAAAGTTCGTGCGGGGAGGATTGGCCTTATGATCTTGGTGCTGTAAAATCTTCCGTTGCCAACAACAATTGGACTCTTGCATGCTATCCGTATGATAGCGTGGGAGAACGTATCTGTGCTTCTTTAGAAAAGCAAGGATGGCAAACTGACCCTAATCTAGCCAGTTTGTATCCGGATTTAGAGCCGGAACCGGAACCTGAGCCGGAACCAACTCCAGTTCCACCTCAAACATGTTCAACGGTTGCAGATTGTTCTTGTTCTTACTCTGATTTGGGGTTTGTCGCCACCTCTGCAATGTGTATAGAGAACACTTGCTATTGTTGGGGGGCAGGGGGAGTTGTATATCCGGATCCTAACGATTGCAATCAATACGAAGGAGGATGTTCCGGACAAAGTGCCGGTGGCAATGAAGGGAGTCCATGCTCGTCTAATTCGGATTGTCCTTCTTGCCCAAGTGGGTATGAAGGCGGATGTAGCGAAGGGGGGCAGTGTAATTGCTGGCAAATTACAGCATAATTCCTTCCCGGTCGCTTTTTTGATAAAATTGAGCATTACAAAACCCCGCGCAATCCGCGCGGGGTTTGTATTTTTACCCCCTTGCTCTTTAGTTGAGCATCATAAAACCGGCAGTTAAGTAAGTGGCAAACCCCAGCCACAGCCAATAAGGGATTAACATCCGCGCCGCCCATTTACTCCGTTTGGCAAATGCACGGTGCAGAAATAACCCCTCCAGCAGCATCAGCACCACAATGGTTAACGCCCCGGGCAAATGATGCATGCCAAAAAATACCGGCGTCCACAGTGCGTTGAGCACCAATTGACCCGCCAGCAGCCATGCAGCAGGGCGCAACTCTTTACTTACCCCCCGATGAAACACCATCACCGCGGCAATACCCAGTAGCAAATACAACACCCCCCATACCATGCCGAATATCATATCCGGCGGTACAAACGGCGGTTTTGCCAACGTGTGATACCATGCCATGTTGGGGTCCACAAACGGGACACTAACTAGCATGGGTAGCTGACACACGGCCAGCCAAAAAACAACCCTTGACGCATGTATTAGTGTGTTCATACACTCTTAGTCTACGGGTGCAAGGAACACCTGCCCAGGGGACAAAATTGATTAGTTGCCTCTTTACGCGTAGGAAAGTAGCACGGGCCCTGGCAAAAATGGTAAAATAACAATATACATTTTATTCCTGGTTTTATTGAGGAGATTATGGACACAAAACTCATTTCCCAAGTAACGCAATGGATGAAAACCACCGATTTGGCTGAATTTTGTTACGAAGACAACGGCAATTGTATTGAAATCAAAACCCAAGAAGCCCTGCCCGAGCCGGCTCAGTTTGAATGCTCGCTCACGGCGGTAACGGCCCCGGCTATCGGGGTTTATCACGCCGCCGCCAAAGGCCAAAATTTGACCTTGAGCGAAGGACAAACCGTGCAGGAAGGCGACCCATTGGGTTGGGTGGAAACGGCCTCTAAAAAGCACAAAATCACAGCGCCGATCTCAGGCAAATTGCGCAAAGTAACCGCCCAAGAAGGCGCGGTAGTGGAATTTGGCTTGCCGCTATTTTTTATTGAGAAATAACTATGTCCGATTCTGTTAAAATCAACGCTTTTCACAAAGTTTTAATTGCTAACCGGGGCGAGATTGCCCTGCGTGTGATTCGTACCCTCAAAGAAATGAACATCCGCTCCGTGGCGGTTTACTCCGAAGCGGACCGTAACAGCTTACACGTGCGTATGGCCGACGAGGCCGTTTGTATTGGGGCGGCGCCGTCTTCCATGAGCTATTTGAACATAGACGCGCTGGTAACCGCCGCCAAACTGACCGGTGCCGATGCCGTGCACCCGGGGTATGGCTTCCTTTCCGAAAATGCAGAATTTGCCCAAGCGGTAACCAACGCCGGGATGACGTTTATCGGCCCCACACCGCAAGCCATTGAAATGTTGGGGGTTAAATCTACCGCGCGCGAAATTGCCCTTAAAGCCGGCGTACCCATTACCCCCGGTTCCCAGGGCGTTGTAGGTAAAGATTATCACGAAGTAGCACGCAAAATCGGCTTCCCTATAATGATTAAAGCTACTTTGGGTGGCGGCGGAAAAGGGATGCGCGCTTGCTATGAAGAAAAAGATTTGGACCGCATGCTCAAAACCGCGCAGGCCGAGGCCCGCGCCAACTTTGGCGATGACCGGGTCTATTTTGAAAAATTAGTTTTAAACCCACGCCATATTGAAGTGCAAGTGGCCGCCGATAACTATGGCAACGTAGTGGCATTTGCCGAGCGCGATTGCAGCATGCAGCGGCGGCATCAAAAATTGGTGGAGGAATCTCCTTCCCCGTTTGTGGACGTGCAAACCCGCCAGAAATTGCAGACCGCTGCCGCCAAAGTGATTAAGGCCGCCCAATACCGCGGGGTAGGTACCGTAGAATTTTTGATGGCTCCCACGAAGGAATTTTACTTTATGGAAGTAAATACCCGCTTGCAAGTGGAGCACCCCATTACCGAGGCCGTAGGCGGGGTGGACCTTGTAAAAATGCAAATTCAAATTGCACAGGGCGAACCCTTGCATATTACCCAGGAAGAAGCCGGCAAAGTGCGCTGCCACGCAATTGAGCACCGCATTAATGCCGAAGACGCCGCGCATAATTTTATGCCTTGCCCGGGTACCATTTCGGAATGGGTTCCTGCCGGCGGGCTCGGCGTGCGGGTAGATAGCCACATGTATTGCGGCTATACCATCCCCAGCTATTACGACAGCTTGATTGCCAAACTGATTGTAACTGCCCCAAGCCGTGCCCAACTGTTAAAACGCAGTGAGCGGTGCCTTAGTGAATTTGTCATTGAAGGGGTCAAAACTACTATTCCCTTTCATCAAAAAATTTTAGTGCATGAAGACTTTCGCAACGGGAACATAGATACCGGTTTAATTGAACGGATGATGCAGGAAAATGAAAGCAAAAAATAAAATTGTCAGCTTGCGTGCGCTTAAAGCCAAACTGGCCGCCGCGCGCAAAGCCAAAAAGAAAATTGTATTTACCAACGGATGCTTTGATATTTTGCACGCAGGCCATGTGAGCGTGTTGGAATTTTCCCGCGCCAAAGGCGATATTCTAGTGGTGGGGTTAAATAGCGATGCTTCTGTGCGCCGCCTCAAAGGCCCTTCCCGCCCGATTAATAAACAGCAAGACCGTGCCTTGGTGCTGGCCGCGTTGGAGAGCGTAAGCTATGTGTGCATATTTGAGGAAGATACCCCCTACAATTTGATTCAAGTTGTTCGCCCGGATGTACTTGTAAAGGGGGGGGACTATAAACCTACAGAAATTGTAGGACGTGAATTTGCCGGCAAAGTGGTACGTTTTGCCTTGCTTAAAGGCAGGAGCACTACCGGAATTATTAAAAAAGCAAGTTGTAAACCGCAATAAGCGGAATTTGTCCACGAGGAAATTATGTCTGATATTTTTGAAAAGTGCCGCAATTACAAAGATGCTAAACTGGCCATGGAAATGGGTGTTTACGGCTATTTCCAGCCCATTGAATCTGCCCAAGGGCCCGAGGTTGTGTTAGAAGGGAAAACCTACATCATGGCAGGTTCCAACAACTATTTGGGGTTAGCCAACGACCCGGAAATGAAACAGGCCGCGTTGGATGCCGTAAAAAAATACGGTACCGGGGTGGCCGGCAGCCGCCTTTTAAACGGCAATACCAAATTAGCCGACGAGTTGGAAAAGAAAATTGCCGCGTTTAAACGTAAACAAGCCGGGTTGTTGTTTGCAACCGGGTATCAAATGAATTTGGGGGTTGTTTCCTCGTTACTGAGAAAAGGCGACTACGCTATTGTGGACAAATTAGATCACGCCAGTATTTTGGACGGGGTGCGCCTTTCCGGGGCGGAAATGGCCCGCTTTAAACACAATGACATGGCTGATTTGGAACGCGTAATGGCTAAACTCCCCGCCGATGCCGGCAAGCTTATCATTGTGGACGGTGTGTTTAGCATGGAAGGGGATATCTGCCCGCTGCCGGAAGTGGTCAAAATCGGCAAGAAATACGGCGCGCGCATTATTGTGGACGATGCCCACGCTACGGGTATTATCGGCAAAACCGGGCGCGGTACGTGCGAATATTTCGGCCTGGAAAACGGCGAAGTGGATTTAATTGTAGGAACATGTTCTAAAACGTTTGCCACGGTGGGTGGATTTGTAGTGGGCGACGAAGAAATCATCCACTATTTGCGCCACAACGCACGCAGCCAAATCTTCTCGGCCTCTATGCCGCCTTCGTGCATTGCTTCCATTTCCAAAGCTGTAGATTTGATTTCTAAAGATACTTCCCGGCGCGATAATTTGTTCCGCTTGACGGCACTTCTTAAAAAAGGCCTTGAAGACTTGGGCTACGATTTAGGTACAAGCACTACGCCTATCTTGCCCGTGCACGTAGGCAGCAACGAAAACTGCTTTAGAATGTGGCGCGCCTTGCACGAGATGGGCATCTTTGCCAACCCGGTGGTCAGCCCGGCGGTGCCGCCCGGCCGCGCGCTCATTCGCTTGACGCTGATGGCCACGCATACAGAAGAACATGTGCAAAAAATTATTGATAGTTTTGCACAGGCGGGCCGTGCGGTGGGAATTATCAAATAATTCAAATAGCCCCGCCTTGGCGCGGGGTTCTTTTTTTAGGGGGATTTATGGTAGAAATTCGCGAAGTTACCCAAAAAGAATTAAACAGCTTTATCAATTTTTCATTTGAATTGTACAAACAAGACCCTTATTGGGTGGGCGATTTAAAAGAAGAAACCCGCAAACTCTTGCGGCTGGATAACCCCTTTTGGCAACACGCCGTGCGCAAATTATTTATGGCGTACCAAGACGGCAAACCCGTGGGCCGTATTTGTGCGCTTGTTAACCGGAAATATAACGATTACCGCCACGAAAATATCGGTTTTTTTGGTTTTTTTGATTGTGTAAACGATGAGGAAGTTTCCAACGCACTTTTTAAAGCCGCGCAAGATTATTTACGCACACAGGGCGTTGCAGCGGTGCGCGGCCCGGCCAATCCCTCCAGTAATCACACGTATGGGCTATTGGTGGACGGTTTTAACTCCATGCCGTCTATCATGATGCCCTATAACTACCCCTACTACGCAGATTTAATTGAGAAGGCCGGCTTTACCAAAGCCAAAGATTTGTTGGCGTATGAGCGCAGCCGCGATGATAAATTCTCCGAGCGGTTTTTAAAGATATGTTCCCGGTGTGAGAAAAAAGAAGGCATTACGCTACGCCGGTTGAACCTCAAAAATTTGGACCAAGAGGCCGAGATTATCCGCGAGATTTACAACAAGGCCTGGGCGGAAAATTGGGGTTTTGTGCCGCTGGATAAGCAAGAAATGGCCGACATTGTAAACGAGCTTAAATCCATTGTGCGTGTGGAAGGGACCTGCGTGCTGGAAGAAAACGGCGTGCCGGCGGGGTTTTATATTTGCATCCCCAATATGAACCATGTGCTCAAAATTTTGCGGGGGTCTTTATACAACCCGTGGCGGCTTTTAAAGGCCGTGCTGGCGTGGAAAAAGATTAAAGATTCGCGCTTAATTATGTTGGGCGTCTTGCCCGAGTTTCGCAAACACGGTATTGATTTAATTTTGATTAAGCATATCGTCACGTATGGTGTGGCCGTGTGGGATTGGGCTGAGCTTTCCTGGGTGCTGGAAGATAACGTGGGTATGTTGCGCGGCATTGAAGAATGTGGCGGCCACTTTAGCAAACGCTACCGCGTGTACCAAAAAGACTTATAAATTCTTTTGCAGGATATAATTGACCCTTATTTTCCTTTTGTCACTCGTTTCCACGCGGCTAAAAAGTCGTCCGGCACGGGGGCTTCAAATTGCAATTTCTTGCCCGTTAAGGGGTGTTTAAATTCAATTTTGCGGGCGTGGAGCATCAAGCGGTCGGCCGTGGCCCCCTTATAAAGCCAGTCGCCCAGTACGGGGTATCCCAGCCAATTTAAGTGCACGCGCAGCTGATTGGTACGCCCGGTGCGCGGGTAAAGCTCAATATACGTAAACCCGTTCTTGCGTTCTAAAACTTTGTAATCAGTAACGGCCTCCCGGCCGATTTCAGACGCTTTTATCTTGCCGCCCGCCACGCGTCCGATGGGCACGTCAATAGTACCCTTGTCATCGGGCACTTCGCCGCAGGCAATGGAGTGATAGGTTTTGTGTACCTCGCGGTTGGCAAACAGGGCTACCATTTCGGCTTGAAACTCGGGCGTTTTGGCTACCACCATTACGCCGCTGGTTTCGCGGTCCAAGCGGTGCACCAGCCCGGCGCGTGGAGTACTTTTGTCAAACCCTTTAGGCGGGTTAGCCAAAATAATAGATACCAGCGTTTCATCCGAAGAAAAAACTGTTTCGGGGTGTTCCTCCCAAATAGGGCTTTGCGGATGCACCAAAAGCCCGGCGGGCTTAATCACCACAAAAAAATCTTTACCGTCGTGAATAAGCAAATCTTTGAGCGGGGTTTGCGTGTGTGCCTGCGGGAGCGTGATTTCTACCGTTTCGCCGCGTGTTAACGGCCAGGAAGGTTTAACCGTTTTCCCGTTGACGGTAATGCGGCCCTCTTTAATCATTTTTTGCACCAGCGCGCGCGATAAATCGGGCAGCGCATCGGCCGCAAATACATCCAGCCGCCGCGTGTAACCGTCAAAAACAAAAGTTTGTTTATTACTCATGCGTGCCCCTTAAATAACGTGCCCACACATAAAATGCTGCACCGGCTATGAGCAGTGAAATCACTTGCGAGGGCGATAACCCCAGCAAAAATCCGCCTCTAAAATCGCCACGGAAAAATTCCACTACAAATCGCAACAGCGCATAGCACCATACATATTCCACTAAAATTTTACCGTCTTTGTGCGGTTTTTTAGAAGCATAATGTAGCAGCAAAAATAAGGCAAAGTTGAGGGCGGACTCGTAGAGTTGGGTAGGGTGTAGCGGCACGCCGATTAGTTCCGGCGCCACCAAAGCGTGCGGATCGGTAAACGTAACGCCCCACGGCAACGTGGTCGGTTTGCCGTAGCAGCATCCTGCCAAAAAACAACCAATGCGTCCCAGGGCATGCCCTAAAGGCAGGCCGACTATCAAAAAGTCCGCTGTTTTTAAAAGAGGTAAATTTTTATAGCGGATATATGCTATGAGCGCACCTACTGCCACCAACATCCCGCCAAAGAACACAAACCCATAGCGTAAATTGTGCACAATGTAAGATATTTTTTCAGCGAACGTGGGGCCTAATTGTGACCAGGAAACCATAATAAAAAGGAGTTTGCCGCCTACAATTGCCCCCACAAATGTGATAAAAATTAAATTCCAAAAAATATCTTTGGTGAGTCCCTTAATCCCGCACGTTTTTAAGCGGGGGAGCAAATAACTGGTTGCGGCAATATATCCCAGTGCGGTCATCAACCCGTAGCTGGCCAGTTCAAAATTACCAATGTGCAGTAAAACAGGATGCATTATTTTTCCTCCCAGCGCAGTGCGTTGCGCATGTAGGGGTTATGTAATTTTTCGTCCGCCACGGTAGAGCTGCAACGCCCGCCGTAGCTGTGCCCGGCAAAGATGCGGGTATCTTCGGGCAAGGCGGCAATGCGGCGCAAACTGGCCAACATATCGCGCGGGTTGGAAGAGGGTAAATCTACTCGTCCGCACGCACCGGGGAATAAGGTGTCTCCCGTAAACAAAGCGTCCTCTATCAAAATACATACGCCGCCCGCCGTGTGGCCGGGGGTAGTTAGAATTTTTACCTTAAACGGACCAATTTTAGTCTGTTGATCCCCGCGGTATGTGTGTAATAGTTCAGGGGGAATGCCGGCTAACGGGACATCACTTTCTTCTAAATATGCTTTTACGCCAAAGTGTTTTAGCAGAGTTTGCGAAAATTTGACGTGGTCAAAATGGCCGTGGGTAAAAAGAACAGCCCAAAGGTGTAATTGTTTTTGCTCCAGCGTGTGAATGATAAATTGCGGATCCCACGCGGGGTCAATGAGCAGCGCATCTGCCCCCTGTGTTACCAGGTAGGTGCAATTATCCATAGGGCCTAAATTAAGAACATCAATGTTTATCATCGTTTGAAAACCTAAATTCAATTTCGCCGGGTTTCACCATGTGGAAACGTGTGCGGGCCAATAATTCCATATAGGCCGGGTCCTGCTCTTGCAGGAGTTTTTTCTCAGCCAGGAGTTGCTGGTATTGTGTGTCCAAATATTCACGCCGTTTGGTCAGGCGGCGTAATTCCAATTTATTGTGTATTAAATTGAAAATACTTCCGCCCAGCAAAAGCCCTACCAATGCCACCGCAGCGACGAATGTAAACAATACTTTTTGTTTGGCGGATAATTTTTTAAACATATTTATTACTTAAAGGCACGGTCTTGCGCGTAGAGGGCCTTTTCTCCCAATTGAGCTTCAATTTGTAACAGACGGTTGTATTTAGCAGTGCGTTCTGCGCGGGCCGGGGCCCCGGTTTTAATGGCCCCTGCGTTGGTGGCCACGGCTAAGTCCGCAATAAAAGTGTCTTCCGTTTCGCCGGAGCGGTGCGAAACAATACACGTATAACCGTGTTGCTTGGCTAAATTCATTACCTCTATCGTTTCGCTTACCGTGCCGATTTGGTTTACTTTAATCAAAATAGCGTTGGCGGCGTGGTGTTCAATCCCCCGTTGCAGGCGTTTGGGGTTGGTAACAAACAAATCATCCCCTACTAAACGGATTTTGGCCCCCAAGGATTGCGTAATATGTTCCCAGCCGGACCAATCGTCTTCGTGCAGGGGGTCTTCAATAGAAAGGATCGGATACATTTGGCACCATTTGGCGTAAATGTCGGAAATTTCTTGAGAGGATAAATTTTTACCTTCAAAGTGATATTTTCCGTCCTTATAAAATTCGCTGGCGGCGCAGTCCATAGCCAGGGCCATGTCGCTGTGACCGGCGTGTTTGGCTGCTTGCAAAATGGTTTTTAATACATCTTCATGTTTGGCAATTTTGGGGGCAAACCCGCCTTCATCTCCCACCGCGATTACCTGCCCTTGTTGCTTTAACAGATTGCGCAGGGAATGATACGTTTCGCTGGCGGCGCGCAGGGCTTCTTTAAAGGACGGTTTTTGCGCGGGAACGATCATAAATTCTTGAATATCCAGCCCCGAATCGGCATGCTTGCCGCCGTTAATGATATTGAGCATGGGAGTGGGTAAAATATAGGTTGAATCCGGCAGGGCATAAACTTGGCGCAAATGTTGGTATAGCGGGGTTTTGGTGCTTACACTTCCGGCGCGCAAAACGGCCATTGAAACAGCTAGCGTGGCGTTGGCCCCCAAGCGGGTTTTATTTTCCGTGCCATCGGCCGCAAGCATCTTTTGGTCAATGGTGCGCACGTCCATGGCGTCCATACCGGCTAAAAGCGGGCTTAAGCTTTCTACGTTTGCTACAGCTTTTAGCACTCCCTTTCCGTTATAACGGGTGCCCCCGTCGCGCAATTCCAACGCCTCGTGTGAACCGGTAGAAGCTCCGCTGGGTACGGCGGCGCTTGCGCAGGAGCCGTCTGAAAGAAAAACCGTTGCGGATACGGTGGGATAGCCGCGCGAGTCCAAAATCTCGCGCGCGGTAATTTTTGTAATGTGTGCCATAAACCTCCTGCCCGGCTTGCGCGCCCTAGAC
Organism: Elusimicrobiaceae bacterium; assembly: GCA_045593185.1. Classification (GTDB taxonomy): domain Bacteria; phylum Elusimicrobiota; class Elusimicrobia; order Elusimicrobiales; family Elusimicrobiaceae; genus Avelusimicrobium. Next base: position 38,311 of record JAZNWD010000016.1, on the reverse strand, counting down.
AATGCTGTCTATAATTTTCTTTCCTTCTTTAATCAACGCGGCCGGGAGTTTTTCGTCGGTAGCTTCGGCATACAAGCGGATAAGATGTTCGGTGCTGGAGGGGCGTATCGCCAGCCAACTGCCACCTTTTAAAATAAATTTAAAACCATCGGTGGAATCAATGCGCCATACGGACATTTTATGAATGCTCAGCGGGGGCTTGATATCCAAACGCTCCATAATGCGGTTGATTTCCGTCTCGGTTTTGGGGATGCTGACTTTTTGATCAAAGAGCTGTTTGTACTTTTTGTAAAACTCTTTTTTGATTTGCTTGAGATTTTTCTTCTCGGTAGCCAGCATATCGATAACGAGCAAACACGCCAGCAGCCCGTCTTTATCCGGGATATGGTTGGAAATGGCAATCCCGCCGGATTCTTCCATTCCCATTACATATTGCCCGCTGGTCATTAGTTCGGTAATATATTTAAATCCTACCGGGGTGTCGCGCAGCATAAGCCCGTGGGCCTTGGCTACCTGGTCCACTAAGTTGGAAGTAATGACACTGCGGCACACGCGGCCCTTTTGTTTTTTGTTACGCACCAAATGGTCCAAAAGCATGGGGGCAATTTCGTTAGAGGAAACCCAATTCCCCTCGGCGTCAATGATGCCAAATTTATCACAATCGGGGTTGCAGGCAATGCCCAGGTGCATTTTTTTGCTGGTTACTAGCTTAGATAATTCTTGCAAGCTGACCGGGCCGGCGTTGGGTGTTTTGCCGCCAAAAAGCACGTCATCCTCTTCGTGAATCCCTTCCACGGTTACGCCGTATTTTTCCAAAAACGCGCGGAAATAGTTCTTGGCCGAGCCAAACAGCGGGTCCACCGCTACTTTGAGTTTGGCCGTTTTGAGCGCGCGGGTATTGATAAGACTTGCCATGCGGGCCAGGTACGCTTTGCGGAAATCTTTACTGACCACAACGGCGGAGTTGAGTTCCCCAAATTCCGTAGAGGAAGCTTTTAAAATTTGCGCATTGGGCGAGGGGATGCGTTGGGCGATATCGGCCATGATTTCGTTATTGGCAATGCCGCCGTAGTAGGCAATCCATTTAACGCCGTTTACAAAATATTCCCCTTCGCTACCGGTAATTACCAGGCCGCCCACGGCACATTCATTCACCACGTTCCATTCCGCCACCGGGGTGGGCAGCGGCAATTCGGCTATTTTAACGGAAATTCCGTTTTGTACAAATGCATTGGCGGCTACATAAGCCAGCTGTTTGGACAAAAAGCGCGTATCAAAGCCCACAATTACTAACGGTTTTTTCATTTTTTTGCCCTGGGCTTGGCAATGCTTTTTGTATCCTTCTCCTTCAAAACCATAGAAGGGATGCTCCAAAATATGTTCGGAAATCCCGTAAGCTAAACGCTGTACATTCAGGGCAGTAAGCCCGTCTGCGGTAACGGCGCGGAAACCGGCCGTGCTAAATTTGATATTCTCACTCATTGTGCGGATATTATACTAAAAAAAGGCAAGTTTTGGAAACGGGGCTTGTGTGCACGCCCACTGCCTTGCCAAATATAATATAATAGGTATATGAATTTTGAAACCGTCAAAGCGTATATTAAGCAGGCCGGGCTGCCCAACTTTCGCATTAAACAGGTGCAAGAGGCCGTGTTTAAAAAAGGGATTTCCTCTTGGGAGCAGGCCACTAACCTGCCCGCGGATTTGCGCGCACAGCTTGCCAAAGATTGCCCCATTTTAAGCTTTCAGGTAGCCAAGGTGGTGGTGTCCAAAAAAGACAAAGTGGCCAAGGCCCTGCTTACCTTGCACGACGGGCTTCAAATAGAAACCGTTTTATTAAAACCGCAGGAAAGTTGGAGCGTGTGCGTATCCAGCCAAGTGGGCTGTGCGTTGCGTTGTTCATTTTGCTCCACGGGAAAAATGGGCTTTAAGCGCGATCTAACCACCGAAGAAATTACCGACCAGGTGCTTTTTTGGTTTCAATACCTGCACCAAGAAAAATTAGGCGAACGTATTGCTAGCGTAGTGTTTATGGGCATGGGCGAGCCGCTTTTAAATTACCTCAATGTGATTAAGGCCGCGCGCGAACTTTCCAGCGAAAATCACCTCAATATCGGGGCGCGGCATATTTCCATTTCTACCTCGGGTATTGCCGATAAATTGCACAAACTGGCGGTGGATTTGCCCCAGGCCAATTTGGCTGTTTCCTTGCACAATGCCGATAATAGCGAGCGCTCTAAAATGATGCCCGTCAACCGCAAATTTGATTTGGAAGACCTCAGAAAAGCGTTGGAAGAGTATATTGCCATGACGGGGCGGCAAGTGTTTCTGGAATATTCCGTGTTGGAAAACATCAACAGCCGCCCGGAACATATCCGCAAATTGGCGGATTGGATTTATAGTATCAAGGATAATTATCTGTTGCATGTAAATTTAATTGCGTGCAATTTGGGCCGGGGCGAAAAGACCGATGAACGGTTAGTTAAAGATTTTGCTGCCGGGTTAAAAGCCATGGGTATTGGTGTAACCATTCGTAAGAGTATGGGCAACGATATCCTGGCCGCGTGCGGGCAATTGGCCGCGCAAAAACGATAGGAGGAATTATGAAAAAATTAGGACTTTTGTTTGCATTATGTATGCTTGCGGGATGTGCTACGTTAGATACCAGCACGCAGGATTGGATTGCTATTGGGCCGGAGTTTTCGCCCACTAAGCCGCAAGATGTAGAAGTGTTAGCCAGCGCCCGGGAAATCACCCAACCTTATGGGAATATTGGCCTTTTGCGTATCAAAAACCTCAAGCCGGACCCGGAAGTGCTTAAAATGGGGGTGGAACGTGGCAAAAAGGTGGCGGCTTCGAAAGGGGCGGACGCTATTTTGCTGGGCCAATATAACAGTGCAAGCGACGGTGCGCAAGATCCGCGTGTAACACTTATTATCTACGCTATTAAGTACATGGATACGGTAAACGACAAAGATGTCAAAGCCATGGAAGATTTTGATGTAATGGGTATTTTGAATGAACGCTCCCAAGATTGAAGTAGCAGCGCCTTTTGCCGTGCAAAATAAGCCCAAAGCCCACAAAAAAGCGATTGTTTTGTTTTCGGGCGGGTTGGATTCCACCACCTGTTTGTATTGGGCATTGGCCAACGGATATACGTGCGAAACATTAACGGTTACGTACGGCCAAAAGCACGCGCGGGAAATTAAATCCGCGCAAAAAATTGCAGAAAAATTGCAGATAAAGACTCATTTTTTAGACCTAAAATTGCCTTGGTTGGTATCCAGTTCGTTGGTGGATCCGGCGCAGCCGTTACCGGTACACCGGGTGGAAGAAATTGAGCGTCATGCTATTCCTTCTACGTACGTGCCGGGACGCAACTTGTTATTTTTGGCGTTAGCCGGTTCATTACTTGACAGTATTGGGGCGGACACCATTATTGCCGGGCCCAACGCGGTGGATTTTTCGGGCTATCCGGATTGTACCCCCGCGTTTTATCAAGCCGCCGCCCAGGCCCTCAACCGTGGCACGCAAAAAGGCGTGGGCGATGGGATAGAAGTACTAGCCCCGCTGATGCACTTAAACAAGGCGGATATTGTGCGTTTGGCGGCCAGTTTAAAAGTGCCTTTTGAACTCACGTGGAGCTGTTATGCCGGGGGGGATAAACCTTGCGGCGTGTGCGACTCTTGCAAATTGCGCGCAAAAGGATTTGAAGAAGCCGGCGTAAAAGATACGTCTTTAGATTAGGAGGATGTTTATGAAAAGAATTTTAATCATGATGTTAGTGTTGGCATTGGCATGGCCGTGTGTGGCGGCGCCTGTTTCGGTGGCAAATACGGCTACGCCAACGGCTCAAACCCAGGCGCAAGAAAAACAAAACTTTAAAGCCCGGCGCAAATTGGTCAAACAGCTGATCAAAAAATACAAAAAAGCACCTGAGGCCGAAAAACCGGCTATCAAAGCGCAGTTGTCCCAAGTAGTGGGGGAACACATAGACGCACAAATGGTGTATATGGAAAACCGCATTGCACAGGAACGTGCCAATTTAGATAATTGGGAAGCTAAAATCAAGGCCGACCAGGCCAACCTGGACGCCGTCAAAGCGCGCCGGGTAGAAGATTTACTTTCCGGCGCGGCCAAAAAGAAACAGAAAGCCGCCCGCAAAGCATGGAAAGCGCAAATGCGCAGCGTAAAATAAACGTTATTTTAATGTTAACCAGCCCGGGGCTTTTACACAGCCCCGGGTTTTCATTATAAAAGTGTTTGATAAAATTAAAGGTAGGTCTAAAATGGGCCTTGTTTTTTGGGCGATTTTCCTCTATACTATTAAGTGACACAAAATAGGAGGGAGTTATGAAAAACGGATTCACATTAATAGAACTATTAGTAGTTGTCTTAATCATTGGTATTTTGGCGGCGGTGGCGTTGCCGCAATATCAGTTAGCTGTGGAAAAGAGCCGTTCGGCAGAAGCGTTGATGTTGTTGAAAAATTTTCAACAGGCCGGTTTGTTATGCGAAATGCAACGTTTAAGTGATGGGGATGGCTGCGGTTGGTGGAATTCCGACATTGAGTTTTCGGGCTCTTTGGACTGTGAAGATGATTACTGTTATAGTGATACGTTTGCGTATTATACGGATGATGGAGGGGAAAGTAGTCCCTATGCTGTACGTCGGAACTCTGCCTTTGATTATTCCCTTCACTTCACCGGTCCTGATTACGAGGGAGGATTAGGTAAAAAACCTAATGGCCGTTATTGCCTAGGATACAATGACAGCGGGGAGAAATTATGCAAAGCATTAGGAGCAAAGTTGGTGACCGGACAGGAAAATGTATATAAGCTATAAAATTAATAGGTGTCAAAATAGAACCGGGGTTCATTTAAGAACCCCGGTTTTCTACAGCTAAAAGCTAATTCAAACTTATTTGGCTAAGTTTTTCCAAGCTTCTTTTTCGGCTTTCAAAGCGGCTTTTGCATCTTTAGCGGCTTTTTTGGCTTCTTCTTTTTGGGCTTTAGCGTCCGCTTTGGCCTTGGCGGCTTGAGCTTTGGCGTCGGCCTTGGCTTGTTTGGCTTGGGCTTTGGCATCTTCGGCTTGCGCTTTGGCAGCTTCTTTTTGAGCGGCTACTTGGGCTTTGGCATCTTCTTTAGCTTGTTTAGCAGCGGCTTTTTTGGCCTCGGCTTCGTCTTTCAAAGCTTGTTTCTTAGCGGCAGCTTCGTCTTTCAAGGCTTGTTTTTTGGCTGCGGCTTCTTCTTTAGCTTGCTCTTTAGCGGCTTTGGCTTGGGCTTTGGCGATGGCTTTGGCATCTTCCGCTACGCTGGCGTCAGCGGCAGCTTTTGCTTTAGCTTGGGCTTTGGATTGCGCGGCTTTTACTTTTTTGGCCGCGTCTTGATGTTTGGCTTGAATGTTTTGTTTAAATGCGGTTACTTTGTTCAAGGTGCATTGGTTTACACAGACTACATCCGCCATGTCGCAGCCGCAATCATCAGCCGCGCTTACGTTCGTCGGCCAGGCCAAGGTAACGGCAGCCACAAACGCTACAAATAATACTTTCTTCATGTGTTGGTCTCCTCAGTTTTTAAAAATAACTTACACCTCATTGTACTAAAAAACGGGGCTTGGGCTCAACAGCTCTATTTTGCTAAAATATAACTATGGAAACGGTTGTAGCCCAAACCCCGTTGTGGATGAACCTGCTCTTGAGTGTAGTGGCGTTATGCCTTTTGGTAATGCCGCTAACGGTACGTTGGGTAGAGAGCCATTTGGAAATTTTTCTCTTGCTCATTGGGGCCAGCGCAGTAACGGTAAGCGGGAATTGGAGCTTTGAACTCATCCGCAAAATGCTGGCGGCCCCGGTATATGTATCTTTTATTGTAGTTGTAGTAAGCATTATTTTCAACAATTATTCCCGTTATATTTTCCGTGTGCTTTTTGCGTTTTTCCGCACGTTAGAACCGCGCTACAGTTTTGCGCTGCTTGTGTTGCTGTTGGGGATGACGTCCTCTTTGGTGAGTGTAACCGTATCCGCCCTGGTACTTGCTGAGGTATTAAAAGTAGTTAACTTGGGGCATGATACCACCGTTAAAATTACTGTATTTGCTTGCTACGCCATTGGCCTGGGGGCCGTGCTGACCCCCCTAGCCGAGCCGATGGGGTTAGTTATCAGCAACGCATTGTCCGGGCCGCCGCACCATGCGGATTTTTTCTTCCTGCTGCGTCATTTTTTTATGTGGATCGCGCCTGCGGTTTGTGCCTTGGCCGCTGCGGCCGGGTATTGCGCGCGTGAGGCAGGAACCACCCTGCAGATGCAAATCCGCGAAGATAAAGAAACCTACTCCTCTATTTTACGTCGCACCTGGCACATCTATATGTTTGTGGCCGCTTTGACCTTAATTAGCACGGGGCTTAGGCCCTTGGCGCAAAGTACCATTACGCACCTGGGAGGGAAGATATTATTTTTAGCCAATGCCGTGTCGGTCATTATCGATAATGCTACTTTGGCCGCCATAGAAATTCTTCCCACTATTTCATCAACAGATTTGGTATATATGGTAATAGGGCTGGCGGCTTTTGGCAGTATGTTAGTGCAGGGGAATTTACCCAATATTGTGGCTGCCGAAAAGCTGGGTATTAAAAGCCGGGAATGGGCCCGGATAGCGGTGCCTACCGGGTTAGTACTTATGGGGGGATATTTTATAGCGCTGTCCGTGTTTTTGTAAGGAGAATAAATATATGTTACATTCAAAGGTTGGATCTATTTCTCGTATTGTTTTAGCGTGTTTAATTGCGTGTGCGTTTGTTTTTGCCTTAACTTGGCCGCAATATAGCAAACGTCGCGACGCTTCTCACGCCCGTCAAGCGGCCGAGTTAGCCCGCGCGCTGGCCTTTGCGCAAGAATCTTACCGGGCCTCTCACGGGGCGTATACGCCCGATTTCCGCCAACTGGAAGTAACGCTTTCCTGCCCGCTTGTACAAGGGAAAACCGGCTTGGTATTGGATTGCAAAGACTATACCTACCGTTTGGAAAACGGCATTATTTGGGTAGAACATAAAACGTTGCCGGTATGGCTGGAAGTGGATATTGCCAACGGCGCTGTGCAGTGCAAGTACGAAACCGAAGATTGGGCCGGGCAAGAATTATGTGGCCGTTTGAGTACAATTTGATACAATAAAGTAACATAGATATATTTAAGGAGAAACTATGAAAAAACTACTGGCAGTATTGTTGGTTTTACCGTTTGTGTTTGCGTGTGCTCCCAAAGTAAAACGCGTAGAGACAAACTTGGTCAAAGACGTGAGCGGCGGTTGGAACGATACCGATGCGCAGATGGTTGCGCAGGAAATGATTACCGATTGTTTAAACAGTGGTTGGTATACAAAGTTTGTTTCTAAAAACGGGAAAGAGCCAACGCTTATCGTCGGCACGGTAAGCAACAAAACCATGGAACACATCAATACAGATGTATTTGTGGAAGAAATGCAACGTGCACTGATCAATTCGGGCAAAGTGGATTTTGTGGCCTCTAGGGATGAACGCGGCGAAGTGCGCACCGAACGCCTGGAACAGGATGAATTTGCCAGCGAAGAAAGCCGCAAGGCCTTCGGCCGTGAAGTAGGGGCCGATTATATGCTTAGTGGCGTACTTAACAGCGTAGTAGATCAAGCCGGTAGCAAAGCCGTTGTATATTATCAAGCTAACTTGAAACTAATTGATATTGAAACAAACCAAATTGCATGGAACGGACAACAAAAAATTAAAAAATACGTTAAACGCAGCAAGGTTTCTTTCTAATGAAAAAGAATGCGCTCTGGGGGTTGGTGGCAATTGTATGTTGCTCCGCCTGTGGGGCGCCTTCTTTACGCTATAAACACGAAGTAAATAATTTAGTCGCTCAGGGAAAATTTGACCAAGCGGCCGGTTTGGTAGAGTCCAAGGCGCGTAAAATGTATGGCAAGCGCGATGAGCTGCTCTATGCGTTGGACCGCGGGACTTTATTACACGATGCCCAGCAACCCGCCCAAAGTGATGCGCTGTTTGCAGTGGCGCAACAAAAAATTACGGATTCTTACACCAAAAGTATTTCTGCCTCCGGTGCGCGTTTGCTTATCAATGATTTAACTACCCCCTATTACGCATCCTATTACGAAACCGCGTTAACGTTTTTTTACCGTGCGCTAAATTTTTTGCAATTAAACGATATTTCCGCCGCCGCGGTAGAGGCACGCAAAGCGGTATTCTTCTTGGATCATCTGCGCGGCTCTACCCAAAAGGGATATAACGATGACCCCTTTGTGCAGTATGTGTCCAGTCTTATTTTTGAGTCGGCCGGAGAGCTTTCCGATGCGCGCATCGCACGGGAAAACGCTTTCAATGCATACCAAAAACGCGGGTGGCCCGCCCCTTCCTTTGACGTTCCCTCTCATGCCCAACAATACGCAGAGGTAATTGTATTTCATTACGTGGGGCAAGTGCCGCTCAAAAAGAGCCAAACTATTCAAGTAGCGTGGAACGATATTTGGGCCTTTGCCAGCACTCCGGTGGAAGATGAGGGGCCTGTTTCGCCCGAGTTGCAAAATGCCCTCTATGCCGGGCTGACCGGTTCCGCTATTACAGTGGCTTACCCCGTTTTGGAACCGCAGTCCTATTTGGTGGAGTCCTCTACCGTGGATATAGCCGGGGTACGCGTTCCCTTACAAAAAGTGAGCGACATTGCCGAACTGGCTACACAGGATTTAGAAATGAAATTACCCGGCATTTGGTTCCGGTTAGCTACACGGGCGATCCTGAAACGGACGGCGGCTGTACAAGCCCGCCACGCGGTTCGTTCATCGTCCGATAACCCCCACGCGGATACCCTGGGCCAATTAGCGGAGCTGTTTGTCAGTATTTTGGGGGCCGCTACCGAAAGGGCCGATACCCGCCAGTGGTTTACCTTGCCGGCGCAAATATACATGACACGGGTATTTGTAACCCCCGGCACACAAAATATTCGGCTTTTGTTGCAGGCCAAAAATGGTAGTATAATAGGAGAACATACTTTTGCAAACGTAGAGGTACCTGCGGGGGGCAGAGTGTTCCTGCATCACCGCAGCGGACTATAGGGAGGTAAAAAATTATGAAACAACTAATAACACTATGTTGCGCGCTGGGGTTGGTGGCCTGCGGCGGGCTCAATAAAAATACAATTAGCTACCAAATGTCTAAGTACGATACACAAGCGTACTATGTAGTAGCCGGTGACGGAGCTACTAAAAAAGCCGCTTCGGAGCAAGCATTTTCTGCTTTGCAAAAAGAATTGCAGGCCCATACCCCGCAAGCGGCCGGAACCCAGGTACTTGACGATGTATTAGCCAATGCCAAAGTAGAAAAAGTATGGCGTGATAAAGAATCCCAAGCCAAACATTACTATGCGTTGGCCGTTCTGCCGCGTGAAAAAGCCAATGCCGTGGTGGTTCCTCTTTTAAATAACGCCGATGCTCAATTAACCGGTTTGGCACAGCAATTTTCTACGCCGGCCGATCCGTTGGCGGATTTAAAAGTGGCCTACAAAATGCAGCCCCTTATTCAACGTCGCGCCGCGTTGGACGATTTATATCAGTTCATCCAGGCGGACCGTTCCAGCTATATGCCCGAAACATTTGCACCTTACAAAAATATTTTTAAAGAAAAAATGGCCGCTGTATTGGTGGGGGTAAAAGTAAATGGGGTAGAGAGCGAAACCATGGTTACCTATGTGATAGACGCTCTTAACAAAATGGGTTTAGGCGTGGTGGACGCCGCGGACCCGGACCAAGTAGTATCGGTTCAAATCGTTACCGAGGTGGATAACTATTCTTCCAAAAAAGTAGATGGGTTGATTTGGTGCTCCAGCAGTGCGGCCGTTAGCTTAATCGATGCCCAGCGGGATGTTACTTTTGCCCGCTTTAACGTGCAGGATCGCGCTGGTACAACGCGCATTAACGATTCGGTACGCCGCAGCATGCAAGGGGTGGGCCGTCAGGCCGCTGCGCAGATTTCTACACGGTTAGAAAATTATTTAAAAACAAAATAGAGGGAAAATAATGAAAAAATTAGTAATTCTACTCAGTTTATGTATCGCACTGCCGGCTTTAGCGCAAGAGAAAACCGCTCCTGCCGCTAACGATCCGGCCCAACGCAACAAAATGCTCTATTCGTTAGGGTTTTTGTTGGGGGATAACTTAAAAAAGCAACTTATTTTGGATAACGAGGACGATTATAAAGCCGTTTCTCAAGGGATGCGCGATAGCTTGCTCAATAAAAAAGCGCAAACGGATGTGGAAAGCTATAAACCCCAAATCATCCAAAAATATCAAGATGATGCTTTGCTGATTTCCCAACGCCGCGAAGCAGAGCAAAAAGAATATTTAGAGGCGTTCCAAAAAGAAAAAGGGGTTAAAGTTCTTGATAACGGTGCGATGATTAAATTGTCCCGCCCGGGGAAGGGGAAAACCCCCACCGCCAATGGGACCGTTACCGTCCACTATACAGGGACGTTAATTGACGGAACAAAATTTGATAGCTCGCGCGACCGCGGACAAGCCGCTACGTTTGGGCTTTCGCAAGTGATCCCGTGCTGGACGAAAGCGCTTCAGCAAATGAAACCCGGCTCGCGCGGTACGGTAGTTTGCCCGGCCGATACAGCGTACGGCAACCGCCCGGTGGGTCAAATTCCGCCCAATTCCGTGCTTGTGTTTGATATAGAAGTAACGGACGTAAAATAATGTCTAAGGTAAGTTACGTTTTAATTGCCGTGATGGGGGCCGCCCTTATATATATGGGGGCGGTCCGTTGGCATCAGCGGCAAGAACGTAAACAAGCTGCCCAAGAAGCCGCCGCTATGCAAGATGGCGAGCCCTTTTCGTTTCAGCATATTCCGGTATCGTTAGCAGCCGCCCAGGCCGAATTTCAGCAAGAGCCCATTCCGTATCGGCCGCAATCCACGCAAATTTATTTAGAAGATGCCCCCCTTACCCCGCAACAACAACAGCAGCAGGCCCAAGATACAGTTGCCTCTATTGTGCAAGATTTTAATCAAGACCCGGCTGTAGAGCAGTTCAATGAAGAATTGCAAGAAGCTTCCCAGGGCGAAGTAAAAGATTTGGCTGATTTGAGCACCCAAAATTTGGCACAAATTATAGAAAAAAACCCGCAAATACAAGGTGTTGTGCAAAAACACTTAAAAAACCAAGATTTTGCTGCCGCTATTGAGGAAATTTTTTCCAATCCGCAGTTCCAGCAAAGTGTCAAAAAACTACAACAGCCCAACACGCCGCCAAACAATACAGCCCACTAGGCCCAAAATATGATATGCTATAGGAAAGGAGGCGTACCCGTATGATTAAAATTTTAGTAAAAGCCGCTATTCTAGTCTGTATTATTTTAAGCATTTATTTTATTGTAAATCCTTCCGCTTGCTCCAATTTGATAAATGGACGGGTGGTAAATTCAATGGATAAACAGGAACCTGTATTTGTTCCTCAAGATAAAGATCCGCACCAGGAACTCTTAACCCCCGCGGGAGACAAACCCTTGCGCACAGATGAAGAAACTACCTCTACCGCAACGCAGGACAGCACCTATGCTCAACCTGCGCAAGAGGAAAGTGCTTCTCAAGAAGCGCAGCCGGCGGCGGAAGAGCAACCGGCTCAAGGGGATGAAAATGCCGCTGCTTCCCAGGAGCAGCAACCGGCCCCGGCCGCTACACAAAGCTATACCCAAGCGGATATTGACTACGCCATTGCCAGCCGCTATGTAGAACTGGAAAATGAGTATAAGAATCAAAAGAAAGATATGAAAAATGCCGCTAAGGATATTTCATACATCGTAATGGATGATTTTGAACTCACCCCGGCCGAATGGGAAACTTTCTTACAGCGTGCCACTGCGGATAATTTGTTTGAAAAAGTCCGCCAAGAACAAGCCGCCAAATAAGTAATTTACGCAAAATGAAAACCCGCCACCCAATCCGTGGCGGGTTTTGTATTGTAGAAATAAATAACTAATTCGGCAGCCGGCCGGCTAAAAATTCAGCCACCGGGCGGGTTAGTTTCATTTTGCTGAGCACAATTTTCACCGAGGCCGTAATCGGTACGGACAAAAACGCCCCGGGGGCTCCCCACACCAGCGTCCAAAAAATTAGGGACCCTACCACTGCGGCGGGGTGCAAGTCCATCCCTTCGCCCAAAAAGCGCGGTTCCACCAGGTTGCCAATAACAAATTCAATGGTACTCAGCAATGCCAATATCACAAAGAATTTTGGCCCTAACCCAAATTGCAAAAACAAGATAGGCAACGGAATGAGCACCGCTGCGATAGACCCCACACTGGGGATAAAGTTTAGCAAGAAAGCAAAAAACGCAAATAACACAGCTAATTTTACTTGAAAGCTAAAAAGGACGGTAAAAACCAATATCCCCGTAATAATAGAGGCCATCAATTTGACGGACAAATACACGGAGACATTGGCCAACATTTCTTTAATAGCGGGGTTGGTAATAGGCGGGGTTTTCTTGCTGCCAAACAAAAAGAACACCATAAATAAAATGATTAGCGTAAAGCTGGAAAACACGCTAAATAACCGTCCGCCCAAATTGCGTACCCAGTCAAATAGCGGCACTTCGCGCAAGTAGTTTTCAATAAAGTGCGCGTCCAATGCCAAGCCGTGTTCGCGCAAGCGGGCCAATATGTCAGACACGGTAACAATCAAATTTTGGCGGTAAATTTCACTTCCCTTTAGAAACTCTTCTACAGAGTTGGCAGTAAATACAATCACGCCGATAAAAAACGCAATAAATAATAAAATGGCGGCGGTAAGAGCAAGCCATTTTGGAAAAGAAAATTTTTGCCGCAAGAACAACGTCATTTGTGCCAAGATCGTATAGAAAAAGATGGAAATAACCAGCGGGATCATCAGCGCTTTTGTGTACACTAAAAACGCAGTTACTACGCCAGCGGCAATGATAATCAAACATACCGTGCTGGATTTGGAAAAATAATAGAGAGGTTTATTCTGCATGGGGGCTCCTTTTTTGCTCAGTTTTACGGGCAATTTCACGTGCCAATAAAAGTATTTTTCCGGTTAAATTAGTAATATCATTTTGGCAAGCAGTTAGCAACCATACATTTAATTTGGCAGCCGTAAAAATTTTGTAGTGTTTACAAAAAGTGTCATACTGCATATTAAAATCATCGCACGCACGGGAAAGGGCCTTTGCCCGGCTATTGAGCCCCTTGGCATCCAGGGCCAGATCGGCCGTCCAGGACGAGGGCGGCACTTGGCGGATTTGGTTGCGCAGCTCCGTCCAAACCGGTTCCCGTTTGTCCAGTAAATTGCGCAGGTGGGCCACATAATTGTTAAATTGTTCTGTAAATTCGTTATCTCTTACTTCTAAATTTTTGCGGATTTGCTGATTAATTTGCAACAACCGGCGGCCAAAATCACCCAGCGCAGTGATCGCAGGCAAGAGCAATAAACGGTAGCTTTCGCATTGCTGCGAAGTTTGTTCCAATAATTCTTCGGCGGTCATACAGGGAATGAAAGGGTAAAAATGGACCCTAGCCCTCTATCGGAAACAACACTAATAGAGCCGTGGTGTAAATCCAAAATACGTTGGACCATGGCAAGCCCCAGCCCCCAACCAGTTACTTGTCCGGTAAAATAATCATCCACTTGGTAAAACGGTTCAAAAATTTTGGCTACGTCTTGCGGGCGGATACCAATGCCGTAATCACGCACGGAAATGGAGATGCTATCGCCATGATGTACCCCTTGCACTTTGATGATTTTTTCCAGCTTGGTATTAAATTTGATAGCATTGGCCAGCAGTTCACACACGCACGAGCGCAACATCGGTTCGTTGGCTTGCAAAGTAAGTTGCGTGGAGCAATCAATTTCAATGAAAGTGCCCCGCTTAACACCTTTCTCTTTGGATTGGGTGGGGAGGGCTTCATCTCCCTCCAGCGATATGGCTTTGGTTGCGCACTCTTTAATCAGAGGTTTTAAAGTGACGGTTTGTTTCTCCAACGAAGAAGCATCGGCCGTCATGGCCTGGTTAAAAGCCATTAACTTGTCTACCAAGGCGGACATCCGCGTACCTTGTTTGTTAATTTCCCCCAGTGCCTTGGTGGTAAAAGGGGAGAAATTTTCTTTTTCCGCTTGAGAGAGCACCGCCTCGGAATATCCATTGATGATGGATAAAGGGGTGCGCAATTTGTGTGAAATCAACGTTAGCGCCTTAGCGGAAAGAGCTTCGTTATTAGTCATGTCACACTCCTAAAAAACGAACTTTAACTGGGCGTGGAAAATGTCGCGTTTGTGGCTGTTGTGCACCGTGCGCAAGTGGTTGTAACCTAAATCACACGAGGCCCACGAAGTCAGCGCGAAGCTATTTCCCACTATAAAGGAATGTTCCGGATCGGCGGTATGAAACTCCCCAAATCGGTAACCCAAATATAAAGTGGCGCGTCTATCCGCCCACATACGTGTCATGCGTCCGCCGAAGGCATATTTCGGTAATTCATGGACAATTTCATAAGTTTGCAAAGAAACTAAATCTTGTTGGTCCAATATCCCGCGCCAGCCATCTACGTGCGAAACGCCGTCCGGGTATTGAAACACTGCGCCGATGGCTTCGAAGCTAAAAGCACGGAAGAAATTTTTGTGCAAGCCCAACGTGTACGCAGCTTGCGAATAATACTGATGGTGCACGTCCCCGCCTTCGGCAAGCAAGAACCCTTCTTGCCGCGCAAACGCAGCCCCCATAAAAACGTGGGAATACATTTCATCTACGGCGTTATCTTCAAGCGTCAAAATAAACTGGCCGGAAATACCAAAAGCGTTGTAATCTTTGGCGTCACTTGTGTTTTTGAGGTAGTAAAAAGGCGTTAGGGAAAAAGACAATGCATCGCTGGAAAATTGAAATGGGATTTTTACTTCGTAAACATTGTTTTTAAATGCTTTTTCGTCAGCCATTTTTGTTTCTAAACCAGCGGCCCAATTTAGTGCAAATTGCCAAAGCCCTCCTACCTTTACTTGTTGGAAAGCGGAAGCGCCGGTATAATCGGCTGTGCCGGTGATTTCTCCGGCAGAAACAGACAGGGAACTAAACCCTAACACTACTAAAAGAAAGAATAATTTTTTCATATAACTTCATTTAACAAAATTTAAAGCATTTGCGGCAAAATTTTTCGTAAATAGTTTCTTATATTTTGGTACAATAAATTTGTGAGACGAATCCTTTTTTTAGTCATTTTGTTTTGCGCGCTTGATGTCCAAGGGGCTCATATAGTGCGTGGGCCTTATTTAGAAAATGCCACTCCCACTTCTATGACCCTGCGTTGGCAAACCGATGCCCCGGCCGTTTCGTGGTTGGAGTATGGGCCGGCCCCGCGGTGCAACCAAATTATGACGTTAACCCCGGCTGTTAGCAACCACAAAGTAGTGCTATATGGGTTGGTGCCCAATCAAGATTTTTGCTATCATCTCTACGTAGAAAATGCTTCCAAAAACGGCGTGCAAGAACCCATTAACGGTACGTTTCGCACGTTATTTTCGCCGGAGCGCAAAGTGGTTACGTTTTTGGCGTTGGGGAGCACCGGGGATGATGCTTTGACGGACCCTTCTGCCGGGGCCGTTGGCCGGCAAGCGTTGGCCGGGTTTATGGCTAAAGAAAAAGCGGATTTTGTGCTTCATACCGGCAATATCACCCCGGATGGTTTAAACACACAAGCGGACGAGTCCCTTTTTAGGCCGTTTGCCTCTGTTTTGCGTAATACCCCTTTATTTGTGGCGTTAGGGCCGCAGGAGTATGGCGCCCAACGCGCTCAAAGTGATAGCAAATCCTTCCTGTATAATAATTATACACGTTACCACGATATGACGTGGAGCAACGCCACCCCCAAGTATTATTACTTTGATACGGCTAACGCCCGTTTTATTGTGTTGGATACCAATATCTCTCAAGGGGCCGTATGGGCGCCGGACATTAACGAAGAATCCGCCCAAACCAAATGGCTTAAAACCACGCTTTCTTCAGCGGGCGACAAATGGAAAATTGTAGTCATGAACGCACCGGCTTACTCTACCGGGGTAAACGGCTCCAATTTGGAAGTGGCTGCCGCGTGGGTAAAATTATTTGAGACGTACGGCGTCAACCTTGTGCTCCAAGGCGGGGATACCAATTACGAACGCACTTTCCCTTTGCGTAATGGGGAAACCCATTCCCGCGGGGTGACGTATGTTACGTTGGGGACAGCCGCCCCCACTCCTACCAAGCGTGTGTATGAAGATTCTTATACCGCGCGGTTTGTATCTGCCCGGCATTATGCAGTGGGCAAAATCGTAGACCGCAAACTTACCTTTACCGTATATAGCGATACGGGCAAACAATTAGACAAATTTGAGATGTATTTGTAGAAAAATTTAACGTTTATTTTGGCCTGGATTTTTCTTTTTATTGAGTGCACATTTTACTTTGGGGCTTTTGGCGACTAATTCTTTAATTGGATTAATGGCCTGTGCTTGCGGTTTAAGCGTGCACGGTCCGCCAATACAACCGCCT
This sequence comes from Elusimicrobiaceae bacterium, assembly GCA_045593185.1. GTDB lineage: Bacteria > Elusimicrobiota > Elusimicrobia > Elusimicrobiales > Elusimicrobiaceae > Avelusimicrobium. The sequence goes on along the minus strand of JAZNWD010000016.1, from coordinate 21,733 downwards.
TTGCAGTTCATTACTTCTAAAAGCTGGAAATCCCCCGCTTCTTTGGCATAAGCATTTAAAAGCGCAATGGTTTTTTTATCTAGTCCGTTTAGCGTCTCTTTTTTGAAAGTTTTTTGGCCGGCCAACGCATTTTCTACGGCTTGGGCGACCCCGCCGGTAACCCCATAGTAACGGGCCTCGCCGGAGATAGTGGGGTCCAGCGCGGCTTCTTCACAAGAGGCCGGATCAATATTTCTGGCGGCAAACAATGCCCCCAATTCTTCATACGTCATCACATAGTCAATATTGGGGTCTTCCATCCCTTCGGCGCGTTTGGACACGCACGGCCCGATAAACACGGTAACATTCCCTTTTTGTTTTTCAATTTCGGCAGTATAGGCGGCCGGCGTTTGGGTGTGGGAAATAAATTCTTTTAAAGCGGGCAAATGTTTTTTAACGGCTTGTACCCAGGCCGAACAGCACGACGTTGTCATAAACCGCGCCCCGTTTTCCAAGCGTTCTACCAACTCGCGCGCTTCGTTGGCGGTGGTGATATCGGCCCCCAAGGCCACCTCGGTCACTTGCGGGAAACCGGCCTTTTTGATAGCGGTGATAAGTTGCGCAAGTGTGCAATCAAATTGCCCAACGATAGAAGGAGCAATCATAGCCACTACCGGGGCTCCTTTTTTAATTTGCGATAAAATATCAATAAGTTGGCTGCGTTCCATAATGGCGCCAAACGGGCATGCCTCTATACATTGTCCGCAAGCGATACATTTATCAAAATCAATTTGTGCTACATCGTTTTCTTCTTTATGAATAGCATCCACGGGGCAGGCCTGTTCACACGGAACGGGGATAAAAGCGATGGCATTGTACGGGCAAGCCCTTTTGCACGCGCCACAATTTTTGCACTTGTTGATGTCAATGGAGGAACGCCCGTTGATAAAAGAAATGGCCTCAAAATGGCAGGATTGCTGGCATGGGCGTGTCAAACAACCTTGGCAGGCCTCGGTCACTAGGTGACGTGCCTTTTGGCACGCGTGGCAGGCAATGTCCATAACCGTCAGCGGAGTTTTGGGAATAGCGGTACGGGTCAATGCTTGCTTGGCATAATCGTTTAGAGAGGTAGCCTCATCATCTTCCTCTACACTGCACCCTAAAGCGGCCAGGGTGCGCGCCCGAAAGACGGCCCTTTCCTTATAAATACAGCACCGCACGGAAGATTTAGAATCAGGCGGGATCACATCAAATGGAATCCGATAGGCATCTGTCTCCAGTATGCCTTTATCAAAAGTTTCTATTATTTTACGTAAGGCGGTACGTCGGAAATAAATGGCTTTATTATCAGAATTCATAGCGTTTTTATTCTAACATATTTGTGCAGCACTAACGTCTTGCGCGCGTACGGCCCGTGTTTGCTGGGCGAGAAGACCCCGCGGATCTGGAAGAACCTGTCGATCGCGCAGATCCTGTCCGTTGATTGGACGTTCGGGAAGTTCTGGAAGATCGTCCTGCCGAGTTGTAGGATCTTCGCCCGCCGAACTGATGCATACCTGGCAGCCCCGTTTCCATGCTAGCAGACACCGCATTCATGCGGTCATAAATTGTGCCGCTGGCCACGATCTCTTTAAAGGAACGTTTGGCGGGTTCTTGCGGTGCTTCCTCTTGCCGCTTTTGGGTAGGAGTTTCTACTTTCGGTTCAATACCTTGCAATTGATTGGTAAAATCTATAAATTCCGCTTGGTCTGTAAACCGACGGGTTGGTTTTCCTTGGGCAAACAGTACAAAAAGATCGGGGGCGAATTCGTATGTCTGATAAACGGATTTGTCTTGCGCGGTAATCTCGGTCGGTTCCGCTTGCGGATAAGCGTTTTTAAAATCAGCTTCCGTAATTCCTAAATCCAGTTCATATTTTTTGTAAATTCTTAATTTGTCGGCTGTATTTTCTGCCACGGCCAACAAGGGTTGATCGCCCCGCGCGTTAAACACAAATAAACGGTAGTTTTGATCCTGGGGCCCAAAGCGTACTACTGCATATTGCTTTCCATCCCGTGCGGTAAGTACTTGATCGCTCACAGCGGAAGTATTGGCATTAAAGAGTATATAGAAACGGCTTTTCCCGGCCAAGTTTCTTTCCAACTGGGCAGCAGATCGATGCAAAACGGCAAATTCACTGGCTCCTGATTTTACAGGGGCCGGCGCGGAAGCAACCCCATCTCCCATGCGGATGACAATTTCCGGCCGGTTATCTTCTACCGGTTTGGGGGCAGGTTTAGGCGCAGGGGCCTCTTTGACCGGTTCCGGTTCATCGGGAATTTGGAAACGGTCCAAATCATCAAACACAGGCGCTGCCTGCAAAGAAATTGCTATAAAACTAAACCCTAACAATATCAATCTTTTCATACTCATTATATTATACGGTTTTTTTGATAAAATTTACAGGGTTTTAAAAGAATTTGCCAAATAGGAACGAATTTCATAAAATTTTAAAAATGTTTCCTAGGAGGAATTTTATGAAAAAAGCAGTAGGGTTTATTTTGTGCTTCTCGCTCTTTTTAGCTGCCTGCAAAAAAAACGAGGCAGCCGCTCCATCCGCTCCAACCGTTTCAGCCGTTAAAGTTATTCAAGAAAATTTACCGTGGGATATCGAGTATCCCGCCCAAGTAATTGGATCGCTAGAAATTCAAATCCGCGCGCAGGTGGGGGGCATTTTGGAAAGCCGCCTTTATAACGAGGGGGAATTTGTGGAAGCGGGCACGCAGCTGTTTCAAATTGACGATGCCGAATATAAAGTAGCCTTGGAAAAAGCCCAAGGTTCTTTGGCACAAGCCCAAGCTGAAGAAAAACGCACCTACCGCACGTTTAACCGGATGAAAACCTTGCGTTCTTCCAATGCGGTAAGCCAACAAGATTACGATAATGCCCTTTCCGCTTACGAGACGGCGCAGGCCAACGTCAAAGTGGCTCAAGCTGCGGTGGAAGGTGCGCAAATTAATTTAGGTTATACCAAAGTAACCGCACCCATTTCCGGGATTGTGGGCCAGGCTGTTCCGTCCGTGGGTAGTTTGATTTCCCCGGCGGGCGAGTCGGGCTATTTAACCAATATGGTGCAAATCAATCCCCTGTATGTAAAATTTTCTATGCCGGGCAGCCAATTTAACCAGCTTTCCCAGGGTTTTATATCCGGGCAAATTGCCTTTGGAAATATGAAACCCGGCCAGCAGCAAAAAGAGGCCGCCCAGGCATACCGGGATCAAGACGTTAATGATGTTGCTATCTACGTAGAAGCCGTGATGCCTAACGGGGAAATTTATCCGCAACGCGGCAAAATTATTTTCTTTGACAGTTCTGAAAATGCACAAACTTCCAGCATCGCTATGAAGGCTGAATTTGCTAATCCGCAAAATTCTCGTCTACTGATGCCGGGCCAATTTGTACGTGTACACTTGATAGGGGCAACGTTCAAGGATGCTATTTTAATTCCTTCTTCTGCGGTGTTACATACAGCTAAAGAACTTCTGGTATATGTAGTAGACGCTAATAATGCGGTAGAGGCCCGCCCCATTGAAGCTGACATACAAAATAATATGTACGTGGTAACTAAGGGGTTAAAGGCGGGAGATGTAGTGATCAGCGAAGGATTGTCCCGTGTTCGCCCGGGGCAAACGGTTAAAGTACAACTTCAAGATTTTCAGGTTCCCGTTTCTAAAGAGCGTACCGCTCCTGAATCGGACGAAGAGAAGATGGACCAATTAGAGCAAGCCATTTCGGATTCGGAAGCTCCGGATGCTCAAGCCTTGCTGCAAGCACCGGCGGCCGATCAGCCGGCGCAAGCTCAAACTCAAGCCAATTAGGGGGGCGCATGTTCTCTAAATTTTTTATTGACCGGCCCATTTTTTCTGCGGTAATTTCGCTCTTAATTACCTTAGCGGGTATTGTATCCATTAAATCACTTCCGCTTGAGCAATACCCGGATTTGACCCCTCCCACCATTGCTGTTTCTGCCAGTTATCCGGGTGCCAGCCCCGAAGTAATTGCCAATACGGTGGCCGCTCCTTTGGAGCAGCAAATCAACGGGGTGGAAGATATGCTGTACATGAACTCCACCTCTTCTTCCAACGGGGATATGGCACTGACGGTTTATTTCAAAGTAGGCACCGATCCGGACCAAGCCATGATTAACGTCAATAACCGTGTGCAAAGTGCCACCGCTACATTGCCTGAAGATGTACGCCGCTACGGGGTAACGGTAGATAAAAAATCCTCTGCTATTTTACAGATGCTGGCGTTTTATTCGCCTTCGGGCCGTTCGGACACTACTACCATCGGTAACTATGTGTTGATCAACATTGTGGATGATCTAAAACGTATTGAAGGGGTGGGGGATGCCATGGTCATGTCCGCCAACGATTATGCTATCCGCATTTGGGTAAAGCCGGATGTGCTCTCCCAGCGCAACTTATCTATTGCTGAAGTGGCCAGTGCTGTCCAAGCGCAAAATGCCCAGCGTGCGGCCGGCAAAATCGGTCAAGCCCCTATGCCTGTAAAAGTGGACCGCAGTTACACAATTATTGCGCCCGGCCGTTTTTCTACTGTAGAGGAATTTGAAAATATCATCTTGCGTGCCAATGCGGACGGTACGACGTTAAAACTAAAGGATGTGGCGCGTATCGAACTGGGCAGCCAAACGTATGAATTTAACGGAAGCTTCAACCACAAACCGGCCGTGCCGGTGGGGGTGTATTTGTCCCCGGGGGCAAACGCAGTAGCTACCGCTAAAGCCGTCCAGGAACACTTAGCCCAAGCCGCCAAAAATTTCCCGGCGGAAATGGACCTGGCGTATGATACTGCTTATGATACCACGCTTTTTGTGAATGAGTCCATTAAAGAAGTAATCAAAACGTTAGTAGAAGCCATGGTGCTGGTATTTTTGGTAGTGTTTTTGTTTTTGAAAGACTGGCGCGCTACGCTCATCCCGTGTTTGGCGGTGCCCGTATCTATTATCGGTGCGTTTGCCGGGATGAAAATCATGGACTTTTCCATTAATACCCTAACGCTATTCGGGTTGGTGCTGGCTATTGGTATGGTGGTGGACGATGCGATTGTGGTAATTGAAAACGTAGAACGTATCATGCACGAGGAAAATCTCCCCGTGCGTGAAGCTACCATTAAAGCCATGCAAGAAGTTTCCGGGCCTGTGGTAGCCATTGTGCTCGTGCTGTGTTCTGTGTTTGTGCCGGTAGCTTTTATGGGGGGGCTTACCGGGGTGATGTATAAACAGTTTGCTATCACAATTGCAGTTTCCGTGGTTATTTCCGGCTTGGTGGCGCTTACACTCACGCCCGCGCTGTGTGTGCTTCTTTTAAAAAAGCAAGCGCGTCCTACCAGTGGGTTCTTTTACAAATTTGACCAATGGTTTGATAAACTTACCCAAAAATACGGCAAATTGGTGGGCTTTTTGTTGCACAAGGGGCTGGTATCAACTATTATTATGGTAGTTTTGTTGATAGCCACGTTGGGGTTGTTTAAAATTGTGCCCGGCAGTTTACTGCCCAATGAAGACCAAGGCATTATTATGGTAGCCGCACAATTAGATCCGTCATCTTCCTTGGGGGCTAGCGAAAAAGTAGCCAACGAAATGGAAGATGTGCTCTTGTCTATTCCTTCTGTACAAAAAGAGATGACGTTTGCCGGGTTTGATATGCTTACCGGCGCACGCAAAAATAATTCGGTGGCTTCGTTTGTTATGTTAAAACCGTGGGATGAGCGTAAAGAAGTGAGTGAATCTTCCGATGCAACCGTCAAAGAGGTGTATGTCAAATCACAAAGTCAAATTCCGGGTGCGCTTGTGATGCCGTTCAACCCGCCGGCCATTTTGGGTATGAGCACTACGGGCGGGCTTGAGGGGTACATTCAAAACCGTTCCGAGGGCGGTTCTGCCGAATTGGCCGACCAGGTAAGCAAATTCCTGGAAGCGGCACGCAAACGGCCCGAGTTGACCAGTGTGTCTTCTTCATTCTCGGCGGCGGTTCCGCAATATGCATTAACTGTAGACGAAGTAAAAGCTCAGTCTATGGGTGTCTCGCTCGATACCTTGTATGCCACACTGCAAGGTACGTTCGGCAATATGTATATTAACGATTTTACGTACCTGGGCCGCAGTTTTAAAGTGATGATGCAAGCGGAGGGAGAATACCGCGCCCGTCCGGACCAATTGAACGGAATTTACGTCAAATCCAATAGCGGGGCAATGGTCCCTCTTTCCACGTTGGTGACGCTTACGCCTTCGTTAGGGCCGGATATTGTGGAACGCTTTAACGTGTTCCCGTCTGCTAAAGTGATGGCTAGCCCGGCACCCGGGTATAGCTCCGGCGATGCTATCCGTGCGGTGGAAGAAACCGCCAAAGAAGTCCTCGATTCCGGCTTTACGCTGGCTTGGACGGGGACCACTTACCAAGAAAAACTGGCCGGAAGTTCTTCCACGTCCGCCTTGCTTTTGGGGATATTGGTTGTGTTCTTAATTTTGGCTGCGCAGTATGAAAAATGGAGCTTGCCCATTGCCGTACTTTTGGCCGTTCCGTTTGCGTTATTTGGGGCGTTGTTGGGCACGTGGATACGTGGGTTATCTAACGATATTTACTTCCAAATTGCGCTTGTGGCCCTGGTGGGTTTGGCCGCCAAGAATGCTATTTTGATTGTAGAATTTGCTGTCCTCTTAAAGGAACAAGGTATGCAAAAAGCAGAAGCGGCACTGCACGCGGCGCAAATGCGTTTTAGGCCGATTGTAATGACATCTTTGGCGTTTATTTTAGGTTGTGTGCCGCTGGCCATTAGTTTTGGCGCAGGTGCCGCCAGCCGCCATTCCATTGGTACGGCGGTCGTGTGCGGGATGTTAGTTGCCACCGGGGTGGCGCCGCTGTTTATCCCGTGGTTCTTTACGTTATTTGTCGGAAAAGACAAGGAGCAAAAATGAAACTATTCAACTTATTAACCGCGTGCGCGGTACTTACGGCCGGATGCACCATGGGCCCCAATTATAAACGCCCGCAGACAGATTTGCCGCAAGGGCAAGATGCTTCAAACTATGCTGTGTTTACTCAGCAAAACTGGTGGCAAATGTTTAATGACCCCGTCTTAAACGCCATGGAAGATACGGCCCTTAAATATAACTGGGATTTACAAGCCGCCATTGCGCGTGTGGACCAAGCCCGCGCCGAAGTAACCATTGCCGGGTCCAATCAGTTCCCTACGGTTTCTGCCGTGGGAACGACCGGCCGCGAAGGAAACGCGCAAGGATCGGGCGAAGCTACCAGCCGGGCGGGGCTCAACGTATCTTTTGAGCTGGACTTGTGGGGCAAATACCGCCGCATGAAAGAATCGGCCCGCGCACAACTCTTAGCTACCGAGGCCGCGCGCGACACGGTGCGCCTTACCTTAACGGCCGATGTTGCCAAACAGTATTTCACCATGCTCATGCTTGACGAGCAAATCAAAATTGCACAGCAAACGGTAGCAGCCCGGCAGGAAAACGTACGCATTTACCAAAGCCGCTACGAAGCCGGCTACGCCACCGAAGTAGATTTGCGCCGCGTGCAAGCCAACTTGCAAAGCGTCAAGGCACAAGAAGACACTTTGCGTTTAACTCTTTCCAAAACCGAGACGGCACTTGCTGTACTCTTGGGCAAATCCCCGCGGGCTATCGTGGAAGAAAAAATCCAGCGCGGTAAAAGTTTAAACGAAGTCACCCTTGTGCCCGATGTGCCTGCGGATTTACCGTCCGACTTATTGGAACGTCGCCCGGATGTAATGACGGCGGAGCAAAATTTAATAGCGGCCAATGCCAATATCGGTGTGGCGCGTGCATCGTACTTCCCGGATATTTCTCTGACGGCAGCCGCTGGGTATGCCAGCAACGCACTGACCAGTTTATTTACGGGCGGATCGGGCGTATGGTCTTTGGGGGCGGATTTGGTATCACCCATTTTTAACGCGGGCAAAATCACGGCCGAGAACAAAAAAGCCGAAGCCCAATATCGTGAAATGTTGGCCAATTACCAAAAGACCTTACAGCTGGCGTTCAAAGAAGCGTTGGATGCAATCAATTCCAACCAAATGTACCGCCAAATTTACGATTCATACCTTGCGCAAACCAACGATATGCGCCGCAGTTACGAGCTGACTAAAAAACAAGAACAAGAGGGGCTCATCGGCGTGACGGATCTGCTAAGTGTAGAAGAAACATTGTTATCGTCCGAGATGAACCTGGCCACCTCTCGCAATAATGAACTCGACGCGGTGGTAGACCTTGCCAAGGCGTTGGGCGGCGGCTGGACGGCGCAAGATATCCAAGGCGCACAAAACAAATAACTTATTATAAAATAGTAACGGGGCGGAAAACTTTTCCGTCCCGTTTTTGCTAAAATAAAAGTATGAACACTTCCGCTTTAAGCCCTTTAGATGGGCGTTATGCAAGCAAACTGACCGTTTTGGCCCAGGTGATGGGCGAGGGCGCCCTCTTGTCTGCGCGTGTGCGTGCCGAAGTTACTTGGCTTGCCGTTTTGTGCGGGCTCAAACTGCCGGGCGTTAAAAAATTAACTGCGGCCGAGCAAAAAATTTTAGCGGGTTTGTGGAATTTGTCTGCGCAAGATATTGCAATAATTCGCGCGTTGGAAACCAAGGGTTATGGCAAAATCCCGGCCACCCGGCACGACGTCAAAGCCGTGGAATATTTTCTGCGCCTTAAACTAGCTAAAACCACGCTTAAAGACCGCTTGCCGCTTATTCATTTTGCGCTTACCAGCGAGGACATCAACAGCGTTTCCTACGCCCTTTTGCTTAGCGACGGCGTGGAAAAAGCACTTCTGCCCGCGTTGGAAAAAATCCAAAAAGCACTTTTGAAACTTGCTAAAAAAGAAGCGCGCAGCGTGCTGCTGGCCCGCACGCACGGCCAGCCCGCTGTACCGACGACGTTTGGCAAAGAAATGCGCGTGTTTGAAACCCGCCTTGCACGCCAAATTAAAGAGCTGAAACAAAAACAAATTTCGTGCAAATTCTCCGGTGCGGTGGGCAATTTTAACGCGCACTGTGCGGCTTTCCCGGCGGTAAATTGGCCGCGTGCGGCAAGGCAGGTTATCAGCACGCTGAACAAAAACCGCAAGCTAAAATTATTTTTAAGCCCCGTTACCACGCAGGTGGACAACCGCGACAGTTACGCCGAGCTTTTTGATAACATCCGCCGCATCAACGTGATTTTGACCGATTTAAGCCGCGATATGTGGCACTACATTTGCGCCGGGCTGGTTAAACAGCAAACCGTCAAAGGCGAGGTGGGCTCGTCCACCATGCCGCAAAAAGTAAACCCCATTGATTTTGAAAATGCCGAAGGAAATTTACAGCTTGCGTGCACATTGTTTGATTTCCTTTCCAACAAACTCCCCGTTTCGCGCTTGCAGCGCGACTTGTCGGACTCGACGGTCCTTCGCAATATTCCGGTGGCGTTTGGGCACGCGCTTGTGGCGTATGAATCGCTGTTCAAGGGGCTTTGCAAAATAGCGTTTGATAAACAAACCGCGCGCCACGAACTTCAAACACACCCCGAAGTGCTGGCGGAGGCCATCCAAACTATTTTGCGTTCCCACGGGTGCGATAACGCTTACGAAATTCTGCGCGATTTTACCCGCGGCCATCACTTAACCGCCGCGGCATTGACCGATTTTATAGACGGGCTTAACATTCCTGCGTCCGTCAAAATGCAACTGCACATGTTAGAGGCAGAAAATTATTTGGGGCTTGCCCCAAAACTTGCGGAGGGAAAACATGATTGATTTAGTATGCGGCGGCCAAGCCGGCGACGAAGGCAAAGGCAAAATTGCGGCCTATTTATCGTACAAGGGGAATTACGATTATTGCGTGCGCGTGGGCGGCCCCAATGCCGGGCACACCGTCGTGCAAAACGGCGTTTCCTACACGCTTAAAAATATCCCTTCCGGTTTTTTAAATCCCAAAACCAAGCTTGTGCTGGGTGCGGGGGCTTACACTAAAACCGATTGGCTTTTAGACGAAGTCAAAAAAACCGGCACGCAAGACCGCTTGATTATTGACCCCTACGCCGTGCTCATTACCGATGAGCAAACCGCCGCCGAACGCGGCGCTGCGCACTTTATGAATAAAATCGGTAGCGTGGGGACGGGTTTAGGTCAAGCGGTCAAAGAGCGCATTGAGCGTAGAGAAATTAAATTTGCTAAAGATGAGCCCTTGCTTAAAGATTACATTCAAGACGTGCCTGAACTTTTAAACGCATGCTTGGATAAAGGCGGCCACATTCTTTTAGAAGGCACACAAGGGATTAAACTTTCGCTGTTGCACGGGGAATATCCGTTTGTTACCTCACGCGATACCACCGCCAGCACGTTTTTGGGCGAGGCCGGCCTGGGCCCCAAAAGTGTGCGCGACGTGTACGTCGTGTTTAAACCCTACATCACGCGCGTAGGCCCCGGCCCCTTGGAAAAGGAATTATTTGACGAAAAAGAGTTGGAAATTTATCACACCAAAGGGCACGAAATCGGCAGTGTAAGTAAACGTCTGCGCCGCGTGGGCGAGTTTGAGTGGAAGTCCGCCGCGCGCGCGATTATGATTAACAACTGCACCAAAATTGCCATTACGCACATTGATATGTTTGAAGGTAACGATTGCGTGAAAGATCCCGCTCAATTTACCGCACAGGCCAAGGCCTTCTTGGCGGATCTGCAAAAACTGAGCGACAAAACGTATCCGCACCCGAAGGTTGCACTTATCTCCACCGGGCCGGATATGGAAGACACGCTGGTGCTGTAAAAAATTTGTGCGCAAAAATCCCCGGGTTTATGCCCGGGGTTTTTTATTTGTCTAAAAAGCTTTTGCCAAACTTAAGCGGCGGCAAGTTAAAATAATCCGCCACGGTTTGGCCCAGGTCGGCATACGTGTCGCGCCCGCCGATAAATTGCGGTTTTACGTTCTTGCCAAACAGAATGACCGGCACGTGTTCGCGCGTGTGATCGGTGCCTTTGTAGGTGGGGTCGCACCCGTGGTCTGCGGTGATGAAAACCAAATCGTTTTCGTCCAACTGCGCGGCCAGTTCCGGCAAGCGGCTGTCAAAATACGTTAGCCCTTGCGCGTAGCCCTTTACGTCGCGGCGGTGGCCGTAGACCATATCAAAATCCACAAAGTTGGTAAACACTAAACTAAAATCGGGTGCGGCGTTGGCCTCGCGCAAAGTTACGTCCCAAAGTTCTTGCAGGCCCGACGCTTTGACCGCTTTGGTAATGCCTTGGTGGGCAAAAATATCGGCAATTTTACCGACGGAAATCACCTGTCCGCCCGCGTTTTTAATCGCGTCCAATACGGTGGGGGTGGGCGGCTTTACGGAATAGTCGTGGCGGGTTTTGGTGCGGGTAAATTCGCCCTTTTTCTCGCCCACAAACGGGCGGGCAATCACACGCGCAATGTTATAGGGTTTTAAATGCTTGAATGCAATTTCGCACACGTTATAAAGGCGCTCCAACCCAAAATGTTCTTCATGCGCGGCAATTTGAAACACGCTATCTGCCGACGTATAGCAAATGGGTTTGCCGGTTTGGATATGCTCTTCGCCCAGCTCATCTATAATCACCGTGCCGCTGGCGGCTTTGTTGCCTAAAATACCGGGCAGGCCGGCTTCGTTGCAAATTTTTTGAACTAAATCTGCCGGGAACGATGGATAATTGGGCGGGAAATATCCCCACTCAAACAACACGGGCGAACCGGCCATTTCCCAGTGGCCCGAGGAAGTATCTTTCCCGTGGCTGATCTCGCGCATGAAGCCGTATTTAGAAGGCAAATTCATCCCGGGTGTGGGTTGCGGGCCAAGGGCCGGCGCAGTTCCGGTGGAAGCTTGTGCAGCTTTCTCCAAGCCCAGTGCGGTCAAATTAGGGATTTGCAACCCGCCGTTGGCTTTTGCAATATGGCCCAGTGTGTCGGCCCCTTGGTCGCCAAACTTAGCGGCGTCTTCAGCTCCGCCGATACCTACAGAATCCAACATCAAAATCACGGCACGTTTTTTATTCATAAAATCCTCTTTCTTTAATTATAACCCAAAAAAACACACTTGTAAAATTTCGCAAAATGCTATAGTAAACAAAAAGGGGGGATTTATGAACAAAGCGTATCAAAATATGCGTGAATTTTGGTTGGATGCCAAAAATTTTGAAACCCGCAAAGGGGTACTGGAAATCGGCCCGGATAAAATTGTAGCGGCCGGGGTAGAGATGGCCCTTGCCGACGGTGAAATCACCAAACATTTGCTCATTGTTACCAATTCGCTGGGAGATAGCAGCTTGTATTTTGAGAACAACAGCAAAAGCGGTTTAGGCGGAATGATAGGCGGGCACAATCATCCGCCCTTGCAAGATGCGGCCGCGCACATGTTGGCTTATGCCGGCAAGCTTACCGCGCACATGGAAAAAATCCCCGCTACGCAGGCGGTGCCTGTGCCGTCGGGCCCGGGGCAAGTAATTTTACTGGCCGTTAGCAAAGAATTCATTTTTTATAAAGAATTTGCCGAGAACGATCTGCGTAACCCGGAGCATGTTTGTTACCCGTGGTTTGCGTATTCACAGCAGGTAGTGGGATTATTTAAAACCCAATCCGAACAAGATACTCCGCCCGCACGGGCTTAAAAATACGCGGCCGGTCGGCGGAAATGATATAATATAGCAGTTGTATTTGGTACGGATTATGAAAAAAATTTCTTTCCGCCCTTTTATTGTTTTTGCGTTACTGGCTGCCTTGGTGGTAATAGGCGGGGTGGTGGTTTATTGGCAACAAGTAAACACGTTGTTGGAGCGGGATGTCAAAATCAACATTGCCCAGGCCAGCCAAGAAGCCGCTTTAAATTTTAGTAACCTCTTAAAAACAGATCACGACATTTTAACGGCCAATGCTATTTCACTGGAAGATGCTTTCCCTTGGAAAAAGGATTCTTTCCTGCCGGAAACATTAGCGCGCTACGCGCAGAACGATCACTTCCATTTGTTGGGGGTGGTGCTCAAAAACGGGAAAACTTTCTATTCTAACCCGTCCACGCGGCCTTTGAGCCCGGCTGTTTTACAAGCGGTTTTACAGCATACTTCCAAAGATCCTTATTACGTCAATATTTTTCCGCGCGAGGCAGGGAAATACAACTCTGCCATTTTGGTGCAAGCCATTGCGCTTAATCCTACGGATAAAAGCCCGGTTGGGGCGTTGTTTGCTATCCAAAAAGAAGATTATTACCAAGGGGTGTTGGCGCTTTCGGCCATGGGGGCGCAGGGAAATTCTTTTATCATACGCAAGGACGGTTCGGTAATTTTATCCTTTGGGGATCAACCTTTTACCAATGTGTTTTCATTTCTGGAGCAAAAAACGTTGGATATTCCGTTGGCGTTTACTTCTTTGCGCAAAACCATAGAGGCCAATGAACCGGCCCTCATGGGATACCGGGACATGGCCCAAGCCCACTATTTCCTGCAATTTGTTCCCTTGCCCGTAAATGGGTGGTATTTGGTGTCTTCTATCCCGGCGCATTATATAGAGGAACAAGCTACTCAGGTTGCCAAGCTTTCGCTGATTTTATTTATTGTGGTATTCTTTGTGTTTTATGGGCTGATATTTCTCATCATGCGCATGCGCGAGGAAAGCAACCGCCAATTATTTGCCACTGCGTTTGTGGATCCGCTAACCGGGGCAGATAATTTTAACCGCATGTGCGAACAATTTAACAGCAAATTAGCCGGTTTAAACCGTCAAGCGGCATTAGTTATATTTGACATTAATAAATTTAAAGTCATTAACGATTTGCACGGCTACGAACGAGGCAATGAAGTGCTTAAGCGGGTGGCCCATGTGTTACGTGCAGAGGTTGCCGCCCAAGAATCTTTTTGTCGTTTATCTGCGGATAATTTTATATTGTTGCTCAGCTATCAAGACCGTCCTTCCCTTTTAAAACGGTTACATGCGCTGGCGGTAGAGCTTAAGCGCAACTGCACGGTGGAAGATTCGTGCCTGATGTTGGATGTTGCCTTTGGTATTTACGAAATTACCGACGAGCCCCTTCCTTTTTACATCATGCTTGACCGCGCCCACCTGGCCCTGGAACATGCCAAAACACGCACGCTGGATAAGTGTGAATTTTACGACGCGCAAGACCGCCGCCGTTTAGTGGCCGAACAACGCATCGAAGCCACTATGGAAGCGGCCTTAGAGAGTGGCGAGTTTGCCATTCACTTGCAGCCTAAGTGCGATTTTGTCACGGGCGAAATTCGCGGCGCGGAAGCCCTGGTGCGTTGGAACCAAGGGGAACGCACCATCCGCCCGGATGAATTTATCCCGTTGTTTGAACGTAATGGTTTTATTTTAAAGCTGGATATGTTTATTTTGGAGCAGGTTGCGCGCTTGCTGGCGGGGTGGAAAGAGCGCGGTATAGAGCCGGTTCCGTTGGCGGTTAATTTTTCGCGTTTGCATTTAAATGATGCCCGCTTTATTCCGCAAATGCGTTGCGTTATGGCCGAATATAATTTACCCAGCAAATTAATTGAGGCCGAGATTACGGAAAGCGTCATCTTTAATAATTTGGAACGCGCCAAAGAAGTAATTGATGGGTTGCATCTTTATGGGTTCCCGGTAGCGATGGACGATTTTGGTTCGGGCTATTCTTCGTTAAACGTACTTAAAGATCTTAAATTTGACAGTATCAAATTGGACAAAGAATTTTTATCGGGGTTTGAAAAAAATCCGCGTGCTCAAAAAGTAATTGAACAAGCCGTCCGCATGATTAAATCGTTGGATATTAAAGTAATTACCGAAGGGGTAGAAACCCGCGAACAAGCAGACTTTTTGCGCACTTGCGGGGCGGATTTGGCGCAGGGATACTTTTTCTCTCGCCCGGTAACCATAGATGTGTTCGAGCAACTGCTGCTCAAAAAGAAATTATTGTAATTTCTTTTGGGCCTGCTTCAAATATTCTTGCGCGGCGTAAGTAATCCGTTGGATAAAAGGTGTTTTTTTTAAGTAGCGCGGATCCAACGAAACCATTCCGTCAAAACCGGCCCCCTGCAATTGGATGGCTTGTTGCGTAGTTTCCGGGTAGGAGGTCAGCGCGATGATTCCGCCTTTGTACCCGCGGTCGCGTAATGCCCGCGCAATCATATATCCGTTCCCGTCGGCTAAATTGATGTCTGTAAACACAATGTCAAAGCGGGAATGAGGTTCTTCCAATAAAAACTGAGCTACCAGGGCCTCGGTATATAACTCTGCATGCGGGAACAGAACCCCCAGTTGCGACTGCCGTTCCAATGCAGCTAATAGCATGACGTCGTCATTAATAATGGCAATTTTTTTATCAACTAATTCTTCCAATGAGTTGGGTTTGTTGGAGGTGGAAGGATATAGGAAAAAATTTTCGGGCGCGGCCGGCTGTATATTAAGGGCAGAAGGATGAAAAGCCGCTGCCACGTGTTCCAGCGCGGGGTTTATAACTTCTATTCCGTGGTTTACAAATTCCAAAGCGTGTATAAGGGCTTTGTCTTGCGGGGTGGTTTTATATACTTTCCATAGTTTTTGTTGCAAGTCTATGAGTTGGTTGGTTAGTTGCGTTTGTTCAAAGGGATGTAAATCGCGCGCTTCGGTGGGGATGGATTGGTAATAGATAAAAGGCCCTTGTTTGGCTTTAAAATCTTCAAATTGGCTCAGGGCCTTGTCGTAATCTTTCAGTAATGCGTTGCGCTGAGGGATGCTTAAGTTGGTTTGATTGATAAAAACGGGGGTGGTATGGGGGGTAGCCCTAAAAATAATGGAAGAAGTAGGATGCTTGATGCGTTGCAAACGAGCCAAACGCCGCATGTGAGTAGCACTGTTTAGTTTGTAGTGCACTTGTTTGGGAGTGTACAAATGAGCGGGTTTTTTTATTTTAAATTTTTGGGCATTCGCACTTAAAGCTGTGATTAAGCATAAAGCCAGTAAAATTAGTTTCTTCATACTTTTAGTGTATCAATCTTGCGGATTTTGAAACAAGGGCCCTTAGACCTATAAAAGGGGTGGGTCTTGATTTACATCTGTGTGATTTTGCTATAATGTAGAAATAAAAGTTTAGTATTTGGAGATTCTATGAAAAACATAAAAGGTTTTACTTTAATTGAACTTTTGGTGGTAGTGTTTATTGTGGGTATTTTGTCAGCGGTGGCGTTGCCGCAATACCAACGGGTTATCACCAAAACCAGAATTGCGGCCATGATGCCTATGATGGATGCTGTTATCAAGGGGCAGCAGATTTACAAAGTTACGTGGCGCAGATATGCCGATTTTAATACCCAAGCAGGGGATTCCATCCCGTTGGATATTAAATTGCCGCTTGATACCAACAAATATGTATTAACCTGCAGATATTTGCCTTTTAATGAATTCATGCAAGGCCTACAAGAAGCGGGAAACACCGAGGAATACAACAAATGGGAAGGCAGACAATCTGATTATAAAACCGGGTTTTGCCAGCTCAAACTACTTGTAAAGGAGGACGGGAAAAACGCCCTGGGACCGATTTTGGAATATGCGTTACCCGGTATGAATAGCGGATTAGATTTTAGCGGACAAAGCAACGCTTTCTCGCGCATGTGCCTGGCACGCAAAGACAATGAAACGGAACAATGGGCTTGCAAATCCCTTACGGGGGCAAGCGATCATATATCCAACTCCAGCGAAAATCACTGGTATTATAAATTTCAATAAAGCGGTTTGTTTTCACAAAAATCCCCCGGTTTTTTACCGGGGGATTTTTGTGTATTGAAAACCCCGCGCTAGATGCGGGGTTCCGTAAATCCTTCGGTGATGAACAGGTTGTTGTGATAAATCATATAGTCATCCTGAACTTGATTCAGGATCTTCGACGCATGTTGTGGTTGTTTCCGTTTAGAACGACAAACGTGGAAGATTCCAGAACCCCGTATTAAGACATTACGGGGCGCGGCCAGCGGTAAAACCGTAGTTTGGGATGACACTTTATTTGTTATGGTTTTTTGACAAACGGTGCCTTGTCGGGCGTAGCACGCGAAGGCGTCAATTCTAATTCTTCCAACAGTAAGCCGGGGGCAATGATACTTTGAGAGTCCAGCAAATCGCTTTGTGTATTAAAATGGATCACGGCCGGGTTGTCCGCCGCGGCCACAATATCGCGCAAAGAGCGCACATTGGGGTTGTTTACTTCCAGCCCATATACCCATTGGTCGGCCTTGCCGGGTTGTGTGTATACACGCAACGCGCGTTGTACGCGGCCGTTTCTGTCGGTTGGGAAATCGTACAAAATATATCCGTATTCCAGCCCCCATTCCCGGCATTTGGCAAGCAGTTGCTCTTTAAGGGTTTGCATTGTTTGCGGTTGTTTGGCTTCTACGAATAAGTTGGTAAGCTGTTCGCGCGGCAAGGATAACCCCGGCATACGGGCGTGCCCGTTGCTGCGGGTACTGTTTTTAAAAGGGCGGCTGCCGCGGGGCAAATCGGTCAGTAATCCATTTTGGGTTAAAGCAAGCTCGGCTGTTTTGACCCCTTCATCATCCACGGGGGTGAATCCGCTCAATGGTTGCCCTTGGTAAGTTTGCCACAAAGGTTTATCATAAAGATCCACCGCATTGGAAATTACCCGCATTCCTTGTTTCTGCACAAACGCGCCACCCTCGCTGTCGGGGCCGTTTTGCGTAAGCAGTACGCTGGTGTTTTGCACGTTGGGCACAAACAGGGCCTGCAAAAAATTTCCGGCGGCTTGCGGGCTTAGTAACACGGGGCCCAGGTAGGTATCCCCTTTCACGGCGTTGTACATATTTTGCAAATCGGTTAAAAATTGGCGCGTGGAAGTTTGCAACGTTTGCTCAACGCCATCAAAATTTTGCACTCCTATTTCACGGCTATACGATTGTTTATACCCGTCTTTGTTGCGCAATTGAGCGGTCCAACGGATAGTAAATACATTTTGCGCATACTGGTAAAATCCGCCCAAGCTGTTTAAATAATAGGTTGTTTTTTGCTGGGGCGTAACTACAATTTTAAATTCTTCCAAAAAGGGAAACGCTTTTCCCCGGGCCGATGCCGCCTTCACCCAGTTTTGCAAGTCTTGTGAGTTGTAAGATTGCATAGGGGGGATTTCTTCCACGTAAGAAGCTTGCGCCTGTGCGATGAAATCAACCTTAGGGGCTTGCTTATCGGGCGTTTTGGTCCGCTTGTAGGATTCTTTTTGCTGATACGTTTCCGAAGCAAATACGGCGGCCTGGTCGGTTAAATCCCACAGGGTTTGGCGGATGCCTTCGTAACTTTTGGCTACGCCGCGCGCAAACTGCGGCCGGTAATTATAGCGGTTGTTGTATTCGTTGTGGCGGTAACCCAAGCTGTCATGCCGGGGAGTGCCCATATCCACCCAAGCATACGCTATAAGCAAGGGGTCCGCTTGATCCTGGGGATACAATTCCCCTAAAGAAGCAATTACCACGGGTGCTTTGGTAAGTTCCACCAATTTATAAGCCACATAAAAAATGTTAGGTGCTCCGGGGATTTTTAATTTCGTAAGCGAGCGGTCCATTTCTTTCTGCATGGCTTTAAAGTACATATTATCGGGCAACTTTTCGGCCGCTTGAGCCCCTACGGTGCACAACAGTAGTAAACAGAGTACTATTTTTTTCATATTATTTTCCCTCCGCAAACGGGGGTGGCAATACCGGGGGTTTCGTGCCGGACTTGCTTGATTTTTCCAGTTCCAACCGCCGCAATAAGACACTGGGTGCAATGCTTGAAACCGGCACCCAGCCCGATTCCGCCCCGCATTTACCGTTGAAAACGGCATAATCGTCCGCTGCGGCCAGTACTTCATGGAAGCTGACTAACGGGGTACCCACCATATCTACCCCGCGTACAACTTCTTTGTGTCCGTCCGGGTAGAGGCGGTAAATTAAGGTGGGGGTCAATTTAAATGTTTGGGGCAAAAAAGTGTCCGTGAAAGTAAATCCGCCGGATAAATCCTCTATAATAATCCCGTAAGGTTTATTTTGTTTTTTGATTTCTTGCAACAATTGTTTTTCCAATTCGTCGTATGGAACGGTTTGAGCGGCTATAGTGCGGGTGTTCCCCATACGGGCGACGGGGCGGCTCCATTTATCGCTACGGCCGTGCCCGTTGGAAGCGGCAAAGCCTTTGATGGGGCTGGCGTTCATTAAAAATCCCTTAAAAATTCCGTTTTCCACCAAGGTAACCGGGCGGGCTTTTACTCCTTCGTCGTCGTAGAGGTAAAATCCGCGTAAAGGGATGTTGTTAAAATAGGGCAGGGTGGCGTCGTCCACAATGGTAAGCAGGGGGGAGACAATCTCTTGCCCTAATTTATCGGTAAACGTTTTGCCGAAGGAATCTTCTTTTTGGCGATGGCCTTCCGCACGGTGGCCCAATACCTCGTGCACAAATACGGCCATGGCTCTGTTTTTTAAAATAGCCGGCGCGGTAATGGGTTCCATTTCGGGCGCTTTAGAAAGGGCTTCTAATTCCTGTAAACTTTGTTTTACATCGGCCAGGAGTTGTTCCTCGCTAGGGAGTTCCTTTTCTTGCAATACGTTATAGTTGTTTAAGCGGGAGATGTTGGTCCCGTCGGCCGTTTTGCCTTCTAAAGAATAACTCAAAGTAACCAGGCGGATCGGGGTTTTTAGGCGTGTACCTACCGAATCCACAAAGTAGCGGCTCCCCTGTTCAAACGTAAACGCAAACTCACTTTTTAGCACGTAGGGTTTGTTTTGCGCCAGGGTAGAGGCCTTGAGTAGCAGCTGTTTGATACGTTCCGTATCAAAAACAGCTACGGGGGTATCTTCGCAAAAGGTTTCCCGCGGGGGGAAGGCAAAATCGGGCGAATCGTCCGCGCGTTGGGAAGCGGTTTGCACGTCGGCCTGTACGCGGGCAAAATCCTGCTGGGCTTTTTCAACCGCTTCCTGCGTGGCGCGCCAAACGGCGGTGGTAAATGCTTTGGTATCCGTGGCAAAATCCGGCATATAACTAACAGGTTGTTCGTAATCGGTTTGGTATTGTTTTAGGGTGCGTGTGTTGTCCATTTGCGTACTGCCTGCACGGGGGAGCACTTTTAACAACGTATCGTGATAGAGGGCATCCCGCACAACCCCGTTATTTTCTATGATTAAGGAATAGTTTAAACTATCCGTGTACGTGTAGGAAAGATAATAAATCGGCGGATTTTGTTTTTTAAGCGTTTTTAAGCTGCGCGTAAGCTCGGCCGATAGGAGCTCAATGGGTTTTTGCTCGCTAATGTTACAAGAAGTTTGGGCTTGCAGGTGTATGCTCAGCCCTATTAAGAACAGGGTTAAAAGTTGTTTTTTCATATTCTCATTTTAGCATAAAGGGGCAGTAAAAAAGCTGAGGATGGGAGTCGAACCCACAACCTACGGTTTACAAAACCGTTGCTCTGCCAGTTGAGCTACCTCAGCAAGTGTATATATTTTAACATTTTTAATATTCGCTGCCAAGTTTGATATAATCTACGTATGGAACCGGTAACATCTACTGTCTCATTATGTATGTGGTTGGCCTTTTGGGTCACCGTGATAGCGGCTTTGTTTATTGACTTGACCGTACTCAATAAGCACCACGGGCACGTGTCGATTAAAGAAGCCGCAATTATGGTGTGTGCGTGGGTATCTTTGGCCCTTCTGTTTGGTGGGGCTATTTGGGTGTTTGAAGGGGCCCACCATGCGCTTGCTTTCTATACGGGCTACGTATTGGAATATTCCCTGTCTATCGACAACATGTTCGTTTTTATCCTCATTTTCAGCTATTTTGCCATTCCGCACGATTTGCAACCCAAGGCCCTGTTGTGGGGGATTTTAGGCGCGGTCATCTTGCGTTTTATTTTCATTTTTGTAGGGGTGCAGCTCATCTCTCTTTTCTCGTGGACGATTTACGTTTTTGGCGCGCTGCTCATCTTTACGGCTGTTAAAATGCTTTTACAAAAAGAGGACGACCAGTTTGACCCCAGCCAGTCGCTTCCGCTTAAAATTTTGCGCAAATTTATGCCCCTAAAAACCGATTACCACGGCGAAAACTTTTTTGTAAAAGAAGGCGTTAAATGGTTCGCCACTCCGCTTTTTGCTGCGGTGCTGGTCATCGAAATGAGCGACCTGATCTTTGCGGTGGATTCGATCCCGGCGGTGTTGTCTATTACGCAGGATACATTTTTGGTGTACTCATCCAATATTTTTGCCATTATCGGGCTGCGGTCGCTATACTTCCTGCTTTCGGGTATGGCGGGCAAATTCCCGTATTTAAAATACGGCATTTCGGTCATTTTATTTTTTGTGGGGGTGAAAATGTTGCTCTCCCATTATGTCAAAGTGCCGATATTGGCCTCCCTGGGCGTTATCGTGGGGCTACTTGCGTTGTCTATCTTGGCCGGCAAGCTGTTCCCGCCCAAAACCGCATAAATCCTGAGTTTGTAGGTCAGGTTCTACCTGACGTCAAATAAAGCTGTCATTTCCGAATTTATTTCGGGCTCTTCAACGCTTGTTGTTTTGCAAGGGACGGCCCAAGCGGCGGAGATTCCCAATTACGGCTCTTGGGAATGACGGTTGTTTTTAATGTCGGGCTCACACCCGACCTACCCCCCGCTTAAAATAATAAGGTCATCCCCGAAGGCTTCTATCGGGGATCCCCACCTTATTTGCCAGCCCAAGCG
>JAZNWD010000015.1:0-3093 GCA_045593185.1 Elusimicrobiaceae bacterium | reverse complement strand
ATGCGTTGGCGTGGGGGAAGGGCCCCGCCCCCCTTGGGGGGGCGGGTGGGGGCCCCACCCCCGGCCGGGCCGCAGGCCGGTCAGGGCGGGCACTGCCTTTTAGCGCAGGGTAAGCCCACCTTTTGCCGCCCAAGTTGCGGCCAAGAAAAAATACCTTGGAATGGAGCAGGCCCCGCTAACATTTGAGTGAGCGAAAGCGAACGACGGCCGAAGGCCGACAGGGAGGGAGCCCGGAGCAATGCCGGAGGCTTGCGCAGGTGCGACCGACACGAGGGAGGGAGCCAACGGCGACCGACCGAAGATGTTAGCGGGGCCTGCGGAATGACCCAATGCGACGTAACGAGGCTAAGGCGGGCAAGCCCACATGACTGAGAGAGAGACGCAGGCAATGCCCGCATAGCCGACTGAGCCGCAGGCGAGGGAGGAAAGGCGAGGCAGTGCCAAGGAACGAAAGAAGGAATGTGGAGCGGCCCGACGTGCCGAGTGTAGGAGGCGCAAGAAAGTTTTTTAATTATTTTTTCTTGGCCGCTTTTTGCTTTGCCTCTGTTTTGGGCTTTCCCGGAGCTAAAAGGATGTGCCCGCCCTGCCCGGCCTGCGGCCGGGCCGGGGATGGAGCCCGCACCCGCCCCCGCAAGGGGGGCGGGCGACTTCCGCAACGTTTACGCATTGTGGCTTATGATGTATGCTAATGGCATAAATACCCCTTTTGGAAGGTGGCCGTACGAGGAGCAAACCCGGCTTTGCAAAGCCTTAGCTGGTTTGCCGAAAGAAAGATGAAATTTGCACTGGGAGGATAACCTAAATGGTAATAATAGATAAGCAATTTTCAGTAAAAAGCCTTGCCCCGCCAACAATTGATAGACATTTTGAGAAGGATTTTCCCCTGATTTAGCCCGATTTTTGGCCATTTCTGACAAGATATGGCCCTAAAATTGCCATTTTCCGCCACGAGAAGCCCCTTTTTGGGGGCTTTTTTTGTGTTCCTAGGGCTGGAATGCCTGCCTTTTTGGGACAAAAGGGCAGGTTTTTGGGACACATTCCCCTCTTTTAGGGGGATCCCCGCAAGATTCCCGCAACAAACGGAGAACGGGGCAGAAAGCGGGCTTTTGAGCTGCTGGAAGTGTTCTGGGTGCTGTTTCTGGTTGCCACGGAGCATGAAAGCGGCCCATGGAATGCAGAAGGTTTACAAAACCACGTCAGAATGGCGATTTTGTAAACCGCTGGACCGTTGCTGGAACGTTTCCGCAATGTTTTGCAAGCAACTGGCAAGCAATTCCGATGAGTTGGTGGAATTGGAACGGATGAAATTGCTGAAAGATTTCCTGAATGCTTTGGCAAGTTTTGTTTCCAAGTTCCAGCGTAGAACCTGCTCCCCACGGAACGGGGAAAGATTCTGCTGAATGGTTGGGTTAAGATGTAACGCCACGCCGAGAGAAAGTTTCATGTCCCTGCCACAAGAAAACTGAGAAAGGGAAAAACGCAGTACTTTACCGCAAACGGTTCTGACCTGCACCTTGCGGGAATTACAGTAAAGCCGAGCTTTGGCGGGCACGAGGCCAAAGGCGGAAAGGGCCGTGAGAAAGTGTTTGATGATGGCGGGATACCAAAGAACTGAAAAACAAAGCTTTGTTTGGCAAACGTTGCCCGCAAACTGGCAAGCACTGCAAGCGGGCGTTAAAGGCGGTTCTGACAACTGTTGCATATTACGAAACAGTTCTTTGTAAATATGGAATTCCATATTTGACAGCTCCGAAACGGATTTTGGCTGTAGCATTCTATGACACACCTTTGGAAAGGATTAGCCCTGCCACGGAAAACCCGTGGCAGGGTGACGGAAAACTATTTAAGAAACTTTAGCATTTCTGAGGCAAAGAACCTTTCTTGGAAAAGCCTTCTTAATTCCAAGGCCATGTAAAAACTTTTACGGTATTCAGATTCAAAGGCCCACGCTTTACCATTTGCCATAAACTCGTAAGAGCGGTTAGTGGTGTACACTTTTATATATAGTGGCAGGGGCAGGGAACGGGCCCTTTTGCCCAAAAAGATTTGAAGTTCCTGACATGTGAATTCCCATTCACGCCGTATCCAAGCGGGGATGGCCGCCCGGAAATTTGGAACACAAAAGTCATTTGTTGCGCTTATTAAGATAGTACCATTATCTTTTGGCATTTGCTTCCTCCTGTATTAAGTTTTCCACAAGATGTGCAAAACCTGTGGAAAACCTTTGCTTAAAAGCATTTACACGGGGGCTAAAGCCCCCGCAACAAAACCACAAGACGCCCCAGAGCCCCTTTTAACTGTGTTAAAAGAGTTCTGCGTCATATTTGCTAGGCAGAACAGAGCCCATTGCCGCCAAACGCCTTGTAACAAGGCGTTTGCAATGATGACGGAAACTTGAAAGTGACCCACCCATGAAACTAATGCGATGCATGGGCCCGTTACCAAACACTACAAGGCCCCGGCCGGCTTTGGGCCAAACCTTTACAAAGGGCTGCGGCGGAAAATCCAAACACTGCAAGCCACAAAGCGTTTTTTGAAACTCTGTTACAAAGTTTTCCCACTCCTGAAAGTTTTCCACAGAGTAAAACTCCAAACCACAGCACAGCCCCGCCATGCCGTAAGAAAAGAAACATTCGCTATGCTCCAAAACAAAACCCCCTTGTTACCAAGTTTCATACTCCAAAACTTTTTGCATGAGACTAGCCAGCAATTCTTGTGCACTGCTGGTGGCCGGAAAACCGTAACCTGTTACGGTACGCAAAACCATGCCGTTGCTAACGGCTGCAAATGTGCCGCTAGACGGGCAAACCCAAATCTCTGTAACCGGTTTACGCAGAACCGGTTCCAAAGCAGAAAAGGCTTTGGCAAAACACTTGCAAACCTTTACCCAATGCTCGCATTCTATGCGGGCAGGTGCTTTGGCACTGTACCAAACCCTGCAAGCAGAAACTTTTATGGTGTAAGAAACCACGCCACTACCACCAATGCCTAAACCCTTTTACATTGCAGGCAGAACCTAAAACCCGCAAAGCCAAAACCAAAGCCTTTTTAAAACCAAAAAGCATACAAAACCCCCTAGCCCGCCACGGCGGA
>JAZNWD010000014.1:0-11590 GCA_045593185.1 Elusimicrobiaceae bacterium | reverse complement strand
AAAGAAAGTCATCCTGAACTTGATTCAGGATCTTCAACGCTTGTCGTTGTTTGTAAACAGCATACGTGGAAGATTCCAAATCAAGTTTGGAATGACACCTTTGTTTAATAACGGCGGTTTTACCCTAATTGAATTATTAGTAGTTGTCTTAATCATTGGTATTTTAGCCGCTGTGGCGCTGCCGCAATACCAAAAAGCAGTGGAAAAGGCCCGCGTGGCGCAAATATTGCCCATGATGCGCCAGCAGTATGATGCGTTGGCCTTATACAAATTGCAAACCGGGACTTATATGGGGGTTGATGAGGAAGATAGGTATCCTACCTGGGATGAACTAGGTATAGAACCGCCGGCCGGGTTTGAGTGTGGTGGCCTGGAATGTGAAAATGATGATTGGTATTGTATCGCCAATGACGGAGGAATGGGTCATGTGTTTTGCGACAGGGAGCCAAATTGGTCCTATTCTATATTCATGTTTCAGCCAAATGAGTCAGAATATCCCGATTTTGCCGGCAAGCGGGTCTGTGCTGCCCAGGATGATTATGGCGAAAAGATTTGTAAAGCGCTAGGCGGCAAAGAATTGGAAGATGAATGGTGGGATGAAAGAACTGCTTTTGAATTTTAACCTTGCCTAAACATCGAACCAAAAACGCACCCTAAAAAGGGTGCGTTTTTAATATGAGTGGCAGCTAATACCCCGGATTCTGTCGCGGATAACCATTACTCTAAGCGGCCTACTTGGTTACAAAGGCGGGCACCTGTGAACCGGCTTGGCCTTGCTCCATGCGGGGTTTACCTTGCCGCGCTTGTTACCTTGCGCGCGGTGCGCTCTTACCGCACCTTTTCACCCTTACCCTTGCGGGCGGTTTGTTTTCTGCGGCACTTTCCGTCCAACGGGTTTTTAGGCCCGTCAGCCCACCCTTTCGGGTGGCGCATTGCCCTGTGGAGTCCGGAAGTTCCTCCCCCTGCGCTAGACTTAGCCGGGAGCGGTTATCTAAGCTGCCAAATTTCTGCCTACTTTCGCGCATTTCGTTGGCGTTCGGATAGTCGGATACCTCCGCCCTGACGGGCGCGTGCCGCCAGTATACCTTCTATCCTCTCTTCTAGAACTGCACGAAATTAGTTTGAAATTTATTCCTGCCTACTTTCGTACATTTCGTCGTCAAAATAGGCCCTTAATTGTTGGGCACCATGTTTTCCGTTGTTACCGGTTGCGCAGCCGGTTTCTTACGGGAATAAATTTTATCTACAATCACGGCAATAGCGCCGTCGCCCGTTACGTTGCACGCCGTGCCAAACGAGTCCATGGCAATGTAGAGCGCAATCATAAGGGCTAATTCGGGTTGGCCAAAGCCCAGCATGCTTTCCAGCACGCCCAACGCGGCCATAATGGCTCCGCCCGGCACGCCCGGGGCTGCCACCATAGTAACCCCTAACATACAAATAAATCCGGCAAATTGCTCCAACGATACAGCTTGCCCGCTCATAATGATAATAGCCAGCGCGCACGCTACAATCTTCATGGTGCTGCCCGATAAATGGATGGTGGCGCAAAGCGGCACTACAAAGCCGGCTACTTCTTCGCGCACGCCGATTTTAATAGTTTGGCGCAGCGTAACCGGGATTGTGGCGGCGGAAGATTGGGTGCCTAGGGCCGTGGCATACGCCACGAGCATATTTTTGAGCATAAAGAACGGGTTTTTCCCGCCGATAATCCCGGCCAGGATAAATTGCATGAGCAGCATGGCCGCCGTAATGGCAAAGATAATTACAATAATTTGTGCAAATACGCCCAATACTTTGACCGCTTGGCCGTTGACCGTCATATTGAGGAAAATCCCAAAGATGTAAAAGGGCAACAGCGGAATAATGATTTTGACAATTACTTTGTCGATAATGTCGCGCAAGTCGAGCATAATCCCTTTGAGGCGGCTGCCTTGGATAACGGCCATGCCCAGCCCCAACGTAAACGCCAACACCAGCGCGCTCATTACGCTCATGATAGGGGGCATTGCAATGACAAAATAGGGTTTTAATTCAGCCACTTGTGCAAAAGAGGCAAGCTCGGCCGAGGGATCTAACAAGTGCGGAAATGTAATGGCGGAAATGCCGTAGCTAAAGAACCCGCTTGCCAGGGTAAACCCATACGCTAAGGCCGCGGTGATAAAGAGCAGCTTGCCCGCGCCGCGCCCCAATTCGGCAATACCCGGGGCCACCAACCCGACGATTAACAGCGGAATAATAAACCCTAAGAAATTGCCAAACAATTCGTTAAAGGTAATGACCACCCGCACCAACCCGTCCGGGAAAAACAGCCCGCACACAATTCCGGCCGCAATAGCGATGATCACACGGGGTAATAGCCCCCATTTAAGTTTTACATTTAATTTTCTTCTTCTGAATTTAAGCATACGTCTATTATACGAAAATTTTCCCACTTCGTATAGGAAAAATCCTATAATGTAAAATATGAGACGAACATGGCTTTTACTTTGCTTGGGGCTGCTTCCTCTTGCCGGGGGGAGTGAAACTTTTAGCGTGAGCCAAGCCCTGCAACCTACCGATAACGTAATTACCCATTTTACACAAGATAGTTTTGTGCGCACCTATTTGGTGCGTTCGCCGGAAGTAAAAGCCCGCAAAAATACGCTGCTCAATGCACGGGTAGACTATCAAAATGCGTTTACCGAGGCATTTTTGCCTTCTTTTTCCGTTTCAGCCAACGCCGACAAAACGTATACCCGCCCGGACAATATCCACTCGTGGAGTGAATTGCGCCATGCGGATTCCAGAGCACAGGCCTCCGGCACGTGG
Source organism: Elusimicrobiaceae bacterium (assembly GCA_045593185.1). GTDB lineage: Bacteria > Elusimicrobiota > Elusimicrobia > Elusimicrobiales > Elusimicrobiaceae > Avelusimicrobium. The sequence continues at coordinate 8,779 of JAZNWD010000014.1, read as the reverse complement.
AATTTGCTCAACAGCGGTAAAGACCGCTTGGCTTATCAAAACGCTTCGCTAGCGTACGAAATTGCTCAAATAGCTTTTGATGCCTATGTGCAAGAAAGCGCATTGTCAGCTGTAAAAATGTATTACGATTTGCTGTTAAATCAAAAATTAGTAGAAGTGTATCAGAATGATTTGGAAATTAACCGCAAACAGTATCAGCAAGACAAAGTACTCTATGATAACGGGCTTAAAACCCGTTCGGATTTGCTCTCTAGTGAAACGAATTACCGCTCCAGCCAACTTTCTTTATTTTCTGCCCAAAATAATTATGCCAATGCGCTTACCGCTTTTAACATTGCGTTAAACCAACCCACGGAAACGGAAATTACCTTGGATGAAACCTTAGATAAAACGGCGCTTGCGCTGCCTTCGTTGGACCAGGATTTAACCCAGGCGCTTGCGCACCGCCACGATGTGCGGGAACGCCGTTTGCAACTGAGGCAGCAGGATATTGCATTTAAACAGGGTAAACTCAACACCTTGCCGTCTTTGTTTGTGGACCTGTTTGGCTCCACCGGGCGCGGATTTAACGGGCACGAACTGTGGAATTACAACTACGGTATGGCGGCCGGAATCAGCTTTGATTTAGGGTTTTTGTACATAGATAAATACCGCACCCGGCAGAATTTGGCCCGCACCCATGAGAACGCACAGCTGGACTTTGAGCAATTTTTGCGTTCTATGCGTGATGACGTCGTGCAGACCCGCAACGCATTGGCTCTTAAAATGCAAAGCATGGAAATATCGGACTTGCGTTTGCAAGCGGCTACCCAAAAGTTTGAAGCTACGCAAACTAAATACAAAAACGGACTTATGAGTGCGACGGATTTGACGGTAGCTCAGCAAGCTATGGTATCGGCACAGATTGAACACGCCCGCTTGCTAACCGATTTGGAAATTACGAAATTGCGTTATCAGTACGCAATAGGGCAAAATATTTTTGATTATTCTTCGGAGGATTTATAATGAAACGTTTTTGTAAGAAACACTGGAAGAAATTTGTATTTGTTGCGGTGCTGGCCGGAATTTTGACTGCGGTGTGGTTTTACGGGGCCAAGCCGTTCATTGCCAAGATTAAAGGCCAAGTCATTAACCCGGACGACATTGTAACGGTTAAAAAGGACAAAGTGGAAGTACTGTTTACAGGTTCCGGCACGGTTACGGCTAAGCAGGATGTAAAGGTCACTGCCAAACCCAGCGGTATTTTGAAAGCCGTCTACGTAAAGGAAGGCGACTATGTGAAGAAAGGGCAGCAAGTGGGGCTTATCAAACCGGGCCGTAATGAATTTGAAGATTACAAACCGATGCCCATTTATGCGGAGGCATCCGGCACGGTAGTTAAGTGCGTTGGGGAGGAGGATTACCGTAAGACCCTGGCGGATAAAGATTTATCCTTGCCGCGTTTGGGCACTTTTCTGCAAGGCAGTTACGATAACGCCGAAAAGGCCACTTGTTTCTTGCGGGTAGTAAACATGGATTCGCTTTTAATTTCCACGTATGTGACCGAAGCACAAGTAATGAAGCTAAAACCGGGGATGCCCGTAGATGTAACTATTCGGGCTCTTGGCGATAATGCGCCCAAGCTTAAGGGCAAAATCTCGCACGTATCTTCACAAAGTGAAGCGACCGGGCGTTGGGGCGATAGTTCCGGTTTCTTGGTCATTACGGAGCTCGCGAACCCGGACAAACAGATTTTACTGGGTGTGAGTGCAGAAATGAGTGTGGCGATTGATAAAAAGGAAGATGTGCTCACAATTCCCGCCAATGCCCTGTTTGAAAAGGACGGCAAGAATTACGCTTTCAAAGTAACAGGTAAGAACAAAGCCGAAAAGGTGGAAATTGAAATCGGCCTTTCCAGTGATAAAAATGTGGAAGTAACCAAAGGCCTAGCCGAGAACGACCAAGTTTTAACGACCCTTCCGTACGGGGAATCATGGTAATAGCGCAGTGCAAGAAACTTATTAAAATTTATCCCGGTGCACACGATTTTCGGGCACTCGATGAAGTGTCTTTGTCTATTGAGCAAGGCGAATTTGTATCGATTATGGGTCCCAGCGGGTGTGGAAAGAGTACGCTGCTCAACATTTTAGGGTTGTTAGACGAACCAACAGCCGGGGAATATGTGTTAGAGGGCGTGCCTACCGCGCGGCTCAATGATGCCCGCCGCACGGAATTGCGCCGCAATAAAATTGGGTTTATCTTTCAATCTTTTAACCTAATGCCGCGCTTATCGGTACTGGAAAACATTGCCTTGCCCATGCGTTATAGTGACAGGGCGCGTGCGGACATTTTACCGCGTGCTAGGAAATTAGCTGTAAGGGTTGGGCTAGAAAAGAAGTTATACAGCACGCCCTTACAACTTTCCGGTGGACAATGCCAACGTGTAGCGTGTGCACGTTCGCTGGCCAACAATCCGTCTATCATTTTAGCCGACGAGCCAACCGGGAATTTGGACTCCAAAGCCAGTGCTGATATTTTGGGTTTACTCCAAGAGTTAAACAAAAACGGTATGACAATTATCATGGTTACACACGACCCGAAAATTGCCGCAGGAACCCACCGCACCATTCACATGAAGGACGGTAAAATTATATGAGACTCCCGGATTTAATGGCTACCGGTTGGACGGAGATTTGGGCGCACAAGATGCGTAGCTTTTTAAGCTTCTTTGCTATTGCCATTGGGATTGCCACGTTCTTTTATACCCTTAGTGTGCTAAGCCAGCGTTACCGCCAATTAGATAAAAGTGCTGCACTCTCCGGCGTGGGGCGTGTAGATACGGAAATACAACATCCGTTAAATATGGCACAATACAAGGATTTACAGTACATGCTGCCTGAGGGTAGCTCACTGTCTTTTGTTACACCTAGGATGTATGGAGGTAGCAGTTATGCCGCCATACATTATCGGGGGAATGTGTTGGGCGGATTTGGTTTGGTAGGGATAATGCCTACTTGGAAAGATTCCAATTTCATTTATAAGTTGGAAGGTCGCTTTATAAATTGGCAAGATGTTGTAAATAAACATAATGTGGTGGTGCTGCCTGTTTATCCCAATGAAAAAAAGGAACGGAGGTTATTTGATTGGATGGACCCAATGGAAAAAATGGTTAAATTAAAAGAATTTACCATGCACCATAATCTACTAAATCAACCTATCACCTTATACGACAAAACTTTTACTGTAATTGGATTGTTGCATGTGCCCCCGCTAAGTGAAGATGCCCGCTTAAATCAAGATAAAGAAGACGATACCCGCGTTTATATTCCATATACAACGTGGTATGACTTGTTTGCTTCGGATGATTATCGGCACAATAGCACAGATATCCGTATTATTACTGGTAAAGAATCTTCAGCCCGTTTGGCAGGGAACGCGCTCTCCAGTTATTTGCGCTCCCAATTCGGCCCTGATGAGAAACCGGAGATAGAGTTCTTCCAAGAGAAGATAGAAGAACGCCTCAAAGAAGCACGCAAATCCTTAAACAATATGCTGTTTATGGGGATTATTGCTATGATTGCGGGCGGTATCGGTATCATGAACGTGACTATGGCGGTTATCTTCTCGCGCACGAAGGAAATCGGTATTCGCCGGGCCTTGGGGGCTTCGCGCAAAGACATCCTGTTTCAATTCGTAGTAGAAGCAATGCTCTTGGGTTTGTGTGGAGCCGTAGCGGGGATGATTTTGGGATATCTGGCTGTACTGCACTTGGCCGAAGATACAAGCCAGATGACGTTCTCTTGGTGGGTGGTGGCGCTTTCGATACTAATAGCCTTAGTAACCAGCTTTTTGTTTGCTTTGTATCCGGCGTGGCAAGCCGCCAAACTCAAACCCGTTGACGCACTCAAGAACGAATAAGGTACAATATAACTATGCAAGTAAAAATAAATATTGACGGCGGTTCGCGCGGCAACCCGGGGCCCGGGGCTTCGGCCTATGTGATTTGCAATATGAACGGGAAAATACTCTCGCAAGAGGGGTATTTTATGCCCCATTGCACCAACAATCAGGCCGAATATACCGCGCTTAAACTGGCCCTCATCAAATGCAAAGAATTGGGAGCGACCGAGCTGTTTATTGAGGGGGATTCTTTGCTATTGGTAAAGCAATTTACCGGCGAATATAAGATTAAAAACCCGGATTTGCAAGCGCGCATGCAGGTCATCCGCCAATTGGCGCAGGGGTTTACCATTCACATCAAACACGTCCTGCGTGAGTTTAACAAAGCCCCCGATGCCCTGGCCAATAAAGCCATGGACGAAGAACAATCGGTGGGGTTTAACCCCATTGCCGATCTTCCCAGTGACGAGGAAATTTTGGCGGCCCCCGCGGCCGAGGATAACGTCGTAAACGGGGTAAAAGTAACCCCGGTTAAACGGGCAGCAAAATCCGCTAAAAAATCAACTCCCAAAGGCCCACAACAACCCAGCTTGTTTGATTTATAAATCAAAACCCCGGGGACCCCGGGGTTTACTTTTGATTATTTCTTTAAGATATTTTCGGACGGTTTAAAGCGCACTTTCTGCTTGGCGGGCACTTGCACTTTTTCCCCGGTTTTGGGGTTATGGCGCTGCACGGGGCGGGCCATTTTTAAGTGAAACGTGCCAAAGTTGCTGATTACTACTTTACCGTCGCGCTTGAGGCCGTGCTTAATGATTTCAAATACTTTGTCTACAGCCGATTTGGCTTGCTTTTTGTCCAGCATATTGCGGGTTAAGTGGCGAATTACATCATCTTTGTTCATAACTTATTTATTTCCTCTGTTGATAAATCCCATTGCATGTAAAAGTACGTGCGGTTTTTGCCCTTGGCATACCAGCTGCCAAATGGCATCTAAAATGGGGGTTTGTAAATTGTTCTTGCGAGCAATATCGTAGACGCTTTGGACGGAGTTTACGCCCTCGGCAATGGTGCCTACTTCTTTTTTGGCTTCTTCCAAGCTAAGCCCGGCACCCAGTTTTTCGCCCAGGCGGCGGTTGCGGGAAATGGCCGACATTCCGGTCAAAATCGCATCGCCAAACCCGGCCAAACTGTACACCGTGCCCGGCTGACCGCCCTGGCTGACGATAATATCGTTCATTTCTTGCAGGGCTTGGGTAATTAAGGCGGCCTTTGTGTTGGCCCCGTCCCCGATACCGTCAATTACGCCGCAGCCAATGGCAATAACGTTTTTCACGCCGCCGCCATATTCTACGCCGCGCCGATCTGTGGCGGGAACGACGATAATGGGGTCCCCGTTTAGCACCTCGGCTAATTGGGTAACCAGCTCTTTATTGGCCCCGGCCAGCATAATTTTGGTAGGTACTTTTTGGGCTACTTCCAACGCAAAACTGGGGCCCGAAAAAGCCAACACGTGCCCCGCACACTGGGGGAGCTCTTCTTCGATAATTTCGCAAATGGTTTTGAATGTTTTGTCTTCTACGCCCTTAGACGCGCTAATGATAGGCACTACACGGCCCGCCAGCAGAGGTTTTAATTGCTCGCGGCAAAAAGCGCGGATGGCCTTGGACGAGATGACAAAAATAATCAAATCGGTATTTTCTACGGCCTCAGCTACGTTGCCGGTAAGGCGTAGATTGTCGTGCAGTTTGAAGTTAGGAATATTGGGGTGGCGGCCGATGGTTTTAAGCACGTTTAAAAGTTGCTCGTTATATTCCCAGAGGCGCACACGGTAGCCCTTTTGAGCCAAGTGTTGGGCAATGACGCTGCCCCAAATGCCCGCGCCAAATACGGTAATGTTATTTATTTTCATGGTTTTGGCGTTTTTTAGCGCCGTCCTCAAATTTCAATTCTTTTTGCGCCAATAGACGTTTGATATTGGGGATATGTTTGTAAATGACCAAAGTCCCCACAGCAGTGGCCATAATTTTTTCGGCTAGCGGGTAGCTCATGCACCAGCTGGCCAGCGGCAAAACCAAGCACGCCGCAATAGAACCGATGGAAATGCGCCCCCAAATAGCTACCAAAATCACAAAGGTAATAAAGGCCAAGGTGGTGGGAATGGGGGCCAATGCAAAAAACACGCCGGCCGAAGTAGCCACCCCTTTGCCGCCGCGGAATTTTAGGTAAATCGTCCACATGTGGCCCAGGATGGCGACTACCCCACAGGCAATAGCTATGGCATAGATATCCGGGCAGAAATGGCGGGCTAACATCACGGGCACGAAGCCCTTAATGGCATCAATTAAGAAAGTGGAAACCCCGGCCCATTTGCCCACAATGCGGTAGACGTTGGCCGCCCCCGGGTTGCCCGAGCCGTGCTCGCGGATGTCGATATGCATTACGCGCTTGGCAATTAAATACCCGGTGGGAATAGAACCTAATAAATAGCTGAAGATGAGTAAGAGAATAATCGTTGTGTTCATATACTAAAATTATACTAAAAAAGAACAAAATAGTGGTTTTTTTAGGGTTTTTTATATATACTTAAGGTATGAAAACACGTATTACACTAGTATTGATGTTTCTATTTACCCCGCTGCTTGCCTTGGCAGCCCGTGGCGTTTATGCGGATGACTTTGCCTTTCAAAAGCAGCTTATTTTGGATAATAAAAACACGTGCCAGGCGTTCCGTATTCACAAAAATTGGTTTGTTACGGCGGCCCATTGTGTGGAGAGTTGCCTCAACGGCGGTGCGTGCCATGTGCGGGTGCTTTTGGCACAAGGCGAAGAAATGAAAGCTTTGTATGATTTCCACCCGCGGGAAATTTTTGTTCCGCAAGAATATCAATACAAGGACGAACACAAACAGGTGCGTACCCGTACGGCATGGGATGTAGCCCTGCTGCATTACCGCCCTTACAACTATACGTATGAATTTGTGGAAGGGGGATTTGCTACGGAAGAGGAATTTGCGCAAGCCCTGCAAAAAGACCACAACTTGCGTGTGCAGTGGAACGGAGCCCTCCGCCCTAAAATCCCGGTGCTCTATACCTATCAAGGCCCCAATTTGATGACGTTAAAAAACAATATAGTTGTTCCCCGGTGGAATTGGGGAGAAACAGAAATTTTTACCGACCCAAAAACCGTGCTTTACTTTGGGCAGGATAGCTCTGTGTGGGGGGCGGACGGCTTTGGCGTGGACCACGGCAATTCCGGCGGGGCCGTAGTGCTTGATGACGGCGGTATTGTGGGAATAGCCAGTGCCAAGCATGCCAACAACCTGCCTGCATTTGTGCGTCAGCAATTCCCTACCTTCGGCCAAGCCGACGAATTTTTCCTGTTTACCGGGTTTGCCCCCAAAACAACGTTTAAATTTATCAAACACACGCTGTTGAAATTTGGGGATCGGGTGCAGGCCAAAAAATTGAGACGGATTGCCCCTACTATACAACCGCAACCGTAAATTCAAATAAAGTTATTTGCTCACGCAGGCCAAAATAGCTTGCGTGAGTTTTTTTGTGTCAAAATCTTGCGGGGCGTTGAGTTGCAGGCGTTGGGCTTGTGTGTAGCGGTTGAACCAGGTGCGCTGACGTTTGGCGTATTGGCGGGTTTTAAGGGACACGTCGGCCACTGCCTGTGTGCGCGATAGGGCATGCTGTACATACGCCAGTGCTTGCGGGTATCCCAGCGTTTTAAGGGCGGGGATATCTTTGGCAAATCCTTGGGATAAGAGCGCTTGCGCTTCGGCGCACATGCCGTCAAAAATTTGCTCCGTGCGGGCGGCAATGCGGGCGTTTAACAGGTCTTTATCCCAATCCAAATAGACCCAATGGGATTGGGCCGGATCGGGCAGTTTGAAAAATGCACCGCTTTTAAGCTCGCTGGCGGGCTTGCCTGTTAAAAGGCATAGCTCCAACGCGCGCATGGTGCGCTGAATATTCCCGGGCGGAATTTGCGCGGCAGAGGCAGGGTCCTTTTGGGCTAGCAGTTGGTGCATCCCCTCTTTGCCGTATTTGGCAAGCAAAGTGGAAAGCTGTGCACGGGATTGCATGGTACTGGTTGGCAAATCGTCCATTCCCACAAAATACGCGTGCAGATAAAGCCCCGTACCGCCGGCAAAAATCAGTTGTTTGTTGGAAAATTGAGCGGCAATTTCGCGCACGCGGGCACAAAAAGCCCCGGCATTGAATGTATCCGTTACCTCTACAAAATCAACCAGCAAATACGGCACGCCGCCTACGGTGTAAATCCCGTTTTGATAGGTGCCCTGCGGCTTGGCGGTGCCAATAGTAAGATGCTTGTAAACTTGCCGGGAATCGGCCGAAATAATGATGCCGCCCGTTTGGCGGGCAAGTGTTAGGGCAAGTTCGGTTTTACCGCTAGCGGTCGGTCCGCACAAGACAATGGGTTTCATAGATATATTATAGAAAAAATAAATACCTCATATGGGTAGCAGTGCAAATCCCCGTGGCGAATGCGTGGAAGAGGCTGAAACATAAATAAAGCCGTCGGGGATAACAAACCCTTAATGAACGACGAAAGATGAAACAAGTCCAGGGATGAAACTTTATGAGATGGGTAATGAGGCATATTCCCGAATTTATTTCGGGATCTACGACGCATGTTGTTTTGTAAGGCAACAATAAACGCCCCACCCCCACGTCATCCTGAACTTGATTCAGGGTTTTCCACGTTGGTTGTTGCAGTTTGTAAACAGCGTGCGTGGAAGATCCCGTATCAAGTACGGGATGACACTAATAAAATCCATCGGAGATGACAACGGTTGTTTTGCCTAATTGCAAAGGCCGTTTTTTGACTGGGGGGTTGTTTCGTTTTTTTTTGTTACACTAATTTTATG
>JAZNWD010000013.1:0-10964 GCA_045593185.1 Elusimicrobiaceae bacterium | reverse complement strand
TCTTCAACGCATATTGTTAACAATAACAAGTCATCCCCGAAAGCTTCTATCGGGGATCCCCACCTTGTTTACCACGCAAAGTGGTGGAGATTCCCGATTACAAATTTCGGGAATGACGCCTAATTTAATGGGATTCACATTGATTGAATTATTAGTAGTTGTGCTCATCATTGGTATTTTGGCAGCGGTAGCGTTGCCACAATATCAGAAAGCAGTGGAAAAAGCTAGGGCAGCAGAGGCTGTGTCGGTATTAGCTGGTTTGGAACAACCAATCAACGCTTATTTACTGGAAAATGACCTCCAAGCTCCTGGTACTTCACGGCCAAATTCACTATGGACAAAATATTATTTCTTAGGGGAAAATGCGGAAGAACGCGAGGCGTTGCCCGTAGACTTTTCTTCCTTGGATTGTACGGCATGGGACGGAACTGCTTGTGCCAGTACAGATTTTATTTATAATGTGGAGCAAATAGCAAAGAATAGCTCTTATCGCATAAATGACCGGAGTGTTAAACCCAAATTAGGATTGTGGGCAATGAGATACCTTGAGGGAGATGTGGATAATATGTCTTATGCTCTTGGTGTCCTTTGGATGGAAGGGGGAACAGTACGTAAAGTCTGTATGTATGAGGCAGGCGACAAAGTACAACAAGCTGTGTGTGAAGGATTGAAGGCACAAGGTTGGGAAGCTGCGGAAAATGAATAAATTATACTCCCTCAGTAAAACGGGTCGGCTTTTGCGCCAATAATTTTTTATTTATTTCTTCCCTTCGCGGCGGGCTTTGCGCTTGGCAAGGCGTTCGGCCTTGGTTTCGCGGCGTTTGTAGCCCGCGTGTTGCGGGGCTTGGGGGGCTTCTTGGTCAAAGTCGCCGTTCCACTCAAATTCCTTGCCGCCTACAATCAGCAAATCGCCGTCTTGCACGCCTTGCTTTAAGAGGGCTTTTTCCAGCCCGATTTTTTTGAAGATGCCTTTTAACCGCGTGACGGCTTCGGGCTGATTAAAATTGGTCATGGCAATAAATTCTTCCACTTTTTTGCCTGTGATGTGGATAACGTCGTCTTCGTCGCGCGTGATGGTGAAAATGGGTTCCACTTTGTGCACCACGGGTTTAATTTCTTCTTCGGTAATTTGTTCCACCGGGGTGGCGGACAAAATTTTGACTACTTCGTCCAATACTTCTTTGATGCCCGCGCCCGTGGCGGCGGAAATTAAAAAGACTTTTTGTTTTTTGCGTTTTTTGCAAAGCGCTTTATAAACTTTTTCTGCCGACGGTAAATCGGCCTTGTTAACGGCAATAATGCGCGGTTTATCAAAGAGACTCTTGTTGAAATTTTTAAGCTCTTTTTCAATGACTTTTACGCTTTGTTCAGCAGAAAGCCCGTCGAAGCCTTCGGGGTCCACCAAGTGCAATAGAACGCGCGTGCGTTCAATATGTTTTAGAAATTGCAGACCCAGGCCCTTGCCTTCGCTTGCGCCTTCAATAATGCCGGGAATGTCGGCCGTGGCAAAGCTGACACCTTGATGCAACGTGATACCCAGGTTGGGGTTTAACGTGGTAAAAGCATAATCCGCCACGCGCGGGCGGGCCGCGGAAATGCGGCTTAAAAACGTGCTTTTGCCGGCGTTGGGGAAACCCACCAAACCAAGATCCGCCAAGATTTTAAGCTCTAAAATTAAAGTGACTTCTTCGCCGGGAAGGCCGTTTTCGGCCAAGTGCGGGGCCGTGTTTTGCTGGGTTTTGAAAGATTGGTTCCCGCGCCCGCCCGCGCCGCCTTTAGCGACGGTAAATTCTTGCCCGGGCTTGGTCATATCCACCAGAAATTCGCCTTCTAAGGTGCGCACAATGGTGCCGCAGGGGACGTAGACGTAGCGGTTCTCCCCCGCGCGCCCGGTTTTGTTGTACGAGCCGCCTTTCTCGCCGTTGGGGGCGTCAATGTGCGGGTGATAGGCCAGTTCCAAGAGTGTGGTTAAATTGGGCTCGGCTTTTAAAATAACGTCGCCACCGCGCCCGCCGCAACCGCCGTTGGGGCCGCCAAATTCAATAAATTTCTCGCGCCGGAACGATAAACATCCGTCCCCGCCTTTGCCGGCGGTAACGTAAATTTTAACACGGTCTAAAAAACTGCCTGATTGCATAAAATTCTCTGTTTACAGGCAAAAAAAGCGGCAGGGTATTCCCCGCCGCATTATTTTGCCAAATGCTTATTTGTCCGCTTTTTTGGCAGCCGGTTTTTTGGCTGCGGGTTTTTTAGCGGGCGCCTTCTTTTCGGCTTTTACGGCCGGTTTGGCAGCAGTCTTAGTGGCTGCGGCTTTTTTGGCAGGCGCGTTCTTTTCCGCAACTTTGGGGTACACGGAAATTTGTTGTTTGCCTCTTTTTACCCATTCAAAGGTAACAATGCCGCTTACGCGGGCAAAGAGACTGTCGTCACTGGCGCGGGATACGTTGGTTCCGGGCAGGAACTTGGTACCGCGTTGGCGGACGATAATTTCCCCAGCGTTTACAAACTGGGAGCCATAACGTTTAATACCTAAACGTTGGCCGTGGCTATCTCTTCCGTTAGAGGAAGAACCTTGTGCTTTTGTATGTGCCATGGTTTAATCTCCCAATTTATAACGCAATATCCGTGATTTTAATTTGCGTTAAGTATTGTCTGTGGCCCTGGGTGCGTTCGTACCCTTTTTTGGGGCGGCGTTTATAGACAATTACTTTTTGACCTCTCAAGTGTTTAACCACCTGAGCGGTGACCTTGGCTGCCGTGGCAGCTTTGGTATCTGCTGAGGTACTCTCTTCGTTACCGGCCCAGAGAACTTTAAGTTCTACGGTGTCGCCGGCTTTCGCGTCGAGCTTTTCAACCTGCAGATCTTGACCGGGTTTTACCCAGTACTGTTTTCCACCAGTTTCTATAATTGCGTACATAAGTTTAACTCGCCAAAAGGCGTGCCTTAGCGGCGCGCTTTTTAGCCCTTATATTATAGCATAAATGGAAAGTTTTAGACAATAGACCTAACAAGCGTGAGGATCCAACCGGCGTATATACTGTTTGCGTAAAATTGAGCAAATGCCAGGCAGCCGAAATATAAGTTTTGCTAACCAAGGAAAAGTTAATGGGAAAAGCATAAACAGCTTGCCGCCTCGTCCCATCAAAGAGCAGGCAAATAAGTCTTTTATATGCCCGCGCAAGACTTGTAACGTAGTGGAAAATTGGACTTTGTATTGATTTTGAATATCGTATAGAAGAATAGTCATCAGCAATACACTTTGTGTGGCTAAGAAACGGTTTTGTATGGCCGGAGTAGCCCTTTTGAAATTTTTTTGTATGCAAAATGTTAACACAGTTTCCCACACGGTTACAAAATTAATATAGCGGGATATATTTGGTTTATGTGTTACGGATTGCATGTGCAATACATACGCATATACGGGATGAGCAGTAAACGCCGTAAAATTAGCCAGTTGCAGGGCGCGGAATAAAAAGTCGCTATCCTCACCAAAAGCCAACTTTGTATTAAAACGCAGGTCTTTTTTTAGACGTTGTGCATATAGCTTGTCCCAGCAATTTAAAGAACGGCTAGATAGAACATCTTCTAAAGAAAGGTGGAGAGGGTTGCAAGGAAAAGGAAAGTTGGGCTCAGTAAAGGGGAGTTTGTTTTCGGGATAAAAAACCAATTGGCCCCATGTAATTTCAGCTTGAGTTTTTTGGGCCAAAGAAACCAACGCCTCAACGGCATCCGGGAAGTACCAATCGTCTGCATCTAAGAAAGCAAAAAAGTCACCCCGCATATGGTCCAACCCGGCATTTCGGGCGACAGATACCCCTTGATTTTTTTGGTGAATAACTTTAATGCGGCTGTCTTTTTGGGCATACTCCTGGCAAATTTGCGGGCTTTGATCTGTGGACCCGTCGTTTATCAAAAGAATTTCCAAATTTTTGTAGGTTTGCTGTGTAATACTTTCTATGCAGCGCGGTAAATGCAATGCTGCATTATAAACAGGCACAATAATAGAGACGAGAGGTTGTTTTTCCATGTCGTCATTATATTAAAAATAGTTTGGGCGCACAAGGATTCACCGGTGCGTAGGATCCGAGTGTAAACGCTTGTACAAAATTTTACGTAGGGGTGGATTTACAAATTTAAGTTGGAAGATTACCTTAGTTATATGGGGGGCAGTTAAGAGAAAGAGCATAAAACACTTTCCCAAACACCCCATGCGGAAATTTATCAAAATATTCTTTGTATTAGCACGCAGAAACTGTAACGTTTGTTTAAATGAAAGCGAATATCGGCCCTCCAAATCATACAACAAAATGTCTATGAGTACAAGAGACTGAATGCTTGTTAATACAGATGTAACATTAGGTAACGCCTTTGTCAGATGTTTGTCTTTGCAAAACTGGTACATTTGGCGTAGGGGTTGTAAAGAGCTTAACAATCTTGCAATATTGGGGGTATGTGAAACGGAGGAAGGCAGCACGGCGTAATTGTATACGGGTTGTTGCGTAAAAGCTGTGAAATTGGTCAGCTGTATTGCGTGGAAAATAAAATCTGTGTCTTCGCCTAAGGTTAAAGAGGTGTCAAATTGCAATTCCTTTTCTATCAGTCTTCGGGAATATAATTTATCCCAACAATTCCAAGAGTAACAAGCCAAAATATCTTCACTATCAAGGTGCTGATAGTTTACTTGCAATGGAAATATCTTGGGGTTGTAAGGGGGATGCCCTTCACGGTGGAAATTTACTTGCCCCCACACGATTTCCGCCCCGGTTTGTTGATGTAAATTTAACAAGGTTTCAACGGCGTTTTGCTCAAACCAATCATCACTGTCACAAAAACCAACCCAATCCCCTGTGCAAGCCGTAATACCCGCCGCTCTTGCGCCGGTGGGGCCTACATTTTTGGATAAATGTACGATTTTGACACGGCTGTCTTGCCGGGCATATTTTTCACAAATGGATAAACAGTCGTTGGTGGCGGCGTTGTCTATCAAAAGAATTTCCAAATTTTTGTAGGTTTGCTGTGTAATACTTTCTATGCAGCGCGGTAAATAGGCAGTTCCGTTATAAACAGGCACAATGATAGAAACAAGGGGTTGTTTTTCCATGCTTTTATTATAACTTAAAAATAGCACACGTGTGAAATAAATGCTAAATTTGCTAAAATATATCTAACACATTATTATGCCTACTACTATGAAAGAAGATTATTATACTATCTTGGGGATTGAGCGCAACGCAACGGAAGTGGAAATTAAATCGGCATTCCGCAAACAGGCCATGAAGTACCACCCCGACCGCAACCCCGGAAATAAAGAAGCTGAAGAACAATTTAAAAAGGTAAACGAAGCATTTTCCGTCCTTTCCGACCCGCAAAAAAAACAGATGTATGACCAATACGGCCACGAAGGCATCAACGGTGCCGGCGGGTTTAGCGGGTTCAATGCTAACGGATTTGGGGATATCAACGATATTTTCGGTACCGTATTTGGTGATATTTTTGGCGGCGGATTTTCCTCCCGTGCGCGCGGCCCGCGCGTAAGCCGCGGCGAAGATTTAAAATTAGACGTTACCCTTACACTGGAAGAGGCATTTAGCGGCAAAGAAGTGCCTGTGGATTACACGCGCCTGGATAACTGCCAAACCTGCGACGGAAGCGGCGCGGCGGCGGGTAGCCAACGTAAAACGTGCCGCTCGTGCAATGGCTCGGGCCAGGTAACGTATTCGCAGGGGTTTTTTAGCATGCGCCAAGTATGCCCCGATTGCGGCGGAAAAGGGACTGTGGTGGAAAAACCCTGTGCCGATTGCCGCGGTACCGGCCACAAACGCGTGAAAGAAAAAATTACCGTTAAAGTTCCCTCCGGCGTGCGCAGCGGGGTTACGTTGCGCGTTTCCAACGGCGGGGATATTGGCGAGAACGGGGGCGGATTCGGCGACTTGTATGTGGAAGTGCACGTCAAAGAGCACAAAATTTTCCGCCGCGATGGCGATAACCTGATTATCGACGCACCCATTACCTACCCGCAAGCTGTGTTGGGCGGCACGATTAAAGTGCCTACCATTGAAGGAAAAGAAATGGAAGTGAACATTCCCAAAGGCACGCAGTTTGGCGAAGTGCTCAAAGTGCAGGGCAACGGGATGCCCAAGCTGGGCAAAAAAGGATTTGGCGATTTGCTTATCAACGTGCAAATTGAAGTTTTGAAAAAGCCCACCGCCAAACAAAAGGAACTTTTGGAAGCCCTGGCCAACGAAACCGGCGGCAAAAAAAGCTTCTTTAAGGACCTGTTTAAATAGGTTGATTTTTTTGCGCGATTTAGCACCCGTTTTTACGGGTGCTTTTTTATTGGAAAAGCGGTGGGGATTCCCAATTAGATCCCGCATTACAACCTTGCGGGACAAGCTTTGGGAATGACGGATGTTTTGCCTAATTGCAAAGGCCGTTTTTTGACTGGGGGGGTTGTTTCGTTTTTTTTTTTGTTACACTAATTTTATGCTGGATATTAAAACACAAGGAGGATGTATGAAAAAAGCAGTACAGAGCCGTTTAACACGAAAGAAAAGTATTATAAAGGAAGTCATCCTGAACTTGATTCAGGATCTTCAACGCTTATCTTTGTCGTTTGTAAACAGCGTGCGTGGAAGATTCCAAATCAAGTTTGGAATGACACCTAATTTAATGGGGTTTACGCTGATTGAATTATTAGTAGTCGTGTTAATTATCGGTATTTTGGCGGCGGTGGCGCTGCCCCAATACCAAAAAGCCGTTCGCAAAGCACGCGCAGTTCAACAAATCCTTACAATCACAGCTGTGTATGATGCCCTTTCTGCGTGTAAACTAACAAAAGATAATTGTACATTTGCGGATTTGGATATTGAATTAGAAGGGTGTACTGAAGGCAAGTTCTGCAATTATCCGTATCCGTTAGTGAAAGGAGATACGGCTACGATGTACATTGATACAATATTTGGACCTTCTGTAGAAATTATGAATTCAATGTCCGATGCGGACTTCTCTTTGGGGAAATCAATAGGTTTTGCTAATGGGACAAAGGTTTACTGTGAGGGAGAAGGAAATCCCAGTACTTTTAATGCGAAAGACAGGTGCGCTGATTATGGGTTTACAGTAGATGGCGGGGATCAATACTATTGTCAGCCATAAAATGTGCTCGTATTTTTAAATGGATGGGCCCGGCCTTGCGCCGGGCTCAGTTTTTTGCTATAATAAATATGTAATTAGTGCGCAGTGGTGTCCACGTAAATTTTTACAATGGCTTTTGAAAATTTGTCAAAACAGTTAAAATTCCCGACGGGGAAAAAAGAGTTGACAAATTCCGCAAAAACTGCTATACTATTTATATAAGGAAACAAAAACGGATTTGTTTCCGAGCAAAAAACAAGCGCCCTTTTTCAAGTTTTAAAAAATAAGAAAATAGGGACTTGACTTTTCTGCCCCTTTTTTGCTAAACTATATACATAGTTGGAATTGATCTTTTAAAAGCAACAAAACTTCTTTAGTTTAGGTTCGTAAACAGAAAACTTTCCCGCACCGAAACATCACCTATTATATATAAAGGTACAAACGATGGGCTGAGGCCAGCAGGTCAAGTTAGTTTTACAAACCGAAAACTTACTTAATAAAGTTGACCTAACCCTTTGGCCTAAGCGCCGTGACTGGCTTGAACAATCAAGCCGGTATATAATAGGTTAACACTGATGCAGTTGGAAAGCGGACTGGAAAGATTTGCAAGACACTTGACAAACTTTGAAATAATGCTTTAAATGTAGGGTAGTGGTTAAGCCTCTGTTTAGAAATTCTAAAAAACGCTTGACAAATTACTAAAGTTTTTGCTATACTATATTTGTAGCAAGAGAATGCTACAAAGAAGATGAAGAAAAATTTCCTTGCTTTTTTCCAAAGAGGAAAAGAGCCCGGGGAAATTTCGCTCTGTGAAAATTTGACAGCAATGTGCGAATGGGCGATTTGAAATGACAGCGCCGCAAGGCAAAACAGTTCAAAAGCTCATAAGTTAAGTCTTATACTTCAAAAATAAGACACCAAGTTAATTCAAACAAGTAAGAGTCAAAAGTCAACAGCTCACTGTTAACGATTGTTTGTCTTTAAGCTCTATGAGTTTAAAGATAAATAATTTTAATGGAGAGTTTGATCCTGGCTCAGAGTTAACGCTGGCATCGTGCATAACACATGCAAGTCGAACGGGACTTGGTTCTGTAGCAATACAGAATTAAGTTTAGTGGCAGACGGGTGAGTAATGTATAAGGAACCTACCTCTGAGTGGGGAATAACAGTCCGAAAGGATTGCTAATACCCCATAACATAACCTAGTGGCATCACTTAGTTATCAAAGATTTATCGCTTGGAGATGGTCTTATATTCTATCAGCTAGTTGGCAGTGTAACGGACTACCAAGGCTACGACGGATAGCCGGCCTGAAAGGGCGACCGGCCACAAGGGCACTGAGACACGGGCCCTACTCCTACGGGAGGCAGCAGTGGGGAATTTTGGACAATGGGCGAAAGCCTGATCCAGCAACGATGCGTGGAGGACGAAGGTTCTCGGATTGTAAACTCCTTTTGTGAGGGAAGAAAAAAATGACGGTACCTCACGAATAAGCCACGGCTAACTACGTGCCAGCAGCCGCGGTAAGACGTAGGTGGCAAGCGTTACTCGGAATTACTAGGCGTAAAGCGCGCGTAGGCGGAATGTTAAGTCTGTTGTGTAATCTCTGGGCTCAACCCAGAAACTGCAACAGAAACTGGCGTTCTTGAGTGAGGCAGAGGAAATCGGAATTCCTAGTGTAGCAGTGAAATGCGTAGATATTAGGAGGAACACCGGTGGCGAAAGCGGATTTCTGGGCCTTTACTGACGCTCAAGTGCGAAAGCTAGGGGAGCAAACGGGATTAGATACCCCGGTAGTCCTAGCCGTAAACGATGATAACTAGTTGTGGGAGGTATCGACCCCTTCCGTGACGCCGCAAACGCATTAAGTTATCCGCCTGGGGAGTACGGCCGCAAGGTTAAAACTCAAAGGAATTGACGGGGACCCGCACAAGAGGTGGAGTATGTGGTTTAATTCGACGCTACGCGAAAAACCTTACCTGGGCTCGAACGACTGGTGGTAATCTTTATGAAAGTAGAGATGACTCGCAAGAGAGCCAGCCGAGGTGCTGCATGGTTGTCGTCAGCTCGTGTCGTGAGATGTTGGGTTAAGTCCCGCAACGAGCGCAACCCCTATCCTGTGTTGCTCAGCAATGAGATCTCTCAGGAGACCGCCGCGGACAACGTGGAGGAAGGTGGGGATGACGTCAAATCATCATGGCCTTTATGTCCAGGGCTACACACGTACTACAATGGTATAGACAGAGGGCAGCAATACCGTAAGGTGGAGCCAATCCCTAAACTATGCCCCAGTTCAGATTGTGGGCTGCAATTCGCCCACATGAAGCCGGAATCTCTAGTAATCGCAGATCAGCACGCTGCGGTGAATACGTTCCCGGGTCTTGTACACACCGCCCGTCACACCACGAAAGTCAATGGCAACAGAAGTATCCAGGTCGTCTGGGTCCTAAGTTGTGATTGGTGATTGGGGTGAAGTCGTAACAAGGTAGCCGTACCGGAAGGTGCGGCTGGATCACCTCCTTTATTCTATTTTCTTCGGAAGGTAGAATAGGTCGGTCTTTTAGCTGGTACCTCGCAAGAGGTTAGTTGTTTCAAGTCGGCCACTCGCACATAGGTAGAGCTTAGAGCTCTTTAGTGAATTTTGAATATCCTGGGCTCGTAGCTCAGCTGGTTAGAGCGCACGCTTGATAAGCGTGAGGTCGAAGGTTCGATCCCTTCCGGGCCCACGGTGAACTTATTAAGGGGCTGTAGCTCAGTTGGGAGAGCGCCTGCTTTGCAAGCAGGAGGTCGTCGGTTCGATCCCGATCAGCTCCAAAAGATTTTGGAGCAGAGGCGCTGACGAACGCCGTCGCAAAGCTTGAAGAAGGTCTTGCGCCGATCAGCTCCACAACTTTTAACCAGATAATCAAAATAAAATGTTGCGTCAAATTTATAGTTCTTTGAAAATCAGATAACTTATGGTCAATCGTCTCTTGTAAGACTCCATAAACCGGGCGGTTTTAGTAAACCAAACGGCGGCAGCAAAGGGAATGAAACCATATTTTAGAAAAGCCAAGCGTTTGTATATTTGATATGTGATAAAAATATACTTACACTTACACAATTAAGCAACCAATTAACGAGAGTTAATGGTTATCTATTAGATAAGCAATTATCTAGCATTTATAGGCCGTGTTCAAATCTGTAAGATTAAAGAATATGGTCAAGCTACAAGGGTGTATGGTGAATGCCTTGGTGCCAGAAGTCGATGAAAGACGTGATAAGCTGCGATAAGCTGCGGGTAGGAGCAAATATCCTGTGATCCGCAGATTTCTGAATGGGGGAACCCTTACAGGTGAGAGCCTGTAAACCATCACTTAAAGGCTAAGCCCTCGGGCTTAGAGGTAGGGTGATAGGAGACAACGTAGGGAAGTGAAACATCTCAGTACCTACAGGAAAAGAAATCAACGAGATTCCCTGAGTAGTGGCGAGCGAAACGGGAACAGCCTAAACCAACCTCCGCACGGTGCGTATTACGGTGCGCAGCGTGCGTGGGTTGGGGTTGCAGGGCTTGCGATATGGAATGTGTTGACGGTTAGTTGAATGGTCTGGAAAGTCCAACCATAGCGGGTGATAGTCCCTTAAACGAAAACTGAAGACCTCCTAGCGAGTACCTAAGTATCACTGGTCACGTGCAATCCGGTGAGAATCTGGGGAGACCACTCTCCAAGGCTAAATACTCTCTGGCAACCGATAGTGAACCAGTACCGCGAGGGAAAGGCGAAAAGAACCCCGAGAGGGGAGTGAAATAGAACCTGAAACCGTACATCTACAAGCTATTGTAGCACTATGC
>JAZNWD010000012.1:0-3454 GCA_045593185.1 Elusimicrobiaceae bacterium | reverse complement strand
GGCCAATTGCATTAAAGGTACAGTCTACGATCTTTTGTAAATCTTGAAATGACCATAGAATGCCTGCCCCGCCATCTAAGTACAGATATTCGTTTGCCACTTGTACTGTCATAAGGTTTGCAGGCAGGACTTTTGAGTACGGATGCCATAATAGTGTCATATACTTTGCGCCCCGCCCATCAAAGACAAGGGCCCGGTGCTCGAAAATATTGTTGCCTTGGCAAATTTCAATCCGATAGCCATCGGGGCAAAAGATTTCGGGCTCTTGTTCTTTGAGATGCACGGAGTACTGCAGCCAGTCGCAGTTTACGCAGAAGCGGTTTTGATTGAAGGTGAAATACATTTATAGTTTGTAGAAATGTAAAGTTGGTTACAAATGTATATGGGCGGCATGTAGCCGCCCATATAGTAGTTTTAGAATTCTATGAAGCCTTCAATGTCGCACGCTCCGTTCTTGTACTTGTTCTTCTTATCGTGACGCAAAGCTACGATTGCGAAGTTGAGATTGTCGCGATAATAACGAGCTGCTTTTAAAGCATCTTTTTTGTTTGTGAACGTTAGGATACCAGGAGTCAAATTGTCGGCGAAGGCTTTGTAGCTAAGTACGTAGATGTTCATTTGATTAGGTTATTTGCTGGGGAGTGTTTCAAAGATGAAACAGTTGGGCGGGTGCTTTGTAATGGCGTGGGGAGAGTGAGGCGTGGGGTGGGTGGAAAGGGGCGCGGCTTGTAGGATTTGAGGCGCGCGCCCCCGAGCAAATAACCGCTCAGCACTGACCAAGTGAGCCATTGGGCGGCCGCAACCCCCCAGAAGCGGGAGCACCCTCTCTCTCAAAAGGCAATGCAAAGTAAAGAAAAAAAACAATTCGCCCCGCTCGATTTTCACCGAACGGGGCGATTTCTTCAATGAACGGGGCGATTTCTTCGATGAACGCTGTAAATTAGGACACGGTCACGTTTGCACCCACCGTCATCGTCTCGACCATTGAGCCGTTTGAAACCATCTCGTTAAGTTGAACGGCGCTAATGAAGTCTTCATCTGCCGGAGTATGGATGTTGTCAAGATCGATTGTCAGATTTGCCGATTCTGAAGGAATAAGGCCGTACGCCAGTACGGTGTATTTTCCGATTGGAGCAGGGATAAGGACATTCGAAAGTTCAGAAGCAGGAACATCTCGCATGTCAATAATTGAAGCCACGTTGCCACTGTAACCGACGGTAATGAATCTTACTGCGCGAACCTCTGATGGGACGGTAGAGGTGAAAAGAACATCAATAGACCTTTCTTCTGTACCTGGGGCAGTATAAGAAAGAAGCTGTAAATTAGGAAGGTAACGAAAACTTGAAGTAAGTTTCAGCTGTTCCATCGGAATTGTTGCCGTCACTTCTGCGTTGTCCGTTGTGACATTGACGAGAGGAAAATTCAGCTGAACGAACGCGTTTCTCTGTGTCGGAGCTTGTTTTGCAGGCCGTTTCGTGACACCCATCGTTCCGAAACCGGCTGCCATGATTGCGGCCAGTTGCGACATCAGTTTAAATTTCGCACGCTGTTCCTGCTGACCTTGCGTGTTTGGGTTTTTTACGACGGGCTGGTACTGCGAAACAATCGTCTGCCCGCGTGACTGTCTGTAGGTGAAAGAGCCGGTCTTGCCGCTCATGCCACCACTGATTCCTTGTAATCTTGCCATTTTTGTAAGAATTAAGTGAGACTTTAGTAAGACCTTTTGCGAGGCTGGAGGCGGGTCTTTTTTCGTCATCCAGCGCGGCAAAGATACGACTTTTTTTAAAAGTGTCATAAATTGTCACATTTAGTTAATATTTTCGTCATCGCGGGGGGGGTCAGTTGCCTTCAGCTGAACGACTGCAATTGAGCCTGGGGAGGGAGGGGTGCGGTTGGTGTCCGCCCGCCCTGCGCCCGCCGAAGGGGCTTTGCCACGAGGGAACGGCCTGCTGCCCACCGCCCGCCCCCCGCCACCGGCGGCGGGGGGCTTGCCCTTTAGGGCGGGCGATGGGCAGCGGGCCGCGGGCGCAAAAGGGGGCGCGGGGGCGGGGCGGGGCGGGCTTCGGCGGGGCGGGCCTGACCAAAACAAAAAAAACCCCGCCAAATCAATGACGGGGCAACCAAAACTCAATGCATTATAATGAAAATATTAGTCTGCGGTGGCTAGTCCTGCGGTGGCCATGTTTTTGACCAAATCACTTTGTCAAATAGTGAGATTTCAATGTGTATTCTGAACCATTTTGCCAGTTTACTTGCTTGGTCAACTTTGATTGCCTTTTCTTCGGTACTCATGAATAACACCTCCTTTCAGCGGCAAAGATACGAATCTTTAATGATAAAACGGACAAATACGGCAATAAATACAGTCTGAATTTTGTAGTGGACAAAACACGCAGGGGTCGGGTGTGTCGTTAATGCTCGGTTGATGTTGTTCTTTCGGTTGTTTTGTCATAGTGTTCAAATTAAGGTTAGGGGGGTTTTTTATGATTGCAGGTGCAGAGTGGCTATCAATCCATGAGGCGGGCGGGGCTTGGTGTGGTGTGGCGGATTCCTTTACCTACATTTGCCCACAACTCATCGAAGTAATCTTGCGGGTCACGCTCATAAGTCCGAATGAAGTAGCCGTGCAATTGGTAATTGTTGATAACATTGAGTATAGTAGTTGCGTAATCTTGGAATATTGGCTTCGCTGACATAACGGCGTGATTGTCAATTTGTCGCATCATTGAGCGCAATAGGGTAATTGCGGCCGGTAATTCGTAATCTTGACCCTTAGCGTCCGCCCACTTGAGGCCCGAAGCCCGTAAGGGCAAAGGGAATAGAAAAACTCGTTCATCGCGGTTGTGGTGTCCCTGCTTACGACCTTGCGAAATGCGGGTAACGAATCGATGATGATAGAGTTCACAAAATACATTAAGCAACCATTCTTCATCGGCTACGTTGTCTAGTTTTAATGCTTTCCCTTTGTAACGAAGTTGACCAACACCTGACAAACTGAATTCAAGCCTCCACACATTGCTGATGTCCATTTCGTTCAGCTTCCACTGCTGCACTATCCATGGCTTTTCGGCAACGTAGCCGTTGATAAGTCCTTGTTCGCGGGACTTATGATAGACTTTCACTTTGATTTCTGACTTTTGCGAACCCCATGTAAGACAATGTAATTGTTTGGCCGTCCCTTTGTCCTTTGCGACTTCGTGCCACCATGTCGAGCCCTCAGTCTTGTGTTGGACGTAGTAGTGCCCACTATTTAGGTGGTTTAGAAACGCCGTTCGCTTCTCGTTACCTTCAAAATCGCAGCATATGTCAACGCGGCCAATTGCATTAAAGGTACAGTCTACGATCTTTTGTAAATCTTGAAATGACCATAGAATGCCTGCCCCGCCATCTAAGTACAGATATTCGTTTGCCACTTGTACTGTCATAAGGTTTGCAGGCAGGACTTTTGAGTACG
>JAZNWD010000011.1:0-10263 GCA_045593185.1 Elusimicrobiaceae bacterium | reverse complement strand
TGGCGCCGGAATTGTCAGCCACGTTGACGATGCTTCTTAATTGAATCATACATTAACTCCGTAGTTTTCTTACAAAACTAAGCTTTGGCTCTTTCCACAATTTTGGAAATGCGCCATTTGGTCGTTTTAGACAACGGGCGGCAGCTCATGATTTCCACTTTGTCGCCAATTTTAGTTTCGTTGGCTTCATCGTGAGCATGGTATTTCGCCGCTCTCTTCAGGGTTTTGCTGTACAGACCGTGACGGACCAAGCGTTCTACTTTGATAACGCGGGTCTTGTTCATCTTGTCCGAGACAACTTCACCAGTGAGGACCTTTCTCAGGCCACGGGTTTCTTGGTTTTCCATGTATAAACCTCTTATTTTTGCTCGTTCTTCTGGTTAATCAACGTTTTCAGAAGAGCAATCTCGCGTCTGACCGCCCGAATTTCCATCGGATTGGCGATGGGGGTGGTGCTATGTTTGAAAAGAAGATTAAATTTCTTTTCCTGCGCCTTGGCCAAAGCTTCATTGAGCTCAGCCACGGTTTTATTTTTCAAAGCTTCTTTTTCGTTGGTCTTCATACTATCTTCTCGTTACCAGTTTGGTCTTGATCGGCAATTTGTCGGAAGCCAAGCGCATGGCTTGTTTGGTGTCTTCCAACGTGGCTCCTTCAAGTTCAAACAAGATGGTGCCCGGTTTCACGACGGCCACCCAATGGTCCGGAGCGCCTTTACCTTTACCCATACGGGTTTCGGCGGGGTGCTTGGTGATGGCTTTGTCGGGAAATACGCGAATCCAAAGTTTACCTTTTTTCTTGATAAATCTAGACAGCGTGATACGAGCCGCTTCAATCTGGCGGGCGGTGATCCATTTCGGTTCCAACGCTTTGAGGCCAAATTCGCCGAACACCACTTCGGCGCCGCGGGTAGCGTTACCCTTAATGCGGGGAGCGCTGTGCGGTTTACGATATTTTACTCTTTTAGGCATCAACATAAGTAAATTCCTCTATTTGATTTCCTTAGCAGGGGCCACGTTTTCCACGGCTCCGGAATCGGTCGTGCCTTCGGTCATGTCGCGGTGTTTTTTCAACTCATTCATAATCTCTTTGGGAGATTTGGCGAAGTGAGTTCTTTTGAAAATCCACACTTTAATACCGATTTTGCCGCTGACCGTTTGAGCTTCGGTGAAGCCATAGTCAATATCGGCGCACAAGGTATGCAGAGGCACGCGGCCTTCACGTTTCCATTCCGTACGGGCAATTTCCGCACCGCCTAAACGGCCGGACACCATGATTTTAATCCCCAGAGCTTTGCCTTGTAAGGCTTTTTCAATGGCTTTTTTCATGGCAGCGCCGTAGTGGGCACGTTTTTCAAGCTGCATAGCAATATTTTGCGCCACGAGCTGCGCATCCGTTTCCGGATTTTTAATTTCAATAACGTTGACGAACGTTTTGCTGCCGGTCAACGCTTCAATTTCTTTGCGCAAGGCTTCAATGTCGGCGCCTTTTTTACCGATGACCACACCCGGGCGAGCGGTATGAATGTTCAAGCGCAAGAAAGCGCCGGCACGTTCAATACCTACATAGCTGACTGCGGCCATTTTAAATTTATCGTCCACAATTTTGCGGATCTGGAAATCTTCCATGATCAACGCAGGCATATTCTTGGGGGCGAACCAGCGGGAACGCCAATCCTGAATATAACCAAGTCTAATGGACCGAGGGTGAATCTTGTGTCCCATAGTTTAGCGACCTCCCTTTTTTTCGTCGGAAACAATCACCGTGAGGTGGCACATGCTCTTTTTGTAAGGCATGGCACGGCCTTGCGGTCCGGGTTGAATCCGTTTCAAGTGGCCGCTGGGGCCCAAGTTCGCGTAAGCTTCTTTAATGAAGACTTTGCTGAAGTCCAGCTTTTTACCGGCTTTGACTTCCAAGTTCGCAGCAGCGCTGTGAATGGTTTTGGCCACTAAATCAGCGGTGCGTTTGGCGATGAACGGAAGAACGTCTTCCGCCGCCTTTACGTTTTTGCCGCGGATTTGGTCAAGCACCAGGTTCACCTTGCGGCTGCCGTAGCGTTGAAATTTAGCTTTTGCACAAGCTTCCATAGTAAATCCTCAACTCTTATTTCAAGGCGGTGGAGTCTTTGGTAATACCACCGTGGCCTTTGAATAACCGGGTGAACGAGAATTCACCGAGTTTAAAGCCTACCATACGTTCGGAAACGTAGATGGGAAGGAACTTGCGGCCGTTGTGTACCAGGAATGTATGTCCTACAAATTCCGGCACAATCGTGCACGCTCTTGCCCATGTTTTGATAGGTTTCTTTTCGTTGGACTGGTTCATTTTTTGAACTTTTTCCAACAGGTTTAAGTCTACAAACGGACCTTTTTTAGTTGATCTTCCCATACTTATTTAACCTTGTTTTTTCTCCGATCGCTCACAATCATCCAGCTAAACGCTTTCTTGGTGGAGCGGGTCTTTAAACCGCGGGACGGTTGGTTACACGGAGAGCGCGGAATGTTACCGCCTTTACCATGACCGCGGCCACCACCCATCGGGTGATCTACCGCGTTCATTGCGCTACCGCGTACGGTCGGGCGGTTGCCCAAGTGGCGGTTGCGCCCGGCATTACCAATTACAATATTGCCGTGGTCTACGTTGCCGACTTGGCCGATGGTCGCGCAGCAATCGCTGGGGACCAAGCGGATTTCGCCAGACGGCATTTTGATATGGGCATATCCGGCTTCTTTGGCCATCAGCTGCGCCTGAGAACCCGCGCTGCGGGCCAGTTGCGCGCCTTTGCCAACTTTAAGCTCAATGGCGTGGATAAAAGTACCATCGGGGATATTTTTCAGTGCGAGGCAGTTACCCACTTTAATATCGGCATTCGGGCCGGACATTAACGTATCGCCCACTTGTACGCCCAAGGGTTGCAAGATGTATCTCTTGTCCCCATCGGCATAGTTTAAAAGGCAAATACGGGCGCTGCGGTTCGGGTCGTACTCTACAGAAACGACTTTGGCCGGCACGCCGTATTTTTCTCTTCTAAAATCAATTTGTCTGTATGCACGGCGATGGCCCCCGCCAATGTGGCGCACCATCACCATACCGGTGTTATTTCTTCCGCCGGTTTTGCGAAGACCTTTGGTTAATCTCTTTTCCGGAGCGGTCTTGGTAATATCGGAATAGTCCGACACCGTGATCGTTCTGCGGGAAGGGGTGTAAGGTCTAAACGATTTAATAGGCATAGTTCGTAGTTCTCCTTCTCTACTTCGCAGTGGCTTCTACCACTTCGATTTTATCGCCTTCTTTCAAGGTTACAAACGCTTTTTTGTAATCGGGGCGTTTGCCTTCAAAGCGACCCATGCGGTGGGTCTTACCCGTGACGGAAATTGTGTTCACCTTTACAACGGTTACGTTGAAGATGGTTTCCACCGCGGTTTTAATTTCGCCCTTGGACACGTTTTTCCCCACGATAAAACCATAGCGGTTGTGGGTATCGCGTTCAATTAAGCTTTTCTCGGTTAAGAGGGGCTTTTTCAAAGTATCGTAAGCGCCGGACATTAGTTGGCCTCCTTAGCAAACGTTTTGGTCAGCGTATCTACAGCATCTTTGGTGAAAATGACTTTAGAGCTGTTAAGCACTTCATACGCATTGATGTCTTGCGTTTGCATGTGGGTTAAACCCGCCACGTTGCGCCCCGCTAATTGGGCATTTTTGTCGGCAAAGTTGTCCAAGATGAGCGGCTTGCGCCCGGCGGACAAAGCTTCCAACACTTCAGCAAACGCTTTGGTTTTGGGTTCTTTGAAGGTCAAAGATTCCAATACCACCAAGTTGCCCTCGGCTAATTTGGTAGACAAAGCCATAGCAAGCGCGCTGCGGCGTTTGGCAGCCGGCAGATCCTGGCGGTAGGAGTGCGGGGTAGGCCCCCAAGCAACACCCCCGTGGCGGAACTGCACCGCACGCAAAGACCCTTGACGGGCGCGGCCGGTGCCTTTCTGTTTCCACGGTTTTTTACCGGTACCGGAAACTTCGGCGCGGGTTTTCACATCAGCCGTACCGCTGCGTTGGTTGGCCAAAAAAGCGGTGATGACTTCGTGCAAGAAAGTGGGGTTCGCTTTCACACCGAACAAGCAGTCCGGCAAAGAGATCGTCCCTTTTTCTTTTCCTTTTAAATCTAAAACTTTTGTTTCCATAGGTCCAAGTCCTTACTTCTTGTTGGCGGCCTTAGAGGCAGAAATCTTCGTCTGCTGCGGCGCCACATAGTGTTTTTTGTATTTGGAAGTTTCTAAGACGGACACGATGGACCCGCGGGCCCCCGGAACGGAACCTTTTAAGAACAAAAGGCCGTTTTCGCTGTCTACCTTAATAACTTCAATCTTGGCAACGGTATGGGTGGTGGTACCATAGTGGCCGGCCATGCGTTGACCGGAAATTACCTTACCCAAAGAGCGGCGGGAACCTAAAGACCCCGGAGCGCGGCTGCGGTCGGATTGACCGTGCGAATCCGGTTGGCCGGCAAAGCCGTGGCGTTTCATACCGCCGGCAAAGCCGTGGCCTTTAATTTTGCCCTGCACGTCTACATAGTCGCCGGGTTTAAAGATTTTTTCAAGTGAAATGACTTGGCCAATTTCAAAACCGTTTACATCGGCAACACGGCATTCCTTCATGTGTTTAACCGGGGTAACGTTGGCTTTTTTGAAATAACCCATTTCGGGTTTATTTAATTTGCTTTCTTTCACTTCGCCAAAACCCACACAAACGGCGTTGTAGCCGTCTTTTTCTTGGGTTCTGACACGCACAACTTTGCAATCGCCCGCTTTTACAACGGATACGCCATGCAGGTTGCCTTTTTCATCAAAGAGCTGGGTCATGCCCACTTTCTCGCCGATTACGAAACGAAACGTAGCCGGAGCTTCTTTGACAGTTTCTGCTTTGGCAGCTTGAGCAACAGTCGTTGCCTCTTGCGCACCAGCAGCTTGTTTATTTTCCTGTGTCATACGTGTTTATGTTTCCTTAGTTACTTTTAATGGCCACATCTACACCGGCGGGCAAGTCGAGTTTCATCAGCTCGTCCACGGTTTTAGAGGTGGGGCTTTTTAAGTCAATTAAGCGTTTGTGAATGCGCATTTCAAACTGTTCTCTGCTTTTCTTATCGGTATGGGGAGAGCGAAGTACCGTGTACTTTTTGATCCGAACCGGCAAGAGCACAGGACCGGCCACAATAGCACCCGTTTTTTGCGCGGTTTCTACAATGCGCGACACGGAAGCATCTAACATGCGGTGGTCATAAGAACGCAGTTTAATGCGGATTCTTTCTTGGCCAATGGTATTGGCTTTTTTAGCTGTTTTTTCTGCCATTTTTAGTTTTTCCTTAGTTACTTTCTAGTAAATTATTTATCGGCAGAAAACCCTATACCTGTCCTTCTTTCCGTCGGACGGGTTAGGAAACTTCTGCCTTAAAAACAACTCAGTACAGTTTATTGTACCAAATTGTTTAGTAGTATGTCCAGTTTTTTAACACGTTCACCAGGTGCGTAAAACGGACATTTTTCCTGTTAGATATATTGTATAATAATTGTGTTGATTTGTAAAGATTAATATGAAACCAAATTACGGACTTACCATTGTAAAAGATTTCCCTGTCAAAGGCGTTAATTTTATTGATATTAACGGCCTGCTGGCGGACCCGGCTTGTTTTCAAGCCGCTATTAATAAACTTTGCACGCTGATTACCGCCAACGTATCCGCAGATGCATTAAAAACAGCAACCATTATCACGCCGCAAGCGCGCGGATTTTTGTTTGGCGCGCCCGTGGCTTATAAGCTGGGCTTGCCGCTACTCTTAGTGCGCAAAAAAGGCAAGATCCCCAATAAGCCCTATTCGTTCCACATCACTAACGAATATGACAGCTACGATATGGAAGTAGACAGCGACTTGCTTTCCCAACACGGCCCGTACATTTATATTGACGATATTTTTGCCACCGGGCAGACCTTGGCGGGCATCCAAGAGGCCCTTGCTAAAAAAGGCAAAAAAATTGTGCTGGCCTTGCATGTAACCGCGGTGCCGGCCTTAAAAGGCATCCGGCAAAGCACCCCGGCCCTTAAAACCATCCCCACCAAAGAAGTGATATAGAATAAGGAATATTTATGCTCATTGAAAACCCATACCCCAAAAAACCGCTTCCACAACCTAAGAAAGAAAAAAAGACTTTTTTAGAGAAAGTATCCGCTGTTGCCCTTGGGTCGTTTTTGGTATTACTTGCTCCGTTGGTATTAGGGGTTGTGGTTTCATTTGGAGATAGCGACCCTACCGCCGGGCAGGGTGCGGGGTGGCTGTTTATGATTGTGGCCGTTTTTGCGGGCCCTGTATTTGTTATCTCGTTATTGCTTACCATTGTTGCGATGTTCACATCTGCCGTAAGCGATACGGTCTCCCGTTATAAGAAAAAGAACGAGGAGGAAACCCCTGCCATTACGCCGATTGCAATCCCGCCCGCGCCAGAGAAGTCCGTCAAAAAAACAACGCATCAAATTACACCCCTGTTGGGTGCTATTTTAAGCAAAGATATTAGTTTGGTGCGCACCGCCTTAACAGACGACTTTGAAAATTTAAATACCGCATATGCCCAAAATGGAAACACCCCTTTGCACGTGGCTGCTTTGAATGGTTACACCGATATTGTGCGCCTACTCTTGGAGCAGCCCGGCATTGATATCGGCCTAACTAATAATAACGGCAAAACCGCGTTAGACTTGGCCCGTGAAAGGGATTTTATAGAAATTGCTCAATTGATAGAAGGGGTTCCCCCTCGGTCATAATCCTCATGCAGATGTTCAAAACATTAGCCAAAGGGCCTAGGGCTTTCTAGGTCCAATGGCCCTGGCAAGAGGGGCATAAATCTCCTATAATTAAAAGTAGAATACAAGGAGAAAATTATGAAAAAAACAGTTGCACTTTTGGCTTTAAGCGTGTTGTGTGTTATCCCTGCCGGTGCGCAATATTGGGGCCCGTATGCCGGGCACAGTGCCGCCCCTTCCATGGAATCCTTTAGCCGCCGCATACTCAACAAACTAAGTAAGGTGGAGTGGGTCTCCCGCGTACGTAGTGAAGAACGCCGTTGCCAACCTGGTGGATACACACAATCTTCTTATTACACCTTTCATACCACCGATTTTAAACCATTGCCTCTGCATAATAAATACAGAAATGATTATAACAACCATTGGCGGCAACTCTTCCCGTTTGTCAAACAAAACCATACCTTGGGCAAATATGAGTTCGTGGTGGTTCATCCCATTGATTTGGCAATTTTAAACAAAGCGGATATTGAATATTTAATTTCCTTTTTGAAACAACCCGCCGAAGAAAACCGCTTTGATAAGGCCTACACGCCTTACTCCGTTAAGCAGGTAGAAAAAGGCGTTACGGAAATTAAATTGCGTAGTCACGGCCATACTTTTATTTTACGGGTGGACAGCTTTAGAAAAAAAGCGTTCTTCTTTTTGAACGAGTATTAATTTTCATCCTTCCTCTCCACTTTCCCCCGCGCAAAGCGGGGGTTTTTGTTGAACACTTTCTACACAAATTTGCTATACTCTTTAGGTAGTAAATACAATTTGATACTGTTTTTGGTTCCTGCAATGCAGGAGGACTTGCAAAAGACCTACCAAACCGAAAATGACCTGTTAAGGCGTTGCATGCACAAGCTGATCCCTTGTACATGTGATGCCAAATGTTCGCTTTGTGCGGGCTACGGCTGTTTAAGGTCCCTGGTAGGTCTCAACGTTAGTCAGCCGTTTTTGTTGGCTTCAAAAACAGACAAAGGAGAAAAAATGAAGGAAGGGAATAAGAACAATGCAGTTATTAAACAAGGGATCATTCCCGAATTTATTTCGGGATCTTCAACGTATGCCGTTGATGAACGGCAACAGCCACAACAGGCGTGGAAGACCCTGAAACCAGTTCAGGGATTATCCTGCTTCATGTCCAGCGGGTTTACGCTGATTGAGCTGCTGGTCGTCGTTTTAATTATTGGCATTTTGGCGGCCGTGGCGTTGCCGCAATATCGGTTTGCCGTTGACAAAACCCGTTTAATGAACTATATTTCGCTTGGCGAAGGCATCCGGCGCGCGCAAGAAATTTATTACCTCGAGCATCTGGAATATCCCTCAAGTTTGGAAGCATTGGACATAGATTACATGGGCAACTGCACCAGTATCAATCCCAACTCCACCAACAACCAGTGGTCCTGCCCGGATGGATTTTTTCTAGACAACGTCAGCCAAAACGGAAAAGCAAAAGGCATGCTAAAGGTATATTTCTGCCCCGGGTATAACAATTCTTACAATTGTACAGCTCATTATATTACCTACTGCGTTTTTTATTATGATCAATACTCAGAGTATCCAAGCTATGCAGGCAAGGCGTACTGTGTTGGAAAGTCGACCGACACTTACGGACAAAAATTGGCTAGGTCCGTTAATGAAATTATATAAATATTCTTCAAGCATATCTTAAAACAAAGAAGGGCCCCCGTTCCCGGGGGCCCAATTTTTACAGCTTTGAAACTACTTGTCTTACGCGGCTACTTTAGCAGCCGTGCGCTTTTCTACAATTGCTTTTGCAACGTTAGCAGGCACTTCTGCGTAGTGGCTCGGTTCCATCGTAAACGAAGCACGTCCTTGAGACAAGGAGCGCACGTTGGTGGCATACCCGAACATTTCAGCCAACGGTACTTCGGCACGTACATAGCGTACATTTCCGCGCACACCCATTTCGCCAATTTGGCCGCGGCGGGAGCTCAAGTCCCCAATAATATCGCCGAGGTTGGCTTCCGGAGCAACTACTTCTACTTTCATAATCGGCTCCAAGATAACCGGGTTTGCTTTTTTGGCACCGTCTTTCAAGGCCATAGAAGCGGCAATTTTAAAGGCCATTTCGGAAGAGTCTACTTCGTGGAATGAACCGTCAAATACAGCCACTTTCAAGTCCACCAAGGGGTACCCTGCCATAGCGCCGGAATCAAGTGCTTCGCGGCAGCCTTTTTCAATAGCCGGGATATATTCTTTAGGAATACGGCCCTGCGTAATTTCGTTGACAAACTCAAAGCCCTTGCCTTTTTCCTGCGGTTCAAGGCGCAAGAACACGTGACCATATTGACCGCGTCCACCGGATTGGCGTACGAACTTGGTTTCTTGTTCAACGGTCTTGGTAATGGTTTCGCGGTAGGCTACCTGCGGGGCGCCTACGTTGGCTTGGACGTTAAATTCGCGTTTCATGCGGTCGACAATAATATCCAAGTGAAGTTCGCCCATACCCGAAATAACGGTCTGGCCGGTTTCTTCATCGGTGCGCACGCGGAAGGTTTGGTCTTCTTCCGCCAAGCGCGCCAAGGCGTTGGACATTTTTTCTTCGTCGGCTTTGGATTTAGGTTCTACGGCAATCGAGATTACCGGTTCGGGGAAGGTAATGCTTTCCAGCACGATCGGATGATCGGGCGAGCAAATGGTTTGCCCCACGCGGGAGTTTTTAATAGCTACCGTAGCAGCAATTTCCCCGGCGGAAAGCTCTTTTACTTCTTCGCGCTTATCGGCCATCATACGCATCATACGGCCAAAGCGTTCCGTGGCGTTTTTACCCGGAAAGTAAACCGCATCCCCGGCTTTAATCACACCGGAATAAATGCGGAAGAAGCTCAGTTTCCCTACAAAGGGGTCGGTTTGTACTTTAAAGATGAGTCCGCAGAACGGTTCGCTGTTGGACGGTTTGCGGAAAATTTCTTCGCCGGTATTGGGGTTGGTTCCTTTCACAGGCGGCACATCTACAGGAGAGGGTAGATAGTCGTTCACGCAGTCCAACAGGGGCTGCACGCCTTTGTTCTTGTAAGAAGAACCACAAATCACCGGGAAGAATTTACCCGTAAGTGTACCTTTGCGGATAGCTTTTTTAATTTCTTCTACCGTAAAGTTGGTATCGCCGTTTAAGTAGCGCTCCATGATACCTTCGTCAAAATCCGCCAATTTTTCCAACATTTCATTGCGGTATTGGTTGGCCAGTTCCACGGATTCAGCCGGGATATCTACTTCGTTAAAAGTAGCGCCGTTATGGTCGCCGTCCCACACAATGCCTTTCATTTTTACGAGGTCTATTACGCCGACAAATTTATCTTCGGCGCCGATCGGCAATTGGATCGGGCAGGCGTTACCGCCCAGTTTCTCTTTAATCGAGTTGGCGGAGCGGATGAAATCGGCCCCGATGCGGTCCATTTTATTGATGTA
>JAZNWD010000010.1:0-1682 GCA_045593185.1 Elusimicrobiaceae bacterium | reverse complement strand
GAGCCGCCGCGAAAATGCGCGTAAACCCCGAACGGCGGTGGTCGGGGTGCGAGTTCGGGGGGCGCGGCGGCGAAGCGCGGAGCGGGCGCGGAAGCCGCCCCAACGGGGCGAGCGGAGCGGCGCGGAGCGCAGGCGAGCAGGCGCGAAAGCCGCCCCCATCGGGGGCGTGCGAAGCGGCGCGAGCTCCTAAGCGTAAAGTTACTTGATAACCTAATAAACGCATTATTCCGTCATTTTTGCATAATCAAAGACTCAAATTTTACCCGCTTCCCAGCGGTAGAGAATTTCTCGCAGAGATATTAACTTATAACTTCGGTATGTGGGGTGAACGTATGACGCCAAGAGAGCGCAAGGAACTAGAGGACGAGGAAAAGAACACTTGTTCGATGTTTATTAACGGGGGCATCGGGAGTATCGATTACGCTGAACGCGGCTTTTCACGCGCAAGGCGTAGAGCGTTTGATTTGCTGTGTAGCAATACCGACCTTAATATGTTTGTGACTGTGACGGTCAATTTTGGGGCTGTAGGCTACGCGGAAACGGTGCGGCGTCTTGGCGTATGGCTTGATAATCAAGTTCGGCGCAAGGGGCTGAAATACATCCTTACACCCGAATATGATGACGATATGCGCCGCATCCACTTCCACGGCGTAGTCAACGAGGATGCTTTGACCCTTGTAAACTCCGGGTATCGCAGGGGGCGTAAGGTGATCTATAATGTCACATCTTGGAAACAAGGTTTTACCACGGCTGTCCGCATCGGCAAGCGTGACGAAGATTGGCAACACGTTGCGCGACACGTTGTCGATTATATGTTGAAAGCCGAGTACGGAAAAATCGGTGGGCGTTACTATCTCCACGGCGGCAGGCTTGCCGAACCTATCTATCGTTATGCTTACGCCGATTATTCTACCGCAGACGGTAACGAAATCGCCTTAAATGGTGATTTGCGCCTCAAAATTCGCCGTTTTTTATAAGAAAAATTATAAAAAATGGTAGCAGTAGCAGTAGTAGGGACGGTGGAAAATGTGGACGTTTGCGCCCATATTTTCCATCCGTCTATCCGTTTCCTTTTATTCCGTCATTATAAAACAAGAAAACCGCCTTGACACAGGCGGGTTTTTATGTTATAAAAGGATTAGCCGAATGACGGCTATTTTCTTATCAGACACTAAGATTATAGCAAAAAAACGCGGATTTGTCAACGCTTTTCGGCTAATTTCAGACAGGAAAGGAAGCAGGAAGCGCGTTTATTTTTCAACATCAAGTTACTTCGGGAGACGCAACCATTCTGGGGCACTTTGTAGGGTACTTGCGCCGATACAAAACGTTAATTTTGTACCGAAGGCGAGGGGCGCAAGCGGTAACGGCGGCGAAGCGCACCGAGACGAAAGGCTAGTAATTCGGGGAATGCCGAAAGCCACCAAAGCCTATAAATGCTTTAGGCGTTCCCCGAATTATACAAAATTTCCGTTTTGTTTCCGCGCAAGTTCACGGGCGGCGCGCCGACCGTGAACCGAAGCAGAAGCTAAAAGGGAAAAGAGCCGCCGCGAAAATGCGCGTAAACCCCGAACGGCGGTGGTCGGGGTGCGAGTTCGGGGGGCGCGGCGGCGAAGCGCGGAGCGGGCGCGGAAGCCGCCCCAACGGGGCGAGCGGAGCGGCGCGGAGCGCAGGCGAGCAGG
>JAZNWD010000009.1:0-1678 GCA_045593185.1 Elusimicrobiaceae bacterium | reverse complement strand
CCGCTTGGCCTCCGACTTAGATACCCGGTGCAAAGATGCTGTTTTATTTTCCGCTGATTATCCTTATAACAGCCAATCTGTGGTACGGTGTTGCATTTAATCAATCAGCGCTGGAAACACTATTGCATATACTGTCCATGTTTTGTGTGGGCTTTCTGGAAGAAATGATATTCCGCGGTTTTTTGTTCAATGCAATGGCAAAGGATGGCGTGCAATCCGCCATAGTTGTTTCAAGTGTTACATTTGGGGCAGGTCACATTGTAAACCTTGTAAACGGTTCGGGGGCACAATTGCTGCCAAATCTTTTACAGGTGATGTATGCCACGGCTGTTGGTTTTGCATTTGTAATGATTTATTACAAAAGCAAAAGCCTGGTGCCCTGTATTTTGACACACGGAATTTTTAACGGATTAAGTGCATTTGCCAATGAGGCAGCGATGACAGTGCAAAGAGAAATACTCACCGGCATTTTGCTTGCAGCCATTGCAGGGGGATATGCTGTGTATATTGCATTGGCAGTTAAAGAATAAGGGATAAATAACGGTTGGATAAATTTGAATTTATCTAACTGTCAGAGGATGTTAATTGGGAATATTTAATAGAACATATTAAGCAAAATATAAATTTAGAGGTTTTTATGGTAATAAGGTTAGCAACGAAAAATGATATTGAGATAATCGTAAAACTCCGCCTGAAGATGCTTCAGGATTATGAGGAAAATCTGCCGCAGGAATTGTCTGGTGCTATTCAGAACTACCTCGAAAAACATATTAACGACAATAGTTGCATCTGCTCATTGGCAGAAATTGATGGGACGATTGTTTCGATGGCTATGTTATGCGGCTATGAAGAAATACCTGATGAAATAAATCTTTACGGCAAAGTGGCAAAGCTATGTGCTGTTTACACAATGCCTGAATACCGAGGCAAAGGGTATATGGAAAAACTGCTTACATACCTTATTGAAGAAGGCAAAAAATCTGGAATTAAAACAATACTCAATTCCGCAGATATGAAAGCAATTCCTTTGTATGAAAGAGTGGGTTTCCATACTTCATCAACAATTATGTACATAGACCTTTAAATTCAAATTGATTTGACAATAAGACAAATTCCAATTTGCCGAGCAGATGAAAAACTCATTCTCCCGCCATTAGGGGAGGGCGCAATTATACGCACTGTACCAGTGCATTGCGTTTGTTTGGCCACATAAGCAAACGAGCATCCAGTAAAAAACGCCGGATGCTCGTCTTTTTTCGTTGTGGGATAAATCCATCCTTAAGAGTGCTCTTCCCAGGCCGGGGATTTTTTATTTTCACTTCAGCAAATGCTTGACCGTTGTTTTGGGAAGCAGCGGCCAATGCGGATGCTGCGCGCGGAAAGCTTCCGTGATTTCCTCTGCCGCCCAACGCTGATGCTCCGCGACAAACGCCTTGATTTCCGCAAGCACGTCAAGGCATCCGTCCAAATACCGCGTGATCTCCGCCGTGCCCTCCGCCCGATCGCCGTAGGGCACATAAGCGTGCGCAGGCAGTATTCTGTCCGGCGCGAGACGACGAATCTTTTCAATCGTCTGCACATAATCCTCCGGCGCCGCCAGCGAGCAGCCAAAGCGGGCAACGCCCATCAATTGCAGCGCATCCGCCGTAAGGAGCGTACCTGTACGCAGATCATATAC
>JAZNWD010000008.1:0-105170 GCA_045593185.1 Elusimicrobiaceae bacterium | reverse complement strand
CTAAGACCGCTTGGCCTCCGACTTGCCGATACCAACACCACAACAATGCCCACCAAAATGGTGGATTGGATGACTTCTTGCCTGGAAAGCCAGGTAGATTTTTTCAGTTCGCTAACAGAATCCTTTACAAATTGGATTGCTTTATTCATAGGTGGTTTTCCTTAGTATAAAACCTGGCAGGAGCGGAAGGACTCGAACCTTCAGTCCCGGTTTTGGAGACCGGTGGTTTACCAGTTAACCGACGCTCCCACAAAATTTTACGAGGCTTTGCCTTCTTTGTGCACCGTTTGTTTTCCGCAGGCTTTGCAGAATTTGTTGAGTTCTAATTTGTACTCTTTCTTTTTACCGCGCACTTTATAATAGTTTTTATTTTTGCACTGCGTGCAAATCAGCGCGATTGTCATTCTTTCCGTTGCCATCTTAAACGTTCCTTAAATTGCAGAAACTGGT
This sequence comes from Elusimicrobiaceae bacterium, assembly GCA_045593185.1. GTDB lineage: Bacteria > Elusimicrobiota > Elusimicrobia > Elusimicrobiales > Elusimicrobiaceae > Avelusimicrobium. Next base: position 104,720 of record JAZNWD010000008.1, on the reverse strand, counting down.
TCACACCCGCCGGGGCAGTTGCCCGCCCCGGCGATGGAGAACTAAACTTGTTTGCTACAATTACTCAATAATTTTGGTTACTACACCAGCGCCTACGGTGTGGCCGCCTTCGCGGATAGCGAAGCGTAACCCTTCTTCCATAGCTACCGGGGTAATAAGTTTTACTTCAATTTCGGCGTTATCGCCAGGCATAATCATGTCTTGTTCGAAAGACAATTCACCGGTTACGTCCGTGGTGCGGAGGTAAAACTGCGGTTTATACCCTTTGGCCAGCGGCGTATGGCGGCCGCCTTCTTCTTTCTTCAAGATGTAAACTTGGCCTTTGAAGTGTTTGTGCGGGGTTACCGTTTTGGGGGCGGCTAATACTTGGCCGCGTTCCACTTGGTTCTTGTCGATACCGCGCAGCAAAATACCTACGTTATCGCCGGCAATACCTTCGTCCAAGAGTTTGCGGAACATTTCGATACCGGTGGCAACCGTGTTTAACGTATCGCGGAAACCAATGATTTCCAAGTTATCGCCTACGTGCACCTTACCGCGTTCAATACGACCGGTGGCTACCGTACCGCGGCCGGTGATGGAGAATACGTCTTCCACAGCCATGAGGAACGGTTTATCGGTTTCGCGTTTGGGTTCAGGGATCCAGGAATCCAAAGCGTCAATCAAGCGGTGAATGCTGGGTTCGCCCAGTTCGCTTTGGTCGCCTTCGATAGCTTTCAAAGCGGAACCGCGGATGATCGGGGTGTTGTCACGGTCAAAGTCATATTTGCCCAAAAGTTCGCGGACGTCTTCTTCCACGAGGTCCAACATATCTTTATCGTCTACTAAATCGGCTTTGTTCAAGAATACGACCAATTTCGGTACGTTTACCTGTTTGGCGAGTAGTACGTGTTCGCGGGTTTGCGGCATCGGGCCGTCTTCGGCGGATACTACCAAGATAGCACCGTCCATTTGGGCGGCACCGGTGATCATGTTTTTAATATAATCAGCGTGGCCGGGGCAGTCGATGTGCGCATAGTGGCGTTTATCGGATTCGTATTCCACGTGGGATACGGCTACCGTTACGATTTTGGAAGCATCGCGAACTACACCACCTTTAGCAATATCGGTATAAGCCATGGCTTTGGCTTTCCCTTCTTTGGCTAGTACTTTGGTAATAGCGGTGGTGAGCGTGGTCTTACCGTGGTCTACGTGACCAATGGTACCGACGTTCACGTGCGGTTTACTGCGAGAAAATTTCTCTTTTGCCATTTGTTTAATTCTCCTTAATTTACTTATTTTTTAAATAAGCTGGGAGTGGGAATCGAACCCACGACCTTCTCCTTACCATGGAGATGCTCTACCTACTGAGCTACCCCAGCATTACAACATACTGCGGTACTACAAATCTTAAGCTGGGAGTGGGAATCGAACCCACGACCTTTTCCTTACCATGGAAATGCTCTACCTACTGAGCTACCCCAGCACACAAAATAAGCGGGCGAAGGGAATCGAACCCTCGTCACAAGCTTGGAAGGCTAGTGTTCTACCATTGAACCACGCCCGCAGAAACTACTCTAATATTATACCAAAATTTGAGTCAAATCAAAAACTTTTTAGGGCGTAAGTACCGATAAAAACGACCCCCGCAGGGGTCACCTATATTTTTATTATAACAAATTGTGCAAAACGTTGCAACAGGACCCAGAAAAATATTTTAAAATTGGGCCTTGACAATTTGCAAAAAACCATTATACTATAGGTATGGGAGAGCCACACAGACCCGGTTTAAGGGTACGTCTCTTGTAGGAGACATCGGCCTCCCTCCTTTTTGGACCCCCGGTGGTATGGGCATCGGGGTCCTTTTTTGTCCCCTTATCCAAAAAAGACGTCATCCGGCATTTTTCTATCAGGTCATCCTGAACTTGATTCAGGATCTTCCACGCGTGTCGTTATCAAACTAAGCGTCATCCCCAAGGGTTGTAATCGGGGATCTCCACCGCTTTATCGTTGTCATCCTACAAAGGACCGTCATCCTGAGGTGTTTTTGCTCAGGATCTCCACCGCTTTATTTGCGCCTATTCTTCGTTTTTGGTATAATGAATATATAACCTGAGTTGTTTTGACGGTGCGGTGGCCAAGTGGTAAGGCGAGAGTCTGCAAAACTCTTATTCGTGGGTTCGATTCCCACCCGCACCTTTCTTTTTCTTCGTAAAACTCTTTTCTTCTTTGTCGTTCACTTGCTCGAATACCTCGGCGCTACCGCGCCGCTTCGCACAGTATACTTCGCAAGTTCACTTCGCGAATTAAAGCGTTTTCCTTTGAAAAAACCCCTCGCAGCATACCGCGAGCGCCGCACGTCAGTAAGGCGACTTGTGGCCGATCTCCACCCGCACCTTTTTTTTATAAAACAAAAAGGGCCCTTCTCGGGCCCTTGTGTTTTTCAATATATTGTTAAAACAGCAGCACTAACCCCCAAATAAAGAAGATCCCCAGCAAACTAAACAACACACACACGGGCACAAAGCCAAACAGCCAACCGCCCAGTGCCTCGGCCACGCCCACGTTCCAGGTGCGTTCCAGTGCCCGCACCAAATACCCTAGCTGCAAGCCAAATACAACCAGCAACGCCAAGGGGAACAAACGCCCCAAATGGGCCTGCGTGAACACGGCGGAAATCAGCGCTAGGGCAATCAAAATAGTTTTGATGAAGCCCGAGCTGCCCAACATCACAAACAACTGGGCCGAAGATACTTTTACGCGGCGCAAATCCAAAAACAGCCCGCATAGTGCCGCAATAAAATACCCGGCGGTAAGTTCCGCCGCAAACACCAATATCCATTTAAACACAAATGCGTAAACGGATAGATCATCCCCGATATTAAAAAACAGCACCCAGCTAAGCGCCGCCGTCAAATATCCTAAACACGCTTGGCGGAAGGAACGGCGCGCCATCAGCATATGCATACCTTCAACGGGGTCTTCCATATATTTAAAATAGGTTCTTAGCAGTTCCATAACGGCCTCATTTAATCCACAGGTACGACACGCTGGGCGTGGCTAAAGATTCCAACTGTTTGGCAAGCGATCTGCCTTCCATGGACGACCCAAACGAGAAAATAAAATCGCGCAAACTATCCGCGCCGGACGAAATAACCTTCGGGTCTTTCACGCCGGCCAGTTCGCCGGCCAGCTGCAGGGCTTCTTCTTCGCCGCCTAATTTATCCACAAATCCCAAGTTATACGCCCGTTGGCCGGTAAATACACGCCCGTCGGTATATTCCATCAAATTTGCTTCGCTCACGTTGGGGCGCCCGGCTTTTACCGCGGCAAAAAATTGCGTGTACGTATCGTCCACCATATCCTGCAAGAGGGCTTTTTCGGCATCTGTCATCGGGCGGAAGGAAGAACCCATATCTTTGTATTTGCCCGACGTAATCGGCTCCATTTTCACACCAATTTTTTCAAATAGCCCTTCCACGTTGCTGGTTTGCATAATCACGCCCACCGACCCCGTAATTGTACCCGGTTCGGCCACAATTTTATCCGCCGCCATGGCAATATAAAAGCCGCCGCTGGCCGCTACATCGCGGAACAACGCCACCACTTTTTTACCGTTCTTTTTGGCTTTTAAAATTTCGCTATAGATATTTTGCACCGTGGCCACTGTTCCACCGGGGGAGTTAATATCCAGCACAATGGCTTTCACATCTTCGTTTTCGCCGGCATCGCGGATCTTTTTGGCAATCGCTCCGGCCCCTTGCGGGCGGGAAAACGGCGAGGACGAATTATCCGTGGAAATCACGCCGCGCACTTTAATCCATGCTATGCTGGCGTTGCCTTCTTTATCCCCGCGGCTTGAAGTAAAAACAGCCGGCATTTTTTGTTTTTCGGGTGCATTTGCGCAGCGCATCCCCGGTTTAAGAGACAAATAAACCCCGCACACGGCCGATATCAAAAACAACACTAGCAGCACCCCGCTGGCCCAAAAACCGCGCCCTTTTGCGCTAGCGGGCGGAACGTTCGTCGTATCCATTGTTATGGGATGTTGGGAATTTTCTTGCATCACTATAGGTTCATTATTTTCTGGCATAATTTTTCCTTTAAAAATAAGTTACTTCATTATACCAATTAAATTGTACAATATGAACAAGAAGTCTGCGCGGGAGGTATTATGTTACAAGGTGTTTTTACAGCGCTGCCCACCCCGTTTCTAACGGACGGCACGCTCGATAAAGAAAATTTATGTAAATTGCTGCAAGCCCAACTTAAAGCCAACGTGCACGGCATTGTTTTATTGGGCACCACGGCCGAAACACCCACCCTTTCTGCGGCCGACAAAAAAACTATTTTAGATTTTTGTGTCCCCTTAATTAAAAAACACAACGTACAACTTATTATCGGCGCGGGGACGAATAACACACCCTCCACGTTGGAAAATATCCGCCAGGCCGCCGCGTATCAACCCGATGCCGTTTTGGTGGTAACCCCGTATTACAACAAGCCCAACCCGTCGGGGCTGCTGGCGCACTATCAGGCGTGCGCCAAAGAGGGGATCCCCCTGGCGCTGTATCACATCCCGGGGCGCACCGGGCTTAAAGTGCCCCTGCCTGTGCTGAACACTTTACTTGAAAAAATCCCGCAACTTATTGCCGTAAAGGAATCCGATTACGATATGGCGCATGTTACAGACGTTGCCGTCTCTCACGCCAAGCGCATCAGCTATCTGTGCGGTAACGACGATCTGTTCCCGCAATTTTTAGCCCTTAACGGCGCGGGGATTATCAGCGCCGCGGCCAGTGTGTTGGCCCCGGCGTTTGTAAAAATTTACAACTTATTTAAAGCGGGTAAGGCGCAAGAATCGTTTGCTGTTTTTGCGCAAGCATATCCGCTCATCAAAGCGTGCTATTTGGAAACTAACCCTACGTGCATTAAATATATATTGGAAAAATTAGGGTTTGGTTCGCAGACGGTTCGCGCGCCGCTGGGCGAAATTTCAGCCGAGCACAAAGCGCAAATTGACGCTTTACTTAAACAAACCCCCAAGGAATTTTTAATTTAATATGACTACGGTTGGCATCATTGGTATTAACGGAATGGTCGGGCAAAAAGTGCTCGCCCAACTGCAAAAAATCAAAACCCCGTTTACACTCAAAACCTTCGGCCGCAACGACGAGATACCGGCCCTGGACATTGCCGTTCTCTGCACGGATAATCCCGTCAGTGCGCAGCTGGTTCCCGCGTTAAAAAACCGGGTCAAATTTATGGTGGATATGTCCTCGCAGTTCCGCATGACACAGGGCGTACCGCTGGTCATCCCGGAAATCAATCCGCAAGCAATCACGCAAAGCACGCAACTCATTGCCAGCCCCAATTGCACCACAACCGGCTTGGTGATGAGCTTGGCGCCGCTGGCTCCTTTTTATCATATTACCGAGGCCTTTTTCTGCTCGTATCAAGCCATTAGCGGGGGCGGTAAAAAACTGCTGGACGACTTTCACACCCCCGGCAGTTTGTACGAAAAAAATTGCGTGCCGCTCATCGGTTCCATTCAGCCCAACGGTCACACGTCCGAAGAACTTAAAGGCCTGTACGAAACGCGCAAAATTATGAACTGGCCGCACATCAAGGTCTACTGCCACACCGTGCGCGTAGGGGTGGAAAATTCTCACTCGTTAGGCGTTACGATTAAAGCGCAAGAAAATTTTGATTTGGACCAAGTAAAAAAACTCTGGAACGCCTTCCCCAATTTGGTTTATAGCGAACGCGTCATCACACCCAAAGAAGTCAGCGGGAAGGAAGACACTTTTATTTGCCGTCTGCGCCAAGACGTGGAAGACCCCAAAATCATTCACTATTTTGTTACGTTTGATAATTTGCTAAAAGGGGCTGCGATGAACGCCCGGCAAATTGTAGAATTATTATTGGAGCGATTTTTCAAATGAAACAACAAAAACCCGTGCGTATTTTGTTAAACGGTGCCCGCGGAAAAATGGGCCAAGCCATTGCGCGGCTGATTGCACAAAACCCGCAAAAAAATTTAGTGGTTTCTGCCACGCGCCAAGCCGGCCAGGCAGGCGTCAAAGACCCCTTTGACATGGTGGTTGATTTTTCCACTCCGCAGGGTGCGCAAGAAGCTTTTTTGCTGGCCAAAAAGCACAAAAAACCGTTTTTAACCGGCACCACCAATTTGCCTGAACCGTTTTTGTTTAAGCTTCAATCCGAAGAGAAAATTCCCGTTTTCTTTGCGCCCAATGTTAGTTTGAGCGTATATTTTTTCACCGAGCTTATCAAACAAGCGTGCAAGATGTACAAAGGGTACGAAAAAGCCCTGCACGAAATTCACCACGTACACAAAAAGGATGCCCCCAGCGGCACCGCTAAACGCATCGCGGCGGAAATGGGGCTACCCGCCGAGCAAGTAACGTACGAGCGCATTGGCGAAACGGTGGGCACACATAGCGCCCGGCTTACTTCCCCTTTGGATGAAATTACTCTTACGCACAAAGCCACAAACCGGGATCTGTTTGCGGCCTCTGTGCTGGATATTGCCGCCTGGCTTGTAAAACGCCCCGGCGGGTTTTATACGATGAAAGATTTTGCAAATTTTAAATTAAAGGAAAAGAAAAAATGAAAATTCACTTTGTAGGTATCGGCGGCGTAGGGATGAGTGCCCTCGCCCAACTCCACGCCATGAGCAACGACGAGGTCACCGGCTCGGACCGTCTGATCAGCAAGGGCTATACGGATATGGCCTTGTGGGATTATCTCAAAAAATTAGATATCAAGCTTTTCCCGCAAGACGGTAGCGGCATTGACGACAAGACCGAACTGGTCATTCTTTCCTCGGCCATTGAAGAAAACAACCCCGAGCTTTTAAAAGCCAAACAGCTGGGTATCCCGACGATGCACCGCAGCGAACTCTTAGCCCAACACGTGGCCCGGCACCGCACGATTGCCGTCTCGGGCACCAGCGGCAAAAGCACCACCACTGCCATGGTCTACGATATTTTATCTTTTGCCGGGTTGTCGCCGTCGGTTATTACGGGTGCGGCCATTTTATCGCTGCAAAAAGAGCAAGGCGTGTTTGGCAACGTCTACAAAGGCAATAGCGACATTTTGGTCATCGAGGCCGACGAGAGCGACGGCTCTATCGTCAAATACCAGCCCCACTTGGGCTTGTGCCTCAACTTGCAAAAAGACCACAAAGAAATCAACATTTTGCAGAGCTATTTTAAGCAATTTATCTCGCATTGCAAAACCGCCATTATCAACGCGGAAGAAGAAAATTTGCGTGCGTTGGGCGGGGATAAATCCTTTGGTTTATCTTTGGGCGACGTCCACCCCACTGACATCAAAGTAGATGCCTTCGGCTCGGACTTTACTATCCAGGGCCAATCCTTCCGTCTGCAAATCCCCGGTGTGCACAACGTAGCCAACGCTACCGCCGCCGTGGCCGCCGCACTTCACATGGGGGTAGATTTGCAAACCTGCGCCCAGGCCTTAAGTAAATTTACCGGCATTGCCCGGCGCTTTGCTTCAATCGGTTCTTACAACAAAATTGAAGTAGTGGACGATTTTGCCCACAATCCGCACAAACTGGCCGCTACCATTGCCGCCGCGCACTTGCGCGGCAAACGCGTCTTGGCGTTTTATCAGCCGCACGCGTTTACGTCCATTAAACTTTTAACGCAAGAATTTGTAGACAGTTTTGCCAAGAGTATCGGGCCGGAGGATCACCTGTGGCTGACCGAAGTGTATTATCCCGGCGGCACGATCCCCGAAGGGATTACCTGCAAAACCGTGTACGAGGGGCTTAAAAAACGCGGGGTAAACGTATCTTACGAGGCTTGCCGCGAACGCATTTTAGCCCAAATGGCAGCCGCCGCAAAGCCGGGGGATGTCCTCTTGGTCTTGGGCGCGCGCGACCCGACTTTAACGGATTTTGCCCGCAAGCTCTTGGCTGGTTTACGCGTGGCACAAAGTTTATGCAACTGCTCTAAATGTATGCTAGGCAATTGTTGCATGGCCTTTGAAAAAAAATAAGGAAATATTGCCCCTCGTCATCCCGCAATGTTTCTATGCGGGATATAGGGGCGGGCGCACACTTATATCCCGCACTACAGATCTGCGGGGTGACGGAAGTGTGCGGCAAACAAGAAACGTGGTTAATTAAACTGATTCATGGCCCGTTCCAGGCCGTCTTTGAAGTAACATTCCAGCGCGCAGACTGCACGCTCTAAGGTGGGTTCTAACAACTTTTCTTCATCTTGGGAAAATTTCCCCAACACAAAATTGACTAGCTCAAATTTCTCGGGCTTAGGGCCAATGCCCAGGCGCAAGCGGGCAATTTGGTCCGTTCCCAATTGCTCAATAATATGTTTCATCCCTTTTTGGCCGCCGGCCGAACCACTGCCGCGCAAACGCAGCTTGCCCACATCCAGGGACACATCATCAAAACATACAATCACGCGCTGCGGCGTAATTTTATAAAACCGGGCCAGGCCGCTAACGGCCTGACCCGATAAATTCATATACGTGTGGGGTTTTAACAAAAACACCTCGTGCCCCGCCACGGATACTTTGCTATACACTCCCAGCTTTTGCCAGGGTTTCCAATCGGCTCCCCATTTACGGGCGGCGGCGTCCACAATCCGAAAACCGGCATTGTGCCGCGTGCGCTCGTACTCAGGGCCGGGGTTTCCCAGGCCAGCCAGGAGGTATTGCATAAACTATTTCTTAGCGGCAGCTTCAGTCCCTTTGGTAAGGTTGCCTTCTTCGTCTTTCTTACCTTTGGTGGACGAGCTTTCCGGCTGAGCAGCAGCGGCATCCGCAGCGGCGGCAGGAGCCGGGGTTTCTTCATCTTTCGGGATAGCCAAGTGCACCACGGGGGCCTCTTTGTCAGTTTTGAGTTCCACACCTTCGGGCAGTTTAATATCGCCCGCCACAATCCCTTTGTTGATGGTCATGGGGGTGATATCTACCACAATTTCGTGCGGGATGGCACTTACCAAGGCGCGTACTTCAATTTCGCGCATAATGTGTTCCACAATAGCACCGTATTGGGCAATATCGGCCGAGGTTCCTTCCAAGCGGATCGGTACCACCACGTCCATTTTGTCTTTCATGCTTACGCGTTGAAAATCAGCATGGATGGGTTTATCGGTTACGGCGTGGTATTGTACTTCTTTTACCAGGGCCAGTTCGGCCTTCCCGTTTAAAGTTACTTCTACTAACGTATTTTTACCGGCTTTAATGATTTTTTCCAAATCCTTTACGCTTACGGTTACGCTAACAGGTTCTTTATGACCGCCGTATACAACGGCCGGTACATTCTTTTCCGCTCTGATCTTAGACAGAGCGCCTTTTACGCCAATACCTTCGCGGGTTTGAGCGTTAATTGTTACTTTTTCCATCTTTACTTTCCTCCAAGTATTTTAAATTAGTTAAACATCCCACTGATGGATTGCCCATCGTGGTTGCGTTGGATTGCGTCTGCCAAAATATGTGCTACAGACAGCGTTTCCACTTTGGGTCCCAAATCGCGGATCGGCAAGGAATCGGTAATCACCAGCTTTTTAATAGAGCTTTCGTTAATCCGTTCCACGGCATTGCGCGACAGGAGCCCATGGGCACACGCGGCATAAACTTCGCGCGCGCCTTGTTCTTTGATTTTATTGGCTACGGTGGTCAGCGTTCCGGCTGTATCCACAATATCATCAAAAATGATACATACTTTATCTTTCACATCCCCGATTACGTTATACACCACGGCCTCGTTGGGTTTGGGGCGGCGTTTATCGATAATCACCAACCCGGCATCCATACGGGCGGCAAATTTGCGGGCGCGTTCTACCCCGCCCACATCGGGGGAAATAACTACCAAATCTTCGCGTTTGAAATTTTGGAAATAATCCAAAAACACTTTGCGTGCGCGCAAATGGTCCACGGGGATATCAAAAAACCCCTGGATTTGCCCGGCGTGCAGATCAATAGCCATAATCCGGTCGGCCCCGGCTTCCGTAATCAAGTTAGAAGCCAATTTGGCGGTAATCGGCACACGCGGGGAAGACTTCCGGTCCGCACGCGCGTATCCAAAATACGGGATTACGGCTGTAATTTTGCCCGCACTGGCGCGTTTAAACGCGTCAATCATAATTAAAAGTTCCATTAAGTTTTCATTAACGGGCGGGCAGGTGGGCTGAATGATATAGCAATCGTGCGCACGCACCGATTCCAACACCTGCACATCTACTTCGCCGTCGGCAAAACGCTGTACGTGCAGTTTACCCAGCTCCATATTTAAATGTTCTGCAATTTTTTGAGCCAGGGGCAAGTTGGCATTGCCGGAGAAGATACGCAAATCACCATTTACGCTTTTAGTCATGTTCTTTTTTCACACCTTTGTTTTCTAAAACAACCTGGCGCGAGCGGGCAATTGCTAGCCCCTGGGCGGCTACCTCTTTGGTAATGGTAGACCCCGCGCCGATTTTTGCATACTCATGCACCGTTACCGGTGCTACAAAATTGACGTTGGACCCTATAAACACGTGGTCTTCAATCACGGTTTGGTGTTTGTTTTTGCCGTCATAATTACACGTAATGGTTCCTGCGCCCACGTTTACCCCGGCGCCCATTTGCGTATCCCCAATATAGCTCAGGTGATTGACCTTGGACCCTTCCCCGATGACGGCCTTTTTAATTTCCGAAAAATTACCTACTTTGGCGCCCTTTTTCAGTACTGATTTGGGGCGCAAGTGCGCATACGGCCCCAGCTGGCAGTTTTCGTACACTTCGGATTCTTCAATATAGGTACCTAATTTGAGCGTTACATCGTTATGAATAATAGAATGGTTGATATACACGCTGCTTTCCAGCGTGCAATTAGAACCGATTTGTGTATTACCCAACAAATAACAGCCCGATGCAATAACCGTGTCCGCGCCGATCTGCACCCCCGCATCAATATACGTATCTTGCGGGTTTATAAGCGTTACGCCGTTATCCATGTGCATTTGGTTGATGCGCGCGCGCATAATTTGTGCGGCCTGGGCTAGTTGCACGCGGCTGTTGACGCCTAGCGCTTGTTCAAAATCGCGGCTGGTAAACACAACAGCCGGCAACCCGGCCTCTTTCATCAGCGCCAGCGTATCGGTCAAATAGTACTCGTGTTTGGGGCCTTGCGGGGTCAATTTAGCCAGTGCCGCTTGCAACGCTTGGCTGTCAAACACATACATGCCGCTGTTGATTTCATCAATTTTTTTAGTTTCCGTATCGGCATCGGCATCTTCCACAATGGCCTTAAAATCGTTATTGGCACCACGCACTATACGTCCATATCCGGCCGGATTGGGCACCTTTACAGCCAAAACCAAGGCCCCGGCGCGGGCGGTATCAAAATCTTGATACATGTGCGCAAGCGTTTGGCCTTTAAGCAGCGGGGTATCCCCAGCCAATACGAGCACGCTTTCCTGTTTTTGCAAGAAGGGCAACGCGGCTTTCACGGCCGAGCCGGATCCGGCTAGTTCGGTTTGCACAAAAAATTCCACCGGGGCGGTAATTCCCCAGGTGGATAAATTTTCCAAAACGGTTTGTTTTACTTGCTCGGCCCCGTGCCCAATTACAATGCCGATCGCGGCCGGGTTTACGGCCTGTGCAGCTTTTAAAATATGGGCTATAATCGGGTACCCGCAGACCGCGTGGAGCGGTTTGGGGAGGGAGGATTTCATCCGCGTGCCTTTACCGGCCGCGAGGATTAACACACTTCTATTTTTGGCTACCATTTTGTTTAACTCTTGCCTAAAAATAAACTAAATTGATGTATATATTATAGCAAACTACGCTTGCCCGCGCAAGATTACAGATGTTTCTTTTTCACTTTCATGCGCGCAATGGCTTGCTTGATTTCCAATTCTGCCAGTTCGAAATCAATATCCGCGTCTTTGTTGGAAAGTGACTCTTTGAGCGCCTTGATGCGTTGTTTTTCCTTTTCTTCGTCAATTTCGCCGGCCAGGGCGGCGCTTTCGGCAAATACGTTTACCACGTCGTTAAGCACTTCCACAAAACCGCCCAGCGCGGCAAATTCTTCTTCCTTCCCGTCTACTTTATAACGCAAAGACCCCATCCCCAGCTGCACAATGGTTTTCACATGCCCGGGCAGAATGCCCATCTCACCCAGCAGGGCCGGCAAAATTACCATATCAACCGGCATCTCTTTGATGAGCTGTTTTTCCGGGGTGATGAGGTTAAGCGTTAATTTCTTATCGGACATTATTCCTTATCCTTTACTTTTTCATAGGCGGCCAGCACATCCTCTATCCCGCCACACATGTAGAAACAAGATTCCGGGATATGGTCATACTCCCCTTCCACAATTCCTTTGAAGGCCTTAATGGTATCGGCCAGTTTGACATATTTGCCGGGGTGCCCGGTAAACTGTTCCGCCACCGAGAACGGCTGCGAGAGGAACTTTTGGATACGCCGCGCGCGGGCCACGGTCTTTTTGTCCTCGTCGGAAAGTTCATCCATACCCAAGATGGCAATAATATCTTGCAAATCTTTGTATTTTTGCAGTACCTGGCGCACACGCTGGGCCACGTTGTAGTGTTCATCACCCAAAATGCGCGGGTCCAAAATGCGCGAGGTAGATGCCAACGGGTCCACGGCCGGGTAAATCCCCAAGCTGGCAATTTGGCGGTCGAGCACGGAGGTGGAATCCAAGTGCGTGAAAGTTGCCGCCACGCCGGGGTCGGTCAAATCGTCTGCGGGCACATACACGGCCTGAATGGACGTAATAGCGCCTTTTTTAGTGGACGTAATGCGCTCCTGGAGCGCGCCGATTTCCGTATTAAGCGTGGGTTGATATCCCACAGCCGAAGGCATACGCCCCAAGAGAGCGGACACTTCGCTATTGGCCAGTACAAAGCGGAAAATGTTGTCTAAGAACAAAAGCACATCTTGCCCTTTTACATCGCGGAAATACTCTGCTTGGGTAAGTGCGGTTAACGCTACTTTGGCGCGGGCACCGGGCGGTTCGTTCATTTGCCCGTAGACAAGCACGGTTTTATCCAAAACGGTGGAACCGTCGGAAAGTTTGCTCTCGCTCATCTCCAACATCAAATCGTTCCCTTCGCGGCTGCGTTCGCCTACGCCGCCAAAGACAGAGCTGCCGTGGTGCTCGCGCGCCACGTTGTTGATAAGCTCCATAATAAGAACGGTTTTGCCGACGCCGGCACCGCCAAACAGCCCTACTTTGCCCCCCTTCATATACGGGGCAATGAGGTCAATTACTTTAATCCCGGTTTCAAAAATTTCGGGCGTGGGGTTTTGGTCTTCCAAAGACGGGGCTTTACGGTGAATGGGCATGGTCATAGCGGCCTGGATATTGCCTTTGTGGTCTTGCGGTTTACCCAGCACGTTAAGCAGGCGCCCCAAGCATTTTTCGCCTACCGGCACCGTTAATGGGGCCCCCGTATCTACGGCTTTAGCACCGCGGGCAAGCCCGTCCGTGCTTTCCAGGGCTACGCAGCGCACAACGGCGTCCCCCATTTGCTGGGCAACTTCGGCCACAATGGTTTTGCCTTCGCCCATTTCAATTTCAATCGCATTTTCAATAGCCGGCAGGTGGCCTTGTTCAAACTCAATATCCACTGCTGCGCCAATAATTTGAATTACTTTTCCCGTTTGCATAATTTTTCCTTTTAACTATTTAGAGCTTCCGCCCCGTTGACAATATCCAAAATCTCGTTGGTAATGCCGGCCTGGCGCACTTTGTTTAATTTAATGCCCAGGGCGGTTACCAATTCGCCCGCGTTTTTGCTGGCGGCATCCATGGCGTTCATGGTAGCTGCCAGGTTGGCCGCTTGGGATTCCAGCAACACCCGGTACAAATTGGCCTTAATAAGCCGCGGCACTAAAATCTTAAAAATTTCCAACATCCCCGGCTCAAATTCAAAATCGCTTTCTTCTTCCTCGCGTTTGATTTGTTCAAAATCAAAGGGCAAAATTTGCTGTTCGCGCAAGGTTTGGCTGGCAAGCGATTTAAAATCGTTGTAAATAAGTGTTACCGAGCTTAATTTTTCTTCTAAAAACGTCTTAAGCAGGGATGTACCCAACAAATCCGCGTGTGCGTAAGAAATTTTTGGGAACACCCCCACGCTCTCATACACCAAGTGCAAGTTGGGCATTTTGAGGCGGTTTAAAAAATCGCGCCCTTTTTTCCCAATGGCAAAGAGAAAAATCTCTTTGTCTTTATGCTCGCGCAAAAAGGCCAGCGTGCTGCGTAAAATGACCGCGTTGAACGACCCGGTAAGCCCTTTGTCGCCGGTAATTACAATCAGCCCGATTTTGTTGGGGTCAGCGGTTTTGTTCATAAAAATCCGCCCGGCCCAACTTTCGCTTCCGTCTTCGGGTTGCGGCATTGCCAAAATATCTTGCTTTAAATCGTCCACCATCTCCAACATTTTTTGCGCAAAGGGCCGTGCACACGCCATGGCCTCTTGCGCTTTGCGGATACGCGCGTTGGAGATCATCTTCATGGTTTGCATGATTTGCTGGGTAGATTTAATGGCTTTGATATTTTGCCGGATGTCGCGCAATGATTCCATATTATCTGTTTTCTGCTTTTAAAATTTTTACGTAATCGGCAATCCCGGTTTCCAAGGTATAATCCGGCGTATAGCCCAGTTTTTCCTTGGATTTGGAAATATCCGCCTGTGTTTTCACTTGGAAAAATTCCTTATACGGGTTGTCAATATAGTCGGGTTCCAAACGGGTTCCCATTTCTTTGTTAAGGCACGCAATCATATCGTTAAAATTACGCGGCACACCGGTAGCGGCATTATATACGCCCGATTCTTTACCGTTGTTAAGCGCGCACAAATTGATTTTTACAATGTCTTTTACGTACACAAAATCGCGTTCCTGTTCGCCCATTTTAAACACGCGCGGGCGCTTGCCTTCTTTCATCTGCAAGTAGAGCTGATAGACCATGCTGGCCATTTTGCCTTTGTAATATTCGCCGGGTCCGTACACGTTAAAATAGCGCAACCCTATAACGGTGGTATCGTTATTTTCTTCCACAAATTGGCGGGCCACATTATCCATAATCGCTTTGGAAAACCCATACACATTTTCCGGGTGCGTGGGTTGTGTTTCCACATTGGGCACCGGGCCGTTGCCGTACGTGGCGGCCGAGGAAGCATACACAATTTTTTTAATCCCGTTTTCAGCGGCAAAGCCCAGCAAATTTTTAAATGCTTCCACGTTTTGTTCCATCATCGCTTTTTGATCCATCACAGTCGTATCGGTAATGGCGGCTTCGTGGAAAATAGCATCAAAATACATCGGCGCCGGGATACATTCAAACAAATCCGCGGTAATTACGTTGCCTTTAAAACCAATCAAATTTTTAAAGTGGCCGTTCTTGCGGAAGTCGTCCAGCACCGTTACTTCGTGTCCTTGGGCTTCCAGCGTTTTGGCAATGTTACTGCCGATAAACCCGGCCCCGCCGGTTACTAAATACTTTTTTCTATTTTTAGTTTCCATAATTTCTCCTAGGCCGGTTTAAAAACCGTTTTAAAAGCGTCTAACACGCCTGTAATTTTTTCTTCTACTTCTGCGCTCAGTTCGGTGGCTTTGTTAAGCGCGTCTAACACGTCTTGCTTTTGAGCGCGGGTATACGCCAACAATTCCTTTTCGTAACGCAATACATCGGTTACTTCTATTTCATCCAAATACCCATGCGTACCGGCGTACAACACCAGCACTTCCTCGCCTACTTTTAGCGGGGCATATTGGTTTTGTTTCAATAGTTCCGTCATGCGTTTGCCGCGGGCAATTTGGCGTTGGGATTCTTTATCCAATTCCGAACCGAATTGCGCAAATCCCGCCAGTTCCTGGTATTGAGACAAATCAATACGCAGCGTACCGGCAATTTTACGCACGGTTTTGCGCTGGGCACTTCCCCCCACACGGCTTACGGATAGCCCCACGTTAATAGCGGGTTTAATCCCGCTTAAAAACAAGCTGCTTTCCAAGTAAATCTGCCCGTCGGTAATAGAAATTACGTTGGTAGGAATGTAGGCAGACACGTCATTAGCTTGCGTTTCAATAATGGGCAGCGCGGTCAAAGAACCACCTCCATTTTCCTTAGAAAGCTTGCACGCACGCTCTAATAAGCGCGAATGCAAATAAAACACGTCGCCGGGGTAGGCCTCGCGCCCTGGCGGACGGCGCAACAACAAAGACATTTGACGGTACGCCTGCGCGTGTTTGGACAAATCATCATACACAATCAGCACATCTTTGCCTTGCCACATAAAATATTCGCCAATGGCGCAGCCGGCATACGGCGCAATATAGAGCAGGGATGCCGGGTCCGACGCGGTGGCCGACACGACAATCGTATATTCCATCGCCCCGAAATCCGACAAAGTTTTCACCACTTGGGCCACGGTACTTTGTTTTTGGCCAACGGCTACATAAATACAAATACAGCGTTCCTCTGCGGGAATATTTTTTTGGTTGATAATTGTATCAATGGCAATGGCTGTTTTCCCGGTTTGGCGGTCGCCGATGATAAGTTCGCGCTGGCCCTTCCCGATCGGCACCATAGCGTCAATCGCTTTAAGCCCCGTTTGCAGCGGCTGTTTGACCGGCTGGCGGTCAATAATCCCCGGGGCCACAATATCCAGCGGCATGGTTTTCTCGGTTTTAATAGCGCCCTTGCCGTCTAACGGGTTCCCCAGCGGGTCCACCACACGCCCGATCATGCCCGCGCCGACCGGGATGCTGATTACTTCGCCGGTGCGTTTAACCACATCCCCTTCTTGCACCAAATGGTCAGGCCCCATTAGCACGCAACCCACGTTATCATATTCCAAGTTCAGAGCCATACCTTTTACGCCGTGGCCGAAATCTACCAGCTCACTGGCTTTTACGTTGTTTAATCCGTACACGCGGGCGATGCCGTCACCTACTTGGATGACGGTACCTACTTCGCTCACGTCGATAGAAGAGTCAAATTTCTCTATTTTTTCTTTAATGATATTGGTTATTTCTTCGGGTCTGATTGCCATGTGATTACCCTATTTTGTAATTTCTTCCTTCAATTTTTCCAAGCGGTGCGCGATAGTGCCGTCTATAAGCTCGCCGTTGCACGTAATTTTCAAGCCGCCCAGCAAAGCGGGGTCCGTCTTAAAAACGGCTTCCACGGTTTTGCCGTATCGGGCTGACAACGCTTTGCGCGCGGCTTCCTCTTGGGCTTGGCTAAGCCCCTGGGCCGACGTCACCACCGCGCGGGAAATCCCCCGGCGGTCATCTAACAGTTGGTCCACCCATTTACAAATTTCCGGCAACAAATTGTAGCGTTTTTCGTCAATAAGAACGTTGATAAACGCTGCGGCATGCGGCCAATCGCGCAAAGTTTCGTTGATAATCAGTTTTTTATGCGCCGGCGAAATCCGCGGGCTTTGCATCGGCACCGAAACCCCCGCCAAAATTTGCGCAGCTGCAAACAACTCTTGCGCACGGGTTTGCGCTTGCGCCAACGAAGGGCTTGTTTCGTCGTAAGCCAAAGCGTAGCGTTTTGCGGCCAAGCGTTGGGAACTATTCATATTATTTTCCTTGTACTTCCCGCAGTACTTGCTCGACAATTTTATCGGCACTGCCGGGTTTTATTTCTTGCTCTACTACGCGCGAAGCCGCCAACACACTAAGCGCAGAAATTTCTTTGCGCACGTCTGCCAAGGCCTTATTTTTTTCGGCCTCAATTTGCATTTTAGCTTGTTCGAGCATCCGGGCCGACTGTTCTTTGGCCTGGGCCAAAAGCTGCTCTTTTTGTGCTTCGCCGGTTTTCACGGCAGCGGCCATTTGCTGGGCGGCTTGGCTGGAAATTTGGGCCAAGCGCTCATCGAGCTCTTTTTTAAGTTCTTCGGCGGATTTGCGCGCATCGGCAGCGGTTTGCTTGTCCGTTGCTATTTGCTGTTCGCGTTTTTCCAAAGCGCCGATAACCGGCCCCCAGGCAAATTTTTTAAGCAAATAGACCAAGAGCAAAAAGTTACAAACCGTCAGAAAAAGTACGCCAAAATCCGGCTTTAACAAATCTTCCATACGTTATTTCATAACCATTGTCAGCAAGCAGATAACCAACCCCAACATGGCGGCCCCTTCTAACAACGCGGCAATAATGATCATGGTGGTGCGCAAATCGCTTGCAGCTTCGGGCTGGCGGGCAGCGCCTTCCAAAGCGGCAGCGCCAATTTTACCTAAACCGAACCCGGCCCCTAACACAACTAAACCGGCCCCAAGCCCGGCGGCGATATACTTCAGTGCAACTAGTTCCATACTTTTCTCCTTTTGGGCATACGCCCTGTTCAAATTAGTGCGTGTGAATAACCGAGCCGGCAAAAATAGCCGTAAGCAAGGTAAACACATACGCCTGTAAAAATGCTACTAACAACTCTAAGCACGTCATAAAAATTTCAAGCCCCATCGCAGGGAGTAATGCCCCCGCGCCGGCCAATTTACTCATTTCGCCCACGATAAAGATAATTAAAAGCAAACAAATCAGCACCATATGGCCCGAGAGCATATTGGCAAATAAACGGATTGCCAACACGCACACTTTAATTACCAAACTGATTACTTCCAGCGGGAAAATAAGCGGCACTAACCACCCGGGCGTGCCCGACGGCACAAACCCTTTCAAAAATCCCCACAGCCCGTGGTATTTTAGCCCGCTAAACACAATCAGCGCCCCCGAACAAAGCGCCAGCGCGGCCGTTACGGAAATATTGGAAGTAGCGGTTTTCATCTCGGGGATCATCCCGGCTAAATTGACCGACAAAATAAACAAGAAAAGCGTGCAGAAATACGGCAGCATGCCGCGGCCTTCTTCGCCCATATTAGGCAGCACAATCCCGCCACGGATGAACGATACATATTCTTCCATCAGCACCGTTACCAATTTCCCGGCGCGGCTTTGATGTTTACGTGCGGCCCAAGCCAAGCCTAAGACCAAAAGAACACTCACCGCAAAAATGGTAACGGAGTGCGTGGTAATCGGGATGCGAAATCCGCCCAACACAACGCCCCAGTCGTGATCCAAAATATGGTGAGATATAGTTTCAGCTACGTCCATGTTTCTTTTCCTTCTGTGCTTGCCTGGCTACCTGCACAATGCGCATCAGCCCCAAGGCAAAACCCAATATTACGCCCCCTGCCAAACACCACGGTAATGTGTCCAATTTGCAATCCAGCCAATACCCTGCCGCTGCGCCTAAAATTTCCAGCAAAGCAAACTCCGTTCCCAAGGAAGTAATTTCCAAATGGTCTTTGGCAGAAAACGGCCCCAACGGCATAGCAATTCTTCTCCTCTGGCAGGGGATACTTACATTATAAAAAAAATAACGGTATTTTGCAGCAAAATATCGTACGCGCGCGAAAAACTACAACATTTAAATTAACACAAAACATAAAGATTGTGCCGTTTGCAACATTACCGCGTAAAATAGAAGATTGGCTGATTTGTCAGATTTGAGTCAGCTTTGCAAAAGAGCACGGTGAAAAGGAAGTCTGCTCCTGTTTTCAAATTTGAGTCCTGCGGACAGCAAAATGCCGCCGTATGTTGCCCCGTGTAAAAATTTTGTCGTCCGTCACATCTCCGCGTAAAATAGAAGATTGGCTGATTTGTCAGACTTGAGCCAGCTTTGCAAAAGAGCACGGTGAAAAGGAAGTCTGCTCCTGTTTTCAAATTTGAGAGGATAAGCCGCCGTATGTTGCCCCGTGGCGTACGTCTGCAAGACAACGCATCCGCGTTGCAGGTACGCGAGGTGGGCAAATCGGTGGCTTAGGGCTCAAATTTGGAAACCGATTAAGCGCGGATTAAACTGATTAAACACTAAACGTGAAGATTTTACACTCGTAGGGTTTAAGCACTAGCTCCATCCCTTGCGAGGCCAATTCCGGCGAGAGCGTAATTTCCTTTCCTTCTAATTCTTCACGCACTTGATATTGTGAAATCCCCTTAAAGGGCACGCGGCATTGGGCCGGCTCGGCGCTGTAGTTAATCAGTACCAATTTGCCCGTATGACGCTGCTTCCACATCCAAGAGAGAATATTTTGGCACGAAGTTTCCCCCGCATACACGGGTACGCTTTCCCACAGCGTCCATTGGCCGCCGTGAAAAGCCGGATCGGATACTACTTGCAGCAATTTGTGATAAAACTGTTCGATAGGTTTATCGATTTCAAAATCATCCCACACGTACTGGATCGGCACATGGGCGGGGCGGCCCAAAAGCTGATAAAGCGGGAACAAACGCGCGCCGGGCAACGTGGCAATAATCGTTCCTGCCGCGAGGGATTTTTCCCGCCCAAAAGCTTTTAAGCTTTCTTCCTCGTCGTGGTTGCCAATAAAGCGGATGGAGCGCATCTGAAATAAGTGTTCGGCGCGCAAGTGGCTGCGGATGCTTTCGGCATTGGCAAAACGCAGGCGGTCATAGAGCACTTTATCGTACGTATAATCAAACCCAAGTTCCTGGATGTCCCATTCCAAGCCCCAGTATACTTCGGCAATAAATACAAATTCCGGGCGCACCGAACGCACGGCATTAAGGGCTTGGGTCCAAAATTCTTCCGCCGGCAAGTCCCCGCCGATAAACTCCCACCAAGTATCGCGCTGTACTTTGTTTAAGGAAAGCATAGCCATATCGCAACGTACACCGTCACACATAGCGGAAACCGCCTGCAACTGGCTAATCATAAATTCACGTGTAGTGGGGTTAAAATAGTTAAGTTGCGCCGTATCGGTCCACGGAGCAAAATACGGGTCCCGCCCGTAGGCAATGTACTGCCCGTCTTTGTTTTGAAAGAACCAATCCGGGTGCACATGCGGGGGCTGTTTACCGGTGGTAATAAAGAAATCGGGGTGCTGTTCTACTACGGGAGAATCAATCGCCATATGGTTCCCCACAAAGTCCAAAAACAGCAAAATGCCGCGGTCATTTAAATTTTTGCGAAATACCGCCAACGCCTCATTCCCGCCAAAAAAATCATCTACCGTGTACTCACACACGGCGTACGGGGAAGCGGTAATATCATCTTTGCGAAAATGCGGTTTTACTTCGCGGATTTGGTGTTGAATATCGGCACTGGTACGCGCAATTTTTTTAGCGGCTTGGCTGGTTTTCCACACGCCCATCAACCACACGGCATCAAACCCGGTCTTTTGGATGTTATCCCATACGTCGGCGGGAATATCCGCCAGTGTAACCGGGCGGCCCAAGCGGCGCTCCAGGCGTTTAAGCCACGAGCGCGCATTTATTTCTAAAATGTGCGGATTGTTGCGCATGATTTCATCCCCTTAAATTTTTATAGCAATTTTGCGATATCTTTGTAAAGCATTTTCAAACGCGTGTTTTAATAAAACAACTTAACAAAATTTTCCCGGCTTTTTGAGCGGGATGCGGCATACAAAATCCCCCTTCATAACCACGCCCCCAACCTAAGTTGGGGGCGTACGGTTCGGTTAAAGAAGCTGGTTTTTAGGCGTCTTCTTCGTCTTCCGCTTTGACCACGGGGGCAATGCGGGCAATTTTGTCGCCTTCTTCCATTTTTGCCAAGGTCACTCCCTGCGCGTTGCGCCCAACGGAGCGGATATCCCCGCAACGCAAGCGGATAGTCATGCCCTTTTCGGTAATGATCATCAGGTCCTTGGTTTCGTCTACCAGTTTAATTCCCACCACTTTACCGTTACGGGCAGAGGTTTTAATCGTAATAACCCCTACGCCGCCGCGGTGTTGGCGTTTATATTCGCTAAACTCGGTACGTTTGCCAAATCCGTTTTCGCACACGGAAAGTACATCGGGCTGAGCGCCTTCGCGCGGGGCATGTTCCATCCCCACCACAATGTCGCCTTCTTCCAAGCTAATGGCACGCACACCGCGGGCTTGGCGGCCCATGGCACGCACTTCGTTTTCGTCAAAACGGATGGATTTTCCGTTTTGGGTAGCCACCAAAATATCGCTCTTGCCAAACGTCAGTTGCGCGCTGATAAGCACGTCGCCTTCGTCCAGGCCGATAGCAATAATCCCGCTGCGGCGGATGTGTTCAAACTCGCTCAAAGCCACACGTTTGATGGTCCCCAAGCGGGTGCACATCGTCAGGTATGCTTGTTCTGTTTCGTTAGCGGCCGAGTTAAAATCTTCAATCGCCAGCGTAGAGGTTACCTTTTCTTCGCCGGTCAATTGCAGCAAGTTCACCAATGCTTTGCCTTTGGACATACGGTTCCCTTCGGGGATTTCAAACGCCCGAAGCGGGAACGCACGCCCCCGGTTGGTAAACATCAAAATTGTGGCGTGGGAAGACGTAATGAACAGGTTCTCCATAAAATCTTCCTCTTTTGTTTTGCTGCCGATAATCCCTTTCCCGCCGCGGTTTTGGCTGCGGTATGTGGAAAGCGGAATGCGCTTGGCATACCCGTCGTTGGAAATGGTGATTACCACGTCTTCTTTCTCAATGAAATCTTCCATGGAGAAATCTTCCATATCCGGGCCGATTTTCGTGCGGCGCGGGTCGTCAAAGTCTTTTTTGAGTTGCGCCAGCTCCTCGGTAATGATATCCAAAATCTTCTGCGGGGAGGCCAAAATCGCTTGCAAATCCGCAATCAACTTGAGCAAATCTTTACGTTCGTTTTCAATCGCCAAGCTGGAAAGTTGCGTCAATTGATGCAACCGCATATCCAAAATAGCTTGCGCTTGTACTTCGGTCAATGTAAAGCGTTTCATCAGCGTAAACTTGGCTTCGGTCGGGTCTTTGGCGCCGCGGATAATGGCTACTACTTCATCCATATTGGCAATGGCAATCAGTAACCCGTTCAAAATATGTTCGCGGCGTTGTGCCTTGTTCAAATCAAATTTCGTACGGTTGGTAACCACTTCTTGGCGGTGGCGCACATACGCTTTCATCACTTCTTTGAGCGACAACACACGCGGCCGCCCGTCTACAATTGCTAACATATTCACGGGGAAGGTGGTCTGCAGTTGCGTGTGTTTAAACAAGTGATTGAGCACCACTTGGGCGTTGCCGTCGCGTTTAACTTCAATGACTAGGCGCATCCCGCGGCGGTCCGACTCGTCGCGAATATCGGCAATGTCGGTTACTTTTTTATCGCGCACCAAGCCCACAATGGATTCAATAAGCGAGGTTTTATTCACTTGATACGGGATAGCCGTTACCACAATGGCTTGGCGGCCGCCCTTACGTTCTTCAATTTCGGTATCGGCTTGCACTTTCACGCTGCCGTGGCCGGTTTCAAAATATTCGTAAATGGCTTTGGTACCGCGGATGGTGGCTCCCGTCGGGAAATCGGGCCCCTTGATAATTTTCATCATCTCTTTGGTGGTGATGTCGGGGTTTTTGATATAGGCAATAATCCCGTCGCACACTTCGCCTAAGTTATGGGTGGGAATGTTGGTGGCCATCCCTACGGCAATCCCGGCGGACCCGTTTACGAGTAACGCAGGCAGTTTGGCGGGCAGAACCGAGGGCTCCAACAAAGAACCGTCGTAGTTGGGAACCATTTTTACGGTATCTTTGTCCAAATCGTCCAACATGGTATCGGAGATTTTATCCAACCGGCATTCCGTATAACGCATAGCGGCGGCGGAGTCTCCGTCAATAGAACCGAAGTTCCCTTGTCCGTCTACCAACGGTTTGCGGATGGAAAAATCCTGCGCCAAACGTACCAGCGTATCATAGACGGCGGTATCACCATGCGGGTGATATTTACCGAGCACATCCCCTACCACACGGGCGGATTTCTTATACGGGCGGTTGTATTTCAGCCCCATTTCGTTCATGGAATACAAAACGCGGCGGTGCACCGGTTTTAAGCCGTCGCGCACGTCGGGCAAGGCACGCCCCACAATTACGCTCATGGCATAATCGATATAGTAAGAGCGCATTTCGGTAGCTACGTCGCGCTGTTCGATATTGCCAAACAAATCTACATTTGCGTTGACGTTTTGCGTCGAGTTATTTAATTCTTCTGTCATTGTAAAAATCTCCTAAAACGGATTAAATATCCAAGTTCTTTACTTCTAGCGCGTGCGAATAAATAAAATCACGGCGCGGTTCTACGCGGTCGCCCATGAGCATGGTAAATGCCTGCTCGGTATCGGCGGCGTCGTTAATTTTTACTTGGATGAGTTTACGTTTGGACGGGTCCATAGTGGTTTCCCACAGCTGTTCGGGGTTCATTTCCCCTAACCCTTTGTAGCGCTGAATGGAAGCCCCGGCGGTGGCAGCTTCTTTCACGGCTTTTAAAAGTTCGGCCAAACTGTATACCAACACGTCGGTCTTACCGTTGTTGACTTGGAACAACGGGTTGACACGTTCTTTATCGTTAGTAATGAGCGGATATTGAGAGAAGTTAAACCCAAACGATTCCATTTTCTTTTCTGCCGCCAACAGCTTGCCGAATTCAAACAAGCTTTGATGTTCCGGCGTGAGGGAAGCTTCCGACACGGTTTGTGCATCCACCCCGTCGGCAATTAGTTCTTCGCGTTTTTCTTGAATATATTGTTCTTCATAGCCGCGGTATTCTTGCTCCGTATAGAAATACCGGAACCCGCCGCTGCGTAACGGTACGCGGTAGACGGGGATTTGCCCTTCTTTGAGGAAGGCCATAAAATCGGCCAGCGTAATATTTTTTACTTCCAGTTTTGCCAGCGTATCTTCCACGTCACGCAATACTTTTAACAAATCGCGCAGTTCGCTGCCGGTTAATGCTTTTTTCTTTTTTGTATCGGTCACGGTTACGGAGGACAGCCCTTCTTTCATCAACCACTGTTGCATTTGGTCTTCGGTCTGCAAGTATTGTTCCACTTTGCCTTTTTTCACCTTGTACAAAGGCGGTTGGGCCAAATACACGTGCCCGGCGTCAATTAAGGGTTTTAACTGGCGGTAGAAGAACGTAAGTAGCAACGTAGAAATATGTTGTCCGTCTACGTCGGCATCCGCCATTAAAATAATTTTGTGGTAGCGCAGTTTGTTAATATCAAAACCGCCTTCTCCTTCGCCTACACCGGTACCCACGGCAGCAATTAAATCGCGCACCGTGTCCGAAGATAAAATACGCACCAAGGGGGCTTTTTCCACGTTTAAGATTTTACCGCGCAACGGTAAAATGGCCTGGAATACGCGGTCGCGCCCTTGTTTGGCAGATCCACCTGCGGAGTCCCCTTCCACCAGGAAAAGCTCGCATTTGGCAGCTTCACGTTCTTGGCAATCGGCCAGTTTTCCCGGCAAGCCGCCTCCCTCGAGGGCTCCTTTGCGGCGGGTCAAATCGCGTGCTTTACGTGCAGCTTCGCGGGCAATGGCCGCCCCCATACATTTTTCACAAATTGCACGGGCGGTTTTGGGGTTTTCTTCAAAGAACGTGGCCAGCGTATCAGTCACTACCGAGCGGACAATCCCTTCCACTTCGCTGTTTCCCAATTTGGTTTTGGTCTGTCCTTCAAATTGCGGATGCGGAATTTTTACGGAAAGTACCATCGCCAGCCCTTCCTTAATATCGTCGCCGGAGACAGTTACCTCTTTGTGTTGTTTGGCCAAGTTGTTATTTTTGATGTACTCGTTAACTAAACGCGTGAGCGAGCTTCTAAATCCCGTCAGGTGCGTTCCGCCTTCAATCGTATGAATATTATTTACAAACGTAAAAATATTTTCCGAATATCCTTCGTTGTATTGAATGGCAAAGGAAATATAATTATCCCCCACTTCTTTGGTTAAGTAAATAGGTTCGGGGTTAATGACCGTTTTGTTGGTATTTAAAAATTTAACAAATTGGGAAATCCCCCCCTCGTAGTGGAAGGTGACCGTTTGATCGGTTTCTTTGCGTTCGTCGGTATAAATAATTTTTACCCCGGCATTCAAAAACGCCAGTTCACGCAACCGGTTTCCAATAGTTTCGTGCGAAAAAGCCAAATTGCCAAAAATTTCCGGGTCTGCGTGGAAAGTTACTTTGGTTCCGTGTTCGGTAGTTTTGCCGACCACTTCCACCGGGCCCTGCGGTTTACCGCGTTTATATTCTTGCCGATGCACTTTTCCGTCGCGGCGTACTTCCACTTCCATATAATCGGACAATGCGTTCACGCACGATACACCTACCCCGTGCAACCCGCCGGACACTTTATACGCGCCGCTGTCAAATTTACCCCCTGCGTGCAGTACCGTCATAACTACTTCCAAGGCGGATTTGTTACGCAGTTTGGCATCTTTGGCATTTTTCATCAAATCTACCGGGATACCGCGCCCGTCGTCCTGGATCGAGCACGTCATATCATCTTTTATCACCACCGTAATGGTGGTGGCACCGCCGGCTAAAATTTCATCTACTGAGTTATCTACTACTTCGTATACTAAATGGTGAAGACCTGGCAACCCCGTTGAGCCAATATACATGGCCGGGCGTTTACGTACGGCTTCTAACCCCTCTAAAACGGTAATTTTAGAGGAATCATACTCTTTTTCTTTTATTTCTTCTGTCGTCATGACAAACTCCTTATTAACATTCAAATGATCTCTATACGCTTAATCCAAGGCGTTTGAAAATGTTTGTTTAATTCCCGGATTAATCCCTGCTTGCGCGCGATTAATTCATTCTTCGCAACGGATGCTTTTACCTCCACATACAAGGTCCCTTGTTTAACGGCTTTAAGCACCCAAAAACGGCCTTTATTTCCAACCAACTGGTCCCACGCGTACTCTAAAATAAGCAGCCGGTTTAGTTTAATAGCTAACGGGTTAAACTTATTTTTTAACTCTTGGCTGGACCGCCATTGCGGTTTAGCGGGTTGCCCCAATTTCATTACGCCCTCATCGGCATGATGACATATTTAAAAATAGCTTCCCCGGCCGGCTCAATGAGTACCGGTTGCGAAGAATTGACAAACGAGAATAAAACTTTATCGGTTGTTACTGTTTTTAATACGTCAATAATATATTGCGGTTTAAAACTGGCTTCAAACACTTCTCCTTGATACTCCACGGGTAATTCATCCGTAAAATCCATATTTTGGGAATTAGATGAAACGGTAAGCGTGTTATTTTCCATCTTATACTTTACCACACTGCCAAATTCGCCCGCGCACAACGCAGCGCGCCGGGTGGAAGCCAGTAATTCTTTGGTAAATGCTTCAAATTTAACGGTTGTTTTGGACGGAATTACTTGTTTATAATTCGGAAAATTTCCTTCAATTAAACGGGAAATAAACGTGGTTTCGTTCATCATAAAACTAACTTGATTGGCGGTTACGTTTACTTCTAATTTAGTATCTTTATCCGGTTTGGCAATGGAAATAAAACGGCATAATTCCGTTAAAATTTTAGTGGGAATAATAATTTTAAATTCTTGGCTGGTATCCAACGCGCTTTGGCTGGCTACGGCCAAGCGTCCTCCATCGGTAGCCACAATTTCAAATCCGTCTTTGGTATTATTCCATAACAGCCCGTTTAAAATATAACGCGTTTCTTGGGTAGAGGCAGAAAAAGCCGTTTTTTCAATCATTTGTTGTACTTGCAGCGGGTTTAACACCATACTGCCGGTATGCTCTACTTCGGGGATAGAAGGATATTCAGATTTAGGGGTTCCGATGACCCAAAATTTACTCTTTCCGGATTTAATATGTAATTTATTATTTTCATCACTGGTGAGGGTAATTTCTTTATCGTCGGGCAGGTTTTTAATAATATCCGCAAATTCTTTAAGCGGCACGGTAATATTTCCTTTTTCTTCCACTTCCGCCGCTACAAAGTGCACGGTAGCCATTTCCATATCGGTGCGAACTAATTTTAATTTACCGTTCTGTGTTTCCATTAAAAAGTTATGCAGAATCGGTAAAGTAGTGCGGGAGGAAACCCCCGAAGAAATAATTTGTATACCTTCCAACAGTGTTGCTTTAGTAATATTTATCTTCATATTATATCCTTACTAATATATCCTGTTCATTGTGTTTATAATGTGGATTTACGAATACAACCATCTACCTCTTATATGTGTATAAGTGCTTCTTTTTATCAACATTACACACATTTACAAATCTTATGCCCCTCTTTTTTTACATTTTCCCCAGTTTATCCACAAGTTGCCTACACATTATCCACGGCCTTAATATCGGCTAAAATTTGGTTAATTTCTGCGGCAAAAAATGGGTCCGTATCAATTTTTTCTTTTACCAAATCGCGTGCATGCACCACGGTGCTGTGATCACGGTTAAACTCCCGGCCGATTTCGGGCAAAGACAAATCCGTTAATTCTGTAGTTAAAAACATGGCAATTTGGCGCGGCCACGCAATGGATTGCGTTTTGCGTTTTGCATTAAAATCTTCCATGCGGATGTTGTAGTGTTTCCCTACAATTTTTTTAATTACATTAACAGATACTGGGGCTTCCTGTTCATTAACTAGCAAATCCACCAGCAATTCTTTTGCGATAGGAATCGTGGGGGTAATGCTATGTATATTACAGTATGAGCGTAATTTTTTTAAAGATCCTTCCAATTCCCGCACGTTTGTTTGAATTCCTTCGGCTAAAAATGTAATTACATCATCGCCAACCACAAAGTTCATAGAATCGCGTTTTTGGCGTAAAATAGCAATACGGGCTTCTAGATTAGGGCGTTTAATTTCCGTGCTGATCCCCGATAGTAACCGCGAAGATAAACGTTCATCCCACTCTAATTGTTGAGGGGATCTGTCCGACGAGAGTACAATTTGTTTTCCGCTTTCAAATAATGAATTAAACGTGTAAAAAAATGCTTCGGTACTGGATGATTTACCAACCACAAACTGAATATCATCCACTAAAAAACAATCCAAAAACCGGTATTTTTTGCGGAAGGCATCCCCTGTTTTTTGGGTCATAGCTTCGATATATTCATTCACAAATTCTTCGCCGGACATATACATCACTTTGGCGTTAGGTTGTTCTTTTAAAATTTGATTTCCGATCGCTTGCAGCAGGTGGGTTTTTCCTAACCCGGGGGCGGAGTAAATGACCAAGGGGTTATTTTCCCGCGCGCCTAATTTTGCTACCACGGCTTGAGCGGCTTTATAAGCAAAACGGTTGGAAGGAGATTCAATAAAATTATCAAACGTATAATCCGGGTTAAATCGGTCCGCAAACGGGTTTGAGGTGGCAGCGGGTGCCGGGTCCGCCACAGAGGGGCGCACATCCAATTCGTTTGCAATAGGTGTAACCGGGGTATCGGGCGCATCAATTTGGTAGCGCACTTCTACAGCTTGGCCGGTTTGTTTTAAAAAGGTATCGATGACAATACGCTCATAGCGTTCTTGTAACGTTTTGCCCCAAATTGCGTTTGGAATATGCACGGTTAGTACAGTATTTTCAAATGTAAATTCGGCAGGTTTAAACCACAAGTCAAAAGTTTCTTTTCCAATAATTTGTTCTACTTCTTGGAAAACGGCCAACAAAAGGGGGTTATTTTGAAAGTTATCCACAAGTTACTTCCTTAAAAACTATTTCCTTTATATTACCACTTATTAGGGGTCTGGGTCAATATGCTTAAATTGTAAAATGGCGCTTAAATGTATAAAAACGGGCCTAAACGCGTTTTTTACAAAAAACGGCACCCTGGGTATTAAATTTTACAAAAAACGGTTTAAAATTTGTTTTAGGCAAAAATTGATTAGTTTAGCTAAAATCCTTTACGACCTGTGCTATAATAAAAGAAAACTTAAAAAAGGGGGATTGAAGATGACTCAATTACACGAAATTTACAAATGTGCCGTATGCGGCAATTTAGTAGAAGTAGTTCACGCCGGTGCGGGCGAGCTGGTTTGCTGTGGTCAACCGATGAAAAAGCTTCACGCCGGGGAAACCGACGGTGCCGCCGAAAAACACGTCCCCGTATTGGAAAAGATAGACGGTGGCTATAAAGTAAAAGTAGGTTCCGTGGCACACCCGTCGCTGCCGGAGCATTACATTGAGTTTATTGAACTGATCTGCAACGAATGTAACCGCGTTGAGCGCAAATACCTAAAACCCGGCGACGCGCCCGAAGCCACCTTTACCACTTGTTCCGACGATGTAACCGCGCGCGAATATTGCAATTTACACGGGCTATGGCAGAGTAAAAAATAATATAATATAGGTGCCCCCGCTTAGGCGGGGGACATGTTACAGAGGAGTTTTATCATGCAAGCCGTTCAAATTTCACCCAAGGTATATTGGGTCGGGGCAATTGATTGGAACCTGCGCGATTTTCACGGATACGCCACTCACCGCGGCACCACATACAACGCGTACCTTATTTTAGCGGACAAACCCACACTTATTGACACGGTAAAAAAAGAATTTTATCCGCAAATGCTTGCGCGCATCCAAAGCGTGCTGGACCCGCAAAAAATAGAAATTATCGTCTCCAATCATGCCGAGATGGACCACTCCGGCGCCCTGTCCCAAGCGGTGGCCGCTTTTCACCCGGCCGAGGTATATGCCTCGGCGATGGGGGTTAAAAATTTAGTAGCGCAGCTACATCCTTCGTTTGAAGTTAAACCCGTCAAAACCGGTGACAAAATTGACCTAGGGGGCGACACGCTATCCTTCGTCGAAGCACGGATGCTTCACTGGCCGGACAGTATGCTTTCTTACCTAGAGAAAGAAAACGTTCTTTTTACCAACGATATTTTTGGCATGCACTTAGCCACCTCTAAACTATTTGACGACGAGAACGACGAGCACATCTGGCTGGAAGAAGCGCGCAAGTATTATGCCAACATCATTTTGCCCTATTCGGATATCGTTACCCGCTTTTTGAGCCAGGTGCAACAGATGGGGCTTACGCCCAAAATCATGGCCCCGGACCACGGATTTATTTGGCGCAAAGATCCTTCCAAAATTGTGCAGTTATACGCACAATTTGCCGCCCAGAAACCCACCGATAAAGCCGTTATTGTGTACGACACGATGTGGGGCAGTACCGAGAAAATGGCCTGCGCATTGGCCGACGGGCTACGTCAGGGCGGTACCGAAGTCAAACAACTTTCTATGCACGTTTGCCACCGCAGTGATGTAATTACCGAGTTGCTGGGCGCGGGTGCACTTTTAGTGGGCACCCCGGTGCTCAACAGCCATATTTTCCCGGCTATGGCCGACGTGCTTTGCTATATCAAAGGGCTCAAACCTAAGCATTTAATCGGCGCGGCTTTTGGTTCATACGGGTGGAACGGGGCCCCGGTGGACAGTTTAACCAAACAGCTTGAAGAAATGGGCGTAGAAATTGTTGCCCCGGCGGTAAAAAGTGTATTTGTGCCCGATGAGGCCAAACTCCAAGAATGTGAAAATTTAGGCAAATTAGTCAGCCAAAAACTCAAGGAGAAAATCAGCTAATGGACGCGTGCATCTGCCAAAGTTTAAACGAATTATCCTACGGGCTTTATATTGTTACGTCGGCGGACGAAGCGCACAAAAACGGGCTGATCGTCAACACGGCGTTTCAAGTGTCGGCAGACCCGGCCAAAATAGCCGTGTGTGTATGCAAAAACAGTTTTACGCACGGGGTTATTTCAAAAAGCCGTGCTTTTAATGTCATGCCCTTAGAGCAAGAAACCCCTATGGTGTTTATTGGCAATTTTGGTTTTCGCACCGGGCGCAACTTTGATAAATTTGCTAAAGTATCATTTACCGTCGGGCAAAACGGTTGCCCGGTGGTGCACGAGCATGCGCTCTCATATATAGAAGCGCACGTGGAACAGACGGTCGACGTGGGCACGCACACGCTTTTTATCGGTGCGGTTACGGCCGGGCAAGTTTTTAAGCCGCAAGGCATCCCTTTAACGTATGCATATTATCATACGGTGATTAAAGGCAAAACCCCTCCCGGGGCAACTCATTTATAGGAGAAAACTATGGTAAAATATGTATGTGAAGTATGTGGGTATGTGTATGATCCCGCCGTCGGCGATCCGGACAACGGCGTCCCGGCCGGTACCGCGTGGGAAAACGTCAAAGAAGATTGGGTTTGCCCGGTCTGTGGCGTAGGGAAGGACCAATTTAAACCGGCCTAATCAATTCCCGTGATGTGTTCCCCCCGTCTCTTTGGCGGGGGATATTTTTTGCCGTTGTAGGTCAGGTTCTACCTGACGTCAAATAAAGCCGTCATCCCGGGGGTTAAAAACAACACGTCATCCTGCCCTACCCCCTCGTCATCCTGAGGTGTCTCTGCTCAGGATCTCTACCACTTGTCGTTATTAAAAAGTTGTTATTCCCCGAAAGCTTCTATAGGGGATCCCCACCGCTTTGGCCGTCCCTTGTGAAAAACATGCGTCGAAGATCCCGAAATAAATTCGGGAATGTTGCCTTATGATCCATTCTATAAAGTTTCATCCCTGGACTTGTTTCAGGGTCTTCCACGCATGTCGTTAAAAATAACAGGTCATTCCCGAGAGTTTGGCGGCCCGCAGGGTTCGGGAATCTACGACGATCGCTGTTTCGCAACCGCTACGGTGCGGCGCAGCAGTGAAATAAATTTTTAAGAATCTTCGTTTCCGCAAAGCCTCTTTCACATCTTCGCCGGGCCGTTTTTTGCTATAATAATTACAATGAAACTTTTATACGTCATTACTTCTACCGACGTGGGCGGAGCGGAAAAAGCCCTTGAGTCGGTGGTGCGTGTCGTCGGGCAAGGCAACACGGTGCGGGTGGTTTGTTTAAAACCGCTCGGGCCGTTGGCTGCAGACATTCGCTCGTCGGGCGCGCAAGTAGTGTCGCTCAATATGACGGGTGCCGGAGTGGGGATCGTATCCAAACTCGCACGTGAAATTGAATCCTTTCAGCCCGACGTAGTTCACGCCATGCTGTTCCGTGCGATTGAATTTGCCCGCCTGGCGTGCGCCGGGCGCAAAGTAAAGCTCATCACCACCCCGCATTTTGATTTATCGCAAAAACCGTTTTGGATGCGCTTGCTGGACCGCACCCTAAAAAGCACAGACACACTTTCCTGTGCGGAATCCATAAGCACGTACAATTTTTTGCTTCAAAAACAGGGTTACGCAAAGGCCAAGACCGTGTTGGTTGAAAATGCTGTAGAAAAATCCTTATTTTTTAAGGATAATTTTGTAAAATCGCGTATGCGCAAAGAAAAACAGATTTCCGATTCCCAGGTTGCCTTTATTTGTGTGGGGCGGCTTGCCAAAATCAAAAATCCGCAGACACTTTTGCGTGCTTTTTTAAAAATTGTACCCAACTGTCCAAACGCTATCCTTATTTATGTGGGGGAAGGGCCGGAACGTGCGGCACTTGAAAAATGGATCAAAGAGCACGATTTATCTAACAAGGTAATATTGGCCGGAGCTCAGCAAAATATTAACGATTGGCTTAACTTAGCGGATGTATTTGTATTGTTATCTAAAGAAGAATCCCTCCCCCTGGCACTATTGGAAGCCCAACAAGTTGGTCTTCCTTGTATTGTTAGCCGCGTGGGGGATATGCCCCGCCAAATAGAACATGGTAAAAACGGGTTTGTGTGCAACCCGCAAGATGAAATTTTGGCAAGTTGTTTGATGACGGAACTTTATTCAAACTCAAAACTCCGTCAGGAAATGGGGGAATATTCCCTCCAAAAAAGTCGGCAGAAACAGGATGCAAACAGTAAATATCAACAGATTTATCAACAAGTAGTATCAAATTAATATAAAAAGTTTTCACGTGAAAACTTTTAAGGAGAAATTATGGAACTTAGGTTATTTATAGTAGCGTGTATCATGTATGCTTTTACGTTGATTACCCGCAAAATCGGCAAGACAGAGCCCTTTAAAAACCCTATTATTTTTGGGTTATGGCACTTTGTTTTTCTATTGTTGATTTTATCCTGTGCTTTGTTTATCTTCCTGTTTGTAATGGGGGGAGGAGCCGGCGGATTATTCCCGTTTGATAAGTTTTTAATAGGGGAAGTAATAATCCTGGGAGTTGCTATTTACGGTTTTATTGTCATGCAAAAGGCTGATTCCGCCAAGCAGGAAAAAACCCTCAAATCCAACCTGGATTGGAGCAATACCGTCTATTTTGCGGGGTTTGTGGCTTCTATTGTGATGTTTTTCTTCCTGCAGGCATTCAAAATCCCTTCTGCCTCTATGCGAAATACCCTCATGGAAGGGGATCATTTGTTTGTAAATAAGGCGGCCTATGGGTTGCATATCCCTTTTACGGATAAATATATTAAAGAGAAAAAGGTAA
Organism: Elusimicrobiaceae bacterium; assembly: GCA_045593185.1. Taxonomy (GTDB): domain Bacteria; phylum Elusimicrobiota; class Elusimicrobia; order Elusimicrobiales; family Elusimicrobiaceae; genus Avelusimicrobium. Next base: position 70,484 of record JAZNWD010000008.1, on the reverse strand, counting down.
ACGTTGGGGATATTATAGTTTTTAAATTCCCTGCCAGAGACAGAAATCAACTTAACTGCGGCGGGCAAACCCAATACGGCCGGGATTTTGTGAAACGTGTGGTGGCCCTCCCGGGGGATAAGGTGGAAGTTAAAGACGGGCACCTATGGGTCAATGGGGAAGCCGTCCCCCAGCAATCTTATGAATTATATACGGATAAATTCCGTGTAACCGATATTGAAAATGATGATCCAAAGCTTTATCAAAAACTGTGGGAAGAACATAAGTTGGATAGTTATATTGGGTCTGAACTTAAGGATGTGTTTGGCCCGGTTACCGTTCCGGCGGACAATTACTTTGTAATGGGGGATAACCGGGATAACTCGTGCGATTCGCGCTTTTGGGGGCCGGTCCCTCGTAAAAATATCCGCGGGAAGGCATGGTTTATCCATTGGCCGATTAAGAAGATCGGGCTAATTAAATAGCCGGATTTTAGCAAAAAGTTTTCACGTGAAAACTTTTTGCTAAAAACACAGACCGTACTATTTTGATACAAGAAGTTTTCACGTGAAAACTTCTTGTATTTTTTTGCCAATTATGGTTTAATATAGGTAGGAGGAATTATGGCAGAAATTGTAGTAGTAGCAAATCAAAAAGGTGGCGTTGGCAAAACGACAACTTCTATCAATTTAGCATACGCACTTTCTTGTTTAAACCAGGAAGTGTTATTAGTAGATTTTGACCCACAGGGAAATGCCGGATCCGGCCTGGGAGTAACCGTAAAAGACGGGGAAAAATCCGTTTATCATTTACTGACAAAAGTAGCGCCGTTTGAACAAGTGGTTCGCCCTACTTCCAGTGAGTTTTTGGACGTACTCCCGGCGTGCAAAGATTTAGCCGGGGCCGAGGTAGAACTGGTAAATGTACGCGGCCGGGAAAATATGCTCAAAGATGTATTATCCCCTATTCGCGATATGTATAAGTTTATTATTATTGACTGCCCCCCCTCTTTGGGTTTGCTTACCTTAAACGCCATGATGGCCGCCGACAGCGTGATTACCCCCGTCCAGTGTGAATATTACGCCATGGAGGGGTTGGCCCATTTTATGGGAACGGTAAACAAGATTAAACAATTTCTGCACCCCAAACTAAAAATGGACGGCGGCGTACTGACAATGTATGATGCCCACCTAAATTTAGCCAAGCAAGTGCGCGAAGAAGTTAGCCGCTACTTTGGGGATAAAATTTACAAAACGCCTATTCCGCGCAATATCCGCCTGGCGGAAGCCCCCAGCTTTGGGCAATCTATTTTTGATTACGAACCTGCCTGCCGCGGGGCCGAGGCCTACATCAAGTTGGCTATGGAATTTTTAACCCGCCGCGGGGCTAATATAAAAGATTACGAAGAATTTAAATTGGTTGGGGATAAGCCCCTCAATTACGATTTTGGAGGATAAAATGGCCAGACAAGCATTAGGAAAAGGGCTAGACGCCTTGATTAAACAGACGCAAGAAGTATCTAATCTTACGACGGAGGAAGCCGCCCAAGCCGTGCAAGATATGCCGGGCATGAGCGTGCAAAAAATTGCGGTCGAAAAAATTGTCCCCAACCGCTTTCAGCCCCGTCGAGTCTTCGACGAAGAAAAACTGCAAGAGCTGGCCGCTTCTATTAAGGAACACGGGCTTACGCAACCGATTGTGGTAGTGTATGATGCCAGCTTGGATAAATATGAAATTGTGGTGGGGGAACGCCGCTTCCGCGCGACGAAAATGGCCGGCCTTGACGCCATAGACGCCATTGTACACAAACACCTCGACGACCAACAGCTTTGCGCCCTGGCGTTAATTGAAAACATTCAGCGCGAAGATTTAAACCCCATTGAAACCGCCTTGGGATACCGCAACTTAATGAACAAATTTTTTATTAAGCAGGTGGATTTGGCCTCGTATTGCGGCAAATCAAAAGGATCTATATCTAATACGTTGCGTTTGTTGGAGTTGGAACCCGAAATTCAACAAGCCCTGCAGGAAGGAACAATCAGCGAAGGGCACGCCCGCGCACTATTGATGATCCCGGCGGGGGCGTTCCGGGTGGAGGTATTTAACAAGATGGTACGTACCAAAATGTCGGTACGCCAGGCCGAACAGATGGCCACCCGCCTGGTAGAGGCCCCGAAACGTATTAAAAAGCAAGACAATAAGATGTTCCCGGATATCTTTTACTTTGAGCAAGAAATGCAAGAAGCGCTGGGTACCAAGGTAGAGGTACAATGCGGCCGCAATCCGAAAAAAGGCCGATTGGTAATTCACTATAATTCGCTGGAACAGCTAGACAACATTGCCAGCCGCTTAAAACATAAAATGCTGTAAGCGGTAGAGAGAAAATTAGTAAAAAGCCCTTATTTTATAAGGGCTTTTTTGATGTAAGGGGCTGACCTACAACTGTTTATGTCGGGCTTACACCCGACCTACACTTTTGATGTCAGGTAGAACCTGACCTACAACGGCATGCGTGGAAGATCCCGAAATAAATTCGGGAATATTGCTTTATGTATTACGGCGGGTGCGTGGTAGATCCTGAGCAGAGACACCTCAGGATGACGAGTGGGGCAGGATGACGAGTTGTTTTTAACCTTCGGGAATGACACTAAAAAAGCCCGCCAAAAGGCGGGCGCTTTGTAACCAAACGAAAGTTATTGATATAAGCTATGCACTTCTTTCATTTCCAACAATTCGCGGGTGACGGTTTGGAATTCGTGCCCGGTAAAAGAGGCCACTAATGAGACGTGAAACAAATTGTCCTGCTTGGTAACTTCGCTTTTAAGTAAGTGAATATGTTTCTTCTCAATTTGCTGCGTGATTTTTTCAACTACGGCCCAGCTGGGGTCGCACACGATGTAAATCGTGTCGTAGCGTTTGATCATTTCCACTAATTTGAGCGTGCGGCGCAGCCCCAATTGCACCAGTAAAATAGCCCCGGCACAGGCGGATGCCCAAATATATTCGCCATATCCAATCGCCATACCGATCGCGGCTACTAACCAAACCCCGGCGGCGGTGGTAAGCCCGGAAATTTTGTTCCCGTCGCGCAGGATAGAGCCCGCGCCAATAAAACCCACACCGGTTACAATCTGTGCCGCGATGCGGCCCGGATCTCCGCCTGCCAGGCCCATCACTTCGGACAGTACGGTAAAAAGCATAGCCCCTAAACAGATGAGGCAGTTGGTGGCAAAGCCGGCGGGCTTGTCGTGATATTGGCGTTCCATGCCCAGGGCTCCGCCCAGAACGAGCGCCAAGAAAATTTTGATAAATAATTCTATAGTCATAGTTCTATGATAGCAATCCCGTCGCAAAAACGCAAGAGAAACCCGATTATCCTTGCGGGGGAAGCGGGCCTACGCCATCCGCCGGAACTTGATAGGGTTTTTTGAGTAAGCTTTTGGCAAGATCGTCAAAACCCCATTTGTCCTTGAACGTAAGTACATGCTTGTATTGCGCTTTGGCTTTTTCGCGCTGGCCGAGGATATCGTACACCTGGCCCAAACGCAGTTCGTTCCATACGCCCCAGCGGCTGGGGGCTTGGGTGCGCGTTTTTTGGCGGCCTTCTTCAAACAATTTGCGCGCTTCTTCAAAATTGCCCAGTGCCATTTGCGTAGTGCCCAGCGCCGTGTAAGCGCGCGGGATGTAAATATCTTTGTAAAACGGATCCTGCCCGATAAGTTGCAAAAACTGATTGGCTTGGGCCGTGACGTCGGCATAGTTTTTGGTTTCGTACAAGCAGATAATTTCCACATAGTGCATGAGCGGATTTTTGGGGAATTTGGCACGCAGCTGCCGGATATATTCCAGGGATTTTTCCGGCGCGTAAAAAGGGCTTCCCCGCGTATTTTGCACTTCAATTAAAATCAGTTTGGCGCTATCGGCCGTGAAATGGGCTTTGGTGCGGGCTAAATTTAAATAAGTAACCCCTTGTTGCGGGTTGCCCTTAATGGCTACAATTTTGGCCAGCATTTTAATGACACTTGGCAATGTGCCGGCAAAATATTCGTAAATCCCCAGGCCGAAGTATGCGTCGTAATACGTGGGATCGAGCTGGAGGGATTTTTCCAAATTGCTGATAGCCTTGCGCCCCGCAAAGTAAGAGGTTACCCAATTGCGGTTGCGCATATTAAACATGGCGCGCAGCCCGTAGAGCGCACCGATACCCATGTAGCCGTTGGAATCTTTGGGGTTTTGTTTGATCCAGCGTTTGATGCCGTCGATGGAGTTGTCCAAAATTTTTTCAAATACTTTGCGTTGGTTGTCGTCGCTGGTTTCAAATTCGTACTCGTAGCGGCTCCAGGCGATCATGGCATTGCCAAAGTGCGCAAAGGGATGATCGGGGTAGGCGTTGAAAACTTTTTGGATGTTTTCTTGCGCGGTATCAAAATCTAAGCTATACACCCCGTTAATGCCCACCGTGGCGTAGTGCATAACGTCGGGCGGGAGGGACAATTCGGCCCGGGCGGGGGGTAAAGCGGCCGTAACCAAAAATAATACGGCCGTGCAAACACACAACAGCTTACGCATTAGCGGACCTCAATTTTGTCTTTGCCAAAATACGGGCGAAGCGCTTTGGGAATAACCACGGACCCGTCTTTTTGTTGAAAGTTTTCCAAAATGGCAGCGAACGTGCGCCCGACGGCTAAACCACTGCCGTTAAGCGTGTGGACATATTCCAATTTGCCCTGTGCGTTTTTAAAACGTAACCCCATGCGCCGGGCTTGGAAATCCAAACAGTTGGAGCAAGAAGAAATTTCGCGGAAGCGGTTTTCGCTGGGCATCCAAACTTCAATGTCATACGTTTTGGCGGAAGAGAACCCAATATCCCCGCTGCACAGTTCTACTACGTGGTAGGGGATTTCCAACTTTTTAAGCACGTCTTGCGCGTCGAGAGTCATTTGTTCCAAGAGCTGGTATGAATTTTCCGGCTTGGAGAGCATGACCAGTTCCACCTTGTCAAATTGGTGGTTGCGGATCAGCCCGCGGGTATCTTTGCCGTACGTGCCCGATTCTTTGCGAAAACACGGCGTGTAGGCCGTAAGCTTAATGGGAAGTTCCTCTTCGGCCACGGTGCGGGTGCGGTTTAAGTTGGTGAGCGGGATCTCGGCGGTGGAGATTAAAAATTGTTTCGGCTCGCCGGTGAGTTCGTACATATCCTCGCGGAATTTAGGCAGCTGCCCCGTACCGACTAAAATGTTTTCGTTGACGATAACAGGGGGCAAAATTTCGGTATAACCTTTTTGGGCGTGCAAGTCGAGCATAAACGACAAGATAGCGCGCTCGAGGCGGGCGCCGTCCCCTTTGAACAGCGCAAAACGGCTGCCCGATAACGCGGCGGCGGCTTCAAAATCCAAAATGCCCAGTTTTTCACCAACGGCTTGGTGGTCGAGCGGTTTGAAATCAAATTGCGGCAAGGGGATAGTGCACGGGACCACTTCGGGATTGTCGGCATCCGAGGTGCCAAAAGGGATTTTTTCGTTCGGCAAATTGGGGATGCTTAAAAGCAAATGATCAATGGCGGCTTTTTTGGGTTCCAAATCGGCTTCTTGGGAGGACATTTCTTCTTTTAATTTGCCTACGGCCGCCATGGCTTCTTGGGCAGCGGCGTCGCCTTGTTCTTTTTTGATTTTGCCGATGGATTTAGACATTTCGTTGCGTTTGGCGCGCAGTTCTTCCACGCGGGCCAGGACTTTTTTGTAATCTTCGTATTTGGCGAGTACGTCGTCAATTTGCGCGGCTAATTCGGGTTTGCGCAGGGAAAGACGTTTTTTTACTTCTTGCGGGTTTGCAACTATTTGTTTAATGTCTAACATAAGAACCTCTTTATTTAGTGTCAAATTCGGGCGGGTACGGCGCGGGGAAATACCCCCGGTACGGCTTGAAGGAAACAACCGCGTATTCCATGGCGTACGTGGTCAGCAAACGCATGCTCACCGGTGCCACGCGGCTTTGCCCAATCACTAGCACCGCCACAACCAGCGTGAGCGCTACAAGTACTAATTTTACGCCGGTAAAAAACATATTAAAAGCAATTGTTGCCGACTGCTGGGCTAGGGTTGTTTTCATTTTGACTCCCGTTTAGCGAGCTCTTTGGAGAAACTTTTAATCAGCTGCCGGGCAAGATAATCGGCCGCGTCCAACGGGCGGGAGCTTTCCTGCGAGTCGGACCCGATCCACACAATTTCCGCGGTTTGCACGTCTACCAATTTGGCGATTACGGCCACCTTGGCATTGATGGTATATTCCATGGGGCGTACCTCGGCCGATTGCGACACTTGCGTGCCGGCCGGGCGGGTATAACCCACGTAAGTACCGTCGGGCATACGCATGACATCCTGGCGCATAACCGGGCGCGATTCCATACGGCGCGAAGCCGTCATGGCCAGCTCGGTGCGGGCGGGGGAATAGGAACTAACCTCCCCAATGAGCAACACGTCTACGCCTAAAATCCGGCCGATTTCGCGCGTGGTGGCCGGGTCCAAATACCCGGATACGGAAATATTGTGCTCACGCAGAATGCTTTCCAATTGGGCGCGTTCCACTACTTTAAAACCGGCGCGTATTAAATATTTGGCAAACAGATTTTCCACCCCGCTCAGGTCCGCCCACTCGTTGGAAAAAGCCATCACACCAATGCGGTTTACTTGGCTAAAGTCATACGAAGGGCTGAGCACGGTTTTGGGGGTGCACGCGGTTAGCAACAACCCGGTTAAAAGGGAAAAGGCCCATTTCTTCATATTTCTATTATATAATTTTTAGAACGCGTGAATAAAGAAAGGAAAGGTTGTAAAAATAATAGAAAAGAAATACAATATAAATATCCTAAACCTATAGTGAGGAGAATTATGAAAAAACTGTTTTTACTAGGCGCTTTGCTGTTTGCCTTCTCGGCCGCGTCGGCACAAAACTATTATCCGATCCACGACTACGGCCTGCGCAGCGGAACCACCCGCTTGGATTTGTACGGCGGTATGGTATTGCCGGCCAGCTCTTGGAGCCACGACGGTGAACAAGTGGACCTGGGTGAAGTAGGTTGGACCGCCGGTATGGGCTTTTACCGCAATTTGACCCCCGTGATTACCTTGGGGGTAGACGGCAACTATGCCCAATTTGGAGACGGGGATGAACGCAGCGACGGTTCGCGCTACCGCACCGGCGTAGCTACCGGGTTAATTGCCGGGCGCGTGAACTTTTTCCCCAAGCACTCCACGCGTATTTACATCCCGGCCGGGATTGGTATTGGGCATACGTTTATCCGCCAAAAATTTGAAGACGATTCCCACAAAACTTACAATAGCACCAGCTGGGCGGCGATGCTCGGTTTGGGGTTAGAGTTTGATATTGATGAGGAATGGATTTTTGGTGTGGAAGCGCGCTACTACCGCATCCAACTCAAAGACGAAGTAAAAGCTCAAATTGGCAAAAACCACACGTACTATACGGACGTGATGCTCAAATTCGGCTTTAAGTTTTAAGTGTAACAAAAAATCGTAAAAAACGGGGCTGCGTAAGCGGCCCTGTTTTTTTGCATAAAAAAGCGCCCGCGAAAACGGGCGCTGTGAACATCCTTTGGAATTATTTTTTCTTCAGGGCCAAGTATCCCATTAAACGGTAAATAAGCTTGGCAGTATTGAACTCGGTAATGGTGTCTGCCTTGCGGGCACACGCTTCTACCACGTCCACCGCTACAATGTTTTTGTGCTTGATGACTTCGCGGAATAAATCCAGCGCTTCATACCACATAAACCCGCCGGGTTGCGGCGTGCCCGTGGCCGGAATGACCGAAGGATCAAACCCATCCACGTCAATGGTAATATAAACGGTGTCCGTTAGTTTTTTAAGCACTTGCGGGATGAGTTTTTTAACGTCGCGATGTTGGTGCATTAAAAACGTGGTGACTTTGCCGGCATTGCAATATTGTTTTTCTTCGCTGGCTACGCTGCGGATGCCCACTTGTACCACTTTGACTTGGCGGGAAGCCGGGTATAACGCGCACGCGTGGGATTTGGGGGTGCCTTCAAAGGTTTCGCGCAAATCAGCATGGGCGTCAAAATGCAAAATGCTTAAGTTTTTGTACGCGTCAATATAGGGTTGCGCTAACGCTTGCGTAACGGTATGTTCCCCGCCGATATAAAAGGGAATGGCTTTGTATTTCATCAAACGGCGGACCGTTTTATCAATGTTTTTAAAAACCGTATTGGTGGAACCTTTGCAATTAACAGCCGGTTGTGTGTTGATGCCCAGTTCCCAAGTTTCGGTTTTGGTTTCTTCGTCAAAAAGCTCAATTTGGGTAGAGGCCTCTATCACGGCGGCGGGGCCTTTGGCGGTACCGTGCCCGTAGCAAACCGTCTTCTCAAACGGTACGGGCACAACCACGAAATTACAAGAGGCCAGAGAACTTTTTTGGCTCTCCAGCCCCATAAACTTATCGGTTTGTACGTTGTCGCTCACAAAAAACTTCCGTTAGTTATTCTACAAACACGGCCGCAGCAATAACGGTGGTCCAAACCCCGTTAGCACAAACAGCCGATTGGGTAATGTTGGAAGTGCGTACAATTTTGCCGCTCATCTTCCAAATTTCTTCTTTTTTATCCCAGGTGGTGTCGTTATCAAAGTCAATACCAAGGGTGGTGGATAACATCAAAGCGGCCAAGTCTTCGGCATAGTCACCGGCTTGTTTGTCGGTCTCGCCAAAGCTGTGGTGCTCGGACAAATAGCCGTGGTGGGTGCGGTCTTTGGGGATAGCTACCCCTACAGAGGCGGCAATCATGCGGCGGTATTCGTTGCTGGTGTTGCGGCTGATGACGCAGTGTAAAATTTGGCCGGGACGCAATTTTTTGAGGCCTTTTTCCACCGGCACGGTTTTGCAGCCGGGCGGGAAAATGCTGGAAACAGGCACTAAGTTAAAGCTGGCAATTTTAGCATCGCGCAACGCTTCTTCAAAGCTGGCGAGTTTTTCTTTGTGGCGGCCGATCCCTTTGGTAAGGAAGATCTCTTTGGGTACAAATGCTTCGTACATGGTGCTTAACACACCCTCCTTGTTGATAAGATAAGTATGTATATATTATAACAAATATGCAGATTTGTAAATACTAATTTTAGGTCTTAAAATGCTATGATATGAGTATGACGAAAAAAGTATTGTTTCTATCCTTTTTATTCTTTTTAGCTACGGGGGTTTTTGCCATGCCAAATATGTTTAATGAGAACGGGGTTCTTCACTTTGATTATAAGGCCGAGGACTTGGCCCCCGCAGAAAGTGCCGCCCGCGCACAACTGGAAAAAGACCTGGCCGATTTGATTGCCATCCCCGCAGATCAGCGTACATTCGAAAATACCATTTTGGGTTACGAGAATGCCTTTGATAAATACGGCCAGGCCCTGGGGATGAGCGGATTTTTGTCGTACGTGTCTACCGATAAAAAATTCCGCGATACGATGACTGATTTGCAAATGCAAATGAGCCAGTATATGGTGGACGTGGCCACCCGGCGCGATGTGTATAAAGCTATCCGTGAATATACCGATACAAACCCGCAATTGGGCCCGGTGGAAGCCAAACTTGTGAAAGAAATGCTGATCGGGTTCCGCCACAGCGGGATGGATTTAAACGACGAAGATTTGGAAAAATTTAAAGCCCTTAATAAAGAAAAAGCCCAGTATGTTATCAACTTTGATAAAAACGTCCAGGAATATAAAGACCCGCTACCCGTCACGCGCGAAGAACTGGAAGGGTTGGGGGAAGATTACATCGGCAAATTGGAAAAAACGGATGACGGAAAATATTTGATTACCTTGGATTATCCGGACGTGATCCCGTTTATGCAAAATGCCGAAAACGAAGAGGCACGCAAAGCCTTGGAATATAAGTACAACCGCCGCGGCGGCGAGCAAAATGTGGAACTGTTGGAAAAAACCGTCACCTTGCGCCGCCAAATTGCACACTTGTTGGGATACAAAACGCACGCCGATTTAAAGTTGGAAGACCGTATGGCCAAAAACCCCAAAAACGTAATGACGTTTTTAAAAGATTTGCAAAAAAAATTAAAACCTATGGGCAAAGCCGAAGATAAATTTATGGTGGCGTATAAGAACGAAAAATCCGGCCAAAAATCGCGCACCGTTTACCCGTGGGAAAGTGCTTATTGGTCCAACAAATACCGGAAAGAAAATTTGCAATTAGACAGCGAAAAAATTAAAGAGTATTTCCCGTCGCAAGTAGTCATTGATGGGATGTTGGAATTGTTTGGCGGCGTGTTTGGCATTACGTTTGAGCCGGCAAAAATTCCCACCTGGCACCCCGATGTAAAAGCGTTTTTGATTAAAGACAAACAAACAGCCGCCCCGTTGGCTTATTTCTACATGGACCTTTACCCGCGCGAAGGCAAGTATAAACACGCCGCGTGTTTTGACCTGGTAGCCGGCAAAGAAAAAGAGGACGGCTCGTACCAAAAACCGTTTGTGGCCATTGTGGCCAACATGAATAAACCCTCTCAAGAAACACCGTCTTTGTTAAAACATAGCGAAGTGGAAACGTTGTTCCACGAATTTGGACACGTGCTACACAACGCGCTCACCAAATCCAAATACGAGGCCTTTAGCGGTACAAGTGTAAGTTGGGATTTTGTGGAAGCCCCCAGCCAAATGCTGGAACGCTGGGCCTGGGACAAGGCGGTGCTTAAAAAAATCAGCAAACATTATAAAACCGGCCAACCGCTGCCCGATGAGCTGATTGAACGGATGCTTAAAGCGAAAAACTTTGGCAACGGCGGCGTGTATTTGCGGCAAAACTTTTTTGCCCAATATGATATGACCTTGCATACCGCAGACAAAACACCCGATACCACAAAATTGTACTTTGATTTAACTAAAAAAATCCGCGGCGGAGCCCTGACCAAAAATACCATTCCGCAGGCATCGTTTGGGCATATCATGGGCGGATACGACGCCGGATATTATGGGTATTTGTGGTCGGAAGTGATTGCGGAAGATTTTTTCAGCGAATTTGAAAAACACGGTATTTTTAACCCGGAAATCGGCTTAAAATTCCGCCGCGAAATTTTGGAAAAAGGCGGCAGCGAAGACGAACAAAAGTTGGTAGAAAACTTTTTGGGCCGCCCGGTAAATAATGAACCGTTTTTAAAAGCCATCGGCTTGGAGGACAAATGAGCGTTATTATTGGAATTGATGTGGGGGGATCCACCACCAAAATTGTAGGATATACCGATAAAGGACGGCTGGTTTCTATGCTCAAAGTAGAAGCGGCAGATCCGCTGACCTCGGCCTATGGAGCACTTGGAAAATTTATTAACGAAAACGGCCTGGCACTTGGCAATGTGAAACAAATTATTGTAACCGGTGTGGGGGCCCCTTTGTTTAAAAAGAAAATTTACGGGATTTCCACCTCCGTGGTTGATGAGTTTAAGGCCATCGGCCTGGGCGGGTTGGCCCTTTCCGGCAAGAAAGAAGGGCTGATTGTAAGTATGGGAACCGGGACGGCCTTTGTGCGTGCCGGCAAAAAAGGGATTTTTCACATCGGCGGGTCCGGCGTAGGCGGGGGAACCGTGGTAGGCCTTTGCAGCAAATTGTGCGGGGTAAAATCATTCCGGACGATTGTCAACTTGGCTGAAAAAGGAAAATTAAGCCACGTGGATTTGAACATTGGCGATATTTCCACCCAAGCCATTGCAACGCTGTCTAAAGACACAACAGCTTCTAACTTTGGCAAAATGGAAGACGGACTCACGCAAGAGGATTTGGCTTCGGGCGTGTTAAATATGGTCTTTCAAACCATTGGCATGATGGCCGTGTTTGCCTGCCGCAATGAAGATATGAAAGACGTCGTTTTGACAGGAACGCTTGCACAGGTGCCCAGCGCGCGCAAAGTTTTTGAAGCCCTGCACAAAATGCACGGGATTAATTTTATGATCCCTAAAAACGCAATTTATGCTACGGCAACGGGGGCGGCACTGTCGTACTTGCTCCCGAGCGGAAAAACAAAATGAACTCGGATCTAGCATACAAAAAATCCAGCTTTGGCCCGGCCTTCTTATTTTTAAGCCCGCGCAAACGGGCGGCCTTGGCGCATTATTACGCATTTTGCCGCCTGGCCGATGATATTGTGGATGAACCTTCTCAAACCAGTCCGCAAAAGGCATTGGATGAATTAGCCGAAGAAGTAAAATACATCTATTTAGGAGCCCCCCAAACACAACTGGGGCAAGAGTTGGTAGCCGATGTGCGCGATTTTAATTTGCCCAAAGACCGGTTTGATTTGTTGCTGGAAGGAATGCGGGCCGATTTGCAGAAAAAGACTTATGTTCCAACGGGCGACGAAGAATTATTTGCCCCGCTCGATTGGTATATTTACCGGGTGGCGGTGATTGTAGGGAAAGCCACGCTGGATATTTTAGGAGTAAAAGGCCCCAAGGCCGATGAACTGGCATACAGCTTGGGAACGGCCGTGCAGTTGACCAATATTGTGCGCGATGTGTATGAAGACGCCCGGTTGGGCCGCGTCTATTTGCCTTGTCACCTTGCGGCCCAGCAAATTATGTTGGCTTGCCAAAGCCCGGAACAAACGGAAAAGCCGGAAATTTATGCGTACAAAAAAACATTGGAAGAAGCCCGTTCTTTGTGTATGATGCGTGCACGGGAAAACTACACAAAAGCATTTGATTTGATGGAAGAATTTTGGCCGATTCCCATGTTGCCTTGCCGCGTAATGGGGTATGTTTATCAGAAAAATCTTGCTAAAATAGAAAAGAGCGGGTTAACAACCCAGCCCGTTAAACTCACTAAAAACGAAAAGTTAAAAATGGTAAGTTATGCGTTATTTAAAACATTTTTCTAAATCCCTGTGTTTAGGGGGCAGTTTATGGATGGCAACCGGCGTAGCCAGCGCGCTGCCGCAGACGTTGCCCGCTTGTTTGGAAGAAGGGAAAAAATTTTACAGCCAACAAAATTATCCGCAAGCGGCGGATACCTTTACGCATTGCTTAACGTTAGACGGCGCAAACGTGGAGGCCCATTTGTCTTTGGCGGGCGTGTTTTTAACGCAGGAGAATTTGGAAGGAGCCCAAACGCATTTTGAAGCCGCTTTGAAAAATATGTCCCGCACCAGCCCATATTGGTCGTACACGTATTCTATGCTGGGGGATATTGCTTTAAAACGCCGCAACTACAAAGAAGCGTTTGAGATGTATAGCAAATCGTTGCAATACAATGCCGCTAACGTCAACTCGCTCATCGGGAAAGGGGTGATTTTGGAAGACCAAGGAAACAAGCCCCAAGCCGCCAAAGCATACCGCTCTGCCTTGGCCGTAGAACCGCTTAACGTAATCGCGCGCGAGCGATTGGTGGCCTTGGAGCCGGAATATTTTACAGATGACGAAATTTTAACCGCCCTCAAGCAGCGTTATGTGGTCAAACCCGAAGAAATGCAACTAAGCGACGAGAACCGAGACTTATTTGCCAAAATCCACCGGGCCGAACAACGCAAAGGCGTGGAATATTTAAAGAAAAAATATGGGGCCAATACGCAAGATTTTATTGTAACACTTAACAAAGGGACCGATTTTGAGCGGCAAATGCTTAGCTTAAACGGATATAACACGTTACAGCAACAAATCGGGCAAGATGCCGTAACGGCATTTATCAATTTAAAAGTGCCCATGCAGGATGTTTTTTCTTTGCGCGATAAACAGGGTAAAAAAATATTTACCCCGCAAAGTACATTGACCGAAAGCGGCTTCCAAGTTTATACGCAAGCCCTGGCCGGGAAGAAGGAATTTCTGCTCCCCAACGAAGCAGCCCCGCTGACCGCACAGGAAAAGAAAATTTTACAGCAACGCGCGCAAAAACTGCGCCAACGGGGTTATGTGGAAATTTCACACGCGGAATTGAAAATGTTGGAAGAAGAAACCATGTGCTCTTTGGAGACACTTAAAAAAGACCTGGGTGTATATGCATTGCCGGTTTCCAACAAACAAGCCCTTTATTTTGTGCGCACTACGGACCTTTCCCCACTTAAAACGGTGCCGTATTACTACGTAATGAAACACCGCCAAAAAAATAACCCCAAATTGGAAGTTCCTAAAAACAGCGCAGTGGATTTGCACCAATTTTATAATTATAAAATTTGTCTTTCCGACGGCAAATTGACCATGGAAGAAGATTCTTCTTTGGCTACGGGATCGGCAAATAATTTGTAGTATTTTAAAATTTGCTACAATAAAAATAGCTTTTTAAGAAGAGGAAAACCATGAGCAACAGAAGACAAGCCCGCGAATGTGCGTTGCAATCCCTTTATTATGCAGATAGTTCCGCTTGGGCCCCCGAGGCCGCCGCTACGTATATGACGCAATTTAAGGGAGAACTGGCCGAATGCTTTGCGTTTTGTGAAGATTTGGTAAACGGAACGACTGCGCATTTGACGGAAATAGACCAATTGGTTTCTTTGTATGCTAAAAATTGGACAGTAGCCCGTATGAGTGCGGTGGACCGTTCTATTTTGCGTATGGCTACTTACGAAATGGTTTTTAGCACTGAAAAAACGCCCGTCCCCGCAATTATTGACGAAGCGATTGAATTGGCTAAAAAATTCTCTACCGAAAATTCCAGCAAGTTCATCAATGGGTTGCTAGACCAACTCAAAAAAGAACGCAAAAAATAGAGCCCCGGTATGGACCCCAAAAGCGAAATTGAACAACTTAAAAAGTTAATCAATTACCACAACAACTTATACTACAATTTGGATCGGCCCGTCTTGTCGGACACGCAGTACGACGAGCTTTACCAAAAATTAAAAATACTGGAAGATGCCTACCCGCAATTTCGCACGGCAGATTCTCCTACGCAAAAAGTGGGCGGAACAGCCAGCAAACTATTTACCCAAATTACTCACGCCACGCCCATGCTTTCTTTGGATAATTCCTACAATGCGGCCGATATACGCGCTTGGCACGAGCGCAGCGCCAAGGGATTAGGCAAGGAAGATTTTGAAATGGTTGTGGAAGCAAAGATTGATGGAGTTTCCTGTTCGCTGACGTATCAGGACGGTAAATTAGTGCAGGCCGCCAGCCGTGGGGACGGAAAAGTAGGCGAAGATATTACCGCCAACGTGCTCACGATCAAAGATATTCCGCATACATTGACGGGAGTGATCCCCGCCGGGCGGTTGGAAATCCGCGGCGAAGTGTACGTGCAAAAACAAGATTTGCAAACCCTTAATAAAGCCCAACAGGCCAAAAACGAAAATACTTTTGCCAATACCCGTAACGCCGCAGCCGGATTTTTACGTCATAAAAATACAAAAGAAGTGGCCGCGCGCCCGTTGCGATTTTTTGCCCACTCTTTTGGTGTGGGCAATATCCCCGCGCAAAGTTTTAGCCAGTTTATTGAACTATGCAAAGAGTGGGGGTTTGCCGTCGGCCCGGTGCGCACAAAAACTACGCGCATAGAAGAGGTAATTTCTTTTTATAATCAATTTGATAGTACCCGCCACGCATTGCCTTTTGATGTGGACGGACTGGTGGTAAAGGTGGACCCGTTTGACGAGCAGAAAATGCTGGGGACCACCGCCAAAAGCCCCCGCTGGGCCATTGCCTTTAAATACCCGGCCCCACAAGCCACCACAACGTTAAAAAAGATAACGTTTTCCGTCGGCAGAACCGGGGTGATTACCCCGGTGGCAGAATTGGAGCCCGTTAGCGTGAGTGGGGTGACCATCTCCAACGCAACGCTGCATAATTTTGATGAGATCAAACGCCTTAACGTGCACGAAGGAGACGTAGTAATTGTGGAACGTGCCGGGGAAGTAATCCCAAAAATTGTAAAAGTAGTGGAGCAAAAAGGAACGCACGAAATTGTGCCCCCTAACGTGTGCCCGGTCTGTGGCGGCAAAGTATATAAAGAAGCCAAAGAAGTGGGGTATTATTGTGTGAACCCGGCGTGCCCGGCCCAACTGCGCGCGCGGCTGCTGCACTTTGCGTCGCGCGATGCGATGGATATTGACGGCCTGGGCGATGCCATCATGGACCAATTATTAGAGCGGAAGTTTGTTTCCGATTTTGCCGATCTTTATAAACTAACGTTTCTGCATCTGCTTAGTTTGGAAAATTTTAAAGACAAAAAAGCACAAAATTTACTCGATGCTATAGAAACCAGCAAACACAAACCGCTTGCCAAGCTTTTATTTGCGTTAGGGATAGGGTTTGTCGGCGAGAAAACAGCCGAAATTTTAGCCGACGAATTCGGCACGCTGGACGCTTTAAAGCAAGCCGGTTTGCAGCAACTGCAGAGCATCCGCGAAATTGGGGAAATAGTTTCCCAAAGCGTATATGATTTCTTCCGCGATCCGCAGGCCTGCGCACAAATTGAACTTTTGCGTCAAGCGGGGCTTAATTTTACGCAACCTAAAAAAGCACAAACCAATAATGCACTGGCCGGCAAGACCTTCGTATTTACCGGGGAATTGACCCGCCTGAAACGGGCCGAGGCCGAACGGTTGACCAAAGATTACGGCGGCTATGCCAGCGGAAGTGTTTCCAAAAAAACTTCGTTTGTAGTAGCCGGCGAAAAAGCCGGCAGCAAACTGCACAAAGCCCAAGAACTGGGCATCCCGGTAATTTCCGAAGAAGAATTTCTAAAAATGATTGGCCGTGCCTAGGTCCAAAGACCTAAGGGCCCCTGGGCCTAAAGACTCAGGAAAAAGTTCCCTTTTTTCCCTAAACTAAAGAGAGGAGAAAAAACATGAAAAAACTAGTCATGACGTTGTGTTTGTGTGTAGGAATTTGCGCCCCCGCTTTTTGTCAGGCAGGCGATCCTTTTGTTTACAGAGGGGAATTAGGGGCGAAGCAAGTAATTAAGGTGATGCAAAGCAATAACTTTTTGCCGTTGCTGATTAACAATTTCCATGCCTTTAGCAGCCAAGCGGCCAAAAATAAAGCCGTAAAATTTGCGGATGAACAGGTGAAAGCACATTCTACCTATCAATCCAACTATAACGCTGCGATTGTATGGGCCAGTGACGCTGATTTTGCCGGCGATGATGATTTTGGCAATAGCATGTTGAGTGCCAAAGAAGCCCAAAAAGCGATCCTGTATGCCACGGAGGCAATTCACAAAGCGCGGCAAAGCAATTACAACAAAGCCCCGTATATGTATATCTTGCGCGGATATGTGCAAATGGGCCAATGCGGATATTATGACCCGTACGGCGGTTTCCATATTAAAAATGAAGCGCTGGCCCAACAGGCATTGGCGGATTTCCAAGAAGCTAAGCAATTAAATCCCAGCACCATTCCGTACAGCCAATTTATTGACCCTTTGAAAGAAGGATTGGCCGAATTCCAACAGCATAAACAAAGCATTGCCCGCGGGTTGCGCCGCGCCGCAGTAGCGGGTGGACGTCTCGGGTCGGGAGTTCGCCGCAAATAAGATTAGATAAACCTTCTAAAAACCCCGGTTAACGCCGGGGTTTTTGCGTTTTCAACTAATTAATTTTTGCGCTTTTAAAAAAGAAATGGCTTTGTTATCATAACCAAACCAAAAGGAGGTAGTTATGATAAAAAAAGTAAGTATACTTATTGCCTTTGCGGCCCTGGGGGTGTTTTGCGCGGTGGCCGCTCAAGCCGAAAGTGTGCGCGGCGAAGGACGCTATGTCAGCCAAACGCTTGCGCATTTGATGCCCTTTAACGCCCTGGAAGTACACGGGGACATTGCCGTAGAAGTACGCCAGGCCGCAGCCCAGCAAGTTACGTTGCACGGGCGGGCCAATTTAGTAGCGCTGGCCGATGTGCGCGTGGAAAACAGCACCCTGATGGTGGATTATAAACGCCCCCTTCACGTGAGCGGGAAAGACGAATTGCGTGTAACGGTATTTGTGCCGCAGTTGACCTCGGTCACCGTGCGTCACGACGGGAAAGTGCATTTGCAGGACTCATTCGAAACCCCACAAATAACGTTAAACGCGGCGGATGAAGGGGAAATGACGGTGGCCCATTTAAAGGCCGATACCGTCCGCGTGCAAGTAATGAACAAGGCCGATATTGATATCGAACGGCTTGATGCGCAAATGTTGGAAGCGGGGACTTTTGGCAAAGCCGAATTTGAAGTTTCCGGCCATGCACAAACGGCTCAATTTACCAACAACAGTACACAAGATATAGATGCAGCCAACTTGAGGGCTCAAACCGTACACGCTACAGCAAACAACAAAGGAGATATTGAAGTGTTTGCAACGCAAACCCTGAAAGCTGCCGCCAACGCTACCGGCGAAATTACATATCACGGCGTGCCCGCTTTAACCCGCGAAGGCCACGTCCACAAAATAAAAGCTGCTTTTGACGATTAACAACTAATCCAAAAACAGGCCCCCGAAAGGGGGCCTTTCTTGCTATAATAGAACTATGAAGAAAACAATTCTGTTGATAGTTGCCTTGATTTTACTGGGCGTATTGGTGGTTGTGTATCTGCCCGTTACGCCCAACGAACCTGCCCCCCGGGTAGGTGCTGACAAAGATGTGCACGGCTGTATTGCTTCGGCCGGATATACGTACAGCGCTGTGCGCCAAGGGTGCATCCGCGTGTGGGAACAGGGCGTTGCCCTAACCCCGGTGGTACAAATTGCTGAGCCGGTACTGGCGGCCTATGTGGTGCAAAATGAAACCGGCACCCAGGCAGAGGTGTTTATGCCCGGGATTAGTGAAGGCATGGTAATGACCCGCAACGAGCAATTACCCTTGCCTACCTGGACGGCCCCCGGCGGCTGGACGTTGACGTATGAGCCGGACGCCGGCTGGAAACTGGCGCAAGGCGGGCAGCTGGTTTATGCCAGTAAGGCCCAGTAACCAAATTGACAGTTGTATTGGTAAATTGATATAATAAAATTGTCCCAAGATTGGGGCAATTTTTTTCAAAGATAAAACATGGCTAGATTCGATAGAAGAAGAGAGTATAAAAAAGACCTCTACCCCAGAAACCATAACATCCGCGCAACGCAAGTACGCGTGATTGATAACGACGGCACTATGCTAGGCATAATGCCGGTGGCGCAAGCAATTGACTTGGCCAAAGAACAAGAGTTGGACTTGGTGGAAATTTCCCCCAATGCTAACCCGCCCGTGTGCAAAATATTAGACTATAACAAATACGTCTATGAACAGGGCAAAAAGGCCAGCGAAGCCAAAAAGAAACAAGCCAAAGTTACTTTGAAGGAATTGCGCATAAAATCGCACATTGCCGAGCACGACTTGGAAGTGCGTATGCGCCAAATTGAAGAATTTTTACGCAAGAAAAACCAAGTGCGTTTTGTGGTGGTGTTCCACGGTCGTGAAAACCAACACAAAGATATTGGAATCGAAATTTTAAACAATACGGCCAAACGGATGGCAGATATCGCCACGGTAGACGGCAATTTGCAATCCATGGGAAACCGGATGTTTTTAACCCTGATTCCCAAAAACTAGATTTTTTGGCTCTTTTTGCAGTGACTGCGTTCGGGGCGGACCGGCTCCTGCCGCAGGTAGGATAAATAAGAGCACATTAAAAAAGAGGTATATTACATGCCAAAATTAAAAAACCACAGTGGCGGCAAAAAGCGTTTCCGCAAAACCGCTACGGGTAAATTCACCCATAGAAAAGCCGGCAGAAAACACTTGCTAACGCCTGTTTCTGCCTCACGCAAGCATGATATGCGCCAAACCGGTGTGATCACGCCTGAGTCCAACAAAGGCAAAATCTTAGCCAAGTATTTGCCGATGGCCAAATAAGAGGTTGAAACATGAGAATTAAATTCAGCGTTCCCAGACACGCAAGAAAGAAAAAAGTATTGAAAGCCGCCAGCGGCTATTACGGGGATAAATCCCGCCGTTTACGCATGGCTACCCAGCAACTTGGGAAATCCGGCGTGCACGCGTATGTAGACCGCAAAGACAAAAAAACCACCTACCGCCAAATGTGGATTACCCGCATCAATGCCGCGGTGCGTGAGGAGGGCTTGTCTTACTCTAAGTTTATTAACGGCTTAACCAAAGCGAACATCACGCTTAACCGCAAGATGCTTAGCGAAATGGCAATTAAAGACCCGGCTTCTTTTAAAGCCCTGGTAGATACTGCCAAAAAAGCCGCATAAGCGATTGTCAAGCAAGTAAGAAACCCCGCCTTTTGGCGGGGCTTTTTTGTGTCAATTTTTAGGGAAGAGGTTAATCGTCCCACCGGGCACGGCGGGCGGCCTCTTTGCGCTTGCGGTAAGCGTTCAAGATTTTATTCATTTGATCTTCTTGTTCTTTAATTAAAGCTTGTTTGTCGCGCTGGTAAGCCAAGTAGGTTTTGCTGGTGCGGGCTAACTCGGAAATTTTTTCGTTTCCTTCTTTATAGAGAAGCAAAACTTCCGTCTTGGCTTGTTTGTCCATTAAAGAATGTTGGACTATGTCTGAAGATTTGATATCGGTTACCAGGGCCATTTGAATTAAAGAATAATTGACCATGCGGAAGGCAATATATCCCCCCACGATAACAACCAAAATAACAACCAATTTAAATAAATATTTTTTCATGATTATTTCCCCTTAATGGACCGCAAGCGGCTTGCATGGGCTTGCATGAGTTGATTCAAGTCGGCCTCTTGCTGTTTGAGTAATTTGTTTTGTGCGGTAAGATATTGCTGCAAAGAAATACTGTTACGCGCCGCATTGCGCAGCGATTTTTCCGTCTTAGACGTGATAATAAACGCTTGCGATTGGGTATCGGCGCCGAACATGGTGCCGATGTCTCGCAAGGCGTTGGTATTGTCTTGCTGAACTTTTTCCAACGCCTGTTGAATGGCTTGCAAATCTTTTGCGGAGGCCTTGCCTTTAAACGAGGGTTCGTCTTCTTCCAGCGTGATTTCCATGTATTGCTGGGGTTTTTGCTGCTTTTTGGCCGTTTTCTTGGCCGGGTTGGATTTGGCTAAAACTTTGGCAACTACCGGGTCCGCATCGAGAGGGTACCCTTGCACGACGTGTCCCCCAATAAACAAGGTGGGATAACTAACCTGCGAAAGCTTATACTTTTGCATCATGGTTTGTAACAACTCGGCATTTTGGGGGACGGAAACATCATACTCCGTAAGACTGATTTGACCGACGTATTTGTCTTCAAATTTTGAAACCCAGCCGTCTTGCCGCATGCGTTGGCAACGCGGGCAAGAAGGGCTGAAAAACAACATGGCCTTTACAACTTGCGGGGCTTGCACAACATTTGCCGAAGCGGTAGAAGGCACAACGGGCTGAGCAACCGTTGTGGTGGACGGTTGCGCAAGCGGTGCGGTGGAAAGCTGCGTAGGCATGGGTGCTGCTTGCGGGTTATCTTCGCCCGGCATGGCGGCTTGTAAGTCCGCCTGGGATTGCTGCAATTGCTTGAGCATAGCGTCAAATTCTGGCGAATTTTCATCAAAATCGTCCGACTTAGAGAAAGCCGGCCCGACGGGATGCGCGGCCGCCCCCGGCACTTTTTGCATCAGGTAAACAGCTTGTTTTTCCCAAAACTCATTTATTTTTTGAGCGTCTTCTTTAGAAGTGCAGCCGCTTACCAGCAAAGCGAGTGGCAGCATTAAAATCCATCGTTTCATAAAAACCCCTCTGCCACACTATAACAAATTTTAAGGGATCGCGTACAGCAATTTTGTTTGTTGGGTGGTTTTTTGCGCCAGTTCTTCCAGCGGGATGTTGAGATAATCCGCTACGTATTGGGCAATGAGCGGGATGTTGGAAGGGTCGTTGCGGGTGCCGCGCTTGCCTTGGGGGGAAAGGTAGGGGCAATCGGTTTCTAAAATAATTTTATCCGCACCGGCTTTTTTAACGGCCTGCCGCACGTATTCGTTTTTCTTATAGGTAAAGCAACCGTTAATGCCCAAGAGGAGCCCTTTGTCCAGGGCTTGTTTGGCTTCTTCGTACCGGGCACAAAAACAGTGTAATACCCCGCTGTAAGGCCGCGGCGTGTTTTGCTTCCAGGCGGACAACGCAGCAAAACAATCCGTATATGCGCTGTAATCTTCCCCTTGGCGGCGTATGTGTAAAACAAGCGGCAAACGGGCCTGATCGGCATAGGAAATCATGTGCGCAAAAAGTGCGTGTTGGGTGGCTTTGTCCGATACGTCCAAACAAGTGTAATCAAGCCCCACTTCGCCTACGGCGGACACTTTGCCGCCGGCTAAAAATTGTTGGTACGGGGCCAAATGTTCGGGCGTAAATTGGGGGGCATACTCCGGGTGGACACCCAACACAGATACAATTTGTTGCGGATACTTGGCGGCTAAATCCAGGGTGGGTTGCCATTCGCCGGGCGCACAGCCGATTTCTACGCTTTTTACAATATGTGCCGCCGGCAGCGTGCGCGTAATTAATTCATCGCGGTCTGCGTCGAAGGCCGGGTCGGTTAAATGGGCGTGAGAATCAATAAAATCCATAGCTATATTGTAGCTTTTTAGAAGAGGATGCTCAATGGAAACCTAAAAGAAAAGGAGAAAAATCTTTCTCGGAAGTGCGGACGATTTCCCCGTTTTCTAAATCGTACGAAACGGTAATGATATAGGATTTTGGATCTTCGGCTTGGTCGGAAAACGGATGATGAACAATCGTAAAAATAATTTCATCACCGTATTGCGTTGAAAGCAATTTTTCCAGGTGATTATAGTCGATTTCTTTTTCGTCGTTATACATATCCCGGCTGCGGATTAAGCGGCCTCTTTCCCGCACTTCCACGCGGTCAATGTGCTCGTTGATGTGAATGGGCCCCAAGTTGTGTCCGTTAAAAATAAGAGGTTGGGGGGAACCGTCTTGCCGGTAATAAGCGGAAATTAAATCGCGAATGTGTTGCACAGGTACCATGTAACCAATTTGGTTGCGCTTGGAACTGCCTACGTGCATGCCGACTACTTCGTCTTGCGTATTTAAAATAGGGCCGCCGCAAGCCCCGGCACGGGTATGGTCGGGGTCCACCTGTAAAGAAGTAATAACCCGGTGGGGGGTAATTTCTTTGACGATGCGGCCTTTTTCGTGATGCCAAGCATTTTTAAAAAACCCCAGCGAATGGAGCTCTTGCCCGACTTGGAGGGGATCTTGCGAAAGTTGGAGCGGCGTCCAGTATTGGGCATATTGCTCCGGAATTTCAAAGAGCACCGCGTCGTTCAACCCGGAAGAACCCTTGGCAATAAATGAAATGGGAACCAAGCGGCCCGGAACGGCCAGCGCAGGTTTTTCTAAATTGTAATGGGCGGCACTTACCCCCCAAAGCTTTTTTTGCCCCTTGTACTCAACTTCTATTACAAAACCGGAACTTTCAAATTGGTGAAATTTGGTTGGAAGTGGGACCGTTTCTTTGATTTTAACCACGGACCGGCGTAACCGCTGTATGCGTGTTAGCGGGCGTAACGTGGCCCAGCGCACTACGCGTTGCACAAAAGACGAATTGGTTGCGGGCTTTTTTATTTTTATGCGCCGTTGTGCCTGGGCAGGCAGGACGGACATATTTAAAAAAAGCAGCAACAAAAGGAAAGCTCTCATAACTATATGGTAGGTTTTTTCAAGAAAGAGGACCAGGGCCTTTGGTTCTAGGCGGACCCAGGTCTTTAGACCTAGGAACCTTGTTGCCGTTTCGCAAAGGCCACCCATAATAAGGTCATTCCCGAATGCTTCTATCGGGGATCCCCACCTTATTTGCCAGCCCAAGCGGCGGAGATTCCCGATTAGATCCCGCATTACAACCTTGCGGGACAAGCTTTGGGAATGACACTTTATATAACCCTGCGGGCCGCAAGCTCTCGGGAATGACGGGTGTTTTGTCTAATTGCAAAGGCCGTTTTTTGACTGGGGGGTTGTTTCGTTTTTTTTTGTTACACTGTTTTATGATAGAATATTAAAAACACAAGGAGGATGTATGAAAAATGCAGTACAAGGCCGTTTGGGGTTAAAGAAAAACATAATAAAGAAAGTCATCCTGAACTTGATTCAGGATCTTCAACGCTTGCCTTTGTCGTTTGTAAACAGCGTGCGTGGAAGATTCCAGATCAAGTCTGGAATGACGACTTTGTTTAATAACAGCGGTTTTACGCTCATTGAACTATTAGTAGTAGTCTTAATCATTGGTATTTTGGCGGCGGTGGCGCTGCCGCAATACCAAAAAGCAGTGGAGAAAGCACGGGTATCGGAAGCATTGGTAACTTTGGACGCATTGGGCAAATGTATATCTTTATACGTTTTGGAAAATGGAGTACCACAGCCGGATGAAACGGTAGAATTGAGCGATATGAATTGTTCAATAGAAGTGGGGATAGAAGATGACGGATGGATTAAAACCTCTTACTACCAATATGATAGCGGGTGTATTGGAAGCAACTGTTATATTGAAGCAGAACCACAACATGCATATGATTATGTTTTGACGTATTATCCCCTAAGAGATATACAAAACATTTGTTGGACCAACAAAAAAACGATAGGACAGGCGGTTTGTAAATCGCTAGAGGCACAAGGTTGGGAATACAACGATATGATTCACCCATAAGCGTTGGTTTAAAAATTATATGTTCCCCGTGTCAAAAGCACGGGGATTTTTTGCGCAACCAACTAATCAAAATTAGCACTCCAAAAAGGGGGTTGACAAAAATGAAATAATTACTTATAATTTTAGCAGGCAGGATTTAGGAGTGCTAATAAAAACAACGGTTCCGACGGGAACCCTGCCCAGAGAGATTAACACCATGCGTATTTTAAAACCGGAAGTTGCTAAAGCGCGTAAAGAAAAAATTTTGCGCTGGGTAGTACAGCAATATGTGGAAACCCGCAGGCCCGTCGGTTCGCAAATGATTGCGGACGGCGTGTTGAAGGATGTTTCCAGTGCCACCATCCGCAATATTATGGCGGAATTGGAACAGGAGGGATACCTCTACCAGCCGCATACTTCCGGCGGGCGGATCCCCACGGATAAGGCCTACCGCTATTATGTGGATTATTTGGCCAACGTGCAAAAAATGGCCGCCAAAGAGCGTGAACAAATTGAACGCCAATACGACGAGCGCGTGAGCGAGGTCAACAATATGATGGTGCAAACTTCGCGTTTGCTGGCCATGCTCTCCGGCGCGGCCGGGTTCGTCTATACGGCACAGGTGGACGACCAAAGGATCCAACGGTTGGATTTTATCCCGTTGGCCCCCGGGGCTATGTTGACGGTGCTGGTAACCCAATCGGGTGCGGTGCGCCACTGGCCGGTGCGGATGACGGAAGATATCTCCCCCGCTAAATTACAGGTACTCAGCCGGTTTATTAACGACGAGGTAGCCGGCCACACCCTGGTGGAAGCCCGGCAGATTTTGTGGCAATACTTGCACTCGGGCCACCGCGAATTAGCCGGCGTTGCCGACGTGGCCAGCCAAGTATTAAAGGATATGGAAAAACCCCAAACCGGCGGGGATGAACTGTATGTGGAAGGCATCGGGCGGTTGTTGGAAAATACCAGCCAGGACGATTACGAAGATTTGAAACAAATGATGCGCGTGGTAGAAGAACGGGACCGTTTTTCCGCCTTATTAAACGCAAAACTGGCGGAACTGGACAAAAACGATAAGCGGGTAAGCGTGTCTATCGGCAGCGAAAACGCCACCCCGGAACTAAAAAATTTAAGCATCGTTTCTACCGCGTGCCGTGTGGGGGACAAAACCGTAGGGATGTTGGGGATTATCGGCCCCAAACATATGGAATATACGCGGGTGATGTCTTTAGTAAACTACATCGGCAGTTTGCTCGAAGACTCCATGAACCATTGGAACGCGTTGCCGTTTGACGATGAGGACAATTTATGAGTAAACATAACAAGAAACATCAAACCGAGTACGAGGAATTAGCCGAGGAACAGGCCGCCGAAGACCAAGCCGAAGAAATGGTTTGCCAGGACGAAACCGCTCCCGCCGCTAACGCCGAAGAACCCGATTACCGCGAACAGTACGTACGCTTATACGCGGAGTTTGACAACTATCGAAAACGCACCGAGCGCGAAAAAGCGGCCCTGATTGCATACGGCAAGAAGGACTTTGCCCTGAAAATGTTGCCTATGTATGAGGTTTTGCTGCGGCAGCAAAAAAACTTACAGGAGAAAAAAGAACAAGACTTAAAATCACTACAAGACGGAATGCGTATGATTTTAACGGAACTGGATAAAGCGTTTGGGGCGGAAGGCATCCAAAAAATGAATGTGCTTAAAAAACCTTACGACCCGGCCACCCAAGAAGTAGTGGCCATGATCCCGGCCCCGAAAGAAGAGGACGGCTTGGTCATAGACGAAGTAAAGATGGGTTTTATGATGCAAGGCCAAGTATTGCGCCCGGCCAGTGTAGTAGTAGGGCAGGCCAAGCAAGAAGATAAGTAATTTAAAAATTTTAACGAAAGGAGAAGCAGTATGGCAAAAATTATTGGTATTGACTTAGGAACTTCTAACACGGCAGCCGCCGTGATGGAAGGCGGCAGAGGGACGATTATCCCGTCTGCAGAAGGAAGCTCGATCGGCGGGAAAGCATTTCCGTCCTACGTGGCTTTCACAAAAGACGGCCAGCGCTTGGTAGGGGAACCTGCCCGCCGCCAGGCCATTGCCAACCCCGAAGGAACCGTAACGGCCTTCAAACGTAAAATGGGGGAAAACTATAAGTATAATTTGCGCGGACAAGAATTTACACCGCAACAACTCTCGGCATTCGTTTTGCAGAAAGTAAAAAAAGATGCCGAAGCTTTCTTGGGTGAACCGGTGGAAAAAGCCGTCATCACCGTGCCCGCTTATTTTAACGACAACCAACGCCAAGCCACCAAAGACGCCGGACGTATTGCCGGGTTGGATGTGGTGCGTTTGGTCAACGAACCGACGGCAGCCGCTTTGGCCTTCGGAATTGATAAAGCCGGCAAAGAACAAAAAATTATGGTCTTTGACCTTGGCGGCGGTACGCTGGATGTAACCATCATGGAAATGGGGAAAGAAGGCACTTTTGAAGTGTTGGCCACTTCGGGCGATACGCAATTGGGCGGAACCGATATGGATAACGCCATTATCAAGTGGATGACGGACGAATTCCGCAAACAAACCGGGATTGATTTGTCTAACGATAAACAAGCCGCGCAGCGCCTTAAAGATGCGGCCGAAAAAGCCAAAATCGAACTTTCCACCACCATGGAAACCGACATTAACTTGCCGTATATCACTGCCGGTGCCGACGGTGCCAAACACTTGGAGATGACGCTCTCGCGTGCGAAACTGGAAAGCTTGGTGGATGACATTGTAAAACGCTGCGGCAAATCCGTCAATCAGGCATTGTCGGACGCCGGGCTGACCACCAGCCAAATCGACCGTATTATTTTAGTGGGCGGACCGACCCGTATGCCCATCGTGCAAAAATATGTGGAAGAGCTCGTCGGTAAGAAAATTGAACGCGGAATTGACCCGATGGAATGCGTGGCCATTGGCGCGGCTGTGCAAGCCGGTATTTTGACCGGGGAGGTTAAAGACGTGCTGCTCTTGGACGTGACCCCGCTGTCTTTAGGGTTGGAAACTTTGGGCGGGGTATGCACCCGCATGATCGCACGCAATACCACCATCCCCACCCGCCATACGGAAACGTTCTCTACCGCGTCGGACAATCAGCCCGCGGTAACCATTAACGTATTGCAGGGTGAACGCCCCATGGCCAAAGACAATGTGCCGCTAGGGAAATTTGACCTCGACGGAATTCCGCCCGCCCCGCGCGGCGTGCCGCAAATTGAAGTAACGTTTGATATTGATGCCAACGGTATTTTAAATGTAACCGCAAAGGACAAAGCCACCAATAAAGAGCAACATATCACCATTACTTCTTCGCACAAACTCAGCGATGCGGAAGTAGATAAGTTTGTAAAAGAGGCCGAGAAATTTGCCGAAGAAGATAAAAAACAAAAGGAAATTATCGAAGCCAAAAACCAGGGCGACAGCGTTGTGTTCCAAACGGAAAAAGCCATGAAAGAATATGGCGATAAAGTTTCCCAGGAAGAACGCGGCAAAATTGAACAAGCCCTCAGCGACCTCAAAGAAGCCCTCAAAGGCGACGATGCGGCCCGTATGAAAGCTGCCACCGACGCGGCTTTGCAAGCCAGCCAAAAATTGGGCGAAGCGATGTACAAAGCCCAACAAGGCGCGGCCGGTGCTCAAGCCGGGGCCCAAGCAGCCGGACCTCAACCCGGTGCTGAACAGGCCCAAGCCAACGGCGCAGCCGGCGGCAAAGACGATGTGGTAGAGGCCGAAGTGGTAGACAAATAAAACCATTCGGGGGAATTAACAAAGCCCGGCTCTTATGAGCCGGGCTTTTTGTGTAATAAGTTGTGCGGGTTTTATTTGGCCATGACAAAGGGCATTTGATCGCCGGCCATGTAGGTGGGCATGCGGCCGTCCCATTTATCAATGGCTTTGAGCTGAGCTTCCACTTGGCGCAGTTTAATTAGGTTGTCCGATACTACTTCGCGCTGCAAGCGTAAAGATTTGGCTTCTGCCTCTGCCTGTAAGATTTTTTGTTCGGCCTCTTTTTTCACTTTTTCGACGAGGTTGGTGGCGCGTTTGGCTTCCTGCTCGGCAATTTGTTTTTCTTCCACCGCTTTTAAGAATTGTTTGGAAAATTCAAAATTCGTAATAGCAATGTCGGACACGATGACCTCTTTTTCGGCCATTTTTTCTTTTAAGATTTCGTTGAGTTCTTTGGCCACTTCCACACGGTTAGCAATTAAACTGTCGGCCGAGTATTTGGCAATGACGGCTTTGGTCCATTCCTCTACCATGGGTTTTAAAATGGTGCTGGTATATTCCGGCCCCAAGTTGCGGTAAATGGACTCTACCGTGTTAGGCAAAATGCGGTGGTTGACCGCCAAGGTCAGGCCGACGGTCTGCAAGTCTTTGGAAAAGGCCTCGGTGTCAAACGAGTCCTTTTTAATGCGGACGGAAAATTTTTCCACCGTATCAATAAACGGCATTTTAAAGTGGATGCCTTCGCCATAGGCGCCTACCAATTTACCAAAGCGCAATTTGACGGCTACCGTGCCGGCAGAAACCGTAAAGAACGAGCTAAATGCCGCAAATAACAAAACAACCAACAGCACCGGCAAAAAAATAATAGCCGGCGAAATACGACCTGGGGTTACATTTCTCATAAAATCTCCTAGAAGTAAGATATTTTTATTGTACCACTTCTTTGGCGTAAAAAGCTATACTGTAAGTATGAAGATATTTTTACAAATTTTAGCAGGTTTGTTGTTGGCAGGGGGATTGTTTACCTTTGCATTTTACCGCACCCCGCAGGAACGTGCGTTTACAAAAAATTTAGCAGCCGCCAAAAACGGAGATATACACGCTGCTTTGGAAGTGGCCTATCAGTATGAATCAGGCATTGGTGTAAAACAAGATGCCAAACAAGCGTTGGCTTGGTACGAGGCCGCTGCAGCCCAAGGGGATGCGCAGGCCGCGTGGGAACTTTCACAAATTTATGAACAGGGTACGTTGGTAGCGCATGATCCGGAAATGGCCCGCGCTTATCTGCTTTCCGCCGCCCAAAAGGAAAACGTGAACGCGCAAGAAACGTTGGGCAATTTGTATGAATTGGGGAAAGATGTGCCGCAACACGCCGGGCAGGCCCTGTTTTGGTTTATTAAAGCCGCCCAAAACGGCAGCACACAAGCCCAGGCCAAAGTGGCGGCTATCCAGCAAGCCGACCTCGAACTGTACGAAAATGTAACGCAATTTATGCAAACGTTGCAACAAGCCGAGCAAAATGATCCGCAAGCGCAGTTGGCAATCGGGCAAGCGTATCGTGCGGGTAGAGCCGTAGTACGCAACGATGAGGAAGCTTTAAGCTGGTTTACCAAAGCGTGGGAGCGCTCCAATAAAACGCTCTCGCAGGCCGCGTGGGAACTGGCAGACCAATATTACAAGGGCGAAGGAACCCCGCGCAATGACGAAGTGGCCGGGGAATGGCTGGCGCAAGCCGCAGAACTGAAAAACCCGTCGGCACAGTATCAAATGGGGGAATTTGCTTACGGGGATAATCCCCCGCGGCTGGAAGATGCTTTTGCGTGGTTTTCAAATGCCGCCGCCCAAGGCCATGCCAAAGCCCAGTATATGACCGGGTTTATGCTCATGCAAGGGCAAGGGACGGCAAAATCCGTTTCTTTAGCAATTGAGTTTTTTGATAAAGCCGCCCAGCAAAATGATGATGCCGCCCAATACGTGCTTGGGCAGATTTTTACCAAAGGACTGGGCGTTAAAAAAGATGTTGCCAAGGGGACCCATTGGCTGGAACTAGCCGCCCAAAACGGCAACCAGGCCGCACAAGAAATGTTGCAATAATTTTAAGGATTATGCAAAACGAAGCCCCGGGTTTTATGCCCGGGGTTTTTTTATTCAAAAGGTTCAAAGTAATAACTGCCGGTTTGTAACTCGTACACCAGGGTGCGGAAAACGGGGGAGCCGTTTTCGTAATGACCCAGGACAAATTTCACCAACCGGGTGCCCGGCATTTCCAACAGTTCGGACATTTTGGATTGGTGCAGCTGTTCCTCTACTTCATACGTTGATAAAATACGGCCCAACCCGTCCATATTTTGTACCATCCATACCCGCTCATCAATGCGTATTTTGCCAAAGGTTTTCCCGTGGATAACGAGGGGAATATCCGCGGTGCCTTCGTGATACGCTTGCAGCAAATACGGAAGGATCTTTGTGTTGGCAAAATAAGTTTTGTTGGTAAGAGAACTGCCGCAAATAATACCGGCGGCTTGGCCTTTGGCATCCAAAAGCGGCCCGCCGCACAACCCGGCCCGCTTGGTTTGTTTGTCGGGGAAGTTGGTGCGGATGAAACGGGTATTGTCTTTTTCAAAGGTTAATCTTGGCAAGCGATAAAATTGGTTGGAAGCATAGCCCCAAGCGTCAAGCGGTTTATCAAACCGGGGATGTTCCGTCAACGTAAGCGGGCGTAAAACACCGGGAATAGGGGAAGTAATTTTGATAAGCGCCGCATCCGAAAGTAAGGCCGGGCCCTGCTGGGCCACAACGCCGTTGAGAACAATTTCTTGATCCCCTTTGTAAAAAGTCAGGCGCACAGGTTCTTGCGCTTGGGCTACGTGCCCCGACGTGGCGGCCCAAATTTCCGGCTGGCCTTTGTAGGTGGTTTGAAACAAAAAAGCAGTAGAATGCGGGCGGACATTGCGGGGCGTTTTTAACAAAAGCGCATGATCCAACCGGGCGACGGAAAGACGCATATCGGGCTTGCGCGTGTAGCGTACTTTACGTTGCACAGAAGCAGCAATTTTTTTGTAGCGAAATTTTTTGAAAGAAGAGAAGTTTTTCCCGCGCGGGATAACTACCTGGGCACTTAGCGTGCCGGGGAACAGGGACACTGCCAGCAGCAGCACAACAACACGGTTTATAAAACTCATACCTATACTATAATGTTTTTTAACCAAAAGAGCAAGGTGTTTTGGGCCTACTTACCTAGGGATAAAAAGGCCTATAAGGTGGGGATCCCCAATTAGATCCCGCATTACAACCTTGCGGGACAAGCTTTGGGAATGACGGATGTTTTGCCTAATTGCAAAGGCCGTTTTTTGACTGGGGGGTTGTTTCGTTTTTTTTTTTTGTTACACTAATTTTATGCTGGATATTAAAACACAAGGAGAATATATGAAAAATGCAGTACAGAGTCGTTTAGGGTTAAAAGAAAATACAACAAGATGTCATCCCCGAAGGTTTCTATCGGGGATCCCCACCTCGTTTACCACGCAAAGCGGTGGAGATTCCCGATTACAAATTTCGGGAATGACGCCTAATTTAATGGGATTCACATTAATTGAATTATTAGTAGTTGTGCTCATCATTGGTATTTTGGCCGCCGTGGCGCTGCCGCAATACCAAAAAGCCGTAGCCAAAAGTAGATTTGCGTCTATTAAGCCGATAGCTAAGTCTATTAAAGACGCGCAAGAGATATATTTTGAAACCTATGGACAATACGCCACCACAAGTAACTTAAGCGAGTTAGATATAGATTATCCGGCAGACACGGATGTAGAACTGAGTGAAACAGACGGGCATGAATATGTAAGCGTAGGGCATGATAAATTAAACAACCGCTACACCATGTATTTAGCCCATAGTGATAATTTTGCCAACAATATTTATTGCGAGGCCCAAGCCAACGATACCATAGCTGAAAGCGTATGTGAAGCAGACGGCGGAGAAGACACGGGCTTAACCAATGGGGATTATAAGCTTTATTTGCTCAGTGGCACTAGCACCGGTGGGTTTGGCCCCACATATCGGGATGTTTTTTCAGGATCTTCAGCAGTTTGTGATGGAACTTTGCGCTCCACAGAACTATGTGTTAATACGTTATTTACTGATGGAGCGGTGTGCACCGCTTGGTATGCTGGTAACACCAGTCGTGCCTGTGCAGAGTCTACTTTTGACAACAGTATATGTCAAGCGGCTTATGGTTCATATTCTTGTTCAGGGAGTAAATTTACCAATCACTCGCGGTGTATTGTATTTGGTGGGGCTAGTTATGGTGGTTCTCATCATTGCGAAGGCGAATATGATGAAACCAGCTGCTGTGAGGAGCAGTCCGGCGGAACTTGTCCATCCTATGCACCTAAATGCTAATGTTTGAATCTGAAAACTATGAAATCCCCCGGGTGAGTGCCCGGGGGATTTTAGTTACTCCAAGATAGGGACGGTATAATTTATTTTAGTTCCGGGTAGAGCGGGAAGTTGTTCAAAAACTTTTTGACTTGTGCGGCTATGCCCGCCAAATAAGCTTCGTCCGCGAGGTGGGTGAGTGCGTCGTCAATAAAAGCGGCAACCTGCACCATATCTTTTTCTTTCATCCCGCGCGTGGTAATAGCAGGGGTGCCAATGCGTAAACCACTGGTGACAAACGGTTTTTCGGGGTCAAAGGGAATGGTATTTTTGTTGGCGGTGATGCCGGCTTTGTCCAGGGCGGCCTCGGCCACTTTGCCCGTCATTTTTTTGTTGCGTAAATCCACACACATTACGTGGCAATCGGTCCCGCCCGCTACTAGGCGGTAGCCGCGGTTTTTTAATTCTTCGGCCAGTGCTTGCGCGTTTGCTTTGATTTGATGTTGATAGGTTTTAAATTCGGGTTTTAACGCCTCGCCAAAGCAGACGGCTTTGGCCGCAATTACGTGCATAAGCGGCCCGCCCTGCGCGCCGGGGAAAACGGCGGAGTTAATGGCTTTGGCTAAATTTTCTTTGCATAAAATAAGCCCGCCGCGCGGCCCGCGCAGTGTTTTGTGGGTAGTAGTAGTTACCACGTCGGCATACGGAACCGGGTTGGGATATTCGCCCGCCGCCACCAGGCCTGCGTAGTGGGCAATATCGCACGCTAAATAGGCGCCGCACGAGTCGGCAATTTCGCGCAGCTTTTTCCAATCAAAAATGCGGGAATAGTTGGACGCACCCGCCATAATCAGTTTGGGTTTGTGTTCGCGCGCGAGTTTGGCGGCTTCTTCGTAATCAATTTCTTCCGTGTCCGGGCGGACGTTCATGGCAACGATGTTGTAGAGTTTGCCCGAAAAATTCATAGGGTGTCCGTGCGTAAGGTGTCCGCCGTGCGAAAGGTTGAGCCCTAGTACAGTGTCGCCAGGTTGCAACAGCGCAAAATATACGGCCATATTAGCTTGCGCGCCGGAGTGCGGTTGCACGTTGGCGTGTTGTGCTCCAAAAAGTTTTTTGGCGCGTTCAATAGCCAAGGTTTCCACTTGGTCAACAAATTCACATCCGCCGTAATAGCGTTTACCTGGGTATCCTTCGGCGTATTTGTTGGTTAATACGGAACCTTGCGCCTGCATAATCGCCAAAGAGGTAAAATTTTCAGAGGCGATCAGTTCCAGTTTTTCGCGCTGGCGGGAAAGCTCTTTAGAAATAGCGG
Source organism: Elusimicrobiaceae bacterium (assembly GCA_045593185.1). Classification (GTDB taxonomy): domain Bacteria; phylum Elusimicrobiota; class Elusimicrobia; order Elusimicrobiales; family Elusimicrobiaceae; genus Avelusimicrobium. The sequence continues at coordinate 36,487 of JAZNWD010000008.1, read as the reverse complement.
CAAAAACTTCGGGGTCGGTCTGTTGCAAGTGCGGATACATAGAAACCTCCAAAAATTTAAAATTTTTATTTAAAAATAAGTTGTTATTTCATATAATTTACTAAATAGTAGTATCAAAAATCCAGTACGAGGTGAACAACAAATGGCAAAACTAACCAAGAAAGACTTTCTCAAAAACACCATTAAACACATTGATTTGAAAAAATACAATGTGGTGCCGATGGTAGAAGCGTTTGAGAATATGGCCTACGCGTCGCGCGAAGTGGCCCGTGCAAGCAAAATTTATAACATGATGCTTAGCGATAAAAACTGCAGCGTCATTTTGTGTATTGCGGGTTCTTTGATTTCGGCCGGGATGAAAAAAGTAGTGGTGGATATGATCCAAAACCACATGGTGGATGCCATTGTTTCCAACGGGGCCAACATTGTAGATCAAGACTTCTTTGAAGCGTTGGGTTTTAAACACTACATCGGAACCCCCTACAACCAAGACGATAACCTGCTGCGCGATTTGCACATCGACCGCATTTACGATACGTATATTGACGAAGACCAACTCAAAGTGTGCGACGAAACGATTTATAAAATCTGCAACGCTTTAGAGCCCCGCCCTTATTCTTCCCGTGAGTTTATTTGGGAAATGGGTAAATGGCTGGAGAAAAAAGGCAAAGGCAAAGATTCTGTGGTCTATAACGCTTACAAATACGGCGTACCGATATTTGTGCCCGCGTTTAGCGACTGCTCTGCCGGGTTTGGCTTTGTAATGCACCAGGCCGAACGCCCAGCCAAACATATTTCTATTGATAGCGCCAAAGATTTCTTGGAACTCACCAAAATTAAAATGAAAGCCAAAGAAACCGGCCTTATGATGTGGTCCGGCGGCGTGCCCAAAAACTTTGCACAAGATACCGTGGTAGCGGCCGAAGCGTTAGGGGCCGAAATCCCGATGCATAAATATGCCGTGCAAATTACCGTAGCTGACGTGCGCGACGGGGCTCTGTCCGGCTCTACCTTGAAAGAAGCGTCCAGCTGGGGGAAAGTGTCCACCGCTTTGGAACAAATGGTCTATGGCGAATGCACCACGCTCATCCCGCTGATTATTGGTTACGGCTACCACAAAGGCGCTTGGAAAAAACGCAAAGCCACCAACTACGTCAAATTCTTACAGGAAGAAGACGCCAAGGCGGCGAAAGCGAAAAAAACCAAATAATGTAGTCCATGCGTTTAAAAACCGCACTTGTTAGTTTGTTACTGCTCTGCCCGTGTGCATTATGCTACGGGCAGTTGCGTTTTGCAAGCGTGGGAGGAGAAAAGGGCTACTCGGCCCTGCGGGCCAGCTACCGGGCCGATTTGGATAACGGTTGGATTTTAACCCCGCAATACGGTTACTACCGTATGAGCGATAAAGAAGTGGATGAGGCGGGGTCTACTTCGCGCTATGGGTTGGAAGTGCGCTACGAATGGTTTGAAAGCTTGGACTTGTTGGCCAGCGCTATTTGGCAGCCGCGTGCAGTAGGGTATGAAGCCGTTTTGTATCAGGGCGGAGCGGCGTGGCGGCCCTTTTATTATTGGGCGGGGTTTAAAAACCCGGTTTTGACGGTGCAATTTGGGCAAACACGTACGCGCTCACACGTGGATACCCAAGGGCACGACTTGCCGGACGGCGCTTTTAGGCAGGTGGGGACATTTTCGCAGTTGGAAGGAGCCGTGGAAGTGGGATCCCATTGGCTCTTGCAAGCCACCTGGCAGAAAGTGATAAAATATAGTAGCCGGGTGCCCCCCAACGTAACTTTTAGTTGGGCGGAAGTGCCTTATATGACCGCAGTACTGCAAGGGTTTATTAAAGACAGTACGGCCGCGCGGGTTAGCTACCGCACCCAATATGTAACCCCGTACGCCGCGTTGGTGCGGTATCACTATGATTTGCACCGCTCCGTAGCAGCCGCCGTAAGCGCCGGAATGCATGTGCGGCTGTGGGGCGTGGAAGTGACCGGCGGTATTGAAGTGTTTGAACCGCGGCGCGATGAAAACCGGAAAACGTTTTTCTCGCTTTCGGTAGAAATGCCCCTGTAAGGAGGAAAAATGCCTGCCTCACAAGTTCATTGCAATATTAATGAGAAAGCTTTTTCTTGGACGATTTTTATCACCCGCTTGTTGGCGGGTTTGGTGATTTTGTATTTTAGTGTGGGCTGTTTGCTTTATTACCGCGAATTTTTATACAACGCGGCCACCATCGGCCTGCCGATGCCGGTCCCTTTGGGGATAGGGCTACTGGTAGCCGAGCTATTTTTAGCACTTTTACTGATTTTAGGATGCTTTACGCGTTGGGCCGCAGCCCTGTGTGTATTGTGCACGGCAGTAACAGCGGTTGTGTTTTTTGCGTCCAATTTTAATAAACTATATGTAGCGCTGTTGGTGCTGTTGATAGCCGCGCTTTTACCGGCAGCCCTATTGGGCCCCGGCCGTATTAGTGTGGATTTTAACAGTGCACGCCGCCGCGTAGAAAAACAATTTAGAGGTTCATAATATGGAAAATACATCTGCCAAACAATACATCAGCTTAGCTAATAAATACCGTCCGCAAACGTTTGAGGATATGGTCGGGCAGGAAAGTATTTCCAAAACCTTGCAAAATGCTTTGAAATTGGGGCGTATCGGCCATGCGTATTTGTTTTACGGTCCCCGCGGCTGCGGAAAAACCACCACGGCGCGTATCTTGGCCAAAGCACTCAACTGTACCGGGCATAAGGAAAACGGCCCCACCGCACAACCCTGCGGCAAATGCCCGCAATGTTTGGAAATTGCCCAAAGTGCCGATTTGGATGTGTTAGAGCTGGACGCGGCCAGCAACACGCAAGTGGAAAAAGTACGCGAGGCCATTATTGATACAGTGGCGTTGGCCGCCACGCGTGACCGCTTTAAAGTATTTATTTTAGACGAAGTGCACATGCTCTCGGCCAGTTCTTTTAATGCGTTACTTAAAACGATTGAAGAACCGCCCGCCCATGTGGTGTTTATCTTGGCCACCACCGAAAAACATAAAGTGCCCGCTACCATTGTCAGCCGCTGCCAGACGTTCCGCTTCCGGCCGCTTACACCCGACGAAATCAGCAGCCATTTATTGGAACTTGCCGAGGCGGAAGGGATTGACCTGTCGACCGGGGCTGCTAAAATTATCGCTAAAAATGCCGGCGGGGCCATGCGCGACGGGCTGACCCTGTTGGACCGCGCGATTGCCTACGCAGGCGAACACGTGGACGAAAAAACCGTGGGCGAAATGCTGGGCCTTACGCCGGAAGAATTGGTCAAAGACGCCGTAAGCGCGCTGTGCCGCAAAGACAACGCGCAAATGCACGGGGTGTTTCAAACACTTCAAACAGAAGGGTTTGATGCCAATACTTTTTTGAAAGATTTGAAAAATACCATAAGCGATTTGTTTTATTTTTCCCTCGGGCAAGGCAGCGAACCGTTTGCCGGGGCCCAAGAAGTATTGAGCGAAATTTCAACCGGGTTTTTGGCCCGGCTGACCCGCAAATTGGGCAAGCTGATTGACGAAGTAAAATTTTCGGACAATGCGTTAGTAAGTGCCGAGGTGGGGCTGTTTACCATTATGGACAGCACGCTTGATATTGATAACCTGGTGCGCCGCTTGGAAGCGTTAGAAAAGGGGGAAACGCTCCCGCCTTCTACCCCTTCCACACCCGCGCAAACGAGCCCGGCCACCAAAAAAACGACTTCCGCTAAACCTAAAATTATAAAAGCACAAGCGGCTGCCCCCACGCCCAAGGCAGAGCCGTCCGCTGCCGTGCAAGTGGAAGTGCCTGCGTTGGACGAAAAAATTTCAAACCGCCAAGTGTGGGATAAAATGCTTGCCAAATTTGCCGCCAGCCCGTTTGTGTATGATGTGATGATAAACTCGTCGGTAGAATTTACAAGCGAGAACGAATGGACCTTGGTGTTTGCCCCCGGTAAAGAGTTTTATCAGTTGCCGGCCCAACGCAAGTTGGCACAATTATCCGCCGCCGCCAGTGAATTTGCCGGGCGGAAAATTGAAATTAAACTGGCCGATAGTGCGGTAATATCAAATAAAAACGAAGCGGGAAAAACAACCCCGGCCCAAGCAAGTACCCCCCGGCAAGAAGATATAATTTCCGACGAAGAACCCTTTGCCACCGGGGTGTTTGCGCAGGAAGTTTCCGCCCCTACCTTGGCCCAAGATGCCCCGCAAGAAGTAAAAGAAATTTTAGAAATGTTCCCGGGAGAACTGCTTGCCTAACTTAAAACGCTTAGACAGATTAGTGCGCGCTTTAAAACGTTTGCCCGGTGTAGGCCCCCGGCAAGCCGAGCGATTTGCCGCTTATTTTTTGCGCGCCAGTCAAGGCGAAGTGGAAGAATTTATTACCGCGCTTACGCAAACTAAAGAAGGGGTTATGCTGTGCCCGGTGTGCTTTGCTTACAGCGAGGACGGACTGTGCGACATCTGCCGCGACACTGACCGCGACCCCACACAAATTTGCGTAGTGGAAGACCCGCAAGATATTGAGGTTCTTGAAAAAACCGGGCTTTACAAGGGGCTTTATCACGTGTTACACGGGGCGATTTCCCCGCTGGAAGGGCGCGGCGCCGAACAAGTAAAAGTGCGTGAACTTTTAGAGCGGGTACAGCACGCCAAAACCCCTGTGCAAGAAGTTATTTTAGCCACTGACCCCGACAGCGAAGGCGAAACCACCGCTTTGTATTTGGCCGATTTGCTACGCGGCCAGGTGCCGCAAATTACGCGCATTGGCTACGGAGTTCCCTTGGGCGGAGATTTGGATTATTTAGACGAGATGACGCTGGGATATTCCTTAAAAGGCCGCACAAAATTATAAATTGCCATTCGCTTCTTGCTTATGCATCCCGATACGTATAAACGCCCGCTGCTGTTGGTTTTAATCCTGCTCATAGCGGGCCTTTTTTTGTTTTATAAGCCCGCACCGGGGAAAGGGGATGCCTCGCGTTTTGTGCCGCAAAAAGAGGTTACTTTAATTGGGCGCGTGGAGGGATTTTACACGGCTAAGCCAAAATCCAACAATGTAACGCTAAAAGTATTTTCCGTCAATGGTGAAAAAGCCACCGGCTATGTGTACGCGCGGCTTAAAAATTTTGAACCCGCTTGGAAAGACACACTGCAAATTTCCGGCCAATTGCAAGAGCCCTACGGCGTTGATTTGCTGGGGAATTTTAACTGGAAACAATACCTGGCGGATAAACATATTTTTGCCGAAATTAAAAGCGATCAGGTAACCGTGCTAAAACCCGCCGCGTGGCCGTGGCGTGCCTTGCGCGCGCTGCGCGAAGATATTTTGCGGGTGTTTGCGGAAAATTTTTCGCCTGATTTGGCGCATATTGCGGGGGGCATTTTGCTGGGCGAACGTGGCGAGCTGGACCCCGAACTCTACAGTGCTTTTCAAGATAGCGGGGCCATTCACTTGTTGGTGGCATCGGGCGGGAATGTGGGGTTTGTGACGCTGATGACATTGGCCGTGTGCGGGCTATTTAACCTGCGGCGTAAAAATGCGCTGCTCTTGGCCTTGGCGGTGGCCGGGATTTACACGCTGGTTGCCGGGGCCGATGCGCCCTTGTTGCGCGCTTATTTTATGGCGGTTTGCGCGTGCGGCGGGTATTATTTGGGGCGCAACAGCGGCGTGTTTCAGGGGTTGCTCGTTTCCTGTTTTGTAATTTTGGTTTGGACGCCGGCTAGCTTGTTTGAGACGGGATTTGAGATGTCCTTCTTGGCTACGGTCGCGCTGATTATTTGTTTAAATAATTACCCCGTGCCCGATAAATGGCCGCGGCTGCTGCGGTTTTTTGCGCAGATTTTTCTGGTTACGCTGGCGGTGCAACTGGCGCTGCTGCCCGTGTTTACGAATGTGTTCTATAAGGTTTCTCTGACGGGCTTACTGGCTAATATGCTTTTGGTGCCGCTGGCGTCACTGCTGCTAGGGTTGAGTTTTGCGTATTATGTGTTTTCTGTATTGCATATAGGAATTATTCTATTTTACCCGACGAAGTTTTGCCTGGCCGTGTTTCAATATGCCGTGGAAGGATTTGCGGCGTTGCCTTTTTCTTCCCTTGCGGTAGCCGCGTGGAGCGGCGGGGCTATTGTGTCTTATTATGTCTTGTTGTTTTTGGCACTTAATGTGCCTGTCAAAAATTTTGTAAAGAGAACCGCCCTGCCGCTTTTGATCCTTGCGGGGGCGGCCCCGCTGATTGGTTACGCCGCCCAGCGCGGCACGCATATTTATCTGTTGGATGAGTGGTACAAAAACGCGGCCCTGGTGCAAACTTCGGACGGGAATTTATTTGTGGTTGGCCCGCAGTTAGACAGCGAAAAAATTAAAGCCGCTTTATTTAAACTGGGCCGCCAACAGGCCGACGGCGTATTTTTGACCGAGCCGCCCAACCCTAAACTAGATTACACGCCGCTCACGGCGCAAACCGTAATTCCCTTTGCAGAAAATTGGCCCGGCCAAACAACGTGGCAATTTAAGCATACGGCCGTGCGTATGGAGTGGGGGCGGCACCAAACCAAAGACGGCCGGATTTGGTACAATACGGGATATAGTGGCAGTAAGAAGGATGATGTGTCTTACTGCTTTGCGGTAAAAAATGAACCGGAGTTTTGTGTAGCCGCCGGCGCGCGATTTGTGCAGCAGGGGGAACGTATTATTGAGGCGGCGCTCAACCAAACCGTTGAGGAAAAATTATGAACAAAGATGAATTTTTAGAGCATACCCATTTTTTGCAAGAAGCTATTAAAGAAGCCCAAAAAGGGATGAAAGCCGGCAAAGGCGGGCCGTTTGGCGCGGTGATTGTTAAAAACGGGAAAATTGTGGCGCGCGGGTGCAATTGTGTAACCTCCTCTAACGATCCCACCGCCCATGCCGAAGTTACCGCTATCCGCAATGCGTGCAGTAAACTCAAAAATTTTGAACTTAAAGATTGCATTATTTACTCCTCGTGCGAGCCCTGCCCCATGTGCCTGGGTGCCATTTACTGGGCGCGCCCCAAGGCCTTGTATTTTGCGGCGGACCGGATGCGCGCGGCGGCCTCTAACTTTGATGATGCCGTGATTTATAGAGAGGTTCCGTTGCCCCCTGGGAAACGCTCGCTGCTCACCGTGCAACTAAAAGTGCCCGGGCGCAATCAGCCGTTTGATGAGTGGGATGCTAAAACCGATAAAACGGAGTATTAAACGATGCCCCAATATTTGGCCGATATCAAAACTACCGAGTTCTTTTTAAACGACGTTGAAGCCCACCACGCGTGCGTTGTGGCGCGCCATAAAGAGGGCGACGAAATCCGCGTGTTTGACGGCAGCGGCAAACAATTTATGGGGCGCATTGATAAAATTCAAAAAAAATTTGTACGCGGTACCTTGTTAAAACCCTGCACAGTGCGGCGCGTTTCTTTGGCGCTCACGCTTGCGTTTGTGCCCAATTCGCGCACGGGGCTGGAAGAAGTATTAGATAAGGGCACCCAACTGGGCGTACATGCTTTTTTGCCTTTAATTTCCGCGCGCAGTGAGTATGATGTGCTAAAGAAATACGACGGCAAGAACGACCGTTGGCAGCAAATTATGATTGCGGCCTGTAAACAGTGCGATACGCCGTTTATCCCCCAAATTTTACCGCCGCTTAAATTTACGCAAGCGATTGCGGATAAAGGGCCTGCCCTTTTTGCCTACGAAGCCGAACAAACCCACACATTGGCGTGGGGCGCGCAACAGTTGAAAAACCCTAAAGCGTTGCGTGTGTACATCGGCCCGGCGGGCGGCTGGACGGATGAAGAGGTAGCCCTGGCGCGCGCACAAGGGGTTTTACCCGTTACGCTGGGGGTAAATATTTTGCGCGCCGAGACCGCGTGCATCGCCGTGGCGGCAAAACTTTTATGAGTACGTTTTTTATCAAAACTTTCGGCTGCCGTGTTAATCAAGTAGAAAGCCAAGCCGTTTTGGAAGCGTTTAAACGCGCGGGTTTTACGGCGGCACAAAATTTTGAAACCGCCGATATTTGCCTGCTAAATACCTGCACCGTTACCCACCAGGCCGATAAGGATGTTGAAAAACTTATCCGCCAAATTTTGCGCCGCAACCCGACGGCGCGGCTCATTTTAACGGGCTGTTACGCAGCTGCCCATCGGGAGCATATCGCGCAATTATTTCCGCAAGCTGAAATTGTAGGCAAGTATGATTTGGGCCGTGTGCTGTTTAGCCAAAATGATATTTGTTGGACGGTGTCCGGCCACGAAGGACACAGCCGCGCGTTTATTAAAATCCAGGATGGGTGTGATAATTTTTGTTCCTACTGCATTGTGCCGTATGCGCGTAGCGTAAAGCGTTCCAAACCCGTGGACGAAGTGTTGCAAGAAATTAAACAACTGGTACAAAATAATTTTTTAGAAGTTGTACTTACGGGGATTAATATCGGCAATTATAAGTGCCCGCAAACCGGGGCCGATTTGGCCGCACTTTGCGCGCAAATTGCGGCTCTGCCGGGCACGTTTCGCGTGCGGTTTTCATCCATAGAATTGCCTACGGTATCGGACGCCATTATGATACAAATGCACACGCGGTCGGACCGGTTTTGCAATTATTTTCACTTGCCGCTGCAAGCCGGATGCGATAAAGTTTTGCGCGATATGAACCGCCACTACACAACAAAAGATTACGCCAAGCGTGTGCAAGATTTGCGCCGAAACGTGCCGCAAATAGGCATTTTTGCCGACGTAATTGCCGGATATCCCACCGAAACCGAAGCCGATTTTGAAACGACGTATGAATTTATAAAAAATCAACAATTAGCCGGGTTGCACGTGTTTAGTTATTCGCCCCGTCCGGGAACCCCGGCCGCTAAATTACCGCAATTGGCGCCCGAAGAAATTAAACGCCGCGCGGAAAAATTGCGCGCGTTGGACAAAGAACTGCGCACCGCGTTTGCCGCCAGCTTGGTGGGAACAAAACAAGAAGTTTTTATTGAAGAAAAAAAGGGCGGGGGCGTAAGCGGGATTACTTCTAACTTCCAACAAGTATTATTGCCCGACGCAAAAAACGCGCACGGCTTGGTGCGTGTGCAAATTACGCGCGCCGAAAACGGAATTTGCTACGGGGAAATTGCGTAAATTACAACGGCATCGGTAATTTGCCGACGGGTTCAAATTTGCCCATCACACATTCGGCCGCCGCTTGCTGAAACGCAGGCGAAGGGCTGAAGGCCAAAAGTTTGCCTTCGGTAGCTACATCATTGGAAGCAAAAGGATTGGCAAAACAGATTAACAATGTGCGGCGCACGTTGCGCAGGGCATTGTTTACGAAAGCGGTTTCTTCCTCCGTAAGGCCGATTTTGCCCGAGAAAGGTTTGTAGCGGCGCCAAAATAAAATGATAAGCGTGTCAGTTTGGGCGAAAGCTTTAAAATTGCGCAGAATAATACCATACGCACTTAACGTTTCGCGAAACGGGGCGGAAGAAAAATTTTCGTCATTTCCTACTTCCAAAATGTGTACCGTATCCCCGGGTTCCACCGGCGGGAAGTGCCCCAGCGCCACTAAGGCCTGCCGGGCTGTATTGAGCGTGAAATTTTGGGCATCGAGCGGGCGTTTGAAAGCGGTGGCAGACAGTTCATCGGCCTGTGCACAAAGTTTATTTAACATCTGCTCGGAGCGTTTTATAGTTTCATCCGGGAAAACCTGCCCGCGTAAAAATTCAATGAGTTCAAACGGTTTTTCGGGCACCAACAGCAAATGGGCCCCGGCATCCAGCGCTTGGAGCGCGGATTGTTTTTCGTCCCCCAGGGCTTTCATGAGCAGGGCGTCGGTACATACACAGCGCGTAAAACCCATTTCTTGCTGTAGCAAGTTGTGAATAATTTTTTTAGATAAGGAGGCGGGGGTTTTGTCGTCCAATGCCGGAACAAGCAAATGCCCAATCATCACGCTGTCCGCCTGCGGCAAAAGCTGTTCAAAGGGAACCAGGGATGTTTTTTTAAGCTGGGCGAGCGTTTCGGTAACGACCGGCATGGCGATGTGCGAATCGGTAGTAGTGTTGCCATGCCCGGGGAAGTGCTTGAGACAATTTAACACACCCCCTTTGGCAAGCCCCTTCATAAAAGCGCTTGCCAGGCGGACAACTAAGCCCGGATCAGCCCCAAAAGAGCGCGTGTTTACAATGGGATTTTGAGGGTTGTTGGCTAAATCCACCACCGGGGCAAAAACCCAATCCACCCCAATTTGCAACGCTTGTTGTGCAGTAATAAAACCTTTTTCATAAGCTAATTCTTCGTTGGCGGTGGCGCCGATTGCCAAGTTTGACGCAAGGAGCTCTGTGTCGGGTAACCAACGGCCCAGGCCGTCTTCGTAATCGGCTGCAATTAAAATGCGCGGCAAGGGGGAAGCGGCCCGCAGCTTACGCGTGAGTGCGGCCACGGACGCCTTTGTGCCCCCGTAGATGCAAAAACCGCCCACGCCGGCGCGCGCCAAAGCCAGAGCATCTTCCTCTTTGCTCTTGTTAAACCAAAACCCCGGAAATACTACACGCGCTATGTTCATAAGGTGATCTTTCCTAGCATAGCATTTTTGCGGGCCCCTGTGGCAAGTGCACAATGGTTGATTTTGCGCTGCAAGCAAAGCCACGCAAACAGCGCGAAGGCGGCGCTTTCTTTGGCTTGCGGGTCTATGCCCAAAGAAGCTGCGCTGCGCAAAGTTACATGCGGCAAAAATTCTTTTAAAAATTTCATCAGCGTTTTATTGTAACATCCCCCGCCGGAAACGATCAGTTCTTTTTGGGCTGTTTTCGGTACAAAATCTACCACTGCCCGCGCGATAGCCGCCGCGGTAAAATACGTGGCAGTGGCTAGCACATCGTGTGGATTTTTCTGCTTGAAATAACGGGCCAGATACGCGCGGCCGAAAGTGTTTTTGTCTAAGCTTTTAGGCGGTTTTTGCGCAAAATATTTTTGCTTAAGCAGACGCGTCACGAGTGATTTGTCGGGCTGGCCTTGGGCGGCTAAAACACCGTTTTTATCAAACGGTTTTTTGAAATACTGTTGGCAGGCCAAATCGATTAGTGTGTTTCCGGGGCCGCAATCAAACCCGAACGGTTTTTGCCTTTTGCCTACTACGGAAATGTTTGAAATCCCGCCGATATTGAGCAAAATTTTAGGGGATTGCTTGCCCCAGAGGTACTGGTCAAAAAAGGGCATCAAGGGGGCGCCTTCGCCGCCCAGGGCAATGTCCATCGCCCTGAAATCACTCACCACCGGACAGCAAAGTGCAGCCGCCAAAAACGACGGTTCCCCCAGTTGCAACGTGTTGGGGGTTTTATCGTGCGGGCCGTGGTAAACGGTTTGCCCGTGCATTCCAACAGCAGTAATTTGCTTGGGAGATAATTTAAATTCCCGCAAAAATTGTTGCACTTTTGTGGCATACAACGAGCCGATTTCATAATGAAGTGCACTTAATTGTGGGGCCGTAAACGTGTAGGCATTGAGCAATTTTTGCTGAAATGTTTTGGAGTACGGATAATTTTTAAAACAAACAATTTTAAAAGGGCGCGGTGTAAGGGCGCTGATGGTAAGCCCGTCGGCGCTGGTGCCGCTCATTAACCCTAAAACTAATTTATGCATGCAGTGCCCCTGCCAAAAAACCATTGGCTTTGCGAAGTAATTTTTCGGCCTGGGCCCGCGTACATTTTTTATGATGCATGACCACCGCCGTTTTGACCCGGTTGCCCGAACGGGCAAGTAAACTGCGGGCGGTTTTTTCGTCGGTTTGCGTAAGGGCGCAAACCAGCCGTACGGCGCGCGCGACGAGTTTTTGATTAGTAGGTTTCACGTCCACCATCAAATTACCATACGTTTTGCCGCAGAGCGTCATCGCCCCGGTGGTAATGGCATTTAGCGTCATTTTGGTAGCACTGGCTGCTTTGAGGCGGGTGGAACCGGTAAGCGCTTCGGGCCCGGTGGGTAAAAAGATGTGCAAATTTGCGTGCGAAATATCGGCTGCCGGATTGCACGAGATTAGCACCGTTTGCGCGCCGATTTGTTGTGCTTTTTTAAGGGCCCCTTGCACGTAGGGTGTGTTCCCGCTGGCGGCCAGGCCGATCACTAAATCTTGCGCGTGGGCTTTTTGAGCAATTTCTTTGGCCCCTTGTGCGGCGTTATCTTCGGCCCCTTCTTGCGCGCGAAATACGGCTTTTTTACCGCCGGCAATCAGCCCGATAATTTGCGAGGGCTTAGTGCCAAAAGTAGGCACGCATTCCGCCGCTTCTAAAATGCCCAACCGCCCGCTGGTGCCGGCCCCAATGAAAATAATTTTATGTTTGGTAGCGTATGCCTGTGCGGCTAAAACGATAGCGGCAGCAATCTCTTTTGAGGCGTATTTTACAGCCCGCGCGGCGTTGAAATCTTGCGCGTTAAACACGCGGGCCAATGCGCGAGGGGATAATTGGTCCAAATGCGCGGTTTGCGGATTGCTCATTTCGGTAGCGGGCAACGTTTTTTTCATACTATTTTTTAGCGGCATTTTCGGCGATGTCGATTGCTTTTATTTTAAAAGCCAACGGCACAATGGCAAAGGTAATTAAACTAATACCAAAGGCCAACCAAAAGAAATTTGTGTACCCCAAAGCGGCTTGCAATTTGCCCGAAAGCATAGACGGCACCATCATCCCCAGGGCCATAATCCCCGTGGAAATGGCGTAATGCGAAGTTTTGTACTTGCCTTGCGATACGTACATGATAAATACCGTCAGCGCCATGGCGGCTAACCCATAGCCCAAATTTTCCAGCGTGATGAGGGCCGCCACTACGGCGAGACCGGGTTTGGCAGCCGCTAGATATACGTAGAAAATATTGGGTAGCACCAGCGCAATGGCAAAAGGCCAAATGCATTTTTTAAAGCCAAATTTGCCCAGCAACCAACCGCCTAACAAATTGCCGGCAATGATAGCTCCTAACCCCAAAGTGCCCTTGATGAGCCCAAAGTCTTGCATGGAAATGCCCAGGGCGCCCTCGGTCACGGGCTTTAACAAGAAAAGCGGGACGATTTTTTCCAGCAGGGCTTCCCCAAACCGATAAAGCAAAATGAACAATAAAATATAGAGAATATCTTGTTGTGTGAAATATTGCCCAAAGGATTCTTTCCACGCGGTAGCTTGCGTAACTTGGGCGGGTTTATCGGCCTCGGGTTTAGGTAAGACGGCACTATGATAGAGCGCGCATCCGGCAAAAAACAACCCCAGCGTGCCAAAGAAAATAACCCAATGATACGGCGCCGGTACAACGTGTTGCACCAAATAGCCCGCGCCGGAAACTAAAATCCCGCTGCCCAAAATCATAGCGATACGGTAGAAAATGGTGCGGATCCCTACAAAATACCCTTGTTCTTGCGGGGTAAGGGCCAGCAGGTAATACCCGTCGGTAGCGATATCAAGCGTGGCCGATACAAACGCCCCCAGGAAGAACCCGAATAACGAGAGGGTAAAGAACGTTAAATTGGCGGTTTGCTCAGCGTGCACAAAAGCGTTCCACGCAATTAAACCCGCAATTAACAACAGCACGGCGCTCATGGCTGTTTGCGCACCCAAAAGCCAGCGGCGCTTAGTGGAGCGGGCATCTACCAAGGGGCTCCAAAACATTTTAAGCACCCACGGCAGATACAGCCAACCCGTCCATAAGGTGATTTGTTCGTTTGAATATCCCAACGCGCCGTACAAAATAACGGATACGGTATTGATGATGATATAAGGGAACCCTTCCGCTAAATATAACGAGGGGATATAAGTCCAAGGAGATTTGTTCATTTGATTGAAAACCCTCCGCCTAATACCCGCGCTATGGGGCGGGTAGTTTCGTGTTGTTCAAGGATCATTTTGATAATAGCGGTTAACGGTACGGCCAACAGGGCACCCATTACACCCCACACAAGCGCCCAAAAGATTAAGCTGGCAATAACAACTAACGGGTGCAAGTTCATCCCTTGCCCCAACCAACGGGTTTCCAAAATATTACCGATTACAAAATGTACAGCCGTTAGCAACGTAAGAACTAAAAGCATATGCCAGTCAAACCCGTACTGCAAAAACAGCACCGGCACGGGGGATAACGTGGCAATTACAGGCCCAATGTTGGGAATAAAGTTCAAAATAAATGTAAGTACCGCTAGCATCATGGCCAATTCCGTTTTGGTGGTGGCAAGCACAATCCACGTACACAAAGCCGCCAAGAGCGAAACCCCGATTTTTACCAGCAGATAAAAAGAAATCTGTTTCTGTACATTACCAACAAAGGCGGGCTTTTCGGCCGAGGCATTCCCCAAAAACATAAAAATCACAAACAACGTAATCAGCAGTATATTTGTAAAGAGCGATACAATTAAACTCCCCACGCTTTTTACCATATTAAAAACCGGGATTTTAGCCAGGGTTTCGTTTACAAACTCGGCATTGATGTTGATATGATAATTGGACGCTTTGTTTAAGATCCAGTCCAAACTGTCGTTAAGACGGTCTTTGTAAATATCGGCCCCGGCTACGAAACTTTCAATGGAGCTGGAAATAAAGGAAACAGCTAAAATGAGCAAAGTCATAAAAGCCAAAAAACTGCATACCAACCCCACCAGGTAATTCACTTTCCATTTCTGTTTAAGCCACGTAGCCAGCGAGTTGGCCAGCACGGAGATGAATAACGCAATGACAAACGGCATGAGAACCGTTTTGGTATAGACCAGCACCCACATGGCGGAACTGGCGGCAAGAATCATTAAACACACGGTGTTGATAGGCGCAAATTTAGAAGCGGTTTCTTTGGTCATAGTATCCTCTTACGTTTAGTATAGCAAAAAACATTGTGCAAGAGAAAAAGTATTCTCTTGTCGTAAAACGTGTGAACGAGGTTTGCTATCCATTTGGCAAATAAGGTATAATAAAATATATAAGGGCAGTTGGCGCAGCGCTTGTAGAATAAAGTTCGTCCGCAAAAGCGGACGCGCTGAGCAAGCCCGGCAAGAAGTAAAATGTACCGATTTTAGGGCAGTTGGCGCAGCGGTAGCGCGTCCGCCTCACACGCGGAAGGTCACAGGTTCAAATCCTGTACTGCCCACCATTTAAAACACTCCTTTCGGGGGTGTTTTTTTGTAAAGGGCTAATTGATGTGTACGTGGATGAAGTCCGAATTGAGGGTGCCGGGTAATAATTGTGCCACGCCGTCAATCATAAACTGCATGGCAATGGCGCACAAAATCATCCCCATAAACCGGATGACAATTTGTGTACCGTTATGACCGATTTTGCTGAAGATAAAACGTGCCCCCACCAAGCATGCCCCTACTACGCAGGCACTGAAAAACAGCACCATAATCATACTTAAGGTCATCAACCAAGTGGTGCTTTTTTCGGCATACAAAATAACGGTGGTAATGGAACCGGGGCCGATAAACAAGGGCATGGCCACCGGGACTAAAATATGGCTTAAGCTGTTGCGCGCTTGGTCGAAGGTGGTGCCGGAGGAAGCCGCGGTTTCAATGCCGCTGTTTTCAAATTTGCTTTTCCCTTGCAACATGCGCAGCCCCACGCGCAAAATAATGATAGACCCCGCCAACCTAAACGCCGGGATTGTGATACCGAACATAGTCAAAATCCGGTTTCCGAATAAAAAGAAAATGAGCAGCAGTGCAAATACCGCCCCTGCCATTAAGATAGCAACGGCACGTTGTACCTTGGGGGTTTCGTTTTCTACGTGTTCCAAAAAAATCGGTACGTTACCAATTGGGTTTAAAATGGCGATGATACCGATAAACGAGTTGACGACAATGCTCCATTCCATAGTAAGGCTGGGCTCCTGTGCGGCAAAATATGATTACTAATAGTATATAAAATTCGTATTACAAAGAAATTTGTTTTTTGCGCCGGGCTTATTAAGTACAATATACCTATGGACCATTTTGAACTTGTTTCCAATTTCGCCCCGGCCGGGGACCAACCCAAAGCTATTGAGGCGTTGGTAAAAGGCGTTTTGGCAGGGGACGAACGGCAAACCCTGTTGGGAGTAACCGGTTCGGGCAAGACGTTTACCATGGCCAATGTCATTACCCAGTTAAACCGCCCGACGCTGATTTTATCGCCAAACAAAGTGCTGGCCGCCCAGCTTTACGGCGAGTTTAAACAGTTTTTTCCGCATAACGCCGTGGAATATTTTATTTCGTACTACGATTACTACCAGCCCGAAGCGTATATCCCGCAGACCGATACCTATATTGAAAAGGATTCCGCCGTCAACGAGCAAATTGACAAGCTGCGCCTTAAGGCCACAACTTCCCTGTTAACACGCAAGGATGTAATTGTGGTGGCGTCCGTTTCGTGCATTTACAACATTGGTTCACCCGATAGTTTTAACGAGATGCGTATTTATGTAAAAAAAGGCGCGCAGATGACACGCGCGCAGTTGGGCGGGCATCTTATCAAAATCCAATACCAGCGTGACGAACTGGAATTTTCGGCCGGGAAATTCCGTATGCGCGGCCCGTTTACAGACGTGATGACACCCTATTCGCAAAATGCGTTGCGGGTGGAAATTGCGGGCAAAAACATTGCGCATATTTACGAAATTCACCCCATCACCGGCAACGTGGTAGCCGAACTGGATGAAGCATGGATTTACCCCGCCAAACATTTTGTGGCGACGGAAGAAGATACGCAAAATGCCCTTACTCAAATTGAGCGGGATTTGGAAATCCGCCACAAAGAATTATTGGCCCAAGGTAAAGAAATGGAGGCCTACCGCCTCAAACAACGCACCGAGTACGATTTGGAAATGATCCGCCAGGCCGGGTTTTGCAGCGGGATTGAAAACTATTCGCGCTATATAGACGGGCGTCAAGCGGGGGAACGCCCGCAATGCCTGGTGGATTATTTTAAACGGTTTGACGATTTTTTGCTGTTTGTGGATGAATCGCACGTGGCTCTGCCGCAGGTGCGCGGCATGTTCAATGGCGACCGTGCCCGCAAACAAATGCTGGTGGATTTTGGGTTCCGCTTGCCTTCGGCCTTGGATAACCGCCCCTTAAAATTTGACGAGTTTGAAAAACTGATGCCGGCAACTATTTTTGTTTCAGCCACGCCCGGACCGTATGAACTGACCGTGAGCGGCAACCACATTGTTGAGCAGGTTATCCGCCCCACCGGACTGGTGGACCCGAAAGTGATTGTGCATCCCACCGCCGGGCAGATTGACCACTTGGTAGAAAAAATTGCGCAGCATACACAACGCCACGAACGTACGCTGGTACTGGCGCTGACCAAAAAAACCGCCGAAGATTTGAGCGAATATTTTGAGCAGAAAAAAATCAAGGCACGCTACTTACATAGCGACATTGACGCTCTGGAGCGTGTGGAAATTTTGCGCCAATTTAAAACGGGTGAGTTTGATGTGTTGGTGGGCATTAACCTTTTGCGCGAAGGTATCGATATTCCGCAAGTGGGGCTGGTGGCTATTTTAGGGGCCGATAACGAGGGCTTTTTGCGCAATACCACCACGCTGATTCAAATTTCCGGCCGGGCCGCACGTAACGTGGGGGGCGAAGTAATTCTGTACGCGGACCGCAAAACCGATTCCATTAAGTACGCGCTTAACGAAATGAACCGCCGGCGCGAAATTCAGGAAGCGTACAACAAAGCGCACCACATTACGCCCAAAACCATTCAAAAAACCGAGGCCGATTTAAAAGAATTTGAACGACAGGTACAAACTAGCAGCTTTGGTATTTTAAGCGAAACGCTGCCACAACCTACGGCTAAAAACATCAAACAGTTGGAAAAAGATTTGGAACAACAAATGCGCGATGCCGCCGATGCGCTGAATTTTGAACTGGCGGCTGAACTGCGCGACCGTTTGTTTGAACTCAAACAAATGAAACTAAAATAGGTACAATATAAGTATGGAAAAAACATTTACGTTAAAAGCTGTACAAAAAGTAATTGGGTTGGAAGAAATACCCAGTACACAAATTTTAGCACGCAGCTTATCTGCCACTGAAACGGAAGGCACGCTGATTTTGGCTTGCCATCAAACCGGGGCCATAGACCGGGAGGGAAAGCCCTTTTACGCCGGGGAAGGCGGCGTGTATTTCACACTTATTTTAAATCCGCAAGCCAGCGCGGATAAACTTACCTTTGCAATGTGCAATGCTATTTCGGACGTGATCACAAACGTGCTGGAGCTGAAAACCAAAATCACAAAGGAAGGCGATATTTGCGTGTATGATAAGTCCGCGCGGGCGTGGAAAAAATGCGCCGGCGTGTTGGCTGAACAAGCGGGTAACGGCCGCTGGCTGCTGGGCGCGGGGATTTATGTAAATAACCGTTTGCCTGTATCGGCGCGTCGCAACGCGATTAGTTTAAAAAGCGTGCTGGGAAGTGAAACCAGCAAAGAGCTTTTTTTGGACGAAGTGCTTAATAATTTCTGGAAAGAGTACGCGTTTTTGTAAAAATTCAACCGTTATTGGTACTATAAAAAACGCCCTGCTAAAAAGCAGGGCGTAAATTTTTGTGAGAGGAGTGTTACTCATCGCCAATGTGTTTTTTGACTTGGGCAACCAGGTCGGTCAGCACAAAAGGTTTGGAGCAAAACCCTTTCACTTGCGGATAGGGTTGGAAAATCTTTTGTGATTCTACCAATGCCGATGTAATCAGTACCGGAATGTTGACCAAGGTTTCATCTTGAGACATAATTTTTACAATCCCCGCACCGTCCAACCCGGGGAGCATTACGTCCAAAAGTACCAGGTGCGGATGAAATTCTTTCATTTTAGAAATGGCATCGCGCCCCGTCTGGCAAGTGGCCAGTTCATACCCTTCACGTGAAAGTACGAGCGTAAGCAGTTCTACAATGCTGGGTTCGTCTTCTACAATTAAAATTCTTTTTTGCATTTAAAATAACCTCTATAATTTATTATACTTTTTTATATGCTTTCACAAAAGAGTTTTAATGCCTCCGTCTTACCCGTTATGCGAAATTTTGCCGCTAAACTGATCGGCAGGCGCGATATTGTATTGGTGGGATTGTCGGGCGGGGCGGATTCGGTCTGCCTGTTGCACTTTTTGCAGTATTTGGCTAAAGAAAAACATTTTGCACTGGCCGCTGTACATGTGAACCACGGTTTGCGCGGAGAATCCGCCCTGGCCGATCAACAATTTTGCGAAGAATTGTGCCGAAAGCTAAATATAGAACTGTTTGTTAAAAAAGTCGACGCGCGCAAAGTAGCCCAAAAATACGACTTAAGCCCCGAACACGGCGCCCGCAAAGCCCGTTACGCGGCGTACCAACAAGTGGCTAAAAAATGGGGCGCTACCAAATTGGCGCTGGGGCATCACTTGGATGACCAGGCCGAAACGTTTTTGCTTAATTTGCTGCGCGGAACCAAAGCGCAAGGGTTGGCGGGGATCCCGCTGCATCGGCCGCTTTGTGCCGGGGTGGAAATTATCCGCCCGTTGCTTTGCGTAACCCGCAAACAGGTAGAACAATATATCCGGCAAAATAAACTTACTTACGTAACCGATCAAACCAATTTTGAAGATGTTTACCGCCGTAACTGGGTGCGCCAAACCCTCCTGCCGCTACTGGAACAAAAGCAACCTCAAATCCGCGCACACTTGGCGCAGTTTGCGGCTGAAATTGCCGCTTTGACCCAAAAATAAATTAGGTCCAAAAATTCTGCCGTCCACTACGTCAATTTGCTACTATATGTAATATGATAAAAAGTACGGTGCTGGCGTTTGCCGCAAAAAATAATTTGACCGTAACCGGATTGACGTTTGCCTCGCAAGAGGTAAAACCCGGGTTTGTGTTCTTTGCGCTCAAAGGCGCACACGTGGACGGAAATTTATTTATCGCCGACGCGGTTAAGCGCGGGGCGGGGTTGGTGGTTTCGGCCCAGGCGGCCGCGCAAGAAGTTGGCGTGCCCTTTTTTCAATCCACCGATATCGACCAGGATATGGCAGACGCTGCGTATGAATTTTATGGCCGCCCGTCGGACACAATGCACTTGTGGGGCATTACCGGCACCAAGGGGAAAACATCCATTGCGTATTTGCTGGAAAGTATTTTGCAAACTGGCGGGCACAAAACCGGTGTGTTTGGGACGGTCAATTACCGGGCCAACGGACAGGTAATTTGCCCGGCCCCCAATACTACCCCGGCGGCACTCACACTTTTTAAATTGCTGGCCCACATGAAAGCGCAGCATTGCGGCGACGCGGTAATGGAAGTTTCTTCCCACGCGCTTGAATTACAACGCGTGCGCAACGTGTGGTATGATACCGCCATTTTTACCAATTTGCAGCGCGATCATTTAGATTTTCATCAAACGTTTGAAAATTATTTTGCCGCCAAAGTAAAATTGTTTGAAAACTTGGCAAACCCGGCTAACCCCAAAAAAAATCCCACCGCGGTAATTAACGCCGACGATCCATACGGGCAGCGGCTAATTGCTATGTTTAAAGACCGCGTGCGGGTAATTACGTTTGGCGTGCAAACCAAGGCCGATTTTACAGCTACGGATATTCAAGAATTTTTAACGCATACCACGTTTAAAATAAACGGTCGCTTCATGCGGGTTAACTTGCTGGGTAAACACAATGTGTATAATGCCTTGGCCGCTTGTGCGGCGGCGCAATGCAATGGGATGAACTGGGACGAAATTGCCCGCGGGCTTGAGGCGCTGCCCGGTGTGCCCGGTCGTATGGAGCGCATTGACGAAGGGCAAAACTTTTTTGCATTTGTGGATTTTGCTTATACCAACGAATCTTTGCAGCGCGCGTTTGATACAGTGCGTCCGTTTAAAAAAGGGCGCGTGCTGGTGGTGTTTGGGTGCGGCGGCCAGCGCGACCGGACCAAACGCCCGCTGATGGGGGCCACGGCCTGCCAAGAAGCGGACTATGTGTTTTTGACTAACGATAACCCGCGTTGCGAAGATCCCCAGCAAATTTTTACGGATATTTTGGCCGGTATGAAAGATAAAAAAAATTATACCATAGTGCCGGATCGGGCACAAGCTATTGAGCGCGCGTTGCAAGCAGCCCAGCCAAACGATATTGTAATTGTGGCCGGAAAAGGGCACGAAGATTACCAGTTGGTAGGAAATGAAAAACGGCACTTTTCAGACCAGGAAACGGTACGCAGATTTTTACGGAGAAAACATGTTTAATTTAGCGGATTTTAAAGGAAAAAAAGTTTCTGTACTAGGCGGCGGTAAAAGCGGCCAAGCGGTAGCGCAGCTGCTGGCCTTGCACGGATGTGAAGTGTTGATAAGCGACGAAGGAATGGTGCAACTGGCAGTTCCTTCCGCGCGTATTACCGTGGAAAACGGTGGCCATACAGAACAAGTTTTTTTGGCGGATTTTATTGTAAAGAGCCCGGGGATTTTCCCTAAAAGTGCCGTGCTGTTTAAAGCGCGCGAACTTAGAGTGCCCGTGTTTAGTGAACTAGAAGTGGCGCTTTCGTTCTTGCCTAAAAATGTGCGGGTGCTGGCCGTTACCGGCACCAACGGTAAAACCACCACCACGGCGTTGTTGGGCGAAATTTTAAAACAAAAACTGACACGGGAAAATTCCACCCGCAAAGTGTGGGTATGCGGAAATATTGGCAACCCGGTTTCCACATGTATACCGCACGTGCAAGAAGGCGACGAATTAGTCATAGAAGTTTCCAGCTATCAACTGGAAGACAGCACCTATTTCCACCCGCAGATTGTTGGGCTTTTAAACGTAACGCCCGACCATTTGGACCACCACGGCGGTATGAAAAATTACATTGCGGCCAAGGCCCGTTTATTTCGGGATCAAACGCCGCAGGATACAGCCGTGTTAAACGGAGCGGATGCCATTTGTGCGCAACTGACCGACCAAATCCCCGGCAGGTTGTGGGTGTTTTCCGCCCAGCCCAAACATTGGCTTAAAACGGACGTTTTCTACGATGGGGATGAGCTGATTTTTAGCCAGGGGTATCAAATCCGTCCGCCGCGTTTAAAAGGGATACACAACGTGGAAAACGCCATGGCAGCTGCGCTGATGGCCTTTGCCGATGGGGCCAGCGAGCAAGATGTGCAGCACGCGTTTGATGCTTTTGAGGCCATTGAGCACCGCATTGAAACCGTAACCGAGCATCGCGGTATTACATATATCAATGATTCCAAAGCTACCAATTTGGATTCCACCATTACGGCACTAAAAAGCTTTGAAAAACGGCAAAATATTTGGCTGATTTTGGGCGGCCGGGATAAAGGAGCATCCTACGAGCAACTGTTGCCCTACCTAAAAGACTATTGCAAATGTGTGCTGAGCATTGGCGAGTGTATGGATAAAATTGAGCGCGAATTGCACGGGGATTTCCCCCTGG
Organism: Elusimicrobiaceae bacterium; assembly: GCA_045593185.1. Taxonomy (GTDB): domain Bacteria; phylum Elusimicrobiota; class Elusimicrobia; order Elusimicrobiales; family Elusimicrobiaceae; genus Avelusimicrobium. The sequence goes on along the minus strand of JAZNWD010000008.1, from coordinate 14,062 downwards.
TGCGGTGTAATACGCTTGATAAGGCGGTGGAATTTGCCGCCACACACGCAACGGGAGGGGAAATTGTGCTCTTGTCCCCGGCGTGCGCCAGCTTTGACCAATTTAAAAATTTTGAGGAACGCGGCACGAAATTTAAGGAATTGGTAAATGCGCTGAAGTAATCGGAAAGATATTTTTGCAAGATTAAACAACCCCGCTTAGGCGGGGTTGTTTAGCGTTACGTGCCAGAGAAATTCGGTATTGCCGTGGGTGCCTTTGATGGGGGATTGAATAACCTCGCTGCCAACGGCATTAAATTTTGCGCGTAAATTTTCTTCAAAATAGTTTTGTACGCGCGCAATAGCCAGTTGGCGGTTCTCGTCGGTTTTGACAATGCCGTGCGGCACTTGCTTGGGGGTCAGTTCAAACTGCGGTTTAATTAAAAAAACAATTTCACCCGGCGCGGCCATTACTTTAAAAAGCGGTTCCATAATCATCGTGAGAGAAATGAAGGACACGTCAACCGCCGCAAATTGCGGGGGGGTGTCAAATAAATCCGGCGTCATATAGCGCGCGTTGGTTTCGGGCTTGAAAATGAAATTTTGATAACGGCGCATTTCGTCCGCCAGTTGGCCTTTGCCTACGTCTACGCCGTATACGGTTTTGGCGCCTGCCTGGATCATACAATCGCTAAACCCGCCGGTAGCCACGCCGATATCCACACACACTTTGCCCTTTAAATCAATGTGCCAATGTTTGAGGGCGTGCGCCAGTTTGAGCCCACCGCGCGAAACATACGGGCAGGATTTTTCTTTCAAAGCAATTTGGTCTTCGGGCAGGATTGGGCGGTCGGCACGGGTTTCCACTTGGTTATTAACCAGCACTTCACCCGCCATAATGGAGGCCTGCGCGCGGGTGCGGCTGGCAAAAAAACCTTGCTCCACCAGTGCGTTGTCCAGCCGGAGTTTATGCTTCGTCATCGTCGGTTTCCGCCAAGTCGGTATCAAAGGGAGCAGGAATAAGCACGCCCCCTTTCTTTTGAAGTTCTTGCACTTTGAATTTGACCGTTTCCAACTTGGCGGATAAATCTTTGGAAAGTGTAATGCCTTCTTCAAACAGTTTTACCGAAGCATCTAAATCTGTTTGCGGGGCTTCCAGTTTTTCAACAATTTCTTCTAAGCGCGAGAGTTGTTTTTCAAAACTTAATTTGGGCATTTTATTTGACCTCCGTGTAAATAGTGCCGTCTTGTACTTGAATGGAAAGCGTTTGGCCGGGGGCGGCTTGCGCGGCGTGCGTAACAACCGTGCCGTCCTGCTTGCGGGTAATGCTGTAGCCGCGCTTTAATACCGCTTGCGGACCCAGGGCACTAAGTTTTTGGCGGGCTACTTCAAAACGGTGCACAAACGCCGTGAGTTTTTCCGTCAAGGCGGTTTGCAAACGCTGGGAAAGATCATCAAGCTGTTGTTCTTTATCTTGCGTTAGCGTTTGCGGATCTTTGAACACGCGCGAATTGACGGCTAAATCAAACCGGTTTTTAAAACGTTCGTAAAATAAAGACATGGCCTGCAACATCCGCTTTCGTAAATTGGCAATTTGCTCAGCGGTGCTTTGCGAGTTTTGCACCACCAGTTCCGCGGCGGCGGAAGGAGTGGGGGCGCGCAGATCGGCCACAAAATCGGCGATGGTAAAATCCACCTCGTGCCCGACGCAGGAAATAACCGGGATGCGGCTGGCGTAAATGGCGCGGGCAACTATTTCCTCGTTGAAGGCCCACAAATCTTCTATGCTTCCGCCGCCGCGGCCCACCAGCAGTACATCCAGGGCTGGGGTAAATTTATTTAAATCTTGCAGGGCTTGTGCAATTTGCCCGGCGGCCTGGTCCCCTTGTACCAAAACGGGAGCAATAAATACTTCCAGGTTCGGGTTGCGCCGTTTTAATACCGATAAAATATCGCGCACCGCCGCCCCGGTGGGGGAGGTAACTACGCCGATGCGCTGGGGATAAAGCGGGATCGGTTTTTTGTGCTCTTGGGCAAAAAGGCCTTCGGCTTCCAACTTGTTTTTAAGACGTTCAAATTCTAAATACAAATTCCCTTTGGCCAGTGCTTCTACCGTTTTAACTACAATTTGATACTTGCCCGATTTAGGATAGACCGACAAGCTGCCCCACACGCGCACTTGCACGCCGTCTTGCAGTTCCAGGGAGTATTTGCGCGCATCCCACTTGAACATGACGGCACTGAGCAGGGCCTCGCGGTCCTTTAGGTTGAAGTAGAGGTGCCCGTTAGCCGACTGGCTTAAATTGCTCACTTCGCCTTCCACAAAAATATCGCAAAACACGCCCTCCATCATCTGCTTGACGGCTTGCGTAATGGCAGTGACGGTGAAAACTTGACCTCTAAAGGGAGCTTCGGGCTGCATTTATTCTCCTTTGAGTTCTTTGAGTTTTTGGATGAGCGCGGCTTCGCGCCCCAAGGTGCCGGGCTCAAAAAATTTCACCGGGTGGGGCATATATTCTTGTTTGACAAAGTGGTTTTTAAAATCGTGTGCGTATTTGTAGCCGCGGTTTTTGCCGCCGGAGCGTAAATGATCGGGCACCGGGCGGTAGCGGCCTTCGCGCACTTCTTGCAGGGCTTTGTCCACCGCCAAGTAAGCTGAGTTGCTTTTGGGGCAGCACGCCACATAAATGGCTGCGTGCGCCAGCGGGATGCGGATTTCGGGCATACCCAGTTCTTCAGCGGCGGCAAAGGCAGCTTGTGCAATCATCACGGCGTACGGTTCGGCCAGGCCAACGTCTTCGCACGCGCAGATTAAAATACGCCGTGCGATAAAGCGCGGATCCTCGCCGCTTTCGAGCATGCGGGCCAGCCAATAGACGGTGGCATCCGGGTCCGAGCCGCGCATGGATTTAATGAAAGCGGAAATAATATCGTAGTGTTCGTCGCCTTTTTTATCGTAGCGCAAGTGACGCTTTTGAATGCACTCTTGGGCAATTTCCAGCGTAATGTGTTTTTTGCCTTTTTTGTCCGGCGCGGTGGTGACAAAGGCAAGCTCGGCCGCGTTGAGCATTTTGCGCGAATCGCCATTGGATTGGGTGATAAAAAAATCGGCTGCGTCGTCGTCAATTTTGGCGTTTTCGTCCTGCGCGGCGCGGGTGAGGATTTTAAGTAAATCCTTGTCGCCAAGCGGCTTAAATTCAAATACCGAGAAACGCGAAAGCAGCGCGTTGTTGATGTAAAAATATGGGTTTTCGGTGGTAATGCCGATCAAAATGATATCCCCGCGCTCTACGGAAGGTAACAGGACGTCCTGCTGTGTTTTGTTGAAGTGGTGAATTTCGTCCAAAATAACCAGGGTGCGGCGCTCGTCAAACGAGGGGGTAACCGCGCGCTCTTTGGCTTCGGCCAATACTTTTTTAAGGTCCGCCACGCCGGCCGCGGCGGCGTTAAGTTCCACCGTGTAGGCCTGCGTGCGCGAGGCAATATAGCGCGCCGTGGCCGTTTTGCCGCAACCGGGCGGCCCAAAAAACACGGCCGATTTAATCATATCCGCTTCCAATAAACGGCGCAACATTTTGCCCGGCCCCAGCAAGTGCGGCTGGCCGGCAAAATCTTCTAACTTTTTAGGCGCCTGACGGGCGGCTAAAGGGGTTGTTTCGTTGTTCATTTGGTTTCTTGCGCGGATTTTAATTTTAAAATCAGTTCGTCTAGGCGGCTGAGTTCCTCTTGGCGTTTGCCGCCTTCGTTTTGGCTTTTTAAATACGCCTGGCTGGCAAAGTGCAGGGCCGCGTAAAGAGCTTGTTTGAGTGTGTCCACTTCGCCGTCGGCTTGCAATTGGGCCATATAGGCCTCCACTTGGGCTGCCAGTTCGGTCAGTTCTACGCCGCCCAAGCCGGAGTTTTCTATCTCCAGCGGGATGCGCTTAATTTCTACTTGCACAATGTCTCTGGGCATGCTCTCATTGTACATTTTTTTGGGATTTTATGGCAGGGTTTTGTGTACGCGTCCTAAAAATACTATAATAATAGTATGACTATTTTAGAATTCAAAACCGCGTGCGAAACCATTGCACAAGAATACAAAACCAAAATCAATGCCGCGCAAACTGCCGCCGAAGTGGAAGAATTGCGCGTGGCCGCTCTGGGCCGCAAAGGGGCCCTGACAGAACTTTTAAAAGGACTCAAAGATTTTTCTATTGAAGACAAAAAACAAGCCGGGCCGATGGGTAACGCCTTAAAAGCCGAATTAACGGCTGTACTTGACGAAAAAGCCAATTTTTTTGCCGCCAAAGAAATTAACGACGAGCTTAACAAAACCAATATCGATTTAACATTGCCCGGCTACCCCGTAGCATGCGGACACAAGCACCCCTTGTCCGTAGCACAGGACCGCATGACCACCATTTTGGCGCGTTTGGGTTTTGAATGGGCCGAAGGACCGTGGGTGGAAGATGAAAAACACAATTTTGATTTGCTAAATGTGCCGCTGCACCACCCCGCGCGCGACGCGCAGGATACCTTCTTTGTAGACACCAAAGCGCCCTTGGTACTCCGTTCGCATACATCCAACGTGCAAAGCCGGTATATGGAAAAACATAAACCGCCGCTGCGCATTATGGCGCCGGGGCGTGTGTTTCGCAACGATAGTTTGGACGCTACGCACAGCCCGGTATTCCACCAAATTGAAGGGTTGTATGTAGATAAAAATGTATCGCTAGCGGACCTCAAAAGTGATTTGACCGCATTTATGAAAGGACTGTTTGGCGATAAGGCCGAAATCCGGTTCCGCCCGTCGTTCTTCCCGTTTACCGAACCTAGCGTAGAGGTGGATGTGAAGTGTGTGTTCTGCCAAGGAAAAGGGTGCAACGTGTGTAAACAAAACGGTTGGATTGAAATGCTCGGCGCCGGGGTGGTTCACCCCAATGTGCTTAAAAACTGCGGCATTGACCCGAGCGAATTTAGTGGCTACGCGTTTGGTATGGGCGTGGAACGCTTGGCCATGATGATGCTAAATATTAAGGATATCCGTGCATTTTACGAGAACGACGTGCGCCTACTCAAGCAGTTCTAGGGAGTTATTATGAAAATTCTATATTCTTGGTTAAAAGATTTTATCGATGTGGATTTAACGCCCGAAGAACTGGCTAAAAAGCTGACCGATTTGGGCATTGAAGTGGCCAGTGTGCAAACCACCGGGGCCGATTTTGAAGGGGTGCACGTAGCACAAATTGCCCAGATTGAGGATCACCCCAATTCCGATCATTTGCATTTAGTCACGCTCGATAAAGGCAACGGCGTAACGCAGCGCGTTGTCTGTGGCGCACCCAATGTGGCGGTAGGGCAAAAAGTACCACTCGCGCGCGTGGGTGCCCGGCTGGGGAAAATTGTGCTTAAGCCGGCGGTGATCCGGGGGGTAGAGTCCGAAGGGATGATTTGCTCGTCGGACGAATTGGGGTTGACGCATACCCGCGCACACGGTATTTTGGTGTTGGATGAAAACTTGCCCCTGGGCACGGATGTTTCTACGCTTTACGGCAAAGCCGATACGATTTTTGAATTGGAAATTACATCCAACCGGCCGGATTTGCTCTCGCACTTAGGGGTGGCGCGCGAACTGGGCGTGCTTTTAAATAAACCCGTTAAATTGCCGGAAATTAAAGATATCCCCGGCCAAGGCAAAGCACTGGATGTGGAAATTCAAAACCCGCAAGGATGCGCGCGTTACATTGGGCGCATTATCCGCGGAGTGAAAAATGTAGAATCCCCCGAGTGGATGAAAGAACGCTTAGCCACCATGGGGCTCAACCCCAAAAACGCTTTAGTGGACGTGACAAATTATGTGATGTTTGAATTGGGCAACCCGCTGCACGCGTTTGATTTGCGCGAAGTGGAAGGCGGCAAAGTAATTGTGCGCAACGCTAACCCCGGCGAAAAATTTACCGTGTTAGATGGGCGCGAGCTGGAATTAACCGAAAACTGCTTGCTGATTGCCGACACAAAAAAGGCCACGGCACTGGCCGGTATTATGGGCGGTAAAGACAGCGGAATTAAAGAAGATACGCAAGATATTTTTATTGAGGCCGCGTATTTCAACCCGCCGACCATTAACAAAACAGTCAAAAAATTTGCTATTTCGTCCGATTCATCCCAACGGTTTGAACGCGGAACGGATATTGAAGGGGCGATGTTGGCCATGCGCCGCGCGAGCGATTTGTTTGTGCAAATTTGCGGCGGAACGGCCAGCGAAATAAATGACGTGTATCCGCAAAAATTTGAAAATAAAGCGGTGCAATTTACCCCGGCCGAAATCAATGCTATTTTGGGGGCAAATATTGCGGAAGAAAAATTAAAAGACATTTTCGCTCGTTTGGCCGCGCAGTTTGATGCCAGCGCGGATACGTGGCAATTTACAGCCCCTACGCACCGGCGCGATTTAAACCATAAGTGGGACTTGGCCGAAGAAGCCGCCCGCTTTGCCGGGTACGAAAATATCCCCGTATCCGCCACGCGCGCCCATGTGGTATTTGCCGACAACCCCAAGGGGATTGACTTGGGCAAACGCTGCGCCAATGCTTTAATCGGGGCCGGGTTTTGTGAATGCAAAAATATTGATTTTATCGGCGAGAAAGAATTAAAACTGTTTGGTGCCGATGAAAAGTTTTGCATCCGTGTGAAAAATGCCTTGGCACAAGGGTGGGATTATCTGCGCCCGACGTTGCTGCCGTGCCTCATTAAAAATGTGGAGAGCAATTTGCGCTTTGGAAATAGCGATTTAAAATTGTTTGAAACTAGCAAGACCTTCCAAAACATGAAAGGTTTCCCGGTGGAAAATTACACAGTGGCCGGCGTACTGACCGGAAATGTTGAGGAAAATAAATTTTTTGCTACGCCTTCGCGCCCAGTAGATTTTTACTGGTTAAAAGGGTTGATGCAAACCCTTTTGCACGGGTTTGACGTTGCGTTTGCACCGTCCAAAAATGCGCCCGTATATATGCACCCCAAAATCAGCATGGATATTTTGCAAGGGGGCAAAGTGATTGGCGTGTTTGGCAAATTCCACCCGCTTACCCTAAAGGCCTTGGGCGTAAAAACAAGTGAAGTATGGGGTTTTGAATTTGCAACCAAGCAGCTAGAGAAAAATTACTCCGCGCGCGATTTTAAACCGGCCGCGGATGTGGCTGTGTTCCCGCCGTCTTTGCGGGATTTGTCCGTGGTGCTAGGCAGCGAAGTAACCTACGCGCAAATTACCAGCGCGCTGGACAAAACGCCCTTGGATGTGGAATTAAATTACCACTTAATTGACGTGTATCAGGGCGAACATCTGCCGCAAGGTAAAAAGAGTGTTACCTTTAGTTTGGCGTTCTCTAAGAAGGACGGCACGCTTAAAGATAAAGAAATTGACGCGGCTTTTGATCGTATTGTAGAGCAACTTAAAAACCAAGTAGGGGCGCAACTTCGCTAATGCAAGATAAAATTAAGCAGCTGGAATTGTTAATTACGCAAACCCTTGCCCGTCAAAAAGAATTGGCGGGGGAAAATGCCGCGCTTAAAAACCGGTTGCGTAATTTGGAACAAAATAATTTACAATTGCATCAGTTGCAGCAGGAATTGAGAACCCTTAAAGAATGGAAAAAAAACACGCAAAGTGTATTGCGAAAGATAGCGACCCGCGTAGATAAAGAGCTTGAAAAAGCCCAAGCCCAAAAAGAAAAGATTGTGTAGGATGATTGTTAATAACGACGAGCGCTCCCCCTGGTAAAAGGGGGCGCTTTTTTTATATACTATAAATACAATTTGAACTGTTTTTGGAACCGTTTAAGAAACGGAAGTACATTTTAAGTCCTTTGACCCTCCAAAAACAGCCGAGCTAGGCGCAATGCCGTTGGACTAATTACCCAACAGCTTTGCGCTGAATGTTTACCGTTTCCGCGGTAAATTACGGCTGTTTTGTACTGTGACTGGGTCAAAGGCATAGGCAACACGGCCGTTGTTTTTTCTTCCCAAAGACAGAACGATTGTTTATATTTCGCCCGCAAGGGCGGCCCTCGGGCAGGGCGCTAGCAGACACTAAATCCCTGCCCGGCGGGTTTTAAATTTAAGGAGACAATCATGAAAAAGAAAGCCTTTACACTAACCGAACTGTTAGTAGCCGTAGTAATCATTGGGGTATTATCTGCGATTGTATTACCCAAATTCACCAAAGTATTGGAAACCCGCAAAACCGGCGAGGCGGAAGAAATGCTGGCCGCTGTGCGCAACGAACAGGAAGCGCGTTGTATGCTCGATAAACCGTATGTAACACAAGAGCAGCAGTCTCAAAGGCACTTGTTGGCCTCTATGCCCAAGAACACGGGGACCAATTTTAGCTATACGTTAACCAACACCGGGATAGAGGCCCAGCGTACAGAGGGAGATTACACATTAAGTATTCCTTCTTATACGGACGGTCGCATTTGTTGCAGTGGTTCGGGATGCGATAAATTGGACAAAGACTATCCAAAATGCACAGATTTACAAGCCAAGAGTGATTACGTACAAACCAATTTAGAGTGCGTAGCCGATATGGAGTGTTCTAATGCCAATGCGCATGAAGAAGGAGCGACTACTACCAAGACAGTAGGTCCTTGTACAATTACGTATAAGTGGACTTTTTCGGATTATCCGTCTTGTACCTGGAATCAGAAAGAAGTAGACAAAGCATGTACCCCCGGCGTAAAACCAGATGAGTGTAAAGAAGGATACCGCGGTGAAGAGCAAGACTGCGTATCCGGGGGACAAAATCCGAATGCGCAACGGGGTATTTGGGGAGATGATTGTAGCTGTCAATGTCCTGAGGGTACTTCATTTAAAGAAGGAGAAGGGTGTGTGCCTCAACAGCAGTGTACCCAAGAACAAGAAGCTCAACGGCAAAACTGTACGGAGGGCGCGCACGGCTTGGCTGGGGACCACACAAAAGGGATTAGAGTTGAAGCAGGTACATGGAATGATGAAACATGCAGTTGCGAGTGCCCGCAGAACTATTTTTGGGTAAATAATTTAGGATGTGTAACTTCATGGTGCCACACAGACCCGCAAGCCTATGCCAACGACAAAGCCCACTGTAACGATCAATCTTGGAAAAGTCAGGAACATTGTGGTAGTGCTACAGGAGTTAGCTTCTGGAGTGAAATTACCTGCCGGTGTATGTGTTCCGGAAGTTGGAAAAATAGCTATGGGTTTGCCGGTTCCTATCCTGGAGACGCTGTTTGCTGCCATGCCAGGGATGATGCGAGTGATGGACGTGGTGGATATGAGGGAGATTCTTTTGATGATTGGGACTTTGACGACCCGGCAGTTGGATTTTCCTCCTGGGAATATTGGGGAGATGAAGGACACGGACAGGATGATGGCGCTTATGAATTTGAGGGAGATATGTTCTAAGAGAGCTTGCTTTCCATAAAACATCCCCGGCGGAAGCGCCGGGGATGTTTTTAAATGGAGCGGGCGAAGAGAATCGAACTCTCGTCTCAACCTTGGCAAGGTCGCGTTCTACCATTGAACCACGCCCGCAAAATTGGTCTAACTACCTATATAGTATAGCACATTTAGCGCCGAGGTACAAGCTATTTTTTAACTTGCGCCGGCGTGCCGGCAGGCACAGCAGGGGCATACGCACCCTGTTTGGGCCCTAAAATTTGGGCGGCAATCGGCTTTAAATAATAGTTTTCTTGCACGGCCTGGCGGATACCATCATTCTGCGCTAATGCACTAAGCACCGGGCTTTGTTTGATGATTTGAGCGGCTTCCTGCGGGCGATCACGGTAATATTTGACGGCCTTGCTGGTAAGCATGTGGCTCATCAAACGGCTGGCACCTACTACGCGCACCATTTGCGGATTGGCAAGAACCTTTTGTACCGTATCACTGGTGAAAAAGGCGTTTAAGTTGGCATCGTCCTGCGCAAAAGCGGCCAGCAGCTGCGGGTCTTCTAAAAGAGGGGCAACATCCGGCCGGGCGATAAAAGCGTCCGATACTTCCTGGCGGTTAAGTAAGTAGCGGATGAGTTCGGGGTCGTTTATGTTGGCGGAGAAATTTTCGGTAAGGGCCCACGGCGCCGCCCCGATAATCCCATAATTTTTAGGGGTAATGGCCTGGTAATTGTAGCGGCTGATAATAGGCAGGGTGGTCCCTAATTCCGTGACAGAGACGTTGCGGTCCTGCCCTTCGTAAACTTGTATATAAGTGGGGTCATTATAAGGATTAAAATCCGTTTCATACGTGAGGCCTTGTACTTTGGCGGGGTCCAACGCTTCGGACAAATTTTCCGCACGTTTTTGTGCATTCAAAGCAATAAGCAATACGATGGCCGCTATCCCAAGCACACAAGCTACCAGCCCTAATACCAAAAGGGAGGGGCCCTTTTCTTCTTGTTGTGCCGACGGGCTTGGTTTGACTTCGGATTTTTCCGGCTGATTGGCCGTTTTTTGATACTTTTTCGGGTTGCGTAAACGTTCTATAATTTCTTCTGTTTTCATAACCGTTCCCCTGATAAATCAAGTATAATTTATTATATGAAATCTTCGCAAGTACTAAAAGAGGGTGTATGAAAAAAACCATTTATTATCACGATACCGACTGCGGAAACGTAGTGTATTACGGCAATTACTTGAAATTTTTTGAAGAGGCCCGCACGGAGTATATGGCGCAAAAGGGTTTCTCTATCGCGCAACTGATGAAACAGGGGAAATTTTTTGTGGTGGCCCGGCAAGAAGTGGAATATAAGCACCCGGTACACTACGCCGAAGAAATTACGATAGATACCAAAGTATTGGAAATTTCGGACATCAAAATTGTGTTTGAAAATACAATTACCAACCAGGCCGGACGCTTGTGCACCAAGGGCAAAACTACCTTGGTGTGTATAGACCGCAACGGGGTCCCTTGCCCGATGGGGGTGGACGTAAAACAGGCCATGACGGTTTAGAAATGTTTTTTGCAAACTAAAAAGAGCAACACTCCATTGTGTTGCTCTTTTTGGTCTTTTAAAGGTTAATGCGCTTGGTTGAGGCAGGGGATGGTGTGTTCGATACGCTGGGCCAGTTTGGCCATTTCCGGATGATAGGGGATTTGCTCGCGGGCTGCGGTTAACAAATCAATCCCGTTTGCGGAGCTTGCTTTAATAATGTCTTGGCAACGTGAAAACTGCCGGTTGGAAGGATCATTTTTTTGGCGCAAAATTGTGTAACGGTAAATAGGGGGGAAAGTGTCGTGGTGGCCGGCGTTGATTTGAGCGTTTAACGGCGCTTCTTTGAGCAAGTTGCGCTCATTGGCCAAACGGGCCACGATTTGTTGCGTTTGTGTAGGATAAAATTGCCGAATCAGTGCCGCCAGGGCCTGAATGGTTTTAGCATTTTTGGCCACGTGAAAAACGTTATTGCGATATTTGTCCGTAAGAAGTAAAAAGTCCCCGTTTTTTTGATATTGTGCCAGTTTCATTAAGGTTTCAATGTCGCCCTGCCGGGCCAAGCTGATAACAGCGGGAGTGCCGAAGGAATCTACCTCGGACAGAGAGCGGAATTGCTGGTGTGAAACTTGTTTCTGCAGGGCGGCCCCGAGGCGTTTATCCAGGTCTGTCTCGGCCAGAACGACGGTAGGTATAAAAAGTGCCATGATTACGGCTAAAAGTATTCGGTTCGCTCTCATAGAAATCCTCCTTACCTTTAGTATGGAGAATTTTTTGTATAAAAACCTGGGCCTTTGGACCTATTTTTTAGGGACCAAAGGACCTAGGAAATTTCTGGGCCCTATTTGGCCAAAAAGTTAGTTAAAGAAATCCACGGCGGTGGGTAGTAAAACTTCCTGCATAATGGTCAGCGCAAACGAATCGGTCATCCCGGCTAAATAGTCGGCGATGGCAGTGTCAATTTCGGCAGGATTTTCTTGATAAAAATTACGCATGGATTTTAAATAGTTGCCAAAACCGCGGGCCGCTTGTTGGCCTTCGCGGGCGTAGGCATCATACGCAAAACCGTGGCGTTTAAAGAGCGTGCGGAAATAATCAAACACATCTTGCAGGCACTTGGAAACAATTTCTTTGCGCCGCAACATCTGCGCATTGCAATAAATGCGTGCGTAATTAAAATCGCGCAGTTGGGAGATTAAGTGGAATTTTTCGTCGGAAAAACCGATGGAATCTTTGGTTTTGGAATGATCAATCAGGTCTAGCGTAAGGGTATTGATAATTTCCCCGTTGGAAGTTCCCATTTCTTTGCGCACTGCTTGCGGAATATCGGCCCGGGTAATTAAATCGGCTTTGATGGCGTCTTCAATGTCACGCCCGAAATAAGCAATTTTATCGGCCAAGCGCACGATGCACCCCTCGTAGGTGGAAGGCATTTGCGTGCGGCCGGTGATTTTTTCCAAATCGTTGGGAGTAGCGGCCGGGCGCAAAGCGTTGTTTTTGAAATCTTCCCCGCAGTGGCAGATAATGCCGTCTTTGACGGCAAAAGTGAGGTTGAGCCCTTCGCCGTAATTGGCCAAGTGCTCCACCACGCGGTAGCTGTTGAGCTCGTGCAAAAAGCGCTTGCCGCTGGGTTTTAAACACGCATCAATGGCGCGTTCGCCTTCGTGCCCAAAGGGGGCGTGGCCAATATCGTGCCCCAGGCCGATGGCATAAGCCATGTCTTCGCTAAGTTGCCAATTGCCGCTTTTATTCAGCCCGCGGCAAATGGTGGCAGCAATGGTGGCTACGTGTAAAACGTGTTCAATACGCGTGCAGATGTGGTCGTTATTAGGCGCAAAGAAAACTTGCGCTTTGTGTTTAAGACGACGAAAGGGTAACGAGTGAATAATTTTGGTTTGATCGCGGAAGTATTCGTCGCGCAAATCGGGCGTGTGCGAGTGCGTGCGCTTTAAATAAATTTCATCGGAAAATGGGTTTTTTATCATAAAATTATGATACCATAATAGGGAAGCTTAGTGTAGAGGAGTTTTTATGAAAGAAGTGGTTTTCCCCGGTAGTTTTGATCCCGTTACCAACGGACATTTGGACTTAATTAAACGGGCCCTGGCAATTTTTGGCGCGGTGCGCGTGGTGGTGCTTACCAATCAAACAAAATGCGGCATGTTCCCCGTGCAAAAGCGGGTGCAATTTTTAAAAGAGACCCTGAAGGGGATGAAAGGGGTGCGGGTGGATTGCGCGCAAGGACTGTTGGCAAATTATATGAAAAAAAATAAACTTACGACGATCGTGCGCGGCCTGCGCAGCGCACACGATTGGAACCACGAGCGAACCAATGCCTATTATAATCAGCTTTTTAATGCCAAGCTGGAAACGGTTTTTCTGCCCGCAGCCACGCAATATCAATATGTTAGTTCCAGCGCGGTAAAAGAGGCCGTTGCTTACGGGGCGGACGTGTCGGCCCTGGTGCCTGCGTGTGTGGCTAAGGCATTGCAAAAAACCGCAAAATAGAAAATCCCCGTCGAACAAAAGAGCAACACGGTACCCAAAGGACCTATTTTAAAAATAGGTCCTTTTTTTGTTGCGCGTTTGATTTAAATTTCCTATTATATATATGGAGACGGTTAAATTGTTATGTTCAGGTACTGCATGAATTCATTCGCGCATCCGTGCCAGTGCCTGCCCCAGCGACTTAAACCACAGACGCAGGGCAGTGCATGCAGGGCCTTTTATTTCCTTCTTTTCTCTTTCTCCCATTCTCTTTTCACAAATTCATACGTTGTAACTTATACTATATACCTGCAGTGCCCACTAGGGGTAATTTTATATAGGGCTAAAAGTATCTTTAAAATAGGTCTTTTAGCCCTGTTTTTTTGCACACAAAATTTAAACAATTTATATAGGAGATCCTATGCAGAAACTGCTTTCACTGGTGCTTAGTGCTGCGTTGCTTTTTAGCAGTGTGAGCCCGTCTCTAGCCGAAGGGATAGAGTCGGGCCGCCGTGCTTTACAAACTCACATTGTCCGGCGCACGATGCAAGCGCGCGTGGAAGGGGTAGATCCGGCTGCTTACGGGTGGATCAAATTAGCGGCGCAAGCGGTAGGTTCAGCCAGTGGGGAGGACGTAATTAGTTACGCAGCGGGG
>JAZNWD010000007.1:0-3604 GCA_045593185.1 Elusimicrobiaceae bacterium | reverse complement strand
AGGCCCCGGTTGCCCGCTTGGCTGACCGGGTCAGCCGCGTATTTGTGCCGTGCGTGATGGGGATATCCCTGCTTACCTTTATAACCTGGTACGTGTATGGGGCCGCTATTCCCTTTGCTCTTACGTGCGCCGTAGCGGTGCTTGTGATTGCCTGCCCGTGTGCGTTAGGCCTGGCTACCCCGACGGCCCTTATGGTAGGCATGGGCGTAGGAGCCCGGCGCGGGATTTTAATTAAATCGGCCGAAATTTTAGAGCGTGCCCATCACGTTACTACCGTTGTACTCGATAAAACCGGGACCGTTACCACCGGGCAAATGACAGTGGCGCAAGTGCTTCCCGCGGAAAATGTGAGCGAGCAAGAACTGCTTGCTTGGGCGACGGCACTGGAAAGTTTTTCCAGCCACCCCTTGGCAAAAGCGTTAGTCAAACAAAAATTATCCCCTGAAAACGTTTTAGGAAATACGGTTAGCCATTTTAAAGAATTTCCCGGCCTGGGAGTGCAAGCCACTTGCGGGCCCGAAACCATATATGGGGGCAATTTGCGCGCCATGCGTGCGTGGGGAATTGAGGTCCCGCAGGCGCAGACGCTTCTTAAAAAAGCGGCTTGTCAGGGACAAACGGTATTGTTTTTTGCCCGGGGGAAAACGTATTTGGGCGCGATTGGTTTTAGCGATCCCCTTAAATCTACTTCCAAACAAGCGGTAGAAGTGTTACAAAAAATGGGGAAAGCAATCGTTCTTTTAACCGGCGACAACCCCCTTACAGCCGCCCATATTGCAGGCCAATTAGGTATTAGCACCGTGCAAGCCGCTGTATTGCCGGAGGGGAAACAAACCGTTATCAAGTCCCTTCAAGGGAACGGCCAAACAGTAGCCATGGTAGGGGACGGGATTAACGACGCCCCGTCGTTAGTGCAAGCGGACGTAGGGATGGCCCTAGGTAATGGTACCGACGTAGCCGCCGCGGCCGCAGACCTGATTTTAATGCGCGGGGATTTGCGCGAAGTAGCCACCGCCCTTGCCCTTAGCCAAGCAACGCTACGCAACATTAAAGAGAATTTGTTTTGGGCTTTTTTCTATAATGTGTTGTGTATCCCGCTGGCGGCGGGGGTATTTTACCCGGCCTTGGGGTGGAAGTTGCACCCCATGCTAGCGGCGGCGGCTATGAGTGTAAGCTCGGTATGTGTGGTATTAAATGCCCTGCGCTTGGGCCGCTTTAAACCCCCATTTTTAGACGAAAAAGAGGAACAAACGATGCATAAAACGTTAGAAATTAAAGGCATGATGTGCGCGCACTGTGCCGGGCATGTAACCCGCGCATTAAACGCGATCCCCGGCGTAAAAGCAACGGTGGACCTGGCCCATAAAACCGCCACGGTGCAAAGTGCTACCCCCGTGGATGACCATACGCTACGTGAAGCTGTACAAAATGCCGGATACGAAGTAACCGCTATTTATTAACAAGGAGAAGGTATGAAACATGTTGGATTTGTAAAAGTAGCCGCCGCTATCCCCACGGTGCAAGTGGCAGACACAGCCTATAATGCCGCGCAAACGCTGGCCCTTATTAAACAGGCCGCGCGCGAAAAAGTACGTGCGGTGGTGTTCCCTGAATTGGGGCTTACGGGATACACGTGCGCCGATTTGTTTTTAAAACCGGCCTTGTTAGACGGGGCTGAGACGGCCTTGGAAACGCTACTCAAACAAACCCAAAAGTTAGATATTACTTTTATAGTGGGGATGCCCGTACGCGCGCATACGGTCCTGTTAAATGCGGCGGTGGTATGCTATAAGGGACACATTTGCGGCGTAGTACCTAAAACCTATCTGCCCAATTATAATGAATTTTATGAAAGCCGTTGGTTTGTGCGTGCGCTCGCGTTTAGCGGCACAGACGTAACCTTATGCGGACAAACGGTACCGGTGGGGACCGATTTAATTTTTAAAGCGGGCGGATTTAGCTTTGGCGTGGAAATTTGCGAGGATGTATGGGCCACCGTGCCGCCGTCAAGCACGGCTGCACTGCAAGGGGCGGAAATTATTTTTAACCTCTCGGCCAGTAATGCTCTGGTGGGAAAGCACGCCTATGTACGCCAACTAGTGGCGCAACAATCCGCCCGGTGTATGTGCGGGTATGTGTATGCGTCGTGCGGGTTTGGCGAATCCACCACCGACGTGGTGTTTGGCTCTAACGCACTTATTTTTGAAAACGGGCACGAACTGGCCCACTCCACCCGCTTTGCAGACAAAAGCCAACTGCTGTGCGCTGAAATAGACGTGGATAGTCTGCGTAATGAGCGGCTAGTCAATACTTCTTTCCGCATAGACTGCGCCCTTGAAACGGCTGAGCCGTACGCGCAAATGGACTTGGTACAGCCGGTACTGCCGGTAACCCAACTCACGCGGGCGGTAAACCCGTTGCCTTTTGTGCCGACGGGGGCGGAATTAGAGGAGCGTTGTGAGGAAATTTTTAATATCCAAGTAACCGGCCTGGCTACACGCTTAAAAGCCGCGCACGCCCACACGGCGGTACTTGGAATTTCGGGCGGGTTGGATTCCACGCTTGCGCTACTGGTAACGGTGCGCACCTTTGATAAATTGGGTTGGCCGCGCCGCCAAATTACCGGGGTTACCATGCCCGGGTTTGGGACGACAGACCGCACCTACAAAAATGCCTTAACCCTGATGAAACAGTTGGGCATTAGCGTCCAAGAAATTTCCATTAAAAAAGCGTGCGAGCAGCATTTTAAGGATATTGGGCATAACGTCCAAAAACATGACACCACCTACGAAAATGTGCAAGCACGGGAACGTACCCAAATTTTAATGGACCTTGCCAACCAAACGGGCGGACTGGTGGTAGGGACGGGGGATTTGTCCGAACTGGCACTGGGTTGGGCTACGTATAACGGGGACCATATGTCTATGTACGGGGTCAATGTAGGGGTGCCCAAAACGTTGGTAAAATCGCTCGTCCAATGGGTAGCCGCGCACGAAACGACCGACAAAAAAATACAACGCGTGTTAGCCGACGTAGTGGATACGCCCATTAGCCCGGAATTATTGCCTGTAAATCAACAAGGGCAAATGACCCAAAAAACGGAAGATTTGGTGGGGCCTTACGTGTTGCACGATTTCTTTTTGTATCATTTTTTGCGCAACGGATTTGGGCCGGAGAAAATTTTATTTTTAGCCAAACACGCGTTTGCCGGGCAATTTAAAGAGAGCGAAATTAAAAAGTGGCTGAGGGTATTTTTGAAACGCTTTTTTGCACAGCAGTTTAAGCGTTCCTGCTTGCCCGACGGACCCAAGGTGGGCAGTGTGGCACTCTCACCACGCGGGGACTTAAAAATGCCCAGTGATGCCAGCGTGGCAACGTGGCTAAAAGAACTGGAATAAACAATTCAAAAAGAATGACCCCGGGTACCCCCCGGGGTTTTTTGATGGGGAAAGAACAAGGTTGCTTTGTTGCGCGGCTCCTTGCAAGAACGGTGGCGGGTTTACAACCACCAAGCCTTTGAGTCTCTTGCTTCTTTACCTAACGATTTACAAACTGCTACACTGCGGGGGAGCTTTGTAGTAAGTCGGAGGCCAAGCGGTCTTAG
>JAZNWD010000006.1:0-6832 GCA_045593185.1 Elusimicrobiaceae bacterium | reverse complement strand
ACGGCATAATACCCAGTGCTAAAATGGAAAAACGCCCCAACGCACCGCCCGAAAAAATATTCATAAAACCTAAAATACCATTTTGGTGTGCGGCAAAAAGTTGGCGCAGTACATCCGTGTTAATACCGGGTATCGGGATGGCGGCTGCCACCCGGAAAACGGCTAACGCCCCGATCACAAAAAGCAGGCGCCTTTTGAGTTCGGGGGCGTTAAAGATATTTGCAACTGTATTATTGGACATTATTTGTTCTCAATAACGGTTACAGTACCACCGGCTTTTTCAATCGCGGCTTTGGCCGTGGCAGAAAAACCATGAGCGGATACTTTAAGGGCTTTGGTTAAAGTCCCATTGGCAAGCACTTTCACGCGGCAAGCGCAGTGAATAGCACCGGCTTTTTTCAACGCTTCCGGGGTTACTTCCGCACCGGCAGCAAAGAGTTTTTCCAAGGAGCCAATGTTTACATAATCGTAACGGGTGGCAAAATCCTTATTGGAAAAACCGCTTTTAGGCGTATGGCGGATTAAAGGCATCTGTCCGCCTTCTTTGCTTTCTTTGCGGGTGTTACCGGAACGAGAGGTTTGCCCTTTCATCCCTTTGGTGCAGTAGTTACCCAAACCGGAGCCCGGGCCGATACCCAAGCGGCGTTTGGCTTTGCGGGAACCGTGTTTCGGGAAAAGTTTATTTAAAGTTACCATATTCTATTCTCCTTCACACTAGGCGGCCTTTTCTTCCGTCTTGACTTCGGCGGCAGCTTCTACTTTTTCAGCTTTGCCGCGTAGCACGTTCACGGTTTCTTTGCTTTTAAGTTGTTTAAAAGCTTCCATGGTAGCATATACCAAGTTGCACGGGTTAGTGCTGCCTAAGCTTTTGGCCAGCACGTCTTTAATCCCGGCAGCTTCAAACAAGAGGCGCGCACCCGAGCCGGCAATTACACCGGTACCGGGGGCAGCGGGCTTCATCCAAACAGAGGCCGCGCCAAATTTGCCAATCACTTCGTGCGGAATCGTATCGCCGACAATGGGGAACGTAATCATGTGCTTGCGCGCATGCGTTTCGGCCTTTGCAATGGCGGCTTGTACTTGGTTCGCTTTGCCAATGGCAACACCTACTTTGCCTTGGCCGTTACCGACTACTACCAGCGCGCGGAACCCCATCCGTTTACCGCCTTTTACCACTTTGGTGGTGCGGGCTACGTTGATAACGGTGGTTTTGCCTTCTGCGGCGGGTTTCGTCTTGTGAAACTCGGCTTTTTTGCCTTTCGCTTCTTTCATTTCGTTGGACATTAAATTCACCTATTACTTAGAATTTTAATCCTGCTTCGCGGGCAGCATCGGCTAACGCTTTGATTCTGCCGTGGTAGACGCGTCCGCCGCGGTCAAACATTACTTCGGTAATCCCTTTGTCAATTGCTTTTTTAGCAATAGCGGCACCTAACGCTTTGGCAGCTTCGATGCTCTTGGCGGAGGATTCAAATTTGCCTTCAAATTCTTTAGACAACGTGGTCGCAGACACTAATGTGCTGTGCGTGTTATCGTCAATAATTTGGGCGTACATGTATTTCAAGCTTCTGTATACGGACAAACGCGGGCGGTGAGCACCGTTTTTTAACAGGTGCCCGCGGCTGCGGTCTTTACGATACTGATATCTTTCTTGTTTAGTAGCCATACTTATTTACCTCCCGCCGCGGTTTTACCGGCTTTGCGAGCAATGTGTTCGCCTTGGTACTTAATACCGCTACCCTTGTAGGGTTCCGGCGGTCTGATACGGCGGATCTTGGCGGCAAAATCACCCACTAAGAACTTGTTGCTCCCTTTGATGGTAACAAATCCGCTTTTCGGATCTACCGTTACCGTGAGGCCTTCGGGGATTTCCAAATTCACCGGGTGTGAAAAACCAAGCTCTAAGTTTAGTTTTTTGCCGGCTACGCTGGCGCGGTACCCTAAACCATTAATTTCCAACACTTTGGTGAACCCGTTGGTTACACCTTCAATAATGTTGAAAACGTTGGCGCGGGTAGTACCATGCAAAGCGTTGAGGGTTTTGAAATCCTTTTCTTCAATTGAGAACGTTAACGAACCGTTTTCCAGCTTCGGCGTAATGCCGGCCGGTACCGTGTAAGACAAAGACCCCAGCGCACCGGAAGCGGTGATCACGTTATCTTTAATTTCCACTTTGGTTTTAGCGGGGATGTTGATTACTTTTTTACCAATTCTACTCATAATTCCCCCTTACCATACCTGGCACAATACTTCGCCACCAATTTTGGCCGCTTTGGCTTGTGCATCGGTCATGAGACCTTTGGAAGTGGACAAGATAGAAATACCAAACGCACCGCGTACTTTAGGGATATTGTCATAGGCGCTATAAACGCGGGAACCCGGTTTGGAAACACGTTTCAAACCTTGGATGACACATTCATTCTCGGGCGTGTATTTCAAAAATACTCTTACCACGCCGCCCTTGGTTTCGTTGTGGACGGCTTTGAAATTGGCAATGTATCCTTCTTCTTTGAGGATGCGCGCAATTTCGGTTTTAATTTTAGAAAAAGGGATATCCACTTTTTCTTTTTTCTTCATATTTGCGTTTCTTATTCTGGTTAAGAAATCTGCGATTGGATCCATATTTTAAAGTTGCCCTCCGAAACTACTTTCTGTTTGTGCAGAGTTGGCCCGGCTAGGCAGCTCCTCCTGTAAAATTACCAACTGGATTTTTTAAGACCCGGGATCAATCCCTGGTGAGCCATTTTTCTCAGGCAGATACGGCACAGACCAAAATCACGGTAGTAACCGCGGGCACGACCACAGATTTGGCATCTGTTGTGGTAGCGCACAGCAAACTTTTGGTCTTTCGCCATTTTTGCAACCCATGCTTTTGTAGCCATAAGTTCTTTGCTCCTTATTTACCCGATTTGCGGAACGGCATCCCCATGTAATCCATGAGCAAGCGGCCGTTCTTATCGTTATCAGCAGTGGTAACAAACGTAATGTTCATACCGTATGCTTTGGGGGATTTTTCCACGTCAATTTCCGGGAAAATATAATGTTCTTTAATCCCCAAGTTCAAGTTGCCTCTCCCGTCAAAGCTCGGGTTGAAGCCCTGGAAGTCGCGGATGCGCGGGCACGCAATAGAAATAAAGCGTTCCATAAATTCATACATCCGGGCACCGCGCAAAGTAACACGCACACCGATGGGCATCCCTTCTCTAAGTTTGAAGTTAGAGATGGATTTTTTGGCCCGGCGGATTTGCGCAGCTTGGCCGGCGATAGCGGTCAAGTCATTTTTAGCAATTTCCATGGCTTTAATATCTTCGCGGGCTTCTTTGACGCCAATGTTGATGACAATTTTTGTCAATTTCGGCGCGGCCATGGGGCTTTTTACGCCCATTTCTTTGAGCAAGGCCGGAAGCACTTTTTCTTTATACAGGGCCTGCAAAGAAGGAATATATCCTTCGGGGGCCTTGGTGGTTTTCGTTTCTTTCTTAGCAGTCATTTTTCAGTTCCTACTTAGATAATTGCTTCGTTGCATTTGCGGCAGACACGGGTTTTTTTACCGTCGGCCGTAATTTGCACTTTAGGCGTCATGGCTTTTTTGCATTTTTGGCAGACCACCGCCACGTTGGATGCGTGGATCGGCGCTTCTACCTGCACAATGCCGCCTTGCTTATTTTGAGAAGGCTTTTGATGTTTGGAAACCAAGTTTACCCCAGCCACTACAACGGTATTTTTGGTAGGGTTAACGGATTTCACTTCGCCTTTTTTGCCTTTGTCTTTACCGGCCAAGATGAGCACGGTATCTTTCGTCTTTACGTTCATACCTATACTACCTCCGGCGCCAAAGAAATAATTTTCAAGAAATTCTTTTCTCTGAGTTCGCGGGCAATCGGGCCAAACACACGGGTGCCTTTGGGTTCGCCATTATCGTTAATGATGCAAACAGCGTTGTCATCAAAACGGATATAGGAACCGTCTTTGCGTCTTTTTTCACGGGCTACACGCACTACTACGGCGCGTACCACGTCGCCTTTTTTAATGGCGGAAGTCGGGATTGCATCTCTAACAGAGCACATAATTACGTCTCCCAAAGTTGCAATATCCCGGTGGTGGCCACCGCGCACTTTAAAGCATTGCACTTTACGCGCGCCGGAATTGTCGGCCACATTGAGGATGCTTCTTAATTGAATCATACGTTTTTAACTCCGTATTTTTTGCCAAACTAAGCTCTGGCTTTTTCTACTACTTTGTACACACGCCATTTCGTCGTTTTAGAAACGGGGCGGGTGCTCATAATTTCCACTTTATCGCCCAATTTGCTTGCATTGGCTTCATCGTGCGCATGGAATTTGGCAGCGCGTTTAAGCGTTTTGCCATAGCGGGCATCGTGCACTAAGCGTTCTACACGCACGGTGCGGGTTTTGTCCATTTTGTCGGACACTACTACACCGGTAAGCACTTTGCGTTGAGCGCGGGTTTCTTTGTTTTCCATAGTAAACCTCTATTTCGCCGCGGCCTTCTGGTTAATTAACGTTTGCAGAAGGGCGATTTCGCGTCTGACAGCGCGCAGTTCCATGGGGTTAGCCAAGGGCGTGGTGCTGTGTTTGAAAAGAAGATTGAATTTCTTTTCTTGTGCTTTGCCGAGTGCTTCGTTAAGTTCGGCTAAAGATTTATTTTTTAAAGCTGCTTTATCGTTGGTTTTCATACCTTACCTTCTGGTTACCAATTTGGTTTTAATCGGCAGTTTGTCGGAGGCCAAGCGCATGGCACGTTTCGTGTCTTCTTCGCTAGCACCTTCCAGTTCAAACAAAATCCGGCCCGGTTTGACCACAGCAGCCCAATATTCCGGGGCCCCTTTCCCTTTACCCATACGGGTTTCGGCAGGGTGCTTGGTAATCGCTTTATCCGGGAAAATGCGGATCCATAATTTACCTTTCTTTTTAATGAAACGAGACAAGGTAATACGGGCCGCTTCAATTTGACGCGCGGTGATCCATTTGGGTTCCAAAGCTTTCAAGCCATATTCGCCAAAGACCACTTCCGTACCGCGTTTGGCATTGCCTTTAATACGCGGGGCGCTGAAGGGTTTACGGTATTTTACTCTTTTCGGCATCAACATAGTTCAGATTCCTCTATTTGGCTTCCTCGGCAACCGCTTCCACGGTTCCTTCGGTTGCACCGTTTTCCATGTCGCGGTGTTTTCTCATTTCGTTCATAATCTCTTTGGGAGATTTGGCAAAATGCGTGCGTTTAAAAATCCACACTTTAATACCGATTTTTCCGCTGATGGTATTGGCTTCGGTAAAACCGTAATCGATATCGGCACACAACGTGTGCAGCGGTACGCGGCCTTCCCGTTTCCATTCCGTGCGGGCAATTTCGGCACCGCCTAAACGGCCGGACACCATAATTTTAATACCCAAGGCCTTGCCGGATAAAGCTTTTTCGATGGCTTTTTTCATGGCAGCGCCGTAGTGGGCACGTTTTTCAAGCTGTTGGGCAATGTTTTGCGCAACGAGCTGGGCATCCGTTTCCGGGTTTTTAATTTCAATAACGTTTACAAACGTTTTGCTGCCGGTCATCGCTTCGAGTTCTTTGCGCAGGGCTTCAATATCGGCCCCTTTTTTACCAATCACCACACCCGGGCGGGCAGTGTGAATGTTTACGCGCAAGAACGCACCGGCTCTTTCAATACCGACGTAGCTGATAGCCGCCATTTCGAATTTGTTATCGATATGTTTGCGGATCTGGGCATCTTCCAGAATAAGCGCCGGCATATTTTTCGGCGCAAACCAGCGAGAGCGCCAATCTTGGATGTATCCTAAACGAATAGACCGGGGATGAATCTTATGTCCCATAAATTAGCGGCCTCCTTTCTTTTCATCGGTAACAATTACCGTTAAATGGCACATGCTCTTTTTGTAGGGCATCGCGCGGCCTTGCGGGCCGGGCTGCACTCTGCGAAGGTGGCCACTGGGGCCCAAGTTCGCAAACGCCTCTTTAATATAGACGTGGCTGAAGTCCAGCTTTTTACCTGCTTTTACTTGCAGGTTGGATGCAGCGCTGTGTAAGGTTTTGGCTACCAAGTCTGCGGTGCGTTTGGCCACAAACGGCAACACTTCTTCTGCCGCTTTGACGTTTTTACCGCGGATTTGATCCAACACCAAGTTCACACGGCGGCTGCCGTAGCGTTGAAATTTAGCTTTTGCACAAGCTTCCATATCAAATCCTCAACTCTTATTTCAAGGCGGTGGAGTCTTTCGTCATACCACCATGACCTTTGAACAACCGGGTGAAAGAGAATTCACCGAGTTTGTAACCTACCATTCTCTCGGAAATGTAGATGGGTAAAAACTTCCGGCCGTTATGTACCAAGAAGGTGTGTCCCACAAATTCCGGGATAATCGTGCAGGCTCTTGCCCACGTTTTAATAGGTTTCTTTTCGTTGGAGGCGTTCATTTTTTGAACCTTTTCCAACAGGTTTAAATCCACATAAGGACCTTTTTTAGTTGATCTTCCCATAGTTATTTAACCTTATTTTTTCTTCTGTCGCTGACAATCATCCAGCCCCATACTTTCTTGGTGGAGCGGGTCTTCAAGCCGCGGGCCGGTTGGTTCCACGGAGAGCGGGGAATGTTTCCGCCTTTACCATGACCACGGCCACCACCCATCGGGTGGTCAACAGCGTTCATCGCGCTACCGCGTACCGTCGGTTTTACACCGATGTGGCGTTTGCGGCCGGCATTACCGAAGACCACGTTAGCATGATCTACGTTACCCACTTGTCCGATGGTGGCGCAGCAAGCGCTGGGGACCAAGCGGATTTCGCCAGACGGCATCT
>JAZNWD010000005.1:0-42261 GCA_045593185.1 Elusimicrobiaceae bacterium | reverse complement strand
CATTTATCAATTTGTTTGTAAAATTATATCTCCTAAATATCAATAAAATATATAAAAATAAAATTGCTTAAAATATAACAACTTTTTGATTTGTATATTTTTGCGCAAATATGGATTTTTTGATGAAGAAAGGGGAGTTTATTCACCCAATAATTTATGGGCTAATACAAAGGCATGAGCTAAGCCCTCGTTACTTAATTGGTAAGTGCGGCCTCTTTTGGATCCATGGGCGGTCATTCGGCCGGTTTGTATTTCCCCCGCCAGCAGACGGTCTAATCGCCCCCCCATACCCATGGCTTTCAGAGAGCTAGATAACTCTAGGGCGCTATAGGCGCCTTGCTTAAAAATATCCCGGGCTGCCGCCAAAACAAGAATAGCAGTATCCTGCGGTGAGATTTTAGCTTTCCGGCGCAATACAAGCGTGTGTTCTTGCACGCGGAACAGGCGTTCCCATAGAGAAGCTTGCGGGGCTTGTGCGGTGGCCAAACGCGTATGGGAAACCGGAAGGGCGGGGTGCTGTTGCAATGTATTTATGGACAAGGGATTGGCTGGTGCAGATATTTGTTGCCCGATCAGGGTTAAAAAATAGTTGCGTTGGGCCTCAATAAATTCTTGTGGGCCCTGGGCTTCAAATTCTTCCCCACTGGGAAGTTTGAACCGCATTTTTAACGTTTCTTTGTCCATGTTATTGTTCATAAGATTTTGTATTGAATTAACTATGTTTTCAACAGGGGTTATCCCCAGCTATAGACATATAATAACTAATTTTTAATTTTATGTCAACAGATATGTCATATATGCTAATTATATGTCAATATCGGTGGATAACCCCGTTTTATCGACGGTAGTTTTAGTTAGGTTCTCCGCAAAATTTAAGGCCGTTTGTTAAATTTTTGCAAAATAAAAGTCAAAAAAGATGAAGTTTAGTGGCACTGTTAGATTTTTTGAGTGGCCAACATGTAGGGAACGGATATTATCCGTTTTTACTTGTTTTGGCAAGAATGCAAAATCGCTTGTAAATTTGCGGGAACTTTAAAATACTAAAATAGTACAATAAAATTATGAAATCATTTTCTTCCCCCCTTTTGGCCTGGTACAAAACTCATAAGCGTGCCTTGCCCTGGCGGCGGACTAAAGACCCCTATAAGATTTGGCTTTGCGAGATCATTATGCAGCAAACCCGTGTGGCCCAGGGGTTGGCTTACTATAATAGGTTTGTGGCAAAGTTCCCCTCCCCCGCTGCCTTGGCCCGTGCCAGTGAGGACCAAGTGCTCAAATTATGGCAAGGGTTGGGGTATTACTCTCGGGCGCGCAATTTACACGCCGCCGCTAGAAGTATGCAAGGGGTATTCCCAAAGACCTACCCGGGGGTACGCGCTTTAAAAGGTGTGGGCGATTATACCGCCGCGGCAATTTGCTCGATTGCGTACGATATGCCCTACGCCGTGGTGGACGGAAATGTGTACCGGGTGCTTTCCCGCGTGTTTGATATTACAACGCCTATTGATTCTACCGACGGGAAAAAGCACTTTTCCGCCCTGGCACAAGAGTTGCTTGATAAAAAACACCCCGGGGATTACAATCAAGCCCTTATGGACCTGGGGGCTATGGTTTGCACGCCGCAAACGCCCGTGTGCGAGGCGTGCCCGCTGGGTAAAATTTGCCGTGCCCGGCAATTAGGTACGCAGGACCAGCGGCCCGTTAAGATGCAAAAGACGAAAATTTCTACGCGCTATTTCCACTATATATATGTAGAGCAAGGGAAATCCACCTGGTTGCACAAGCGCGGTGCCGGCGACGTGTGGCAAAACTTATACGAGTTACCCCTCCTGGAAACGAAGCAGCAAAAATTGCCCGGGAAAGGGGAACTTAAGAAGTGGTTTGGTAAATTTCCGGTTCGGCCGCTTGGCAAAACACCGCTAAAACACGTGCTTTCCCACCAAATTATTTACGCTTATTTATATAAGGTAATACTTCCCCCCGCTTTCCCGGTGCCGGAAGGATTTGTGAAAGTGCCCGTCAACAAAATAGGCGGGTATGCCGTCTCCCGCCTGGTGCAAAAGTTATTGGAAAGCCTTTAGCTTTTTTCCTTTAAATTTCTTATAATAAGAATGTAGTAAAAAACAATTTGATCTGTTTTTGGAACCGTATTAAATACGGGTATGCGGTTGCAAGCATTCTAGAAGTCCAAAAATAGTCGTTATAGGCACAGGATGAAGTGAAGTCATGAGCTCTTTGTCTTGTGCCGAGAGTTTTCTGTCACAGACAGAAAACCACGGCTGTTTTGTACTGGCTACCTTCTAGAAGCCCGCACAAGGAGCCGTTTTTTATGGTTTCTGCCGGGAACAGATTATACAGGAGAAAACAACATGAAAAATGAAAATGTAGTTATAAAACAAAACGTCATGCTGAATTTATTTCAGCATCTCCACCTTATTCTTCCGTTTCCCCAAAGAGGAGGAGAGGTACTGAACAAAAACCTTCCAGGTTTTACCCCAGCCCGTCATTCTGAACTTGATTGCCCATATTGCTGTTGCACCAAGCGCGCCTTTACGCTCATTGAGCTACTAGTAGTTGTTTTAATTATTGGTATTTTGGCGGCGGTGGCCTTGCCGCAGTATAACAAAGCAGTGCTCAAAAGCCGGTTGGCCGAAGGACAAGTATTATTACGTGCGTATATACAGGCCCAGCAGGCCTACTACTTGGCCCACGGAGAATATGCCACAAACAACATTGGACTGGATTTGGATTTCCATTGGGGCGGTTGGGGCTATTGGACTTATAACGGCAACGGAATGGAGGATGAAACAGATGTGCCTGAGATTGGCGTCGGTACCCTTGACCTTTCTGAATATGTTGCGTTTTCTTATTATCCTACTACTGGCCGGTTTGCTTGTGTAACAGATCCGGGTAATACTATTTGCCAACTATTTAATACTACTCAAGGAACCTGTTTGAGCCTAGACTTAACGGATCAAATGGAATGTTGGTATTTTAATTAACCTCAGCAAAAATGCCCTTATCTTCACGAAGCGGGGATAAGGGCATATATATTATTATCACAATAACCTTTAGGTATAACTTTCCAAATACGTATGTAACTTTTCGGTGCGGGCTTGCTTGACGCCGGCGTCGTAAAGGGCTTCGGCCTCGTCAGTTCGGCCCAGGGCGTAGAGCACTTGCGCCAAAGAAAGTTTGGTTAAAATCTGCCCGCGTTTTTCGTCGGAACTGTCAAACAACACTTGGGCTTCTTGCAAATCTTTCAGGGCCAGGGCTAATTTGTTTTTGCGTTTAAGCACGTCGGCGCGGCCCCATTTTACAAAGCCCAAATCCACCTGGTCGCCAATTTGGGAATACAGTTTGTCGGCCATGTTATAATGGCGCAGGGCCTCGTCGTACCTGCCTTGTTGGCGCAAGCCGTTGGCCATGCCGCAATGGGTGTAGGCCTTGCCAAATACGTCTTGCGAGTGTTTGAAAATTTTATCTGCCAATTTGTAATTTTTTACGCAGTCGTCAATTTTTCCGCAGATACGGCTGATGCCCGCCAAGCCGCAATAACCGTAGGCCTCGTTAATTTTATCGCCGATTTTTTTAGCCAGCGTGATGGATTTTTTGAATTGAAAAATGCCTTCTTCAAAGTGCCCTTGCAGGCGGAAAATCCCCCCCTTGGCCCAATGAATAAAGCTTTGCCCGGCGTAATCTTTTAATTGCACGTAAGCGGCAAGAACGGCGTCTAAAAGTTCCAATGCTTCGTCTAATTTCCCCCAGGCGCGCAGGGACATCCCCATCTCTTGCATGGCGCGAATTTCATAATCGTCATATTCCAACTCTTTGGCCATTTCCAACGTTTCCAAAGCCAGTTCATAGGCAGGTGCGCTATGCCCCAAGGTTCGGTAGCAGGCGGACATAGCCAACAAAATATCCATGCGTTCTTCGGCCACGTCGGCCTTGGCTAACCCGGCAGCATACGTTTTTAATGCAGTTTTAAAATGCCCCAGTTGGCGGTGAGCTTCGCCTTCTAAAAACAAAGTTTGTGCCTCTTTCTTGCGCGCTTTTTTAAGCTCGTCAAGGGCCTGCATGGGCTCGTTCATTTCCAAGAGTTCAATTGCATAGTCTAAATCAAAGGCCATAACAACCTCCTATATTTTTAAAATTTTTTTGATTTCCGCCAACGTGGACGGTAAATCGTACGGTTTGGGAATAAAGTAATCGGCCCCGGCTTCGGTAGCACGCTGGCGCGATTCGGGGTCGGCCAGGGTAGACATAATAACAATGGGGATGCGCCAGGTGGCATTGTCGGTCTTTAGCAATTTACACACGTCAAAACCACTTAATTTAGGCAGCATTAAATCCAGCAAAATTAAATCGGGTTTTTGTTGTTTAGCCAATGTCACACCTGCCACGCCGTTATCTGCCCAATGCGTTTCTATTTGGTTAATCTTTAAAGCACCGGTCAGTGCATGGGCTAATACTTTGGAATCTTCGATGAGTACAATTTTTTTCATAATTTTTTAAGTTGTTGTTTGTATACGGTAATCGCGCGGACATATTCGCGTGCATTGTCTACAATTGCATTTACTTCTTCTTCCTCAAGCGCGCGGACAACCTTGCCGGGCACTCCCATCACTAGCGAACCGGCCGGGATGCGTTTGCCGGCGGGGATAACAGCTCCCGCCCCGATAATGCAGTTGGGGCCGACTTCACTTTCCATAACCACGGCGTTCATGCCGATAATTACATGATCCCCCACTTTGCTGCCGTGTACCACTGCCCCATGCCCGATACTGACTGAGCAGCCAATTTCACAAGGAGTATTGTAATTAACGTGCAGGCATGCATTGTCTTGAATATTGGAATTGGCTCCCACCGTTATGGCGGCAATATCGCCGCGGAGTACGGCCCCCGGGAAGACCGATACATTTTCCCCCAACGTCACTTGCCCGATAATTGACGCTGCACCGTGTACAAAACAACTGGGTGCTATCAGCGGCGTTAAGTGCGCAAGTTTTTCAATCATGAGCGAACCCCGTGGCGTTTGTGTTTTGGGTGCACGGACGGGGAGGATAACTGAAGCCCCCAATAAATAAAGATACTAATAATCCCCGGGATGATGTAATAAGCCACACGGTAAATTAACGTAGCCATGAGGGCAGCGTCCCAGTCAATCCCCATTTGGCTAAAAACGGCGGTCATAGCTAACTCCATGGCGCCCAGGCCGCTGGGTAAAATAGGGATCAACGTGGTAGCCATACCGACGGCAAACCCAGCTACTAACACGCCGGCTGAAATATCAATGCCTACCGCACAAAACGCAAAATACAGCACCATAATCGTGAAGAACCAATCGGCGCATACATAGGCAACAGTGCGGGTAAGTTTGCGCTTTTTTTTGTGAATTAAATCAATCCCTTCGTCCAGCTGGTCCATAAAATCGTCGTAGCGGCCTTTGGGAATCAACGCCCGGAAAACGTGAAATAAAATTTTGTTCAGTAGCCGAAATGCCTTGCGCAGCCATTTGGAGCGCCATTGGTCATTGAACAGGAAGGCCGTAATGATTGCACAGACGATACACATCCCCACAATAAGGGCAAAGTTTTCGGCCAGTTGCAAGGTGGTGGCCGAGGAATTAAACAACATCAAAATAGACCCCTGTAAAATGATAATTGCCAGGACGAAATAAAGCAGTACGGTAATTACGATGCTGGCGGTAACACACATGCCAAACGGGATATGCCGGCGGTTTAATAAATGGGCACGCAGGGCAAAACCGCTGGCCCCTAGAGAAGAAATTAAATAGTTTACCGTGGTAGAAACCAAGGCAATTCCTACAGCGGCACTTTTGCTGATACGCCTGCCCATGATGCGCAGCATCTCGTAAAGACTCATCCCCATGGCAATATAAATGAGGGCGGAAGACAATAAAGTTAAAAATAAATAGCGGGTTTGGACGCCTTGCCAAATTTTAACAAAGCTGTCTTTGGCCTGGTAAATCATGACGGCCAAAATACCCACTGAGAGTAAAATTCCAATAAGGTAACAAATGCATTTAAGCGGTTTTTTCACACGCGCTCTCCAAGAATAACCTAAATAAATTATATAATATATTCAAGTTTCGGCGGTCGGTAATTTGCGTAAGAGGTAAACATGAAGTCTATTAAAGTCATCGGGGCTAAAGGCCACAACTTAAAAAATATTTCCGTAGAAATCCCCAAGGGGAAAATGGTGGTAGTGACGGGGCTTTCCGGTTCGGGCAAAAGTTCGCTAGCGTTTGATACCATTTATGCCGAAGGCCAACGCCGGTATGTGGAAAGTATGTCCGCCTATGCACGGCAATTTTTGGAACTGATGGAAAAGCCCGATGTGGAACATATAGAAGGGCTTTCCCCCGCTATTTCTATTGAACAACGCAATCCCTCTAAAAATCCGCGCTCCACGGTAGCTACCGTAACCGAAATTTATGACTATTTGCGCTTGTTATTTGCCCGGGTGGGGCAGCGGTATTGTCCGCAGTGCGGGCGCCCCGTTCAAAGCTGGAGCGTACAAGGGATTTCGCAAGATATTTTGGGCAAATTTAACGAGAAAACCGTATATATCCTGGCTCCCGTCATCCGCGGGCGGCAGGGTACGTACGAGGAACTATTTAAAAAATTCAAAAAAGAGGGATATGTCAAAGCGCGGGTAAACGGAACAATAATAAATGTAGATACCATCCCGGTATTGGACCGTTATAAAAAACATACCATTGAGCTTGTTTGTGACGAAATTTTTGTAGAAGAATTTGACCGTGAGCGTTTGGTAGAAAGTTTGGAAGCCGCCCTGCGTTACGGCAAAGGGTTGGTGCATATTTTGGAAACAGAAGGGAAAAATCCGCTTGATTTCACCTATAGTGAAGCCAATGCTTGCGCACATTGCGGAATTGGATTTAGTGAATTGGAACCGCGTTTGTTTTCTTTTAATTCCCCCTATGGGGCTTGCCCGGAGTGTAATGGGCTAGGTGTTAAAATAGAGGTGGATGAATCCTTGGTAGTGCCCGATGAAACCCTTTCTATTAGCCAAGGGGCTATTGAGGCCTGGGAAAACCCTGTCACCACGCGCACGCACCGTTGGAAAAGTTCGTGGAGCGGATACTATTACGATATTCTTAAACAAGTATGCCGGCAAGCTAAAATTAAAATGAATGTACCCTGGAACAAGTTACCTAAAGCCCAGCGTAATTTGTTGTTGTACGGCACCGGCGGGGCTACGTATACTTCTATTATTTCCGGCGGGGAACAAGAATTTGAAGGCGTGATTACGAATTTGAAACGCCGGGTGGCAGAGTCGGAGAGTGATTTTGTAAAAGAGGAAGTTACCCAGCGTTTTATGCGTGAAGTGCAGTGCCCCGCTTGCCAAGGCAAACGCTTAAAACCCGAAGCCCTGGCCGTTAAAATTAACGGGAAAAATATTGATGAAATTACGTCCATGCAAGTATCGGTTGCCAAAGATTTTTTTGCCCGTTTAGTGCTTAATGCCAAAGAAAAAATAATTGCCAAAGACGTGCTAAAAGAAATCAATGCACGGCTCAATTTTTTGGATAGCGTGGGGCTTTCCTATTTAACGTTAAACCGCAAAAGCCAAACCCTTTCCGGCGGCGAAGCTCAACGCATCCACTTGGCCACGCAAATCGGTTCGGGCTTGACGGGCGTGCTGTATGTGTTAGACGAGCCGACGATCGGCCTGCACTCGCGCGATAACGACCGCCTGATTGATACCTTAAAGAATTTGCGCGATTTGGATAATACCCTTATTGTTGTGGAGCACGATAAAGACACTATTTTGGCTTCAGATTACGTAGTGGAACTGGGTCCGGCTGCCGGCGAGAACGGTGGTCAAATTGTGGCCAGCGAACCCACCCGGGACTTTTTAAAAAATAAAACTTCGCTTACGGCTTCCTATTTAAATGGGCGGCGGATTATTTTGCCGCGTGCCACATTACGCAAAGGGAATGGGAAATTTTTAACCATTTGTGGGGCACGCCAATTTAATCTTAAGAATATAGATGTAAAAATTCCGCTTGGCAAATTGGTCTGCGTGACAGGAGTATCCGGCTCGGGCAAGAGCACGCTGGTGCACAACATTTTGTATAAATCGCTTGCGCAAAAATTTTATAATGCCAAAGAAATCCCCGGGGCCCACAACACGATTAAAGGTCTTAGTCACATAGATAAGGTAATTATTGTGGACCAAAGCCCTATCGGCAAAACACCGCGCAGCAATCCGGCTACATATACGGGCGTATTTTCGCACATTCGGGATTTGTTTGCCCAAATGCCCGAGGCCAAACGCCGCGGTTATAAACCGGGGCGGTTTTCCTTTAACGTAAAAGGCGGCCGGTGCGAAAAATGCCAGGGTGACGGCATTTTAAAAATTCAAATGCAATTTTTGCCGGATATTTACGTCAAGTGCGAGGAGTGCAACGGCAATCGTTTTAATGAAGACACACTCCAAGTAAAATTCAAAGGGAAAAGCATTGCCGATGTATTGAATTTAAGTGTTTCTCAAGCACTCGAGTTTTTCGGCGCTATCCCCAAAATCAAGCGTTACCTGCAAACTTTAAACGACGTGGGACTGGGATATATTAAACTGGGCCAAGCGGCCACCACCCTTTCCGGCGGCGAGGCGCAGCGCGTCAAATTAGCGGATGAACTCTCCCGTAAAGGGACGGGCAATACGCTCTATATCTTGGACGAGCCCACTACCGGCTTGCATTTTGCGGATATTGATAAACTGTTGAAGGTATTACACGGTTTAGCCGACAAAGGCAATACGGTTTTAATTATTGAACATAATTTGGACGTCATCAAAACAGCTGATTGGCTGATTGACTTGGGGCCCGAGGGCGGAGACAAAGGCGGCCAAATTGTCTGCGAAGGGACCCCTGCGCAAGTGGCTGCGTGTAAAGGTTCTTATACGGGCCGCTACCTCAAACCCGAGCTGGAAGCCGTAACTAGCTACTTACAGAAAAATCCGTCGGAACAATAAATTTTTAAATCTTTGTGAATAACCAACCTATGTTTGGGCCTAAATTTAAAGTAGGTCTAAATACACATTGTAATTAGGTCTTATGACCCTGGTAGATTTTCCAAGGAAGACATACAATATAAGGGTAGAAGGGCATGATTTTGTTAAATAGAAAGGAGATAAACAAGATGAAAAAAGGAATCATAGCAGTAAGTCTGCTAATCGTAAGCACGGTGTGCTTTGCACAACCCGTTCCGCACTGGAACCAAATCAACGCCTTGAGCGAACAAATAGGCAAAAAAATAGCTGCCGAAAAACCGGCCAAACCGGTTCAGAAAGTTGGCAACTCTGCTGTGCAAAATTTGTCCGTTAACGGCCAGTATTTTAAAAAGGTCATTGATACCTTTGCTGCTAAAACCAACGCGGGTTTGAAAGAAAAGCAATATACCGGCTCGAAAGCTAATTATATTGCGGACCAGTTGGTTAAAGGTGGGGTAGCGGTTGCCTATATTAAATATGTAGACGCTCAAAAGAAATATTTTGCTCAATTGGATGCGCAGGTACGTTCCTATACAACCAGTTCAAATGGTTTTACGGAAAGCCAAATTTCAGCTGCCACTCAATACAAACAATTGATATCAAGCATCAAGAGCAAGAAGCAAAAAGCTTTGCAAGAACGCGCTGCTTTAGTTAATTACTTAAACAGTTCTGTTCCTTCGGTAGGGAATGTAATGGTCTACTTAATCCAAAATAAAACAAGCTTATCCGAACAGAATGAACAGATCTTAAATAGTTTTATCAACTAATACAGCAAACGCCTTTTTTCAACTTGAAGGAAGACGAAAACAATTCCTCCCCCCGGCGTAAATTCCTGGGGGATTTTTTGTATCAAAAAGGCCCCTGCTTTTGCAGGGGCCTTTGACAAGCGTGCTTGATTAGTTCTTCAAGACGTCTTTCCAAGCTTGTACTTCAGTTTGTACTTGGGAAGTGGATTGATCCACTTGCTTTTGTATTTGGTTCTTTACCGCATCTTTTACAGACGTGGAAGCATTGGCTGCTTCGGCTGCTGTTTTAGCGGTTTGGTAATTTTGTTTGGCTTGTTCTAGTTGTTGGCGGGTTTGGGCCGATTTTTGCAGGGCTTCTTCCAAGGTCAACGGTTGGTTGGAAGTTGTAGCCGTGGTAGAGCCCGTGGTGGAAGCACAGCCCGCTGCTAAAGCAGCTAGTGCAGCCAATAACATCATTTTTTTCATAATAGCATGCTCCTTATATAGTAACTTACCCATTTATTGTATCAATTTCTGCTAGAATTAGTAAAATAAAACTATGAATGATTTAGAACAAGCTTCTCAGTGGCTCAAAACGGCTCGTCATGCGGTAGCTTTTACCGGGGCGGGTATTAGTGTAGAAAGCGGCATTGCACCGTTTACCGGGGCGGGTGGTTTATGGAACCAATACGACCCTAAATTTATAGAGATTAATTTTTTCCTTTCCGACCCGAAACGCAGTTGGGAAGAAATGAAAAAAATCTTTTTTACCGATATGGATCAGGCCCAGCCCAACGCCGCCCATCAGGTACTGGCCAAGCTGGAAAACAAAGGCATGCTGGAAGGTGTTATCACGCAAAATATAGACGGATTGCACCAGCGGGCCGGCAGTAAAAACGTGCAGGAATTTCATGGTACGATCCAAACGCTTTCGTGTTTGCATTGCGCTCGCAAATACCGTTTAGAAGAGGTGGATTTAACACAAGTTCCCCCCACCTGTTTGTGTGGCGGCGTGCTTAAGCCGGATTTTGTTTTTTACGGCGAGGGAATCCCCCCGCGTGCGTATGAAAATTCTGCCCGGTTGGCACTGCAGGCCGATGTGATGCTGGTGGTGGGTACGGCCGGGCGGGTAATGCCGGCGTGCAGTTTGCCTTTGGCTGCCCATGAACACGGGTGCAAAATTATTGAAATCAATCCGCGCCCTTCCGCTTATACGGGGCAAATTACAGATTTGTATTTTCCCCAAAAAGCAACGGAATTTTTTACCCAATTGGGCAACGCAATGAAATTGTAATTTGATTTTGAAATTACAGATAGGTATACTCGTCCGTCATAAAAATTTTGACGGACGGGTCTTTTTTTATGTGCGCGGCCATGAAAGATTTTTTTAAGCTGGGCCGTTTGGTATTGGAATAATAAATGGCTTTGGGCATATCGGGGAAGTAAGTTTTTAAATATCCGTATTTGCCAAAACTGGCCGATACAGCCGCCGGACGATATTCTTCCCACAAAGCCCATGTTTGGGCATTGATTTCCTCCCGGCGTTTAGGATCGTTTTGGTCCGTTTCAAACCCTTCGGGTAATTGCAAAAGCAGGGCCAGTTTCTTTTGGTTAATGAGTTTGGCTGTTGGGCCGGGGACGGTTTCAAATAGTAAATTTTCAGACGGTATATTATACTGCGCAGCGGTTTGCACCATAGCGTCTAGCGCGGCGGAAGAGAATTCTTGTTTTAGGTCCAGCCACCATAATTTTTCTTGCGGGTTTTTAGCGGCCGCAAAAATAGCTTGAAGCGGCGTTTTTAAAAGGGCTTGCTGTTCATCGTGCGCGGCCAACAATTCTTCCCCCCATACGTCTACTTCTAACCCGGCAAAATGTTTGCTTTTGCGCTGCGCACGTTGTGGGGTATTTACTTGGTGAATAAAACGGGTTTGTTGTTCTAAAGTGGGCCAGGGAGTATGCGGGGCTTGCGTTTTGGGGTTGGTTAAGAAAGCAACCGGGGCAAACATATGGTCCGTATATACGTACATAAACGCGCTATACGCTGCTGCTACACTGAGCGTAATTGCCAACACACATAAAATAACCCGGTATGTACGCATAGACAAAAAAATACCGCCCCACGCAAGATGCGCAAGGCGGTATCCTTAAGATTTATTTTTTGCTGGGCAGCAAAAAGAATACAAACAGAACAATGCCGCCGATACCCGTTAAAGCAAGCAGCAGCCACCAGGGCGAGAAACCACCGTCGCGCAAGCGGCGCGCAGCAATGGCCAAGGCCGGCAACAAAACAGCTAATTGGCAAATGAAATAAACCAAGGATCCCACTTTGCCCAAGAAGCCAAGCACAAACGAAAGTACGAAGAAAACCAAAAAGCTAAACAGCACCCACAGCCAGTATTGAGTACGGGTGGCTTTACCACCAAAATCCATGTAGTGGTTTTTGATGGGATCTATAAAATACGTGCTAAATACGTTCATACATCCTCCTGATTTATAAGTTTACTGCTAACTTTAGAATACAATAAAAAACAACTTTGTGCAAGCCCTAAATTTATTTATAAAACCGGGCAAATTCGGCCAAGGCATCTTTAATGGCTTTTGGGTCTGCCCCTTGGGAGGGATTGAAATCCTCGTCATACATTTCCACCCCGCCGTATTGGTCCAACACGGTTAATTCATTCCCCGTGCAGATGGCTTTTTTCGTATAACTGGAAATTAAGCTAAACGGGCGCGGGGACGCGTCAAACAAATCTTGCCCGCCGGAGTAATCCCGCACCGGGTTGGTGCAACCGTAAAGGCGCGTAAGCAAAGTAGGGGCAATATCATAATGTGTGGTACGGTGCGAGAAAGTTTGTGCCGTTTTTTGGGCCGGATCCCACACCAATAACGGGATGTGGGTTTGATATTTGGCAAAGTTACTGTTATGCCCCCAAAAGTTATGGCGGGTATCATTGATTTCTTGGCCGTGATCCCCCGAAATGATAACGATGGTATTTTCCAGTAATCCGCGGGTTTGCAAATCTTGCAAGATGCGTTCAATCATGCGGTCTGTAAAGTGCACGGCATTTTTGTAGCGGTTTAAATAGGGGGTTGGGTCTGTGTTTTTATTTACTAATAAGTAATTGATTTCTTGCGCCGGGGTAAAAATTTCATCTTGCGCGGGATAGCTGGTACCGTGCGGTGCATCTAAAAAGATAAAGCCAAAAAATGGTTCCTGCGGGTTGCGTGTATTTAAAAATGTTTCAAAATCTTGCACGGCGTTTTCGTCGCGTTGCCATTTTTCATTGCCTTGGGATTCCAGACGCAAATTAGGAACCGTGGCAAAAATATTTTGGTGGAACGTAGGGCTGTTTAATTTGCCGCTGGAATAAATAGCCGGCACGTACCCCAGTGTAAGTGCTTGGCTGACAAGTACGGGTGGCAGTTGGCGGCTGGTAAAATCGTTCCAATAGGCGTAAGGGAGCGAATAAAAGAGAGAAAACACCCCCGCTTCGGTTGCATTCCCGCCGGAGAGGTGATTGGTAAAATAACTCATGCCCGGTTGCCCTAAACGGGCTGACAAATGAGGCATAATTTGCGGGGTAACGCTATCGGCGCGCCAGGAATCAACCAGCAAAATAAGCACGTTTGTAAACGGGGGTTTCCCCGTGCAGGTAAGCGGAGCCAGCGGATAATTTAAGGTGCCGGCCGCCGGGGTGGCATAGGGGTCTTTTTTGGGTTCAAAACCTAGCTTGCGCAACCGTCTGTTCGCCGAGAGCGGATTTGCCAAAGGCAGTACCGCTCTTTGTGAAATAATGGAAGGGACCATTTCAAA
Organism: Elusimicrobiaceae bacterium; assembly: GCA_045593185.1. Classification (GTDB taxonomy): domain Bacteria; phylum Elusimicrobiota; class Elusimicrobia; order Elusimicrobiales; family Elusimicrobiaceae; genus Avelusimicrobium. Next base: position 28,683 of record JAZNWD010000005.1, on the reverse strand, counting down.
TTTTCCCCACGCATACAGCCCATTATAAAGTAAGAAAATAATTCCCCATACGATGCCCAAGCGCACGATCAACCGGGTGGAAGGGGCACAGCGTTTGGCTACAAAACTAAGGGCAGTTTCAACCGCAAATAATAACACAATAGCCAGCGCAGCACCTAGCCACATGGCGGTAGAAAATGCAAAAATTTCCCGCCCGGCGGGGCCGAAAAAAAGTTCCAACATGGCCGGACTAATGTGAAAACGATATTGGGAATAGACGAGCAAATCCAACAAGAAAAATAACGAAGTAACTCCCCCCAGCCCTACACACGCCCCTTGTAATGCGCGCGGGCCCAACCAAGCAAACGGTACGCTCAGCCCCCATAAAATCCAGGCGAAAGTAAAAATATGTCCCAAAATAAATACGGATGTAAAAAGCAGGCCCAACGGGTCCGTAAAGAAACCATTGATGCCAAAAAATAGCAGGGAAAGCAGACTCCATCCAAGTCCGTGAAATAAAGCAAAAGCAGCTGCATGGCGGATATTCATACACTATATTATAGCTTTTAAGTGCTTGCGAGGGCATTAAAAAATCCCGGCGTTTGGCCGGGATTTTTTAGGGAAATGCGGTGATTAATCTTCGGCCATGCTGCGCCAGCGCGGTTGCGGCATGGTTTGCAAATCCTGGATGATTCCGCGGGCTGCCGTTTGGGCTTTGGTGGTTTGCTCTTTGGCGGCTTTTTGCGTATTAGCAGCGGTTTGCTCTACAGTTTTTTTAGCGTCGGCTGCAGTTTGTTTTACCGCTTTTTGAGCATCCAAAGCTTGTTGTTCCAACGCGTAAGCTTGCGCTTGTTGTTGGGCTAATGTTTCCGCCGTAGATTGAGTAAGCGCTTGGGCTTGTGCCTGCTCTTTGGCAATTTGTTTGGCGGCCTGATCGCGCAGGGCTTGGGCGTTACCCAGGGCTTGTTCTTGGGCGGCTCTAAGTTGTTGTACAACGGCTTCATCTTGCGCAAGTTGTGCTTCCAGTTGGCGCACTTGAGCCAAGCTGGCGGCTTGCGCTTGCAGGGCTTTTTGGTAGGCCTCGTCCGTATTGTCTTCCAACGTTTTAGTGATTTGAGCAGCGGGTACATATTGTTCCGCGGCGGTTAAAGCGTTCACGCCTTCCACATTGGTGCGTAACGTATCGGCCCCTTGTTGAACCAGGTAGTTGGCCACGTCGGCATTTTGATTGGCCAGCGCCAACATCAAGGCGCTGTTGCCCGCATTATCGACGGCGTTCATATTCGCCCCGCGGCGCACAAGCTGCGTAACCATGGACGGATTAGGCGATTGTACGCTGTACATTAAAGCAGTTTTTCCTTCGGCATCTTTTAATTCGGTCAAAATATCTTTTTGACGCAGCAGTACGGAAGCACAATCGGTATTGGCTTGCGTCACCGCGCGCATTAACGGGGTCACACCATTTACATCTTGCGCGTTGGGGTTGGCCCCTTGGGCTAACAAGACACGCGCCGCTTCCGCTTGGCCTTTTTCGGCGGCATAAGCTAAAGGGGTCCGTCCTTGTGCATCCGGCAGGTTTACGTCCACATTTTGGGCTTGGGTTAATGCACGCAAAGCAGCGGCGTTGCCTTCGGCGGCCGCAGCGGCTAATGCACCCACGCCGGTATTGGGGTTGCGGTAATTTACGTCCGCCCCGTTTTTGAGCAAGGTTTTAACGTTGTTGGCATACCCTTTTTGAGCAGAGTAGATAAGAGGAGTGTTGCCGGCGGCATCAGCAATGTTTACCGCTTGAGGATTATCTTTGCTAAGAGCATCAACTAGTTTGGCATTATCAAAGTAAGCGGCATAAAGCAGAGGAGTTTTTCCGGTGTCATCTTTTACAGTAGTATTGGCACCGTGATCCAAAAGGTAAGTTACCACGTCACTATTGCCGGAGGCCGCAGCCGCCACTAACGGAGTAACACCGTAAGGAGAGGCCTCGTTCACATTGGCGCCGGCTTCTACCAAGTATTTTACAACGTTTAAATTTCCTTTTTCAGCGGCTACGGTAAGCGGCGTTAAATTGGCATAGTTGCGTTCGTTCACATCTACATTGGCGTAGATGAGGGTGCGCACGCGGTCTTCATCATTAATTTTAATAGCCCGAATTAAAGAAGTGTCATACACATATTTGGTTTTGGCGGGGGGCCGATTGCCCAGTAGGCGGCTTTCGTAATTTTGCTGCGGCACGCCAAATACTTTGCCGCGGTAAATATCCCCTTCCGGTCGGGCGGCTTGTTCTTGGGCCGCTTGTTGTGCTATTTGTGCGGCACGGGCCTGGCGTTGAACCAGGGTTTCTTCTTCCACAAAGCTGCTGCCATCTTGAGCCACTAAGGGCATGGCCACAGCGCTTAAAGCCAAAATAAAACTAGTTTTTCTCATAAGTATCCTCTTTATTTACAACCTACATACTATTATTATAACAATACCCGCGAAAAATTTGAACCCCTTTTTTAAAAAATTTTCAAAAAAGGGCTTGCAAATTTTAAAATTACCTTGTAATATAGTGGTATAACTGTTTTTAACCCCAGAATCGTTCGATTTACCCCCCGAATGGTTCTGACCTAGTAGCGGCGGAGCCTCCATCCACAACTCCGCCGCTCTTTTATATAGAAACGCATACAGCTTGGCTGTATGCGTCTAAATTTGAAACATCCCTTGCTTACAGAGCAATGGCGCTTACCGGGCAGGTGCCGGCACACGAGCCGCACTCAATACATTTTTCAGCATCAATGTGTCTTTTGCCATCTTTTTCGCTAATCGCGCCAACCGGGCAGGAAGATTCACACGCACCGCAGTTGATGCATACTTCGGGATTTACTTTATAAGCCATAGTTTTCTCCTATATTAAGAATCTTTGTACCTATATTATACTACATTTATCCCCCCGCTTGGACTTGCGACGGGAATGTGATTATGCTACAATATAAAGTAAGGGAAGGCTAACTTTTATGGAACCGCAAAATTCTCGTTCACTCTATCAGCTCAAAGCGGGTCAAACCGCTCAAATTACCGAGCTTCAAACCGACGGTAAAATGACCGCCAAACTAGCAGCTATGGGCTTGGCCCGTGGCCAATTTGTAACGCGCAAAAAAGGCCACAGCCCTGTGGTGGTAAGTGTGTCCGGCACGGAAGTGGCCATCGGGCGCGAAACCGCCAAAAAAATTTTAGTAACAGCCAAAAAAAATACATTTCTTTTAGCCGGCAACCCTAACGTGGGGAAAAGTTTAATTTTTTCGCGTTTGACGGGCATCGGAATTATCTCGTCCAATTTCCCGGGGACGACAGTGGGGTTAAATTACGGCCAAACTCAGTTTAAAGGGGAAGCGTACGATATTATCGACATCCCCGGCCTGTACCGTTTGGAAGAAGAGTGGCTGATCGAAGGTAAAAAACGTAATTTATTTAAAGAATTGGAGTATGATTTTATCGTGTGTGTGGCGGATGCTTCGCACCTGGAGCGCAATTTATTTTTTGTGTTGGAAATTTTACAATTGCAAAAGCCGCTTATTTTGATGCTCAATAAATTTGACGAAGCCCAACGCAAAGGAATTAGTATCGACGTAAAAAAACTTTCTAAACTCTTGGGGATCCCGGTGATTGCCACCGTGGCTACCACGGGCGAAGGGCTCAAAGAATTGGAGCGCGAAGCTATTAAATTGGCCGATAATAATTCCGCACAAAAAACATTGTCTGTTCCCCCCGCCGCCGAAGAAAAATGGCAACTTATTGGAAAAATTATTCAACAAGTGCAACAAATAAAACACAAGCACCCATCGTTTTGGGAACACTTGCAAGGTTGGGCCACAGCCCCGGCCACGGGGTTGCCCTTGGCACTGGTAACGTTGGTGATATCGTTTTTCTTGGTGCGCTTGGTGGGCGAAAGTTTAATTAATGTGCTCGATCCGCTCTACGAAAATTACTATTTCCCTTTCTTGGAAAAAATACTGGGCGGCATGAAGGATACGGTACCGGGGTTGTTGCTCTTGGGCGACGGCGGCGAAAATTATTTTGGCATCTTGACCGACGGTTTGCACATTGCTTTGGTGGATGTAATGCCGTATGTATTTGCCTTCTACACGCTGCTGGGATTTTTGGGCGAGCTGGGATATTTGCCGCGCTTGGCTGTACTCTTGGACGGAATTTTACACAAAATCGGTTTGCACGGGTACGGGTCTTTACCTATTATGTTGGGGTTTGGATGCAAAGTCCCGGCGGTGATGGGAATCCGCGTGTTGGAAACCCGGCGCGAACGGGTGATTGCGTTGGCGCTGATTTTGGTGCTGGCCCCGTGCATTTCGCAAACCGCTATGATTATTTCCATTTTATCCCCCTACGGTATTGGATATATGCTCTTAGTGTTTGGGGCGTTGGTGTTAAACGGGGTGGTTATCGGCTCGCTGCTTAACCGCATGATGAAAGGCGAAACGCCCGAACTGTTTATGGAAATCCCATCGTGGCAAATCCCGCAACTAAAACCGTTGGCGCGCAAAATTTGGATCCGTATGAAGGAATATTTGCTGGATGCACTGCCGCTGATTTTGGTAGGAATTTTGTTTGTGGACTTGATGCAGTTAAGCGGCATTACCACGTGGCTGACTAAAATTTTGCGTGCTCCCGTGCAGTGGGCGTTGGGTCTTCCGCCGGATGCCACGCCGCTACTCTTGTTGGGTTTTTTGCGTAAAGATGTATCCATTGCACTTTTAGAGCCATTCCACCTAGCCCCGCAGGCGCTTGTGGTGGCGTGTGTGTTTATGAGTATGTATATGCCGTGTGTGGCTACGTTTTTTGTCATGCTGCGCGAGAGCGGTTGGAAAGACACGCTGCGTGTTGTTGCATTGACGCTGGTGTTTTCCACCGTGACGGCCATTATTTTACGGATGATTTTGATGTAACATTGGATGTGACTATATAAAAGGCACAAACTCCTTTGAGTTTGTGCCTTTTCTTCATCGTTTACAAAATATTAGTTATGGCTGCCCAGCCGGCCCATGTCTACCGGTAGTGGGATTTCTACCCCCATCGGTCCTTCAAAGTACATGGTGCCGGTTAGGTGGTAATCAATGGTGCCGCTTCCCATGGCTAAGAGCCCAATGAGCTTGGTGCTTAACGTCACGGTGGGGATGCTCAACTTGGCCTTGGCATTGTAAGTGGCCTGCGGCTGAATTTCAATGTCTTTAAGAGTCACATCGGCAATTTTATCGTCGTTGGCGGTTAATACCCCCACAAAGCGTTTTAGTTTGGCCGGTTCGGTTTTATTGGGGTTGGTAATGGCAATAGTAATGGTAAAGTCCAAAGAAGTTAATCCAACATCCTCAAGTTCTACGCTTTTTAAAGCATAAGTGCAATTTTTTAAATTGGCGGCTTGTTTCACCGTGGAACAACCTGCCAGTAAGCCAATGCATAGGGCAAGTAAAAATAGTTTCTTCATAGAAAACCTCCGGAAATAAGATATATAAAATTGTATAATAAAAATAGCTTTTTAGGGAGAATTTTTATGAATGAATTACAACAAAAAATTTATAAACGCTTGGTACGTTACGTGGCGGTAGATACTACCAGCGACGGAGCCAGCACAGTGGTCCCCTCTACGGATGCACAAATTTCTTTTGCACATCAAATGGCCGATGAAATGAAAAAAACCGGTTTGCAAGAAGTGGAAGTGGACGAGTATGGTTTTGTAACCGGACTCTTGCCGGCTAATACGCAAGCGCAAGCCCCCATTATTGGCTTTTTTGCACACATGGATACGGTAAGCGATTACAACGGGCACGATATTCACCCTGTTCTGCACGAGAATTATGCCGGTGGCCCGTTGGTTATCAACGCTGCTAAAAATATGGTGCTAAACGAACAAACCGCACCGCGTTTATCCCAATGCGTAGGGGATGCTATTGTAACTGCCGACGGAAACACCATCTTGGGAGCGGATGATAAACTGGGTATTTCCATTATTATGACATTGGTGGAATACTTGGTAGCGCACCCCGAAGTTAAACACGGTCCTTTAAAAATAGCGTTTACGATCGATGAGGAAACCGGCACGGGTATTACCTATTTTGATGTGAAGAAATTTGCGGCAGATTTTGCTTATACAATAGACGGTGCCAACTTGGGGAACATTGATTGCGGCAATTTTAATGCCGATAGTTTTGTACTGCGCATTACTGGTAAGTCTTGTCACCCCGGTTCTGCCAAAGGGTTTATGGCTAACCCGGTGCGCATTGCGGCGGATATTATTTCTTCGTGGCCGGAAACTAAATTGCCCGAAACAACCGACAAAGAAGACGGATTTATTTTGTTTAAAGATATTACCGGCGGATTGGAAAGTGCCGAAGTGCAAGGTATTGTGCGTGAGCACGACCTGACCAAATTTGCCCAGTTTAAACAAGACCTGCTGGATTTGGTGGACCAAAAACGTGCCAAATATCCGGCTGCCAAAATTGAGGTGGAATTTAAAGAACAATACCGCAATATGCGCGATATTTTAAAAACCCGTCCGCAAGCCATGGAGTTGTTGGAGAAAGCCCTCAAAGAGAATAATATTTCGTACCGTTTAACGCAGGCCCGCGGCGGTACAGACGGTGCGCAAATGACGTTTAGGGGTTTGCCTACCCCCAATATTTTTGCCGGGTACGAAAACCCTCACGGACCTTATGAATGGTGCAGTTTAAATTGGGCCGAGAAAGCATTGCACGTGCTCAAAAGTATTGCCACCAATGCAGTAGCACAAAAGTAATTGGCTTATTAAATTGCCTAAAAAATCCTCCGGTCTTGGCCGGAGGATTTTTTAATACTTTCCCCCACTTTGGGCGGGGCGTGATTGTTTATTTGGCGTTTCTATACAACAGATTGTTTTGCAACAAGCTGGCAGATTCCAACCGGACGCCTCCGGGTAACAAGTTCCCGGCGCTCAATTGGTCTGCACGAACCAGGCAGAAGGTATGTTCGGCCTTAATTTTGGATTGCCCAAACAATTCCATCACTTCAATAGGCATTTCATACACGTCATACACGTGTCCGTCAATTTGATATTCCACACGCGCTATGGGTTGAGCCGGTTTTTCTAACAACTGGGCTTGATTGGCATAGTAAAGTTGCAAGTCGGCAAACAGGTCCCCGGCTAAACTATATGCTTGTTTTCCACCCAAGGCAGTCCATAATTCGCTGGGAGAGGCAAATTTCTTGCCCGCAACGGAACTGGGGAGCGATTTGTGGAACTGCGCGTCCAGCAAATAATCGCGCTCGATGATATGCAATTTTTGGGACGCGGAATTTGCGGGTTTCAAAATTACTTGGTGTTTTTGATCTAAAGCAACGGCGTTTTCCCCGCCTTCCATTTGAATCCAGCCATTTTTTCCATCGCGGTAGAACAGGCGTTTTTCGGGGATTTCAAATACTTCATATTGGCCTACCGGCAAGGTTGAATATTCGGGCGTTACGGTAACGTCCACCACTGTGTTAGGGGTGGCATTTTTTACATATTCTCTGAGGTCTATCATGAGTAAGGCCTGGGAGGGATAGGTTTTTACCCCTTGGTTGACGTCATGCCAAATTTGTTTGCTGGCGTTGCCAAGTGTATTGGAAAATGAGCCTGAATATCCCAATCCTTCTTGGAGGGCACCATAATCCCCAACGCTGCGAGAGGCAATACTGCTTGCCAATATATCGTGTTGCAAATCCAAAGAATGACTTTGCGTAGTTGGGGTGATATATTTTTTGGCGGCTTCTTGTTGAACGCGGGCAGCTACCCGTTGTTCCATCACATTGGAAGGAATGCGTTTTTTTATTCTGGGGGACAGAGGCCCTGGTTTTTTGATGCCGGGCTGAGGTTTTACAATTTTGACAGGTTTTTTGGGAGTTTTAGGCATACGTTGTGCACAGGTGGGTAAACACACAAACAATGCTCCGCAGGCACACAACAACTTTACAGCATTTTTCATATAATTTTCTCCTTTTATCAAATATTTTGCTACTCACACTACTATTTTAAAATTTACGTATTACGTTGCACCAGGGCCTTTAGACCTATGCCAAAAATAGGTCTTTAAGCACAAAAATTCCCCAAGTATACACCTGGGGAATTTTGCATTAGAGAAGTTATCTTGCGGCGTTCCCGTAGGCTTGATCCAATAAGTTTTTAGCGTCTGAGGTGGTGGGATCTAACAAGCCCGATACCATGTTGTAATTGAAACGGTACGAGGTTTTGAAACTTTGTGGATTCTCCGGCGGCACTTTGACTAATACGGAGTAGTTATCCGGTTCTACCGATTCGCTTATTTCCCAGGTAATTTGTTCCGGTTCTGCGTAGGCGTGTTTGTTTTCAATAAATTGCTGTAACGTAAATCCGTTGGGCAATGGGAAACCTTGCACGCGATACAAGGCATCTTCCCGGTCGGCAGTTGCATCATCTTTCGGGCCTTGTTCTTGCGGCAGTTGCGGCTGCGCTTGAACAGATTGTTGTGAAAGCAATTCTTCGGCCGGTTGTTCCACTTGTGCGGGTTTCTTTTTGTCGCCAAATACGTTGATGGCGTTTGGCAATAAGTGCATCAATCCTAACAAAACGTATAGAATAATGACCAATAATATCCCGATCAAAATGCCTGCTACCATTTTTGCATTGACGCCCTTTGCAGCATGTTTGACATCATGTTGAGTGTTGACATCGTTATTTAGTCCGCTTATATCCAATCGGTCGGATTGGGCCGGTTCGTGCACCATGGGTACGGTTTTAATATCCAGCGAGGCCCCCCGCTTGGCTTGGATGGTATTTTCTAAGTTGATTTGCGTGGCGGCTAAATCGGCGGGCATTCCTTCCTTGGTAGCCAAGGGTCTGGTTGTTTGACCGGTGGTGGCCAAGATATCTTGGAAGGAAGTATTTTGCAAAGCGTCTTCCTTGCGCACCCCTAACATTTGGGCGAAATCATCGTTCATTTGGGCCGGGGGCACAAAGTCTGAAATCAGATAAGTAGAACCTTCCTTGAGTTCAATTTCAGTCAAATCGTTGGGATTATCCGAAAGCGTCGTTTTTGATGCACCGGATAAAGTTTTTTCCAACGTTTCTTCCAACGTTTGAGGTTCTGCCTCTTGTTGCTTGGCAGCCAAGGCAGCCAAAGCAGCTGCCCCGATGGCGCCTGCACCAATTACGGCAGCAGTTGCTTTGTTGGACGAGGCATCTTCTTGCAAAGCGGGTTGATCTTCCAGCGGGCCAAAAGCATCTTCCAAATCTTTTTGTGTTAAAGTTTTGGGTTCCTCTTTTGCGGGTTCTTCAGTGGGGGCTGGTTCTTCGGCCACAGGTTCCGGTTCAGCAGCCGGTTCTTCCTGCGCTTCTTCTTTCGTGGGGGCCGGTTCTTCTTTGGTGGGCTCTTCAACGGGCGCGGGTTCTTCCTGCGCTTCTTCTTGCGCCGCTTCCTCCTGCGCGGCCGGTTGCTCAGTCGGGGCCGGTTCTTCCTCAGTGGCAGGCCCTTCGTTTACGGAGTCCAAATCGATAGACGGTTTTTGTGCATCCGGCGTTTCTTCTTCCGGTTTTAAATAAAAACCGCCGGCTTTCTCACGTTTTTCAAGTTCATTTTCTTTATCGAGCGTTGCGCCCGGAACCAATTCTTCAATTACATCACTTTGAGAAGTGGAGGCAGGCGGCAAAGCCCCATCTTGCACTTCTTGAGGAAGCGGGGTTAATTCGGGCAAATCTAAAATAGGTTCTTCTTGTGTAGCGGGAACGTCGGCCGGCAATTGGTCGGACGGAAGGACTTCTTCCAAGTTGAAAGGGTTGTCTTTGTCGGGTGCAATTTCAAATGCTTCGGCAGGTTTTTCTTTTGTGTCGGCTAAAGCGGCCAATCCTGCGGCGGCAGCAACTGCGGTTGCGCCGGCGGCAAGGCCAGGCAGCACAGAATCTTTTTTCTCTTCTTGATGTTCTTGGATGATTTGGTCGATTACATCTTCTTTGGGCGAAGAAGTCAGCTCTTCAATCAGCGCATCCTTTGCGGCCTCGTCGGAAGAAGGGGTGGTGATCAATGCTTCTTTGACGGTGGATGTTTCTTCTTTTACCGGGATTAATTCCAAATCATCTGCAATGTCGGCCACGGTTTCTTTTTCACGGCCGGGCAACAAATCTTGGAAAGCTTCTTCTTGCACGCTTTGGACAACGGGCTTTTCGCCGTACAGGGAATCTAATGCCGAGCGCAATACCAATTCTTCTTCCGGCCCGTCTTGTTCCCCCACCGATTGTTCTTCCGGCAACACAGCCGCCGGTTGGTCCGCAGCGAGGTTCACTTCATCATGCAAGGGTTCTTCCGCGGGCAGATCCGTTTTGGGTAACGGTTCTACAGCAGGAAGATCCACAGGGGGCAAGGTTTCCGCTGCAGGCAGGCCCACTTCAGGCAAGGGTTCTTCTGCAGGGATTTGCACTTGCGGTTGCGCAACGTGCGTTTCAGGGGAAGGGTGCTCGTAAGCAGGGGTGGCTACTTGCTGGGCTAATTTTTTATTTTCTTCCAATGTTTGATCCAAATGGGTTTGCATGGAAGATAATTGATTTTGTAAATGGGAAACTTCTTGCGTGAGCGTTTCCAACCGGGACAGCAATGCCGCTGTATCGATCGTATTTGCCCCCGCCGCAGCTACCGCAGCAACAGGTGCTGCCGCCGGTGCCGCCGGAGCGGGCTCCACCGGTACTTCGTCAAATTCAAAAATAGAAGAAGCTTTCACCCATTCCTGGCCGCCGTTGGAGGCCACTTCTTCTGAGCAGATTAACGTATCCGGCGTGAACCCGGGTACGGTTACTAAATTGGTTTCTTCGTAAGGACCATCTACTTTGTCGTTAATGTATACCCAATATCTCATTGTTGATCACCCTGTATTAAATATAACCCTGCTATGATAACAGGATAGCAAATTAGAACCAAAAAGAACAGCTTTTTATAGGAATTTTTCCGCCGATTTTTTCAAACTATTCTCTGTTAGCAGCGCCTGCAGGGAAAGATCGTCTATTTTTTGCTGGCTAATGCGCTCCAAAAGAGCGCCCAATTCTTCCACGTCGGCACCGTGTTCCAGGCGGTCCAGCACCCACGTGCTTACGGTTTGGTTATAGGTGCCGTTTAGTTCTTCCACCAAGCTGCGCAAGGCAAAAATATGTTTATCCCGGTTGGATTTCCAAAATTGATACGGGGTCAACCGGTTTGTAAAAAAGAGGGCTAGTTGCTTAGGCGATTGTGTGCCCCGGTAATTTTTAATTACGTTAGCGGCTAAATCTTGCGTTAGGGTGTTGGCAGCCACGTCGCGCAAATAAGCGGCTTGGTCTTGCGCTTGCGGTACGGGCAAAGTTCCCAAAAGTACTTTGCAAGCCAGCTCTTTGTTTTCATCCGGCGAGGAACAATAAGCAAGCGTTTGCAGCAGGGCGTGCATTTCGTGGTTGAGCTGCTCGTAATTTTTTTTGCCGCCGAAATGTTGGGCCAGTTCTATTTCAAACCCGGCGTAAAGGGGCTGGCCGCAGAGTTGTTTAAATAGCAGGTTGCGGTCGCGCGTGAGGGCCGCTTGCCGGGTGGCCCGGTCGAAACTTTCGGGTGTGCCGTCTAGTAATACGCGTACGGCTAAGCCCAAATTTTCTTGTGGGTTATCGGCATACGGTAATTTTTGAAGCACCCCGTCAAACGTGTTGGCAATGTCCTGCGGGGTTTTTACTTTGAGGTAACGGCAGGCAATAATCATTAAATCTTCTTCCAGCAGATCATCATTTAATAACTTAGAAGTGTGGGCAATGTCCTGCGCATCTTTGGAAGTAATTTGACACAAAAGCGTACGTGCCGTTAAGCAAGCGCACAGGTGTTCGTTGGCATGTTGTGCAAAAAGTTCTTGATACAATTTTTCAAATTCCGGCTTGATTAAAATGCTGGCCGGTTGGGAATATAATACCTCAAGCTGGGCGGTTAACACAACCGGCAAGTGATACTGATCGGCCAGGGCAAAAATATCGCTGCGGTTTTGGGCAATGATTTGCGCATCTTTTTCTTCCAGCCGGGCTGCTTGTTCAAGCAAAATATTTACGGCCGCTTGCACTTGTTCTTTGTCGGAATTGTTGGTTTGTTGCGCGGCTTGCTGTTTAAATGCTTCTTCAAAGGCCTCATCAAAATATTGGCGCGAAGAAAACGAAGCATACACTTCCAGCAATTTGCTGGTATCCGTGGCGGGCAAATTGAGTGCGGCAGCCAGTTCGGTAATAGAGGTGGAATTATTGTAAACGCGCAGTTGTTTAAGGGCGGCGGCCAGGGTGCATTCGTCCAGCAGCATTTTGGCAATAAGGGTGTCTGTCATGGGCGAATCGGAACTGAGCTGGGCGGCCAAATCGGCAATGTCTTGCTGCAATTGGGCAATTGTTTTTTTATCTTCCAAGGTGTAAACGAGCTTGGCGGCATAGTCATTATCTATGCTGGGCAGCATATTATAAAGAGTATTTAGCATACGCTCGCGGATGGAAGGTTCTTGGGTCATAAAAAAGTTTCCAGTTGTTTATTTAATTTTTCAATGCGTGCAGTATCGGTGATAAAAGCCAAGTTCGCGCGGATATTTTCCGCACTGCAAGCGATGGCACTTTTAAGCAAGTGTTGGGCGCAGGCAATATCGGAAAGGATAATTTTGTCAATCAGCGGGCGCACGGTAGCGGCTTCTTTGAGCACATGCAAACACGTGGTAGCGCTGTCGGCCGGCACGCACGCGGCAAACCACAAAGCATCCTGCACGGCTTGCGTGCGGGCAGGATTATCTTTGGGCAATTTGGTGGCGGTCAGGTACGCGGTGTAGGCGTCGCTATCTTGTTGGATAAATCCTTTGAGCGTGTTGTGCAAGCCGATTAATTTTTTTTGGGCTTGTTCAAGCGCAGGGCGTGCGGTTGGCGGGGTGCTTTTGCGTTTTAGCGTAGTGCCGATTGCCATGAGCACCAAGGCACAACCCATGGCCCCGGCCATGACCCCGGCGGCCCCCCCTCCGGGCGTAGGGTCCGAAGACGCTAACGCGTTGGTAAATTGTTCAGCAGCGTGAGACCATTGCATAAAAAACTCCTACATAATTGTACCGGAGGGCAAGTCCGAATATTTTTTAATACGCAACATTTTGAGGCGATCCTCGTCAATGCCGGTACGGCTGAAAAACACGTGTTCAATAGCGCTGGCCGGCATAATGTAACGGCCGCGTTTGACACCTTTCGGGTCCGTTTTTAAGCCCAACCACACACGCAAGATGGCGGTGTCTTTAAAATTAGGTACTTCCAGTTCGGCTGCGGCGCGCAGGATTTTTTTGGGGTCTCCCAACCCGGTTGTAATGACCGCGCTGTGAAAGCCGCAATTTTTGGCGGCGCAAATGTCGCGGTGTGTGTCTCCGATGACGAAAACCTGATCCGGCAAGAATTTGGTTTTAAATTTTTTCTCGGCCCGTTTCACGCCGGCTTTAAGCATTTCCTCGCGGGTGTGCCCGTCCGTGCCGAATCCGCCCACCGTAAAATATTTCCCCAGTCCGCTGGGTTCTAATTTAATGTAAGCGCCTTTTTCTACGTTGCCGGTGCCTAATCCCAGCACGACATCTTTTTCTTTGGATAATTCTTTTAAAAACTTATCTACGCCGGCAATGGTATTATATTTTTTGGCGCGTACCAAGGCGTGTACCTCGGTAGGGAGTTGATCCACATACGCCTTCTCCATTTTTTTAACTTCGGCTGCGGAAGGTTTTTTGCCTTTGTGCAACAGCCCGTAAATAATGGAAAAATTATCCAAATCCGTCCGTCCTGAAATGAGTGCAAAGTCAAACACGGGTTTTTTACCGTAGAGTTTTTCGGCCCCTTTGGTTAGGGCCCGGCATCCGGCACCACCCGTGGTGACCAGGGTTCCGTCTAAATCAAATAAAACGAGTTTTTTCATTTCTTGGCTCCTTTTACAATTCCGGTTACAATGTAGGCGCCGCCCACGGCCAAAATCATACCGGCTATTTTAATCAGCGTTACCCGGTCCTGCCCGAACGCAACTGATAAAACATACGTCATTACCGGGTACGATAAAATAATGGCGGTAGCTTTGCTTAAATCCATATTGCGGATGGCCTGATACCAATAAGAATTGCCTAAAAAATAGTTAATTAGCGCGCTGGTCAGCAAGATGATCCACAGCGTAGGCACGCCCGCTTGAAATTGCAGCGGCCCTTGCACGCAAGCCAGCACCAAACACAAAATCCCCAGTGCGGGCATGGCGTAAAATGCACGTGCGGCGGCAATCGTTTGCGGGGCTAAATCCGTCGGCAATTTTTTCGCAAAAATGTGGCTTACCTGATACATCCACAAGCACCCCACTACCATTAAATCCCCCTTGGCTTGCAAGGTGGTGCCGCCTTCTAAAACGATCATTCCTACGCCCAGCAAAATCAGCATGGAACCGCCGATTTGTTTAAGCGTGGGGCGTTCTTTTAAAATGATTGCCGACAAAATAAGCGAGTAAATAATTTCAAACTGGTTGGCAATAGCCGCGTTGACGGGCGTGGTGTAATTTAATGCCACCATAAAAATAGTCATCGGCAAGGCCGTGCCCACCGTGCCCATTCCCAGGGCCAGGGGCCACACGTCTTTGCGGAATAGTTTTTCCCACTCGCCCGAATTGCCAAAGTAAACCCGAAAGCACAACGTGGCAATCAAGCACGCAAAGAACAGGAACAGGGCCGAAGTAACATACGGCACTGCCAGTTTGGAAATGACAACATTAACAGAGGTGGCCAGCCACGCCAGCCACACCGCATAAACCGGTAAAACTTTGAACATACCTATATTATACTTTATTACGAGGAAGTGGGCCAATCAATGCCCTTGTTTTTTCACGGTCAAGCTGACCCAGTAGGCCCCGGCGCAGGTAATTACAAGCCCTACAATTTGGTGCGGGGTCATTTTATCCAGCCCCAGCAAGGCCGACAGCAGCAGCGATAAAACCGGATACGATAAATAAATAGCGGTTACTTTGCTAAGGTCCAGCGCGCGGATTGCCTTATACCAAACCACCATGGCCAGGCCGTATTTTAAAAATCCCGTATATCCCAGCACCGTCCACGCGGTGGCCGTGGGGCGGAAGGTAAACGGTTCGTGCAGAGCGTACATCACCGCTAAAATCAGTAGCAACGCCGGCAACGCAAACAAGTTGCGCGCCATGCCGATTACACGGTAATCCAAGTGCTTGGGGAGTTTTTTTGCGACGGTGGAACCCGCTTGCAACATCCACGTACTGCCTACAATAAGCAGGTCCCCCGTCCAGCGCGGTGTGTATTGCTCTTTGAGTAAAATAATCAACACGCCCAGCACAATAAGGGCACTGCCCCCCAGCTGTCCGCGCCCGGGAAATTCTTTTAGAAAAATCCCCGCAAACAGGAGCGAATAAATCAGCTCGCTTTGTTGCAAAATGGCGGCGTTGCCCGGCGTAGTGTAATGAAGTGCAATTAAAAAAACCGTGAAGGGCAGCGCCGTGCCGAATGTGCCGATAAACAAAAATTTTAGGGCGGTTTCTTTGGTTAAGAGTTCCCCCCACTTATGGTTTTTTGTAACCCACGGGGCAAAGTAAAGCACCCCCAACAGCGTGCCTAAAAACACAAGCACCGCCGGGCTAATTAGGCCGGCTGCATACTTGCCCATAATGGGTGAAAGACCGACGATGGCCCAACAAATCCAGGCCGCAGCTAACGGGGAGTATTGCATACCTACATTATATAATTTTCAGGCGGTGTGCAGAATGTTCCCGAATTTATTTTGGAATCTTCGACGCATGTTGTTTCTCAAGGAACGAGTACGACAAGCGTGGAAGACCCTGAAACCAGTTCAGGGATGAACTTATTTATCCGGCTTACTGCGCGGACTGTGAAGGGAACGGCAAGTTGGGGCGCTTAATGGGGTTAAGATTCTATCCCTATATCCGGGTGACTAAAACGTATGTGTTGCTGATACATGTGAAAGAAATATTTTTCTTCCTTGAGCCATTGCAACATATACTCTACTTTCGGATCTTGAATATTGGTTTTTGCCCCTGCGTCCACTAAAATTTCGAAGATGTCTCCATCCCCGGTGGATACGGCATATTCGGCGGCATATTGCAGAGGTACTTTGCCCATGCGGTCCTTGGCATTTAGGTTGACTTTGTGCGGATGGTGGGTATGATCAATTAGATAGACGACAATGTTTTTGTTCCCCAGTGCACAAGCCAGGCCCAGCGGGGTCATGGTGTAACTGTTTGGCGCGTTAACATTTACTTTTTTGACCTTAATTAAGTGAACCACTTTCCGATAGTTGTTGTTGTAAACAGCCCACAAAAGCTGATCGGGCCCGGAAAGCGTTTCCTGTTGAATTTTGCGTTCCAACGATGCTTGCACGGGATTGTGTAATGGACCAGCGGCCCATGCAAAATTCAAACAACTTGCAAGTAAAACTGCCAGCACAGCCATATATTTTTTCATGGGAGTCTCCTTACTTATAATATACGGAGAAAGTAGGTTTAAAAACAGGGTCTTTGGACCTAATGACAAGTAGGTCTTATGGGGAAGATATGAGCGGGATTTCTCGTCCCTACGCAGGCAAAGCAGTTTGCCTGCTCACCACGATAAATAAAAAACTGGGACAAGCCCAGTTTTATATTTATTGCGCGGAGAGGGACTCGAACCCTCAAGCCGTAAGGCATGCGCCCCTCAAACGCACGCGTATACCAATTCCGCCATCCGCGCTTAAACTGCTCAAATTGTCCTACAAGGGATACGACTATTCTACTAAATTTACTGCTTATTTAGCCGGCGTTTCTACCGGGATTTGCACATTGTCTAACACAGAGGTAGTGCGCGATTTGTTGGACGCAATCGTCAGTGCAATGGACGTGATCATCAGCACTACCGCCAGCACGGCGGTAAATTTGTTGACGGCGTTGAATGCGGTGGGGCTGGCAAACAAATTGTCCGCGCCCGAGGCCCCAAAAATGCCCGCGGCGGAACCCTTTCCGCTTTGCAACAGCACAATTAAAATCAGCAGCACGCACGCTAACAAGTGAATGGTTAAAATAAGTCCGTACATGTATCTCTCCTAAAAATTAAGTATCTATATTATACCAAAAAATCCCCCGGCTACACAAAACCGGGGGATTAAATTAACAGATACTTATTTCGCTAACGCTACTAAACCCGGCAATTTTGGTGTAAAAAATTAAGCCCCTGCAAAGAGGGGCTGATGTATAGCAGAACGACGAGATCCTGAATCAAGTTCAGGATGACGCGGAGGACTTATTTCGCTAACGCGACCAGGCCGGGAAGTTCTGGTGTAAAAAATTCAGCCCCTGCAAAGAGGGGCTGATTTGTGGAAGTATTGTAAAATTTTTTCCACGCATTGCCGTGTTTATTTCGCTAATGCTACTAAACCCGGCAATTCTTTGCCTTCCACAAATTCCATGCTGGCGCCGCCGCCCGTGGAAACGTGCGAGAATGCTTTTTGGTCAATCTTGCCTTTTTTAAGGACGTTGACGCTGTCCCCCCCGCCGATGATAGAAATGGCACCTTTTTGGGTGGCTTCAATCATGGCGT
Organism: Elusimicrobiaceae bacterium; assembly: GCA_045593185.1. Lineage (GTDB taxonomy): Bacteria > Elusimicrobiota > Elusimicrobia > Elusimicrobiales > Elusimicrobiaceae > Avelusimicrobium. The sequence goes on along the minus strand of JAZNWD010000005.1, from coordinate 11,097 downwards.
TGGCGATGGCAAAGCTGCCGTGGGCAAAGTTGGGGAATTCAAACACACCCATAGGTCCGTTCCAGAAAATGGTTTTGCATTCCAGCAACGCATCGCGGAACAATTTTTCGGTTTTGGGGCCGATGTCCATCGATTCTTTATCCGCCGGGATGTGGTCCGTTTCGGTAGCGGTGGCGGTTTCGGAAAATTCGCTGGATACGCGGAAGTCAATGGGCATTAACATTTTGACGCCTTTGTCGGCCGCTTTTTGCATAACCTGTTTGGCTTCGTCAATTTTGCTGTCATCTACTAACGATTTGCCGATTTCAATTCCCTTGGCTTTAAGGAACGTATACGCCATTCCGCCGCCAATGATGAGTACGTTAACTTTATCAAGCAAATTGTTGAGGAGCAGGATTTTGTCGGACACTTTTGCCCCGCCGATAACCGCCGCAAACGGGCGGGCCGGGTTTTCAAGGGCTTTGCCTAAAAATTCCACTTCTTTTTGCACCAAAAACCCCGCACAGCCGGGCAGATAATCGGTAATGGCGCTGGTGGAAGCGTGGGCGCGGTGCACGGTACCAAAGGCCTCTTGCACAAAAATTTCGCCGTGTTTGGCCAGTTGTTTAGCGAAGGCGGCATCATTCTTTTCTTCTTCGGGGTGGAAGCGCAAATTTTCCAACAGGGCAATTTCGCCGTTTTTGGTTTGGGCTACTACTTTGTCGGCTTCTTCGCCAATGCAATCCTTGGCAAAGTGAACCGGCACGCCGAATAATTTTTCTACTTCCGCTGCCACAGGGGCCAAGCTAAATTCGGGGCATACTTTGCCTTTGGGGCGGCCCAAGTGGGCAATAAGCACCACGCGGCAATTATTGGCGAGCAAATGTTTAATCGTTTTTTCGGTAGCAACGATGCGTTTTGTGTTATCCACTTTACCGTCCTTAAGCGGTACGTTGTAGTCCACACGCACGAGCACTTTTTTATCTCTTAAATCCATATCCTGGATTTTTTTAATGCTGTTAAAATTCATACAGTTTACTCCTTAATAGAATGTAGGTTGGCCTGCCAACCCCGACAATTACATTTTACCAAATTAAAAGCCCCGCGGGTAAGCGGGGCGGAAGTTTTACCGGCTCTTGGTTTTGCCCAAGAGGCGTAAAATTTCAAGGTAAAGCCATACCAGCGTAACCAGTAAGCTAAACCCGGCGTACCATTCCATATATTTGGGGGCGGCATATTCCCCGGTCATACGGTTGATAAACTCAAAATCCATTAGAAAATTGAGCGCGGCCACAATGCACACAATTACGCTAATGCCGATAGACAACGGCGAGGAAGACGTTAAATACGCCGTGCTTACCCCAAACAAAGAAAGTATCCACGAGCCGATATACAGCACCGCTATGGCTGCGGTGGCGGCAAAAATTCCTTTCATCAGCCCGTTGGTGACGCGGATTATTTGGAATTTATAAATTGCCAGCATAAAGAAAAACACGAGGATCGTAATGGCCACGGCGTTAAACACAATGCCGTTCCACTGGGCGTTGTACATGGCCGAGATAGCCCCCAACAAGGCCCCTTCTAAGAAGGCGTAAATCGGTGCGGTGAACATAGACACGGCAGGTTTAAAGGCCGTCCAAATGGCAATACCTAATGCCCCAATGGCCAGCAGCCCCGTGTAGGAAAGCCACGCTTGCGGGTTGGTCCAACTGAGCATTCCCCCCGCCACACAAATCAGCAGTAAGAAAAACGTTTTGTTAATGGTGCCCTGCAACGTCATGCAGTTAGCCGTGTCGGCCCCGCGCACCCAGTGCACCTGCTCGATGACTTCTTGCGCCGCCGGGCCGTCCTGCGTGGCAAAGCCGCGTTGGTGCCGGGCTTGGGCGCGTTTGAAAGCTTCTTCGTTAAACATGGGGTTTTGTGCCATAAATTCCCCCTCCTTATATAATATACTCCATTATATAAAAATGAGGCCGCCGGCGCGTGTGATTTTTTAATTACTTTCCCCACAAAAAAACGCCCCCTTTTGCAGGGGGCGTGGATTTACAATTTTGGGGTGTTATTACAAATCAACAAGGTCCCACCGGGAAGTAGATCTGGAGGGATGATCGTACGTGGACAGATATTCTACGGCATCTGCGGTGATACGTTCACCCGGGACAAATTTAAACAATTTGCCTAAATACTCCTCCAGCTCTTCCTTCTGCCAATTGTATTTGGGTTGGAAAGAAACCCCGAAGTATTTGTTTGCATTGACCAAATCCTTCCACGCAAACGGATCTAATCTGTATTCCAGTACCATGTCCGTTACAGGGATTGGGGTGTCGGCCCCCGGCACGGCGGGCGGCGTTTGGCGGGTACGCATTTTTAAGATTATGTCGTTGGGCCAGGCATCCAAATCCTTGTCGGCCTGGTCTCTTTTCATGGAATCTTTAACGGCTTGGACGCACCGGTTTGAGATGGCCACATATCCTTTCTTCGTTACAAAAATCCCTTTGCAATGGACAGTAGTTTGCTGAACGCTTTCCTTTCCGGTTGGATTATCCGGCGAGACAAGACGATCGTTAAGCACATAAGCCCCGTGGATGAATTCCACATCCACTGCCAACGCGTTCAATACGCGCAGCGGGACTTTGGGTTGTTGGTTGGAGAGTATTGTTCGTTGTGTATCCCCAAACGCACGGTTTATTCCCTTTTCAACTTTATGAAACAAGGGGCTGTTTTGTGCCATAGCTGCTACGGCTAAAAACACCAGACAGCTGGTTAATGCCATTAGTTTTTTCATAGGTCAAATCCTCCTGGTACATTTTCTGCTACATTAATAGTATAAGGGTATTTGCTGAAATTTCAAGGGGTCTTTGGACCTAGTGTTTTGTAGGCCCTAAGGCCTAAGTTGCTGAAAGCAAATACAAACGGCTCGCTCAAGGGCGAGCCGTGTAAGTAGGATTCGAACATCCGTTTAAGGCTGGGTGAGATCTAACTCATCATAGTATTTCAATAATTCGTTTACGTATTGTTCCACGCTTCTAAACTGTTTTCCTGCCATTGCTTTTTCGGCACCGGCAGCAGCTTCTTCGGCTCCCTCGCCTTCCAAGTGTTTTTGTTCGGCTATTTTTTCAGCGAAGGATATTTTTTCCTGATAGATGATTTTGGCCTGTTCCAAATTGTATTTGAGTTGATAGGCATACTCTTCCACTTCGGCAAATTCCTCAACGGTGGGATGAGTAGCGTTCATACGTTGCTGGATGCGCTTTTGGAGTTGTTTTGCCTCTTCTATGTATTGGGTAAATTGGGCATCTTTTTCCCCCAAGGCGGGCATAGCATCGTAACGCGCTTGCATTTGGTTTAACTCTTCTATCATTTGGGCAGCCCTGTCAGCGAATTTTTGCGCTCTTTGTTGGGCTTTAATTTCGCTGCCAGAAATAGCCACCGCTTCGTTTGCTTGTTGGGTGAGTATCTCGGAGCTGCGGCTAGCGTACTGCTCTTCAAGAATTTGCGCTTGTTTTTGCCATTCGCGTGCGATTGCCGGGCGATCTTTGGTGGAAGCATTTCTCCACTGGTCGCGCAGGTCGCTTACTTTGTTGTATTGGTTGCGGCGTTGTTCTGCGGCTGCGGCCTGGCGTTGGTCGGCTTCTTGTTTTAGGATCTCTCTTTCGGCAGCGTTCACTTCTTTTTCTGTGCGTTTAGCTAAGGAAACTTCTGCTTCATGGCGCTGGGCAAGGGCATCTTCAATTTCAATGATATCCGTTTCCTCTTGGGCTTTTTGGAGGATTTCTTCGTATGCAGCCAATTCCTCAGCGCTGCAGCCGGCTTCTTGGGCCAAGCTCTGGGCAAATTCGGCATAAGCCAGGGATAAAAAGGGTTTCTCTTCTATCCATTTTTGGGCCTTTTTCAAGAATTTTTCTGCCAAAACTTTTTGGGTTTTTTGCAGCATGTCTTCATACAAAATTAAGTGCACGGGAGAAAGATTAGCTGTTTTTGCCAATTCTAAGGCCGAGGAAGCACTGTCCCACGCTTCCATAGGATCTTTAACCTGATGAGCCCGTTCTAATTTCGCAACGGCTTGGGCAGAGATGTCTTGGCTGAGATCTTTCACCATTTCTTTATAAGGGGTTAACTGCTCTTCGGAAAACTTGGCTAAAAGGGCTTCGTTCAAGGCGTTTTGTGCGTAATCCAAAGCAGCTGCATAGTCCACAGTAGATCCATAAATGGAGGGATGTGCTGCCTGTCTGGCGGCATTTAAGTATCTCTGCGCTGACTCGGTGTGGGTCCTAACGTGCGTAGCCCGGTTTGTGTTTGCCCGGAAGCTGGCCTTGCGAGAGGCAACCCGTTGGCGGGCCATTTCGCGGGATGCTCTTTTACCGATATATGTTTTAAGTTCGGCGCTAACGTCAGTTCTGATGACTTTTTTAGGTACCCGAGGAACTTGGCCGAAAGCCGGCGATAATCCAATCAGTACGAAGATGCTAGGCAGTGCTACAAATAAGTTTTTTGAATTCATAGATTCTATCCTCCACCTACTAGGATATATAATACAAGGTGAACTTTCCAGGGTCTTTGGACCTAGGCCCAGAGGGGTCTTTGGACCTAGTGTTTTGTAGGCCCAGGGGCTCATTTTCCCGCAGTGTAAACAGCCCATAAAAAAACCCCGCACAGGGTTTGTGCGAGGTTTAATCCGAGCACCCATAAGGGTGCTGATTAGTGCCTTTAGATTACATCATACCGGGCATGCCACCCATGCCGGGCATTCCGGCGGGGGCGTGGGCGGATTCTTTTTCCGGAGCGTCGGCCACCAGGGTTTCGGTCAGAAGGACCGTGCCCGTAATCGAGGCCGCATTTTCCAGCGCGGTGCGGACCACTTTGGCCGGGTCCACTACGCCGGCTTTCAAGAGGTCGCAATATTCGTTGCGGTCGGCATCGTAACCGTCGGCAGTGCCTTTCATGGAAAGTACTTTGTCGACCACTACGGCGCCGTCCAGGCCCGCGTTGACGGCAATTTGTTTCAAGGGAGCCGTTAGCGCCTTGCGCACAATGCTGATACCGGTGCGGACGTCTTCGTTATCTTCTTTGATACCGTCAAGCGCCTTTTGGCAGCGTGCCAACGCAACCCCGCCGCCGGGCACGAGGCCTTCTTCCACGCCGGCTTTGGTGGCGTGTTTAGCATCTTCCACTTTGGCTTTTTTGGCTTTCAGTTCGGTTTCCGTTGCCGCGCCTACGCTGATTACGGCTACACCGCCGGCCAATTTGGCCAAGCGTTCTTGCAGTTTTTCTTTGTCGTAATCGCTGGTGGAGTTTTCAATCTGTTTGCGGATTTGGGCGGTGCGGGCATCGATGGCGGCCTTTTGGCCTTTGCCGGAAACGATGGTTGTGTTTTCTTTGTCAATTACTACGCGGGCGCATTGGCCGAGCATCGGCAGTTCGGCTTTATCAAGTTTCATGCCGCGTTCTTCGCTAATGACGTTGCCGCCGGTAAGTACCGCAATATCTTCCAGCATTTCTTTGCGGCGGTCGCCAAAGCCGGGGGCTTTTACGGCGCACCCTTTCAAGGTGCCGCGCAATTTGTTGACCACCAAGGTGGCCAGGGCTTCACCGTCCACATCTTCGGCTACGATCAAAAATTGCTTGCCGCTTTGTACAATTTTTTCCAAAATCGGCAACAGCTCATTCATCGATGAGATTTTTTTATCCGTAATAATAATGTACGGGTTTTCCAGCACGCATTCCATACGTTCGGAATCGGTTACAAAGTAGGGCGAAATGTAGCCGCGGTCAAATTGCATGCCTTCCACAATGTCGAGTTGGGTGGTGGCGGTTTTGCCTTCTTCCACGGTGATGACGCCTTCCGCGCCTACTTTTTCAATGGCTTCGGCAATCATATTGCCGATTTCGCGGTCGTTGGAAGAAATGGTAGCAATTTGGGCTTTTTCTTCTTTGGTTTTGACGGGCTTGTGCATTTTTTCGAGGGCTTCTTTGGTTACTTCCACAGCACGCTCAATCCCTTTTTTGACCAAGGTGGGGTTGGCCCCGGCGGTAATATTTTTAATGCCTTCGCTGAGCATGGCGTTGGCGAGCACCGTGGCGGTGGTGGTACCGTCGCCGGCGACGTCGTTGGTTTTGGAGGCCACTTCGCGGATGAGCTGCGCGCCCATATTTTCAAATTTATCTTCCAGCTCAATATCTTTGGCAATGGTTACACCGTCGTCAATGATGAGCGGAGAGCCGAACTTTTTTTCCAGCACTACGCTGCGGCCCTTGGGCCCCAAGGTTACGCGCACGGCGTTGGCTACTTTTTCAATGCCCGATTTCATTTTGGCGCGGGCTTGATCGCCATAAATAATTTGTTTTGCCATAAATTTTACTCCTTATGTTGTTACCCTAAAATCCCCAGGATTTCGTCCTGATGTAGGATTAAAAACGTTTCGTCATCCAGTTTAACTTCGGTACCGGAATATTTACCGTAAAGTACGCGGTCGCCTTTTTTAACGTCCATGGCGGCGCGGTCGCCCTTGTCGGTCAGTTTACCGGCACCTACGGCCAGCACTTCGCCTTCCATGGGTTTTTCTTTGGCGGTATCGGGGATGATGATTCCCCCCTTCATGGTTTCGCGTTCAATGGGCTTTACAAATACTCTGTCGCCCAACGGTTTGAATTTAATGTCTGCCATAATTCCTCCTAAATAGTTCACAGACAATTGTTTTTTAGCACTCGTCTTGTGATAATGCTAGTTTATCATATATGCGGCAAAATTGTCAAGCGCTTTTAAAGAGTGCTAATTTTCATTGTTTGCGCCACAAGCGTGTGCGCGGAAACTTACGAAAATCCCCGGGCGGTAACCCGGGGATTTTGCAAGGGGTTCAATGCAGGTTTATTTAGCCAGCGCGTGTGCCTGCGTGAGCGTTTGCTGATACGGGAGTAATTCTTCGGGAAATAACCCGGCGTCTTGGGCGTACTTCATGGCTTTTTCGGCCGCGAGGATAGCACCGTTTGCGTTGCCGGATTGCGTTTCCCACTGGGCAATTTTTAAGTACTTTTCGGCTTTCCCCTGGGCGACGTCTGTCACTTGGGTAAGGGCTTGCTCGTACGGGGCCAGGGCTTCACCGGTAAAACCGGCTTCTTCGGCGTAGTCAAGGGCTCTAACGGCCTGATGTAACGCGTATTCATAGTCAAAGATTTCCGGGTTGAGCGCAAGCTCTTCGGTAACGTAATGCAAATACCCTTCGGCTAATTCTTTTGCGTTGGAGCGGCCTTTAGCTTGTTGGAGGGTTTTTTCGTACGGTTCCAGGGCTTTCCCTACCAGGCCGGCTTCCTGTGCGGCTTCGTAGGCATCTTGCGCATATTCCACCGCGGCAACGGGGTCAAAATCTTCGCCCGCGGCCATCAGTTCGGTTTGCGCCATGTGCAAATTGGTATCGGCCATATTTTTAGCGGTGGCTTCTGTTCTGAGCTGTTTTACTTTGTCGGCATACGGGGCCAGTTCTTCGCCCGTTACGCCGGCACTGCGCAGATCTGTGATAGCACCTTCGGCGGTTTCCAGGGCTAAGTCCAATCTGCCTTCGGCAATGTCCCAATCCAACTCTTGCAAGATCATTTTGGATGATTCACTCAATATTTTTTGCGCTTCGCGGGCCTGCGTGAGCAGGTTTTCCAAGCCGGTAATTTCCGGGCCGGTGAGGCCTAATTCTTGCGCTTGTTTAAGGGCTTTTTGGGCATAGTCCGCCACTGCGGCCGGAGTCGTATTGATTACTTCGCGGGCGTCGGCTATTTGCTGGGTGAGTTGGAGTTTGGCTTGATCCAATACCGCTTGATAGGTAGATAATTCCCCGGCAATTTCCCCCGCTTCTTGGGCGTTTGCAACTGCATCTTGTGCCGATTTATACGCTTGCATCAAGTCGCCTTTTTGCAAAGCGGCCTGGGCGGCGGCCAAAGAGATTTGAGCTTTGTTACTGGTCTTAATTTTTTGTTCCCACTTAGCCATGGTGGCCTCTAAATTAGCGGGAGAGCCGGTATATGAGGATAACGGTTCGTCTATTACTACCGGGGTTTTGCCGGAGGTAATCGGCGTGGGAGTTACGGATGTGCGCGGCGCGGCGGAGTTGCGGATTTGGTTCCCCACTTCGGCCTCAATGCGTGCTTGCACTTGGGCTTGCAGTTGGGCTTGAGTGGGCGTGTGCGACGTGCCTGCCGTTGCGTTGTTCGTTACGGCAGAAGGACGCATTTGGGCTCCCACGGTTTCAAAGTGCGTTACTGTTTCGGGCGCAACATGTGCCTCTTGTCTTATCACGGACACGGGCTTTGTCTTTTTTACCAGGTTGCGCGTTTCTAAACGGCGGGTCCGGCGTAATTTACCCAGTGTGGTTCTGCGCTCTACGCGTCGTTCAACCTTGGTGCTCTTTTTGAGCTTTTTGGGTAGCCGTCTTTGCCCCCACGCTGGGGATAAACCGGCGAGTACAACCATACTGCTTAGCGCAATTGCGCCTGCTTTTTGTAGTTTGTTCATAACGGTTCTTATATCTCCTTTTAATGGGCTTTACTTATTGCCCGCGTTGTTGATGTTCTAAAAATTCTTGCCACATTCCTTCTGCTTCCATGACAACCGGATCATCCGCGGCATCGCGGGCATACACTTCGGCTTGCAGATGAATTAATTCTTCCCCTTCCAACGGTACCGTGTTCCACAAACGGTTCATTTCCCGCAGCAGGGGGTTCGTTTCCAGCTCGGCCTGGTGGATGTTTAATTGATTTTTCATAGCCATATGCAATTTGGCTTCGGCCGGGTCGTTGGAATTGGGGTTGCGGTGCGGATTTTGAACGCGGAAGCGTTTATATTCTTCAAGCAATTTCTGCGAAGAAGAAAACTTGCGCAACCCGGATTGTTTTCTTAATTTTTGCACCAAGGTGGTGTCCCCCCAACCTGCTTTTTCAGCATCGGACAAGACATGCGAAATTAGATTATACAGGGCCTTTTCAACCGGGTCGGTTGAATCCCACGAAGGGGTTTTGCCCCGGTGCGCTTTTTTCCAATCGGCCAACCGCGCGGATGCTGTTTGCACATTGTTATAGAGTTTCAACTCTTGCGCAGTCAACTTTTTGGGGTTCAAACGGCGTGCTTGCGGTTCTTCCCCTGCATTCTCGGTAAGGTGAATGGCAAACTGTTCCGTCATTTCCAGCTGGGTTTGCAGGTTTTGCAGGAGCAAAGAATGTGCTGCTTCTTGCGCCACTTGTTGCGTTTGGGAAATTTCTGCCGCAAGTTCGCCGCCGTAAGTGGCGTTTGCTTTTTGTGTCAATTGCTCCAATTGCGCGGCCTGCTGTTTGATTTGCGCTTGCAAGGTTTCAATTTCTTCAAGCAAAGATTCCACGGACAGCTTGTGGTAGGATTGGATTGTTTCCTCCAGGCGTTTTAATTGCTTTTGCAAGCGTGCGGAAAGCTCTTGGAGGGTTTTGCGGGTAACTTCTACCCTGACTGCTTGATCGGGGCTTTGGTAGTTGATGCGTGCCGTGTTCCAAAATTGTTTTTCTTCTTGCACCCAGGTCAGCAACTTATTGACGGAATCATAAAGGACGTTCCAAGAAAAAGTGGATAAAATAGGTACTGCGACGGTGGGCCGTCTGGACCAAACTTCATATTCTTCCCACGAGATTATTCCTTCTTTGTGGGTAAAGTCCAACAGGGATCCAAAGTCCCATGCTTTCTTTCCGTCAAATATTGCTTGCAACCAACGCAGGGTCATGTCCAAGCGCTCTTGTTGAGGCAGGCGGCTGTCTTGCAACGAGAAAAACACCTCTCTTTCTTGCTTGTTTGTTAAGTCTAAAAAGCCCCCCTTGGTTTGCGCCAACTTCTGGGCTTGTTGCAGGGCTTGATCCAGTCGGGCTTGTTGGGCTTGCGCGTACGATGTGCCCATGGTTGCATTGCCCCTTAAAGAAGAAGCATTTGCTTGGTTGGCAAAAGTGCTAAAGCGAGTGACTTCACCGGGCGTAACGTGCGTGCCGGGGTGCGTAACGGACGCGGCCTTGTTGCTGGGGGCGGTAGTGCGTGGGGCCGTCCGGCGGGGCGGGCGTACTTTGGCTGCCTTGATTTTGCGCGTTACCGCCCCTTCAATCGAGGGGTTCTTTTTGATTTTTCTAGGCGGCTTTACCTGTCCGCATACCGGCGATAATCCGGCGAAAATAAACATACTACTTAGTGCAATTGCGCCTGCTTTTTGTAGTTTGTTCATAACGGTTCTTATATCTCCTGTTAATCGGCTTTACTTATTGCCCGCGTTGTTGACGTTTCAAAAATTTCTGCCACATTTCCTCTGCTTCTAAAACGACTGGGTCGTTGACGGCTTCACGTGCGTATACTTCGGCTTGCAGATGAATTAATTCTTCCCCTTCCAACGGTACCGTGTTCCACAAACGGTTCATTTCCCGGAACAGGGGGTTCGTTTCCAGCTCGGCCTGGTGGATGTTTAATTGATTTTTTATAGCCCTATGCAATTTGACTTCGGCCGGGTCGTTGGGATTGGGGTTGCGGTGCGGATTTTGAACGCGGAAGCGTTTATATTCTTCAAGCAATTGCTGCGAAGAAGAAAACTTGCGCAACCCGGATTGTTTTCTTAATTTTTGCACCAAGGTGGTATCCCCCCAACCGGCTTTTTCGGCGTCGGACAAAACGCTCGTAACTAGAGTATACAGGGTTTTTTCTACCGGGTCGGTTGAATCCCACGAAGGGGTTTTGCCCCGGTGCGCTTTTTTCCAATCGGCCAACCGCGCGGATGCTGTTTGCACCTTGTTATAGAGTTTCAACTCTTGCGCAGTCAACTTTTTGGGGTTCAAACGGCGTGCTTGCGGTTTTTCCCCTGCATTCTCGGTAAGGTGAATGGCAAACTGTTCCCTCATTTCCAGCTGGGTTTGCAGGAGCAAAGAATGTGCTGCTTCTTGCACCACTTTCTGCGTTTGGGAAATTTCCGCCGAAAGTTCGTTCCCGTAGATGGTATTTACTTTTTGCGTCAGCTGTTCTAATTGCGCGGCCTGCTGTTTGATTTGCGCTTGCAAGGTTTCAATTTCTTCAAGCAAAGATTCCACGGACAGCTTGTGGTAGGATTGGATTGTTTCCTCCAGGCGTTTTAATTGCTTTTG
>JAZNWD010000004.1:0-94315 GCA_045593185.1 Elusimicrobiaceae bacterium | reverse complement strand
GGCCCACAGAACGACATGGCTACGATCCGACTTCTACTAAAATGGTAGACTGGATGACTTCCGATCTGGAAAGCCACGTAGATTTTTTCAACTCGCCGACGGAATCCTTTACAAATTGGATTGCTTTATTCATATGGGTTTTCCTTGGTATCAAACCTGGCAGGAGCGGAAGGACTCGAACCTTCAGTCCCGGTTTTGGAGACCGGTGGTTTACCAGTTAACCGACGCTCCCACAAAAAACTAAGAGGCTTTGCCTTCTTTGTGTATCGTTTGTTTTCCACAAGCTTTGCAGAATTTGTTGAGTTCCAATTTGTAAAGGATTCCGTCGGCGAGTTGAAAAAATCTACGTGGCTTTCCAGATCGGAAGTCATCCAGTCTACCATTTTAGTAGGGATTGTGGTTGTATTAGTGTCGGCATACGTCGGCCTGATCGACTTTGGCCTTACACGGTTACTGGGCGCCGTGGTAGGAGGGCACTAATGACACAAGAAACCCCCACCGCTTGGTACATCGTGCATACCCAAACCGGGCACGAAGAAAAAGTGCGTAAGAAAATTTTGCTGGACGCGGAAACCCACCAATTTGGAGACCGCATCTTCCAGGCACTGGTGCCCACCGAAGAAGTACGCGAAGTAAAACAAAATAAAGAAATCCGCCACCAACGCAAGTTTTTCCCTGGTTATGTTTTGGTGGAAATGAAAATGACCAGCGAGGCCTATTGGTTCATCCGCAATGTGACGGGTGTAACCGGGTTCTTGGGCGGAAATACCCCGGTACCACTGCCGGAAGAAGAAGTGGAAGAAATTTTAGGCCGTATCAATAACCCCGACGGTAAACCGAAGTACTTAGTAGAGTTTAAACGCGGCGAAAGTGTACGCATTACCGAAGGCCCGTTCAAACATTTTATTGGGGTAGTGGAAGAAGTAAACGAACAGAAAAACAAACTCAAAGTGATGGTAACGGTATTTGACCGCGCCACCCCGGTTGAGGTAGACTTCCTCCAAGTAGAAAAGAACTAATTTTACCGCGTAAGCAGTAAAAATTATGGAGTAACAAATGGCAAAAGAGAAAAAAATAAAAGGATACATTAAGTTGCAAATTCCTGCCGGCGCTGCCAACCCGGCCCCGCCTGTGGGCCCGGCTTTAGGTCAGCACGGTGTCAACATTATGGAATTTTGCAAACAATTCAACGCCAAGACCGCTAAAATGGAAAAAGGGATCAAGATCCCGGTCATCATTACCGTATTTGAAGACCGCTCTTTCACCTTTATTACCAAGATGCCGCCTATGGCCACGCTGATTATCAAAGAGCTCAAACTTGCAAAAGGTTCCGGGGCTCCGCACAAAGATAAAGTCGGCAAGATTACGCAAGCCCAATGTGAAAAAATCGCGGCCGCCAAGCTGCCCGATTTGAACACTAAAGACATCAAACAAGCCGCGGAAATGGTAAAAGGTACCTGCCGCAGCATGGGTGTAGACGTAGTCAAATAATTTAAACTGAGGGAGGGCGCAAGCCCGTTAGAACCTAAGGAGTATTTAGATGGGAAAAAGATTAGAAGCAGCAGCCAAAGCGTACGATAAAAGCAAAATCTACACCGTGGAAGAAGGCGTCAAAATCGTAAAAGATAATGCCAAAGCCAAATTCGACGAGACGGTAGAATTGCACGTAAAATTGGGCATTGATACCAAAAAAGCCGATCAACAAGTCCGCTCTACGGTAGCTTTGCCGCACGGTACGGGTAAAACCAAACGCATCGCTGTTATCGCCAAAGGTGAACACGCACAAGATGCGCAAAAAGCCGGCGCCGATAAAGTAGGATGCGAAGATATTGTGGACGAAGTGCTCAAAGGCAAGATTGACTTTGACGTGCTGGTAGCCACGCCGGACACCATGAAAGATTTAGCCAAAGCGGCTAAAATCTTGGGCCCGCGCGGGCTGATGCCCAACCCGAAATCCGGCACCGTAACGTTTGACTTAGCCAATACGATTAAGGCCTTAAAAGCCGGCCGTATTGAGTTTAAAGCCGATGCTTACGGTATCGTGCACGCCATTATTGGCAAAGCGTCTTTTGATGCTACCAAATTGGCGGAAAACGCAAAAGCTGTGTTAGAAACGATCCTCCGCGTGAAACCCAGCACCTCTAAAGGGGTGTATGTGCAGAGCATTTCTGTAAGCTCTACGATGGGACCGGGGGTATTTGTAACCAACAAATAAGTACCTCTCTTTTGCAGACAGGACCCCACGCTTAGGCGTGGGGTCCTTCCGTTTATATCGCGCTTAACGGTTTCCATATTTGGCCTATCTAAGGCCGACTTTCACTCGCGTACTTGCAACGCTGGCGCGTTGCCTTGCAGACGTACGCCACGTTCAACTTGCGGCCTTACCTAGGCTCAAATCTGAAAAATCATCTTATCCTCTACTTTGCCCGGTGTTTGGGGAAGTGGGCCGTTTCTGACAAATCATCCTACTTTAGCAGGTCCGGTGAAGTTGCGGACGACAAATTTTTTACGCCACGCTTAACTTGCGGAAACTAATCCTCTTATTTTAAAAACGTTGGCAGGGGTATTTTGCGATTTGCCTTTTGGTTGTTTTCTTGTTACAATAGGGGTAATGCGGATCCTGCGCCTTTTTTTATTGCTTTGTTGTGTATGCTTTTCCTTGCCGGCCCAAGCGGACGGTTGGCCGCGTTTGTTAAAAAAGGCACAGAAAGGGAAAGCTGCCGCCGCCCGGAAGATAAAAGCAGTTTCTGCCCCTGCGGCTTCCCGGGGGCGTAGGATAAAAAACAATGCCCGTTTGAACCGCGCAATCACGCGCAGGGCTGTTTCTACCCCAAAAGCCGTTCAAGCGGCCCGCTTGGATTCAAAAGCGTATATGCGTTTATCGCAAGAGGCCCCTTTCCACCAAATGGCGCCTGTTAGTGCGCCGGCCGCAGTACTTAAGCCGCTGGACCCTGTTTTTGCCGCCAAAAACGATGCGTTGGCATGGCCGTGGCTATCGGTGGTGGATAAAGATTTGCAGTTCCTGCAGGAATATAAAGCGGATATGCTCAACGTGTTGAAAGTTTCATACTTGCCGATTAAAGGCATCAATTATGCAAGTTTGATTCCACCCACCGCACGTAAAATTTACGTGGGGGAAGAACACTGGCAGCCGGTTATTTATGAGGCTTTTGAAAACTTAATCTTCCAATATCAAAAAATGTATCCGCAACGTCAGATTATCGTGTTGGCGGAATTTGTGTCGGACCGGCTTTTCCCCTGGCAGGAACCGGGCCGCCCCGTAAGAATGTTGGAGATGCCCTTCCGGCAAAACAACGCCACTTTTTCTTTTTTTAATAGGTTTGTCAAAAAAGGGATTGAAGTGATTGGGTTGGAAGATGTGGCATACGTGCAAGAACATGCCGAAATGATTACCCCGTTTGATAATGAAGCCCAATCGGTAAAAGGGATGAAAGAGCGCAACGAACATTGGCGCAATATTATCGACCGGGTGGCCGCACAAAACCCCAAGGCCGTATTGTTTATCTATGCGGGCAGTTTGCATACCCACTACCGCGCGCCGTATTCACTGGCCAATTCTTCCCCGCAAAATTTTGTGCTCCAGTTGGAAACCAACACCCTGGGTAAAGACATCCCCTTTGGGTTTGTGATGCAACATGAACCTTTTGTGCAATCCGTGCCGGATAAGGTGACGGTGCTTTCGTGGCCGAAGTTTAGCGCGTACAGCACACGCAGCGGGTTTGATGCCTGTTTGCTGTTTACACAACCCAAACTTAGAGACTGATTATGCATAGAAAAATTTTGCTTTTTTTGATTTGTTTTGCGGCATTGCCGGCGTTGGCGGAAGTGAGTGTTCTTGCTGTAAAAGAGGAAAACAAAAACACTAAAAAAGAGGATTTTTATCATACCTTTGAGTATTATATTTCGTCCGGCGATAAACATTCCAAATGCCAAGCCACGCGTATTACATCCCAATGGTTTATCACGGCAGCACATTGTGTGGAATTATGTGCTAAAGAATGTACGCTGCAAGTAGATTTGCTCGAGCAGCCCGTTTCCGCCCTTGTGGAAGCCAAACATAGTGCCAAAAAACCGATCGTTTTCGTGCACCCGGCTTATAATCCAAAACAAAAAGTGACGGCCGATTTGGCACTTTTCCGGCTGGATTTAAACCGTGCCCCTACAACTTACTATATGCGTACGGCTGACAAAAATGCCCCCAATATTGCCATATCACAGCAGCAGTTTGTTCAATGGCTCGATAAGCACCGCCGTGCCAAAAGCCAATACCGCCACGCTTTAAGCCCGCAGATGCCCCCCTTGGTGGTATTTGATGACCGCAATAATTATGAGTTAGACCGCAAAATATCGGTTATTTCTATCTTCGGGGGAAGGCGCAACATCAAAGCCAACCCGAACCCAGTTTATTGCGTTAAAAAGGAAGGGTTTTGTTATACAAAAAATTTTGGAGTACGCCGCGGGATGAGCGGTTCGGGCGTGATGACAAACACAGGGGAACTGTTGGGAATTGTGTCTGCCTATGTGGGGTTGGATTGGTTTAAGGGAGAGGAGAAACAAGCCCACCAGGAATTTTTTCTATTCCCGATTTTTAATGACAATATCCTTGCTTTTATTCAAGAAGTGATGGGGAACGATTTTGCAAAAATTTCCCAACAGGATGCCTACCCGTACCTGGTTAAAAAGATGCGCGCGAATTTTGTCCCCGCCCAGGTACTGCCTAACAAATAATTGCGGGGGGATGCTACACAATGATCCCGCCACCCAGGACGATATCCCCTTGATAGAGCACCGCGCTTTGGCCGGCCGTAACGGACATTTGCGGCTCAGAAAAGTGTGCGACAAAACCGTCTTTTTCCACCGTGATGTGCGCAGCGGCGGGGTGATGCAAGTTGCGGATTTTTACTTCGCAATCAAACGCTTGGGCGGGGGGAACCCCGGCTACCCAGCTGACATTTTCCGCCCGCAACGTGTTGCTGTAGAGCGCTTGTTTGGGGCCGATAATGACTTGGTTTTTTTGTGCATCTATTTTCACTACATACATAGGATGCGCAAACCCACTTAGCCCAAGCCCTTTGCGCTTGCCGATGGTATAATTCCAAATCCCGTTGTGTTGGCCGATAATTTTTCCGTCTAAAGTTACCATATCGCCGGGTTTGTTGGGGAAGTTGAGCAAGTCGTTATAATCGCCGCAATAAAAATCCATACTGTCTTCTTTATCGGCTACTTTTAAACCGGCTTGGCGCGCTTTCTCGCGGATTTCGGGCTTGGTTTTGGCCCCCAGCGGGAAAAGTACGTGCGCCAGCTGCTCTTGCTTTAAACGATGCAGAAAATAGCTTTGATCGCGTGAGAGATCAACCGCTTTTTTCAGTAGATACTGGCCGGTTGCTTCGTCTTTTTCCACGCGGGCATAGTGCCCGGTGGCAAATTTATCAAATTGAATTCCTTGCTTGGCTGCCGCCGAAGGAAGTACCCCAAATTTAATTAAACTATTGCACAGTACACACGGATTGGGGGTGCGGCCGCAGGCATATTCCAGCCGGAAATTATCCAGCACGGTATGCTTATATTCTTCGCGGCAATCTACGGTTAAAAAATCAATGCCTAGTTTTTGCGCAATCGCTTCAACTTCGGATAGGTCTTCCTTCTCCGGGGATAAACAAGCGTTTTTTTGATGTTCCCCTTTTGGGACAGGCAAGGACGGATCCCAAATAATCATAGTGGCACCGATGACACGGTACCCTTGTTCTTTTAAAATAACAGCCGTAGCGGCCGAGTCGACCCCTCCCGAGAGGCCAACAAGTACAGTCTCTTTTTCCATCAAAACCTCGTAAATGATAAAGTTGTACTTAAGGTTGAAAGCCAAAAGGACTCTATTATTGTAGTATTTTTAAACGCGCAACTACAAAAAGTTACTGGTTTCCGGCCAAACGGCGGAAAGTTTCTTCGTGCAAGGTAGTGTCTTCGGTTTGGAAGGCGGTCTGTGTTTCTTGCTCGCCGGAAATATCAGACGGGCGGTTGTTTTGATTGACAGAAATATGCGCGTACAATTTGCGGATAGAGGGGTAAATGGTTTTAAATGCAGCCACGATGCGCGGATCAAACGATTTGCCCGCTTCCTCTAAAATATATTGGTAAGCTTCATCGGTCTTCCAGGCCTTTTTGTACACGCGAAATTGGCACAAGGCATCAAACACATCAGCCACGGTGACGATGCGTGCTTCAAGCGGGATGTCTTCCCCTTTGAGACCTTCGGGATAACCGGTCCCGTTCCATTTTTCGTGATGATACAAACTCATTTTGTGGGCAATTTTTAATACCTTTGAGTGTGCTCCTTCTAAAATGCGCCCCCCGTAAATGGTGTGCGATTTCATAATTTCAAATTCTTCCTTGGTTAATTTACCGGGTTTTAACAAAATGGTATCGGCCAGGGCCACTTTGCCGATGTCGTGCAAGGGACTGGCGTTTTTGATCAGTTCGGAATCTTTGGTGCTCATCCCTAACGCGCGGGCCAGTAAGTACGAAATGATGCTGATGTTTTTTAAGTGGGCGCGCGTGTCTTGCTGGTCGCGGTATTCGGCGGTAACGGCCAAACGGTAGATGGTTTCCAGTTGGGAAACCCGCACATCTTGGTAGAGCTTGGCAATTTCAATGGAGCTCCCTGCCAAGGTGGCTAAGAGCGTTAAGATGCCTTCGTCATTTTTGTCAAAGGTGGAGCCATCGGACTTATTGGCAACTTGGAAAACCCCCAGCACTTTGCCGGAATTATTTTTAAGCGGTACCGCCAGCAACGTGTGTGTGCGGAAATCGGTAACCATATCCACATCCATCGAGAAACGCGGATCTTCATACGCGTTGGGCATATTGATAATTTCCCCAGTGCGTGCAACGATGGAAGCCGCATTGTTGCTGCCAAGCGGCAAGCGTATTTCGGTATGTTCCAAACCGCGCCCGTGCGCGATTTTGGACCACAATTCGTTTTTTTCTAAATCTTTTAAGTAAATGGTGCAGCGGCCGACATCCAAAATAGCCGAGATTTGCTGCGCAATCATATCGAGCAATTTTTCCAGACGAATTTCACCCGACACACGCGTGCCGAACTCAACTAATAAGTTGAGTTTTTGTTGAGCGGTTAGCTTGCTGCTTTCGTGGTAAGATTGCATACGTTATCCATTAATTGTGCAACGTGACGCACTTGAGCCGATGGATAAAACCGATGCAGTAAAGCTTCCATTTCTAACGCAGTTCCCACACTACATACAACCACGGTCCGCGTTTGATGGCGCGCTACTGTTTCTACGGCTGATAAGTGTAACCCTTGCACTGCTTGTGTGTTGCCCAGCCCGTAACCAAACGGAGGAGGACAAGCACAGGTATATTCACACTGTACAAAATTTTTCTTAAAAAGTGTATGCAATATTTTTTGTGTTTGCGTAACGAGTGCGGCAGAAGTACCAAAAAGGGAAGCCGGCATAAATAATATAGGGGAGGCAACGGGCGTGGCGGTTAATTTTTTGGGGAACAAATCTGTTACAAAACGCAAACAAGAAACAAAATGCTCGGCCTTGCGTTGCCATGTGTCAAAGCCTTCAAAAAGGGCGGGGGCTTGCTGTAAAAATTCGTAAAGCTCGGCGCTGTCAGTAAGTAAGGGGAGTTTTCCATTGCCGGTGCGCGCGTGGCGCGTAAGCAAACAACGTACTAACTTACGTGCACGTACCAAATCGCCATACACATATTCAAAAAGACCGCTGGCGGTGTTTAACCACACGGTGGGATAATGTTTTTGAGCGGCTAATGTATAGACCTGTTGCGCAATATCCGGGCGCAAAAATTGAGCTTCAAAAGAAGGCAAATAAATAAGCGTGGGCCGGGTTTGCGCCGGAGGATTAAACGCCGGATAATGGACGCGCGGCAGCCGTTCTTTCAAAAATTTAAGCCAAGAAAACCCGGGCAACAATTTTGCCCGATGTAACGCAAGCCCGCCGCGCACGATGCCGGCAAATAAACGCGGGGAAGTTTCCCGCATGCGCATCAGTTTAAATAGGGTGGGCGGCAATACGCGCACGGACAACCGGCGGCGCAGTTCCAACACGTGTTGCACGGTAGGAATTTGACCGGGGCAAACCCGGCTGCACCGGCCGCACAACGTGCAAGAATAGGCAATTTGTTTTAATTGCGCCTTGTTTTTGCGCAAGTTTAGTTTTCCTTCCAGTACCAAACGCAATGCCTGATTGCGCCCCCGCGGGGAAAAAGGTTCTTGGCGAATTTTTGCGTAAACGGGGCAAACCGCAGCGCATAATCCGCACCGATTGCAATAAGAAACAGAGCTGTACACACTGCGCTTGCCTAACGGCGTGCATAAGGCGCGCAACGTTTTATTGTGATGAGCTCTTGCGGATTTAACCATGCGGGACCTCCGTTCGCCATCCTTCGGCCAGCTGTTTCCAAAGTGAAGAAGGAGAAATTTGCGTGAAGGGTTTGGGGGAAAGTACCTCTACCGGATAAGCAAAAATACGAAAAGTAAGCTGTGTAACAAGCCCAAGCGTTCCTTGGCTGCCGGCCAACAAACGCGTTAAATGATAACCCGCTGAATTTTTGGTAAATTTGCCGCCGTAACGGATAAAAGATCCGTCCGGCAACAGGGCTTCTATCCCGGTTACGTGAGCATAAAAATCCGGGAAACAACCCGAGCAAAAGGCACCCCCCACGGATCCTTTTGCGGCCGGAAGCACACTGTACGCCCCGGCTTTTTTTAAGGCCTGTTCTAGAACGGTTAGCGAAACGCCCGCTTGCACAGTGGCGGTATAGTTGGCGGTATCTATTTCGATAATTTGGTCCAGCGCGCGGGAAGAAAGAAAATCTTTTTGTTTTGTCTTGAGCTGTGAATTTAGCCCAACAATGGGGCAAGGATACATTTGCAATAATTGGGTTTGCAAGGTTTTAATTTCGTCGGGCAAGGGGAGCCCCGGAGCTGTTTTTTCCGCGTAGTTATGAGGAATAATTTTAAGCGGATTGGCCAAGGACAAAGGATCAAATAATTGTTTGATGCGAGCCATGGCATGCAACGTGGAAACATCGTACTGTTTGGCCATAACGGCACGTTTTTCTACGCCGATGCCGTGCTCACCGGAGACAGTGCCGCCGGCTTGTACGCATAGTTTTAAAATTTCATTCATAACTCGGTGCGCGTGCTGTGTTTCCGGCGGGTTGCGTTGATCAAACAAAATATGGGGGTGAAAGTTGCCGTCCCCCGCGTGAAAGAGTAGGCCGGCTTGCAAATGGTTTTCTTGCAGGAGATGTTGGATGCGTTGCAAGGTGCCGGGCAAAGCGCTGCGCGGGACAGTGCCGTCCCCCACCATCACGTTGGGAGCCAAACGAGCCATCGCAGCAAAGGCACTTTTCCGCCCGGACCAAAGTTTTGCACGCTGTGCTTGAGAAACAGCAGGGATAAAATGTTGCGCATGGTTTTGATGACAAATTTGCTCCAATACTTTTTTTTCTTTCTTAATGCTGGCGGCCGATCCATCCAATTCCACCAGTAGTAATGCCCCTACATCCACCGGATAACCTGCATGGGAAAATTCCTCTACGCTTTTTAGCGTAAGCTGATCCAGGGCTTCCACACAGCGCGGGATAACCCCTTGGGCGGTTAAATCGGCAACGGCCTGAATGCTTTGCGGTAGCGAGGGAAATGTAATGAGAAAAGTTTCCAAGTGGGCAGGTAGCGGGAGTATTTTTACTTTAAGTTGTGTGATAATGCCCAGGGTCCCTTCACTCCCGGCTAGAAGGCCGATCATGTCCGGGCCGGGTTGGCCGTGCGTCCAAGAAACGGGGGAACCGTCCGGCAGGACAAAATTAACGGCGATTACATGGTCGGGCGTGGCACCGTATTTCATGCAACGTGCCCCGCTGGCATTTTGAGCTAAATTGCCCCCAAGGGTACAAACCGATTCGCTGGCCGGATCGGGCGCGTAAAAGAACCCCAGAGGGGCCAGGCGGGCTTGCAAATCCCCCACCACAACACCGGGCTCTACGAGGGCGTACCCTTCGCGCGTGTTGATTTCTAAAATATGATTTAGGGCCCCTAAATTTAGGATAAGCCCCCCTTGCAAGGGGACGCAACTGCCCGCGTGATTGGTGGCACCGGCGTGCGCAACAAAAGGGATTTTGTGTGCGTAGAGCCATTTTAGCAGGGGGGCAATTTGTTGGGTATTTTGAAGGTGGACAACGCCGTCCGGCCGCGCGCGGGACACGGAACAATCGTACCCGTAGAGCGCCAGCGAGGTTTCATCCGTCTGCACACAAGATTCCCCCACTAACTGGCACAACAGCCGTTTGAGTTTAGGCGTTAGTTTCATATTTGCTATACTATATTATAATATTTAGGACATCCCCTATGCAGAAGAACGCGCGTAAATTAGTGGCAGTGGGCGACGTGCATGGCCAATTTGAAGGATTGGTCAAGGTGCTGCGCCATGCCGGGCTGATAGATGCGCAACAAAACTGGTGCGGCGGGCATAACCGGTTGGTGCAAATCGGAGATATTTTGGACCGGGGGCCCTTCTCGTTAAAAGTAGATTCGTTGCTCGATAAAATTCAACTGCAGGCCGAAACCGACGGCGGGGAAGTTGTCCGTTTGGCGGGCAATCATGAATTGGAAATTATGATGGAAAATTACCTGATTTCCGAATTCCAACGGGAACAGGCCGTCCAGGTGCGCGAAAAACTCATCGGACAAGTGCTCAGCGGTGAGTTGAAAGCCGCTTACGCCTACAAAGATTTTTTGTTTACACACGCCGGCGTAACCCGCAAGTTGTATAAGATTTTTCAGTTGCAGCTGGAAGACGCTTCCCCGGCAAATTTAGCGGTATTGATCAATTTAATTTTTAAAGAATCTATCAAACATTCTTTTTTTAAACATCCCATTTTTAATATTAGTTTGAGCCGTAAAGGGCCGGATCGGTTTGGGGGTATTTTTTGGGAAGATTTGGAGGATTTGGTGTCCTCGTACCCTAAAGGCAGCCCCGTGTGGCAAATTTTTGGGCACACCCCGGTGGAAAACCTGGTGGTGGACCGCGTAATGAATATGATTGCTTTGGATGTGGGGCTTGCCCACAAATTGCAATATTTGGAAATTTCAGACCAGGGGATCCCAACGGTGGTAAATGTGTAGCGGGGGCCTATGGATTTAAATACGTTGCTTAAAAACACGTCGCGCAGTTTGTATTTAAGCGCTAAGATACTGCCGGGCTCTATTGGGCCTGCTTTTGGGCTGGCATATCTGCTTTGCCGCTACGCCGATACCATTGCCGATACGCCCTTGTTAGAGGCTTCCAAAAGGTTGTACTGGGTAGAACAATTCCCGCAATTGGTACGTGCGCAAGATACTGCCCGCTCTGCCGAATTGATACGCGATTTGTCCGGCTGCCCCAGCGCCAACCCGTATGAAACGGCCTTAATAGCCCACTTGCCCGATTGTTTGGCGGCACTTCAAAAAATTCCGGCAAAGCAACAAGCGTTTATTTTTGAAGTGGTTGAAAATGTGTGCTGCGGGATGAAAAAGGATTTGACGGCTTTTGCACAACCGGACCCCGGCACCGTAAAGGCGCTGGCTACGCCCGAAGAATTAAAAACGTATTGCCGCTTGATGGGGGGAAAACCGGGGCTGTTTTGGAGCCAGCTGATTTACCAAACTTTGGCTGTACGAGCCGATAAGGAAACGTTTTTTACGTGGGGGCAGCAGGTTGGAGACGCGTTGCAAATTGTGAACGTGCTGCGCGATTTGCCCCAAGATTTGCAAAATGGCCGGTGCTATTTCCCGCAAAGTGATTTGCAAGCTGCCGGCTTACAAGTGCAAGATTTATTCAACGTGCAAAATTCCGCACGTTTTAATCCTGTTAAAAATAAGTGGATTGCCTGGGGAAAACAAAATTTAAAACAGGCCCCGGCTTACTACCGGGCTTTGCCCAAAACAGCGCTGCGCGTGCGGGCCAGTGTAGCGTGGCCGATGTTGTGGACCGCAGATACATTTATCCGCTTGAGCCAAGCGCAAGATTTATTAAACGCCCGCAAACGGGTTAAGATCCCGCGCCGGACCATTTATTGTACGATGCTAGTTACCCCGTTGTTTCTATGCAGCAATACGCTGTTTGAAAAATGGCTGAACCATAAATTAAAATCGTTGCCGGATCCCTTCTAAAAAAGCTATACTATAGCGTACTTGTTTTTTTGCCCCTGTTTGTTTGTACCCGCAACCAAAAGGAGCTGTTTTGATGGAAAACTTCACACAACTTATTGCCCTGATAAATGATAATTATTTAGGGTATGTCCTCATCGCTGCACTGGTCGGCTCGGGCTTGTATTTTACCTTTGCCACACGATTTGTGCAATTTGTCCGCCCCAAAGAAATGTTACATCTGATATTGGGAAGTAACGACGTCCCCAAAGGGCAAGGGCATATTTCCCCCTTTCAAGCATTTGCGATTAGCACGGCCTCGCGCGTGGGAACCGGTAATATTGCCGGGGTAGCACTGGCGATTAGTATCGGGGGCCCCGGGGCAATTTTTTGGATGTGGCTCATTGCTGTATTTGGAGCCGCATCTGCCTTTGCGGAAAGTACATTGGCTCAAGTTTACAAAGTTAGATCCGGGACGCACTTTCGCGGAGGGCCTGCGTATTATATCCGTACCGCTTTGAAAAACCGTACCCTGGCGCGTGTTTTTTCTATTGGGCTGATTGCTACGTTCCCGTTTGCGTTTAGCTCGGTACAGGCCAATACAATTGCCCAATCCATGCAGACTACTTTCCACATGGCACCGGCCTTGTCGGGTTTGATTGTGGCAGGGCTAACGGCTTTGATTATTTTTGGCGGCTTAAAGCGTATTGCTACCTTTTCCGCTATTATTGTGCCGATATTTGCCCTGGGCTATATCGCTGTAACCCTGTTGATTATGCTGCTTAATTTTACGCAGATACCGCATGTGCTGTGGATGATTGTGTCCGACGCGTTTAGCTGGCAGAAATTAATGGCCGGCACATTGGGCGGCACCATTATGATGGGGGCCCGCCGCGGGCTTTTTTCCAACGAAGCCGGTATGGGAAGCACCCCCAACGCAGCCGCTACGGCACACACGTCGCACCCGGTTAAACAGGGGCTTGTGCAGGCCTTTGGCGTTTTTGTGGATACGCTGCTTATTTGTAGCTGTACGGCGTTTATTATCTTGCTTTCCAACTATACACAATTTGCCGGATTGGAAGGAATTGCACTTACACAGGCCGCTTTGACGCATGAAATTGGTTCCATAGGGAATTATTTCTTGTCGGCCAGTGTGTTGCTCTTTGCGTTTACGTCTATCATTGGGAACTATTACTACGGGCAGGCCAACGTGGAATTTTTAAGCCGCCGCCGTTGGGTAATGCTGACATTTCGCGTATTAGTAAGCGTGGTGATCTTTTTGGGAGCGATTATCCAGTTGGACCTTGCTTGGGGAATGGCCGACCTGTGCATGACCTTTATTGCCGTTATTAACATTTATGCTATTTTGCGGCTAAGTAAAGAAGTATTGTGGGTTTTGGCCGATTACCGCCACCAAAAACGAAAAGGAAAAGACCCTGTTTTCCATATTTCCAACGTGATTGCCAATGCCCCGCAAGTTGCAGATCCTACCGTTTGGAACTAAAAAAGGGCCCAAATTGGAACTTTTTTTAAAAAATCCTCCGTCGTAAAACGGAGGATTTTTAAAATTAGGCCTTGAAATTTTTGAAAAAACTCGTATACTATTAGTAACTTAAGTACTTGGGAGGAGCCCTTACTCCTTGGTTGCAGTTGATGCGGATACAGTGTATTTGCCGATTGCGTGAAGACCCGGAGATGTGGCATCCCTAGGAAATAGGAACATGGAGTCATGAAAATGACACGAATGAGCTAAACCCCCGAATTGGTACGCGGGGGTTTATTTTTCTGCCTAAAATACCGTAGAACTTTGTTGCTCAAGGGCTCGAATACCTCGGCGCTGCCGCGCCGCTTCGCACAGTATACTTCGCCCTTTCGCGTCGCGTTCTACGGTATTTTAGTTTGAAAAACCCGGGCGCGTGCCGCCAGTATACCTCCTAAGTGCACGCCTAGCTTGGCACGAAATTCCCCTTAAAAATTGGTTTCGCACGGATACCGTCCCGCCGAGCCGCAATAAAAAAGGCCTACGCCCCTAAGAGCGCAAACCTTCTTTGTTTTTTGTACCCGTTTTGTTTTATTGCCTTGCCAAGCAAGGCAAATCCATTAAAAAAACCCGCCTATTTTTTACGTTAGGCGGGATTTTATTAAAAACTAAAAATTATTTCAATTATTCCCACCCAACACAATATGCCTCTAGCCAATTATGATTTAGGTTAGAGCAATTTGCCGGTTTAATGGAAATAATAAATTGCTTCATAACTCTATATTAGCAGTTTGAAAGGGTGGTGTCAACGCAGAATTTGTTTTAAAATCCGTTCGGCTTGGCGGTCCATTTCGGCGCGGTCTTGCGGGGCATGATCGTCCATCCCCGATAAGTGAAGCGCCCCGTGCGTAACGTACATCAGCATCTCTTGCAAAATGGTGTGGCCGAAGGATTGTGCGTTTTTGCGCGCCACGGGGTAGCAAACAAAAATATCGCCAAACCCCCACGGCTCGCCCGGGAATACAACGGGCGGACGTGGATTGCTAAAGGAAATAACATCCGTTACATAATGGTGATTTAAATATTGCTTGTTGATGCGCAGGATTTCTTTTTCATCCACGAAAACAACGTTTACTTCTATATTTTGTTTGGCAAAATGTTTAAGCCCTTTAGTGAGCGCGCGGGTGTAAAGCCCCGTGCGGCGCAGGTACTTGGGAACGGCGGTATGATAAAAAATATGGGCTTGCATAAAAACGAGATCCCGAAACAAATTCAGGATGACAACGCATTAAAATTTATTTTTCCCGCGTGGAAGAATGATAATGCCTGACGGGTCAATATAATATTTTTGGGAATCTTTTTCCAAATCCAGCCCAATATTTTGCTTGGCGGCAATGGTGTTAAAGCGGTCCATAATTACTTTTTTGAGTTTGCAACCGGCTTTAATTTCACAATGGTCCATGATGATGCATCCTTCCAATTCGGCCCCTTCGCCGATGGTGACGCTGTCGCTAATCACGCAGTTTTTAATTTTGGCCTTGGGGCTGATGACGCACCCGTCCCCAATCATGGAATTGGTAACGTGCCCGCCTAAAAACTGAGTGGGCGGAACCCGGTGCAACGTGGTGTTAATGGGCCATTGCGGATTGTTTAAATTGAGTTTGGGTTTGGGGCCCAGCATATCCATGTGCGCCTGCCAAAAAGACTCAATGGTGCCCACGTCGCGCCAATATCCTTGTTCTTCGTAGGGTTTGGCTCCGGGAAGTTTTTGGCTTTGGAAATTGTAAGCGAAGGTGCGGTAATCGGTCAGAATTTTGGGCAAAATGTGTTTGCCAAAGTCCAGCGCCGGGGTATCGGCAAAGCGTTTTTGCAATACTTGCAAAAGCGTATCTGTATTGAAAATGTAATTGCCCATGGAGGCATAAGCGTGTTTTGGGTCGCCGGGGATACACTTGGGGTGGGCCGGTTTCTCGTCAAACTGGACGATGCGCCCTTCCGCATTGGTGCCCAGCACGCCAAAGGCCGTGGCTTGAGAGAGCGGCACAGTGTTGGCGGCCACGGTAACATCGGCCTTGTGCTTAACATGAAAATCGATCATTTGCCCCACATCCATACGGTAAATGTGGTCGGCCCCGAAGATAGCTACCACGTCGGGGGCAAAGTCTTTGACTAAATTGATATTTTGGCGCACACAATCGGCCGTGCCGCGGTACCAAATTTCGCCCAGGCGCATTTGCGGCGGCACGCACGTTAAAAAGTGGTCAGCCACGATACCTTCCGTGCGCCATGTAGTGCGTAAATATTCAATTAAACTTTGGGAGAGATATTGCACAAGTACGTAAGAGGAAAAAATACCGGAATTAACAAAGTTGGACAGCACAAAATCCACAATGCGGTATTTCCCGCCGAACGGGACAGACGGTTTGGAACGGTCTTTGGTAAGTGGGTAGAGCCGTTCGCCCTTACCGCCCGCCATGATCATACCCAGCACTCTCATCTTTTTCCCCCTTGCTACCCAATTAAGCTGCGCCCAAAGGCAATTGCTTATTAAGCGCTTCAAACGCTTCCCAGGCCCAGGGCATTTTTTCTTGCACGATTTTGGCAATTACGTCGGCATAGACGCGGATTTCATACTGCGCGTGCTGATCGGTGCGCAGACACAAAAAGTTGAATAAGCTGCGTGCGTTTACACTCCAGTAAAATTGCGTATATTGGCATACGGGCAGTACGCCGCGGGCCATTTCTCGTGCGACGCCGGCTTCAATAAGTTTGTGATAAGCGGCGTAAGAGGCCTCAATGCTTTCTTCGTAAATTTTATGTAAGGCGGCTTGGTCCAAGCTGGCGCTGCTGACGGAGCCCTGTTTGTTTTTAGTGTCCTGGCCGCGGAAGGAAGCGGGGATGTAAAACTCGTCCTTTACCTCGGTATAGCGGGCGCTGACTTCGTTATACGAACCCCAGCGGTGGCGCATCCATTGACGGGCCACATAAATGGGGCAGCAAATGTGAAATTGAAAATAACAATGTTCAAACGGCGTATGGTGCGCGTGCTCCATTAAGTATTTGATGAGGCGTTTGTCCTGCTCGGGCCCTTTGGATACGGCCCCGAAGGATACGCGGGCGGCCTGCACGGCTCGGTCGTCGCCCCCCATAAAATCAATCAGGCGTACAAAGCCCTTGTCTAAAACATCAATTTTTTCAGTAGATTGTGCCACGGTTGCTCTCCTAAATTATTTTGAAATTTCTACGACCGAACTGGTACCATCGGCCAGCACTTCGGCGGCTAAAATTGCATCTTGCGTGCAGGCAGTGTCATAAATAACGCCGTCCAGGTCCACCGTGTCGGTAATTTTTAAGCGGCCTTTTTCATAATCCAAGAAATGCACTTTGCCGCTTTGATATTGCCCAAACATATTGGATAAAAGCCCCAGTTTGGCGGTGTTTTCCACGGCGGCCAAGGTGGCTTGGCCCGGGGTTCCAAATACTTGCACGGAAGGATGAAATTTTAAAATGTCCTGCTTATATTGCGCGCGGTTGGGGGAGGAGCCGAATTTATCTTTACTTTCGGCGGTTTTGCCGTTATTTAAGGTAAGGCGCAAAACCCCGTTGGTAGCGGTGGTGATAAAATTGTCTTTTTCGGCGGTTTCCACCGGGTAATAGTTCGAGCCGGCAAGCCAATTGTGCTTGGTGTTGAAACTTTCGCCGCCGGGAACAAATTTGTTTTTCTCAAAGACTACCAGGCGCGCGTTGCCGGGATTGGTCCCCAATACAAAAGGCCGTTGCGCCCAGATTTTTTTGTCTGTTCCACAGCCAAGTTCTTTGACGAAATAGTTAAGCGTGGCTGTTTGTGTAAGCGTGCCGTTTTGGTTTTCCAGCACTAAGGTGGTAATGGTGGCGCGGTTCTCATTTAGTACGGATACAAAAATTTGAGCCAGCCCCTCTTTGACGGCGGCAGCGGAAACGGAGAGGCCCTTTTTGTCGGAAGGCAACGTGTAGCTGAGCTGTGGGGTTAAGGTGTCTTTTTCTGCGCGGGAGAAAACGGTAATTTCGTTTTTATCCGAGAGCGCAATGATGTTGTTGGCACCGGGGGCAGTTACGTCGGCTTGCGTAAGACTGATCACTACTTGCTCCACAGGCGTGTATACTTTTTTAGCGCGCGTGCTAACGGGGGTGGCAGGTTCCGGCTCGGCCACGGCGGGTGCGAGAACGGGTTTGATTTCTTCAAACACAGCTTGTTTGCCTACGGTAACGCCGGTCGTGTTTTTGAGTTGACCGATGGCGTAGAGGGGTTGGACCTCGGTAATGGTTCCCACGTCGGAATATTTATAAACTTCGCCTAAATCTTTACCGGTTTTGGGGTTGGTAAGTTTTTCGGAAGAAAGGATCACTTTAAACGTGCTTCCTTTGGCGGGGGCGGGTTTTACGTCGGACGTGTCCAAATAAATTTTTGTTCCGTCTACACGCACAACCGTCATCTGCGCAAAGGCGCAGAGAGAAAAGCCAACTACACAAGCAGCGGCACAAAGCCGGGAAAATATTTTTTTCATATAATAATTGTATACCATTTTTTGAGGGAGTTTTCACTATGAAAAATAACTTCGCCGATTTAGTAGAAACTTTTGCCATTTTGCGCGGCCCCAACGGCTGCCCGTGGGATAAAAAACAAACGCACGAAAGTTTGATTAAAAACTTGCGCGAAGAAAGCGAAGAATTGGTGGCCGCCATCGAGAAAAAAGACCCCGCCAATATGAAGGAAGAACTGGGCGATGTGCTGCTACAGGTGCTGTTGCACGCGCAAATTGCCAAGGAGGAGGGCCTGTTTACCATTGATGATGTCATCCAAGCGCTCTACGATAAATTGCACTACCGCCACCCGCATGTGTTTGGGGATGTGAAAGCCAACAGTCCCGAGGAAGCCCTGGCCGTGTGGAAGGAAATGAAAAAGAAAAGCCGGGAGAAATAAAAGAATTGTAAGGACCGTTTATTTATTGTGCCCGTTGAAAAACGGGCACTTTTTTGACCCTTATGCGGAGATGATGCTGCGGGACGAACGGCAACGGCCTAAGCGGTGGAGATTCCCAATTACGGCCCTCGGGGATGAACGGAAGTTTTGTCTAATTGCAAAGGCCGTTTTTTGACTGGGGGGTTGTTTCGTTTTTTTTTTGTTACACTAATTTTATGCTGGACATTAAAACACAAGGAGGATGTATGAAAAATGCAGTACAAAGCCGTTTCATTATAAAGAAAGTCATCCTGAACTTGATTCAGGATCTTCAACGCATATTGTTAACAATAACAAGTCATCCCCGAAAGCTTCTATCGGGGATCCCCACCTTGTTTACCACGCAAAGTGGTGGAGATTCCCGATTACAAATTTCGGGAATGACGCCCTTGTTTAGCAACTGTGCGTTTACACTCATTGAGCTATTAGTTGTTGTGTTAATCATTGGTATTTTAGCCGCCGTGGCGTTGCCGCAATACCAAAAAGCCGTTATGAAAAGCAGGTTCGCTACGTTAAAGCCGATTGCCAAGTCTATCAAGGACGCGCAAGAAATCTACTTTGAAACATACGGGCATTATGCGGGAACCGGAGAGTTGGATGATTTGGACATTGATATTCCGGAAGGGGTAGATGTGGAATTGAGCGCAACGGACGGACACGATTATGTAAGCTTGGGGCACGATAAACTCAACAACCGCTATACCCAGTATTTAGCCCATAGTGACAACTATGCGGGTAACATCTATTGTGAGGCCCTGTCTACAGACGACCAAGCCAAATCCCTCTGTGTGGCGGAAGGGGCAAAAGAAGACCCCGTTGGAAACGACGGCTATTTGTTGTATTTACTCTCCGGCAATAGTACGGGCGGGGTTGGCCCTTCTGTAGAATCGGCCCTTGTAGGAACTTGTGATAGCATGCATCTTCCTCTGCAATATACGACTACTTGTGGAACCAATACATACAGTAACGGTATTAAGATTGAATACTATGAAGGTGGAATGAACTCAGTGAATGTAATCGTTACAGACAATGGTCAGCCGGTTTCCTTTTCATATGGATCTGTAGGCAGCGGTGGAAGCAGAAGTTTTTCTGGTGCGGCACTAGAGCAGTTTTGCCAGGACTATCCGTACTTCTCGGGCATTTCAATTTCCTGTTAACTAACGGTGGAAATTCAATAACTCCCCGCGCCAAAAACGCGGGGAGGATTTTCTTCATTGACACCTACCCCCTAACTTGCTATAATATATACACATAATTTATCTTACTTTAAGGAAGGAACTTATGGCTTATAAATGTGCAGTTTGTGGCAAGGCCTCCGTCTCTGGCGGTTCTTACAGCCACTCCAACTTGCGGACGAAAAGAAGCTTTAAACCGAACTTGCAAAAGCAAAAAATCGTTTTGGACGGTAAAACCCAAACGGCTTATGTATGCACGGGTTGTATCAAAAGCGGTCTGGCTAAAAGACCGGCAAAATAAGTCTCTTTTTGTAGCAAATGGTATTCTATCCGGCCCGTGCTCACCCGTAGTACGGGCTTTTTGATTTTTTACGTTTTTAAGGGTTTGTAACATGACATTTTCCAAATATTCAGCCGCAGTTTTAATGGGGCTGTTGATTTCTTTTTCGTACGCGCGCGCGGAGGAATCCCCGCTAGAACTTGATCCTACCGGCCCGTGGATGGTGTGTAACATTCAAGTAGAGGGCTTGCAGAACATCCGCAAACGCACGGTTACCAAAGCCGGGCACGCCAAAAAAGGCGAACTTTACGAGCGGATGACCGTGTCCGAAGATGTGCAGGATATTTCCGGCCTGGGTAGTTTTGACTCGGTAGAAATCGACATTACCCCCATTGCCGGCACGCGCAAGGACAAAGAATCCAATACAGCTTACCAATGCCACCGGCTGACGTACCTTGTCAAAGAAAAACCGATTTTCGACCGCATTACCTACCAAGGCCGCAAACACTTGGGCAAAGGCGCCATTACACAAGCGATGACGCTTAAAGTAAAGGACCCGTTCAACGAAGCTAAGCTCCAGTCCGACCTCAAACGCATTACCGACAAATACGCCGAAAAGGGCTACGTCAACGCCCAAGTAGCCTACGAGCTTGAACGCAACGAAGACCTCAACGTTGTGTACGTCAAGTTGATTATCGACGAGGGCGAGCGCGTGCGCGTCAAAGAAGTTACGCTGGATACAAACGGGGTTGAAACGCAACTTCCTACGCAAAAAATCATTAAAAAGGCATCCAACCGCCCGGGCAAAGTATTTAAGCCGCAAAATTTGCAAAAAGATTGGGTCAAAATGATGCTCTACGGTCGCAACAAAGGGTATAGCGAATTTAATTTAACCCAGCCGCAAATCACGTATAACGATACCAAAAACGAGGCCTTTTTAACCTACCAGCTTACCGAAGGCCCGCAAGTGGATTTCGGCACGGTGCAGTTTGAAGGCAACAACGTTTTCACCCCGGCCGAACTGCAAGAACAAGTGTTCTTCCGTCCGGGGCACCGCTATAATCAAAAAGATTTTGACGACACCATTTCCGCCATCCAAGAACAATATGCCGACAAGGGTTATTTACAAGCGCAAGTGATGCCTGTCAAAGACATCCAAAACGGAATTTTAAACATTACGTTTGATATTTCCGAAGGGCATATTTTCTACATTGACCACGTGGATGTAACCGGTTATGAACACACTAAAAAATATGTTTTTACGCGTGAATTAACCATCCACCCCGGCGACTTGTACGATAATGCCAAAATCAAACGTAGCCAAACTAAAATTTTAAACCTGGGCTTTATTAACGATGTTCAAATCGGCTTGCAGCCCACGGCCGACCCCAACAAAGTAGACCTGGATTTTAACGTCGTAGAAGGCCGCCCGGGTATGTTTACCGCTGGTTTAGCCATGAGCTCTATGGACGGGCTGTACGGGGAAGTATCTATCAACCACCTCAACTTGTTTGGGCGGGCGCAACGGTTGTCTTTACGCACCCTGTTTGGTAAAGAAATTTTGGATTACACGGTGAGCTGGTACACCCCGTGGATTTTTGATAAACCCACCTCGCTGGGGGTAGATTTGTTTAACACCCGTCGTTATCGTTCTTTCTCTACCGAAAACCAGGCCTATACCGAAAAACGTATCGGCGGTCGCTTGAAAGTGGGTCCGCGTTTTAATGACGATATTTACCAACTCTCCTTTGGTTATTCGTTCGAGCATATTGACATTTACGATATTGATGCCCAGTTCCAATGTCACGAAGGGCAAGACCCGGCCACCTGTATCGCCAAAGGCACTACGGATCTTTCCACCATCAGCACCGACTTTGCCATTGATACACGCGACAACATTTGGGATCCTACCCGCGGGTGGCGTAACTCGTTAGGGTTGGCGTTGGCCGGCGGACCTGTCGGTGGAGATCTGGACTTGTGGTACCTCAATGCTCGCTCCATTTTCAACTACACGGTGCTTAACGTAGGGGGCAATTACCCCATTGTGTTTGTGCTGTCTAACAAAATTGGGTCGGTGCGGCCTTACGGGCGCACGCAGGAAGTTCCCCCGTACGAAAAATTCTTCCTGGGCGGTGCCGATACCATCCGCGGATATGAACGTGCGGGCGAAATCGGCCCCAAATACGGCGGAACCACGTACTACGTAATGAATGCCGAGTTGCGTTTCCCGCTGGCGCGTGAAGGGCGGCGCAATATGGCTCAGTTTGCTTTCTTCTTTGATCTGGGGAACTCGTGGGATCACTACGATGATCTGGAATTTTCCTTGGGACCGGATGAAAACCAATTCAAGGCCGGCGTCGGGGTTGGGATCCGTTTAACCACTCCGTCGTTGCCGATCCGTATTGACTGGGGGTACGGGCTCAATCACCGCTCCGGTGAGGACCGCTCCCACTTCTACTTCAACATTTCAAACATGATGTAGGGGGAACATGAAACAACGTTGGTTCGTGGCAATGGTAGCAGGTTTATTTGCGGCAGGCATTTTGCAAGCGCAAGAAATGGCGCTTACGGAGGAAGAAAATGCGGCCGTGGCTGCTATTTTGGCCAAAGCGCAAGAACCGCCTGCCAAGCCCGAACAACTGCCCGCGCCTGTCCAAGCGCAAGCTCAAGTGAAAGAAGAGCTGGACGAAGAGGACCCGCCTGCCGAACCGGAAGAAGAGGAACCCGCAAATGCGGCCAAATGTTTAACGGTGGCTTTTGTGGATATTGACGAGGCCTTTAATGCGCACCCGCGCACGGTGGCCGTTAAAGAGCAAATCCGCCGCAAAATTTTAGCCAAAGAGGACGAAGTGGACAGTGCCAAAGACACCATTGCCACCCTCACGGCCGAGAATCAACGCCTGGCCGCTCACATCCGGCAGTTAAAACCGTTTTACGAACGTATTGTGGTGGAGCCGCACCCGTTCCTGCCGCGCCCAGCCGAAAATGCCGATGAACTGGAACTGGGCAACGTGCTCAACCGTTTGACGTTTGCCGGGTCGGACGTGTTTTACACTACCCCGTTAAACACGCCTTCCCAGCTCGAAGAGCTCAAAGCGCGTATTGCCGCCAACAAACAAGTGATCGAAGAGCGCAGCTTTTTTATTGACAATTACAAAGCCCAAACGCGCGAAGAAATTTTAAAACTGGAAGAACAAGAAGTCAAAGAGATTTTGAAGGACATTTATTTGGAAATCAAATCCTTTGCCAAGAAACGCAACATTGGCGCGGTGGTCCGCAAGGACGAAGTGCTCTATGGCGAAAAGCCCGTCAATGTTACTAAAGATTTTATAAACCGCTTGAAGAAAGCAAAAAAATACCGCAAACGCGGGAAGTGAGGTGCTTATGAAACCCTTATCGATTGAACAAATTACACAAATTACCGGGGCACAAGCCAGCGGCGGGCAGCAAGTGCAAATTACTGCGCTGTGCGCCTTGGAAAACGCACGCGAAGGCGGAGTTTGCTACGTAACCTCGCTTGATAAGCCCGAACAGCTGGCGCAGTTAAACGCTTCGGCCTTGTTTGTCCCGCAGGAAGCACAAGGCAAAGAACTTCCTTTTAAGGGTGTTTTGCTCTACGCCAAAGACCCGGAATGGGCGTTCATTTTACTGATGAAACATGTGGACGCGCAATATCAAAAATATACGCCCGGCATTCATCCCACAGCCGTCATTAGCGAAAAAGCCACCCTGGGCAAGGATGTATCCGTAGGGGCGTACACGGTAATTGAAGACGGTGTAACCATTGGCGATAATACTGTCATTTTCCCGCAATGTTACATTGGTAAAGATGTTCAAATCGGCAAGAACTGTTTGCTCTATCCGCAAGTGGTCATTCGCGAACAATGCGTGCTTAAGGATTATGTCATTTTGCAAGCGGGGGCTACCATCGGTTCGGACGGGTTCGGCTTCACGTTCCACGAAGGCCGCCACCAAAAAATCCCGCAAATTGGCAACGTGGTTTTGGGTAATGACGTGGAAATCCAGTCCAACACGTGTATTGACCGTTCCAAAATTGCCAGCACCGTCATTGGCGACAATACCAAAATCGACAACCTGGTCCAAATCGGCCACAACGTAACAGTGGGGCAGAGTTCTATTTTCTGTTCACAAGTAGGGGTTGCCGGTACTACGCAAATTGGCAACGGTGTCATTTTAGCCGGGCAGGTAGGCTTGGCCGGGCACATGAAAATTGGCGACCGGGTAAAAGTAGCTGCCCAGGCAGGAGTGATGAGCTCTATTGAGGCGGGGCAAACGGTTTTAGGTTCGCCGGCTATGCCCCAGCGCGATGCGTTAAAACAGTTTGCTATGCTTCGCAAATTGCCGGAAGTATACAAAGAATTTCAACAATTTCAAAAAGAAGCGGCTGATCTTAAAAAAATGTCTTTTTGGGGTCGGCTCAAAAAATTATTAGGACGTTAATTATGAGAAAAACCATTTTGCAATCCACCACGGTAAGCGGCCCCGGTTTACACACGGGCGTGCCTACTACCATGACGTTCAAACCCGCTCAAAACGGCATCACGTTCTTGCGGGCCGATTTGCCCAACGCTAAACCGATTTTGGCTCACGTCAGCAATGTGGGTTCCACCTTGCGCGGAACCAATTTAAAAAATGAAACGGCCGAAGTGTGGACGATTGAACACGTGATGTCTGCCCTGCACGCGCTGGGGATTACCGACGTGGCGGTGGAAATGGACGGCCCGGAACCCCCGGTAACCGACGGGGCTAGCGACGTGTATGTGGACGCGCTGCTTAAAGCCGGCGTGCAAGATTTGGCCGAGGAACAACCCCTTTTAAACATCAAGCAAAAAATTACGTACAGTTGCGGTACTATTTTCTATTCGGCCGAACCGGCGGATCAGCTTACGTTTAGCTTTGTGTATCGGCACAAACATCCGCTTTTGGCCCATTGTGAGTATAGTTTTGTGTTTAATCAGCAAAACTATATAGAGCAAATTGCCCGCGCGCGCACCTTTGGGTTTGAAGAAGAATTGGCCTTTTTAAAAGCCCACGGGCTTGCCAAGGGCGGCAATTTAGAAAATGCCGTCATCGTAGGCAAAGACAAATTTATCAACGAGCGCCGCTTCCCCGATGAACCGGTGCGCCATAAATTGTTGGACTTAATTGGCGACATTAGTCTTACCGGGCGCAAACTGCCCCCGCTGCACATTCACTGCGAATGCGGCGGCCACAAACACAATGTTATTTTTGCTACAATTTTATTAGCCAATGCGGAGGAAAAATGAGCAGCCGTACCCATTTAAAATCATTTCTTTCCCTGCCGGTGATTAGCACGCTCACGTTGCAGCAGATTAAAAAAATCATTCCCCACCGCGAGCCGTTCCTGCTGGTGGACGAGGTACGCGTGCTTGAGGACGGGAAAAAATATATTGGCGTTCACCACGTGCGGGAAGATGAATATTACTTCAAAGGTCATTTCCCGGAGCATCCGGTTATGCCGGGGGTTTTGGTGATAGAGAGCATGTCCCAAGCGTTTGGTGGGGCTGTTATGGACTGTGTAAATAAAGAAGGCCAATTTATTCCTTTGTTTTTAAGTATAGAGGAGGCCAAATTCCGCGGTATGGTTCGCCCCGGGGACACGCTGGAAATGCCCATCGAAATCCTTCGTTTAGGAAGAATTTCCAAAATCTATGCCGAAGCATACGTCAACGGCAAGCTGTGTACGCAAGCCACACTCAATTTTGTTTTAGGAGAGCACCATGTCTAACATTCACCCTACTGCGGTTATTCATCCTACCGCTAAAATTGATCCTTCCACCGTCATCGGTCCGTTTACGGTAATTGGCGAAGACGTCCAAATCGGCAAGAATAATCACATCGGTCCTCATTGTGTGATTGAAAACACTACGATGGGCGATAATAACGAACTGATTGCCAGTGCTTTTATTGGGGTCAAGCCGCAAGATTTGTCTTACAAAGGCGAACACACCCGCGTAGTGATAGGAAACGGCAACAAAATCCGCGAATGTGTTACCATTCACCGCTCCACATTTGTGGACGATCCCACCACCCTGGGGGATAACAATTTGCTAATGGCCAACTCGCACCTGGCGCACGACGTGCACATGGGCAACAACTGCATTGTGGCCAACTGTAGCGGTTTGGCCGGGCATATCCGGGTGGAAGACCGGGTGATTATTTCCGGCTTGGTGGGGATGCACCAGTTCATCCGCATCGGTACCATGGCCATGATTTCCGGCGGCTCAATGGCTGTTTTGGATGTTCCCCCTTATTGTATTGCCCAGGGCGACCGGGCCCGTTTGGTGGGGCTTAATATTGTTGGTTTGCGTCGTGCCGGTTTTGATCGCAAAGTAATTTTAGAAATTACCCGCGCGTTTAAACGGATGTTCCGCAGTGGAAAACGTTTGGAGGAGGCCATGGCCGAGCTGGAAGCCGCTCCCCACTGCAAAGAAGTGCAACATATGATTGATTTTTGCCGTGCTTCCAAACGCGGAATTGCACCGGCCAAAAAATCCCTGCACGAGGCCAATGACGACGAATAACTTACCTAAAAAAATCGGGCTGCTTGCCGGCGAAGGCAAAATGCCCATCTACATTGCCCGCCAAGCCACGCAGCGCGGGCACGAGGTTTTTGTGCTGGGGCTTAAAGGCAACGCGCACGAAAAAGATTATCAAGGTTATTGTAAAGCATTTAAAACTATCCGCATCGGCCAACTAACCGCCGCGATTGAATTTTACAAACAAAACGGGGTGACTTCGGTTGTTATGGCCGGGCGCGTACAGCACACTTCTATTTTTTCCAATTTCATACCCGATAAACGCGGCGCGGCGTTTTTAGCCACGCTCAAAAGCATGCAGCCCAAATATTTGTTGGAACGTATCATGGGCGAATTTGCCAAAGACGGTATCACCTTTGAAAACTCCGCTCTATTTTTGGACGATTTTTTCCCCGGCAAAGGGGTACTTTCCCAACGCCAACCCACCCCGCAGGAGCAAACCACCATTGATTATGGCATGTCCATTGCCAAGCAGATTGCCGCGCTAGATATAGGGCTTACCTGTGTGGTCAGCCAGCAAACCGTTATCGCCGTAGAGGGGATGGAAGGGACGGACAATTGCATTGCGCGCGCCGCGGACTTATATAAGAAAGCGGCCGAAAAAGAATCCACCGTGGTGGTGGCCAAAGCCGCCCGCCCCAACCAGGATGCCCGCTACGACTTGCCCGTCATCGGAAAAGGCACGCTTAAAAGTATGCACAAGGCGGGGTTTTCCGTCTTGGCGTTTGAAGCAGATAAAACCCTGGTGATGGACCTGGACGAAGTAATCGCCCTGGCCGATAAATACAACATTTGCCTGGTTGCTGTGTAAATTATTTCCCATTTTGGGTTGAGAATTTGCTATAATATGTACAGGGAAAAACCGCAGGGTTGACCTGCGGCATTTTTTGCCCTAAAACGCAAGAATAATAAAGTATATGAAAACGTACGAAAGCGTAATTATTGTAAAACCCCAACTTTCCGACGCGGAAGTGGGGCAATTCGTAACCAAAGTTAAAGACTTGATTACGAAAAACAACGGGGAAGTAACCAGCGAAGAAAAATTGGGTAGACGCAAATTTACCCACGAAATCAATCACGTTCGCGATGGTTTCTACCTCTATCTTAAGTTTAAAGCCGCACCTGCGTTTGTAAAAACGTTGGACGAAACTTTAAAACTTAACGAAAATGTGCTTCGCTCCATGACGATGAACGCCCTGGAAATTAAAGCGAAGCCGGCTCACGTAAAATAGGTCTTGGTATGCCAGCTCAAATCAAACTGCCGGAACAAAACTTAGTGCTTCTAGTCGGACGGTTAACACGTGACCCCAATGTGGCGTTTACGCAAAAGGGCCAGGCAGTGTGCCGTTGTGATATTGCGGTCAACCGCAGGTATTTGGATAAAACCACAAACGAGTGGAAAGACGATACGGTATTTGTTCCCATAGTGATTTGGGGGGCTGCCGCCGAACGGTGTAAAGACCGCCTCAAAAAGGGCTCTCCGGTTAGTGTAGAGGGCCGCTTGACGCTTAGTGAATACACCGATAAAACCACAGGCCAAACCCGCCGCAGCTTGCAGGTTACGGCCTCCAGAGTCCAAATCTTAGAATTTGGAGCAGCGGGCGCTTCTGGCGATATGGAAGGAGTGTCCCCCGCTGTGAAGGACGACGTCCCCACCACTGACGTGGCGGAAGATGACGTGCCCTTCTAACTTAAACCCTAGAGAGATTAAAAATGGCTGAAGAAATCAAAGAAACACAAGCCCCGGCCGCCGCGGAAAATACCGCCGCTGCCGCCCCGGCTGCCCGTGGCGAACGCCCGGCCCGTCCGTTTGGCAAACGGCGCTTTGAAAGCAGAAGAAAAGTCTGCAAACTCTGCGCTGAAAAAATGGACAACATTGACTATAAAAACTTCCAATTCGTAAAATCGTTTACGATGGAAAGCGGCAAAATTTTATCCCGCCGCATTACCGGCACCTGTGCCAAGCATCAGCGCCAAATTACCAAAGCAATCAAGCGCGATCGCAACTTGGCCATCTTGCCCTATTCCTTACCTAAGAAATAAGCGAGGTTTCTATGAAAGTTATTTTGAAACAAAACGTGAAGAACTTAGGTATGGTGGGAACTGTGGTAGATGTAAAGCCCGGTTATGCCCGCAATTTTTTAGTACCGCACCGCTTGGCGGAAATCGCCACCGAAGGTGCCATTAAAAACTGGGAATTGGGCGCACAACGCCGCCAAAAACGCATTGAAGCCGAACTGGCCGAAGCGCGTGCCTTGGCCGAAAAATTAAACGGTATTGTACTCCCGTTTACCAAAACGGTAAATGCCGACGGCGTAGTATTCGGCTCTGTCAACAAGGCCGATATCTACAAGGCTCTTACCGAAAAAGGCCACAAATTGGGCAAAGACGCTATTGAGCTTACTATGCCCATCAAAGCCCTGGGTGAAACCGAAGTCAGCATCTACTTAAAACCCACGGTATTTGCCAAGATTAAAGTGCAAATCAACCCCTTGACC
Source organism: Elusimicrobiaceae bacterium (assembly GCA_045593185.1). Taxonomy (GTDB): domain Bacteria; phylum Elusimicrobiota; class Elusimicrobia; order Elusimicrobiales; family Elusimicrobiaceae; genus Avelusimicrobium. The sequence continues at coordinate 65,109 of JAZNWD010000004.1, read as the reverse complement.
GCGGTAGAAGAAAAAATTGCCGATGCCAAGCCGGTAGAAGAAGCCAAATAATTACGAATTAAAACTTGCGTTTTAAAAATCCCCCGGTGCTAAATCGGGGGATTTTGCGTATATAAAAATGTTATAAAACTTATTGATACACGGCGTAGGCAATTTTGCCCGGGGCCGGCGGCAAGGGGATGCCGGCTTTTTTCTTGCGGATGACTTCCTGGCGTTGGGCGCGCAGCAGGATGCGCACTTCTTTATTGACAAAGGAACATTCTTTGCGGTTTAAATAAATGGTATTTTCTTCCAAGCGCACCGTGGGCCCGCCAAAGAGCGTGTTGGATACCACCTCAATGTTGCGCACGTGGCCTTTTTGGCGGCCGCGTGCACTTACCACACCGCCTTGGCACATGGCCGTGCGCACGTGGATAGAGCCGCTATTTTGCGTAAACATCATTTTGCACCAATTAATAATAAAAGCTTTCATAAAGTTTCTCCTTTCTTACTTATATCCTAGCGCATTAAGAGCCAAATCCCCAGGGTCCTTGGGCCTGGATGCATCCGGTTTTATGGCCTATGCTAAAATAGGCCCAAAGACCTACCTGGCGGGAAAGTGCTATAATAAAATATATGTCGTTATTTTCGAAACTTTTTAAATTATTTTTGGTGGTCGTGTTTTTTCCGCTGATCCCCTTGGTGCTGCTGCTTGGTTTTTATCAAGTGCACCTAAAGGACACCATTTTGGAAACGCACGTCAACTTAGCCGAGATGGCCTCCAGCGCCATGAGCCAACATATCGAGGACTTATCCGGGCGCCTGGCGTTTTCCACCCAACTTTCAAGCTTATTGCAAAAGAAACAAGACCCGCACGCTTTATTGTCCGAGGAACTGGCCGCCAATGTGGACTTTGTTATGCTGGCTGTATTAAATTCCGAAGGATTAGAAAAATACCGCGCCGGCAATCCGGACGCCCTAAACCAAATAAAACCGATTGATTTGCGCCGCGATAAGCAACTGCCTTTGCTTGCGCGGGAAAAGCGTTTATCTGTCAGTAGTTTTGAAGTGGTGCAAGGCCTGCCGGTGAGCGAATTTGTTTATCCTCTGGAAAATGGCGATTATCTTTACGGCATTATTAGTTTCTTTGGGTTTATTTCTCGCTTGCAAGAGCAGCGCATCGGCAATACAGGGCACATTTACTTGGTGGACGTTTCCGGCCGGGTATATGCCAACGATTTGCAATATACACCTGCTTTTAATGCCCGGCAGTTGGCACGGGCGTTTGCCTCCAAATCGGCACTGATTAAAAAGTTAACTACCCCGCGGGAAACATACGTGGGGGCGTATGCTCCGTCCCCTATCTTGGGGGCATACGTAGTGGTGTTGCAATTGCGCTCCGAAGCGTACCGCAGTATTTATCATACGAATATTATTTTGGCATTATTCTTGTTAACCATTTTTACATTGGCTTACTTCGGGGCCTTGACGTTTGCCGAACGCTTGGGCGAGCCGATAGAAGCCCTTTCGCAAGCGGCGGTGCAGGTGAGCCAAGGCAATTTAGACGTACACGTGGACCCGGATATGGGATGGGGGGAATTTAAGCGGCTTATTGAGTCTTTCAATCAAATGACGTCCGATTTAAAAGATTACCAAAACTTGCGTTTACAGGCCCAAGTAAGTGAACTCAAAGAGCAAGTTTTCCGTGCCGTTGCGCACGATTTGCGCGCACCGCTTATGGGCTTGCAGGGGTATATTTACATTTTGCAAAACGGGCAAATTTCTGCACAAGAGCGCGAAGATTACCTCAAACAAATGGCACAAGCAGCGCAAAATTTATCGGTGTTGCTGGAAGACGTGCTGGATGTTTCCCGCCTGGAAGCGGGGATGTCCTCGGTGCAAAAGCAGCGGGTGGAGTTGCGGCCCCTGGTGGATGAGGTATTGGGGCTGGTTCGCCCGGCGGCCGAACAAAAAGGCCTTGCGCTCAGCGCGCAAGTGGACGTGGACCACGTGCCGGCCGATCCTAAGCTACTTAAACGGGTGCTTACCAATTTAATTTCCAACGCAGTGAAATTTACGGAAAAAGGATTTGTAAAATTAGTAGCCACACAGGACGAAAAATCGTATACTGTGAGTGTGCAGGACAGCGGCATCGGCCTTACGGAAAAAGAAATCAAAGGGCTTTTCCAAAAGTACCACCAGGTCCATGCGGATAAACCCGGGTTTGGGTTGGGGCTTTTTATCAGCCGCCAGTTAGTCCAAGCGCACGGTGGCAGTTTAGATGTTATTTCCACCCCCGGCCAAGGTAGCACGTTTACTGTAACGTTGCCTAAGGAGAGTTTATGATTGTATTTTGGCGGTTATTTTTAGCTTTATTTTTAACGGATTTTGTATTTTTTCACAAGGCCTTGCACGAAGCCCAGCAGAAAAGCCGCGTAAAAGCCATGGCAATCCGCTCTCTTACGTTTGCGGTGTTGGCTATGCTGTTTTGTTATCATTACCTAACACAACCTTGGCCGTTTTTGGAAGAGTTTTCACTGCCGGGCTGGGTATGTATTTTGCTATTTGCGTTATTCCACGGTTTTACCGATTATTACTACCAGCTGGGCGGTAAAATCAAATACGGCTACACGCTTACCTTCTTTCTTAAAAATTTTGTAAACATTCTCTTTTTAATTTTAATGGCTCCGTTTAAGGCCTTGTATGAAACCGGCAATTTCTTCGCGGAACCGTGGGTTGTTTTTCTGGTGGGGCTTTTACTGGTTACGCGCGGGATTGGGTGGTTTATCTTTTGCGTGGAACAAGATAAATACGGGCGCGATTATCCTACCTTTGACGAACAGTGGATGCTGGCCATGGTGCGCGCGATTTTCTTTTTAATTATGCTGTTGCCGGGGTTGCGTTGGGCGTTATTTTTAGTTGTGTGGTTGGGGGCTTGTTTGTATGCGCGTTCCATCCGCTTGCTGGACGTACCCCGCTGGGCCTTTTGGGTGGGCGTTGTGGGCTCGGTATGTATTGGGTTCTTGTTGCGCTTACGGTTTTATTTAGTGGGGTAGTATGTTACTTACGGACGTTAAATTTGCTTGTTTGGATACGGAAACAACAGGCCTTTCGCCGGAAGGCGGCGGTAAAATTTGTGAAGTGGCCGTTTCGGTTTCTAAGGCCGGGCATGTGCTCAGCGAATTTACCACCCTTATTAATCCCGGTATGCCCATGCATCCGGACGTGATTGCCATTCACGGTATTACCAACGACATGGTCAAAAATTCGCCCGCCTTTGCCGAGGTGCTCCCCAAACTGTTAGGTGTTTTGGATAATTGCGTGGTGGTGGCACATAATGCCGATTTTGACATTGGCTTTCTGCAATATGAATTTGAACAATGCGGGATGCATTTTCCTAAATATCCCGTTGTAGATACGTTAAAACTGGCCCGCAAAAGCGGCCGGTTTGAAAAAAACCGCCTGGGCTTTATTGCCCAGCAGCTTGGCATCAATTGCGACGGGTGGCACCGCGCTATGGCGGATGTAAAAATGACGGAACAGATTTTTTATTATTTTTTAATGGAACTGGCTAAACAAGGCGTTACCACACTTGAACAACTCAACGAATTCCAATGTAAACGCTGGAAAGATTTAGCCCGTACCCAATAGGAGAGATTATGAATAAAGTTGTTTTGTTAATTCGCGATGGATGGGGCGATGCCGCTGCCGGCCCGTACAATGCCGTAACCAATGCCAAAACCCCGAATATGGACCATTACTTGAAGCAGTATCCGCACACGCAAATTGAGGCCTCCGGCGAGCAAGTGGGCCTCCCTGCCGGGTATATGGGCTCAAGCGAAGTGGGGCACCTGAACATGGGGGCCGGGCGCATTGTGATTCAAGAGCTCAAACGTCTCAAAGATACCATTGAAGACGGCTCTTTATTTACTTCTAAACCTTTTGCCGCGTGCGTGGAAAACTGTATCAAAAACAATAAACCCTTGCACGTTATGGGCTTGGTGCAGGATGAAGGCGTCCACGCGCACCATGATCATCTGCACGCCATTTTAAAATTTGCGGCCGAACAAGGCATCAAGCAAGTTTATATCCACTTCTTTTCCGACGGGCGCGACACGCCCCCTCAAAGTGCGGTGGGCTTTATCCGCACGTTGGAAGAAAAAATCAAAGAATATGGCGTGGGTCAAATTGCTACCATTCAAGGCCGCTACTACGCCATGGACCGCGGCGAAGATTGGGATTTGACCGACAAGGCCTACAATTTAATCGTGCGCGCACAAGGTTTGCACGGTGCTACGGCCGAAGAAGTGGTTACTACCGATTACAAAACCATGAAAACGCCCGACGGTGGCCCCATGGTGGACGAATATATTCCGCCCACGGTACTGGGGGATTACAAAGGCATGGAAGAAAATTCTTCCGTTATTTTCTTTAACTTCCGCCAGGATCGTGCCATCCAGCTTACCCGTGCGTTTATCGACGACGATTACCCCGGCAAAAACCGTGGTCCCCGCGTGCCGTGTGTGTATTGCGGGCTGACCAAATACTACGACGCTTTCCCCTACAACGCGTTGCCTTCTATGACGGACGGCGGCGGTATGAATAACCTCTTGGGCGAAGTGATTTCCAAGGCCGGGCTCAAACAACTGCGCTTGGCGGAAACGCAAAAATTTAAACACGTTACTTCATTTTTTAACGGCAAACTCATTAAGCCCTACCCCGGCGAGGATCGTATCGAGAAAAAGGGCCGCTTTGATCCGGCTACGTTTGCCGAACATCCGGAAATGGAGGCCTATATCGTCAAGGACGAAGCCATCGCTCAAATCAACAGCGATAAATATGACTTTATCGTCATCAACTTTGCCAACTGCGATATGGTCGGCCATACGGGCAATTTTAAATCCGTAGTCAAAGCCGTGGAAGTGGTGGACGAGTGCACCGGCCTGGTGACCGAAGCCGCCCTGGCCAAAGGGTACACGGTGTTCATCACCGCGGACCACGGCAATGCCGAGGAAATGTGGGACGAAAAAATCAATATGCCCAAAACCGCCCACACCACCAACTTGGTAGATTTTGTCTACGTCAGCAAAGACCACACCCACGCGCAAATGGCCCCCACGGGCAACTTGGGTGATGTAGCGGCCACCGTCTTAGACGTAATGGGCCTTGCCAAACCGGCGGATATGACGGCCAAAAGCTTAATTGTTAAAAAATAATACTCGTTTGCGTATTTCCCTAAATTTGGGGAAATACGCAATTTCGTCTGAATTGGGCCTTGAAATTTTCTATAATTTGAGTATAATTAGAATATGGGGCAGTATATCAAAGTGAAAGTGCACGCGGGGGAAAAGAAAAACCGTTTCGAGCAACTAGCCCCGGACCGGTTTGAAATTTGGGTGAAAGCTCCCGCCCAAGAAGGCCGCGCAAACCAGGCTGTGCGCGAAGTATTGGCCCAAGCATTGGGGGTTACGCCGGAGCAACTTTCACTAGTAAAAGGGGTTACCAGCCCGTCAAAATTGTTTTTGAAAAGGGGTTAATATGCGCAGTGGTGTATTGGTGGTGGTGTGCTCAATTATTTTGATTTACATGTGGCGCGACCAAATTACGGATCAAGTCAAACAAATGTTTCAGGACAAATCCAAAGTCGCTTCGGTCACGTGTACGGTCAACGGTAATTCGTGCGAAGATTTAGTGGTAATGCTTAACAATCTGCGCCCGGGCCGTTATTACGAAGCTGCCGCCCAATTAGTAGGAATTAAGAGCGACGAAACCAACTTGTATCGCGACGGCGGTGCCATGATTTTTAAATTGCCCGATGGCCGCACCCTAATTCACAACCAGGGGGTCGTCAACCGCGAAAAAGGCTATCTCATTGTCGAGTTCCCCAACGGCCCTTGGCTTAAGTACGACGACAAGGGCAACTTTGTAGAAGAAGGCAAATAACCATTTACTTGCGCAACCGCGCAACGTTCTAAAAAAATCCCCCGGCTTATAACCGGGGGATTTTATTTGCTTGGACGACTTATTTAAAGTTGGAAGTTCCCAGCTTTTGTTGCAGGAAGGTCTTCAGCCCGCTTTGATCGCTTGAGTGGGCCAAGGCCTGGTCGAAGCTGATTTTCTTTTCCATATACAGTTGCGCCAAGGCCTCATTCATAGTACGCATACCGATATTGGCATTGGTCTGCATGGTAGAGATAATCTGCTCGGCCTTCCCGTCGCGGATCAAGTTGCGCACGGCGGCGTTGGCAATAAGCACTTCGCACGCCATGGCGCGTGCGCCGTTGAGGGCCGGGATGAGCTGCTGCGATAAAATGGCCTCCAACACGAACGAGAGCTGCGTGCGGATCTGCGGCTGTTGGTTGGGGGGGAACACGTCAATAATACGGTTGATAGACTGCACGGCGTCGTTAGTGTGCAAGGTAGCAAACACCAAGTGCCCGGTTTCGGCCAAGGTCAAGCAGGCCTCCATGGTTTCACGGTCGCGCAACTCGCCCACCAGGATGATATCGGGGTCTTGACGCAGGAAGTGTTTCAGCGCGTCGGCGAACGAGTGCGTATCCGCACCTACTTCGCGCTGGTTAACGATACTGCGTTTATGCGGGTGGACAAATTCGATCGGGTCTTCTACAGACATGATGTGGTTACTCTCATTCATATTGAGGTAGTTGATCATGCTGGCCAAAGACGTAGACTTACCGGACCCGGTAGCCCCCGTCACCAGGATAAGCCCTTTATTTAGTTTCATCAAATTGTAGGTCACGGGCGGTAGGTTGAGCTCTTCAAATGTTTGAAACGTGTTGGGAATGGAACGCAGGGCCGCGGCGATGCACCCTTTATCTCTATACACGTTCACACGCAAACGTCCTAACGATTTTAACCCAAAGGAAAAGTCCAACTCCAGTTCTTCTTCAAATTTTTGGCGTTGTTCGTCCGTCATAATGGAGTAAATAAGTGTCTGTGCGCTTTCTTTGGTCAGTGTTTCAAACTGGGTGGCGTAAAGCTTACCTTGGATACGCAACACGGGCGGAACTCCCACCACCAAGTGAATATCCGAAGCGTTTTTGGCTTTCATCAGTGCAAATAAGTCGTCCATCAAGATCATACTTTGTCCCCTTTTCCTACTGGATTTTCCCTACTAAATCAAGTGCTACATTGTTTAAAGCCCCTGTTAATTTATCAGTGGCCACATCTACCTGGAATATATATATGATAGGTTCTTTTCGCATTTTGGTCAACTGATATTTTACCACATACGTGTTTTTATGGAGCTGTTCGGCATCCCATTTTGCTTGGTAGCCCTGGGCTAACTGGGTTTGATAAATATGGGTTAAATAATTTGCCAGGGTGCCGCGCCCTTGTGAAAGCGGATAGTTTTGCACAATTGCTATGGCCTTTTGCGGATCCGTGGAAGGTTCCGGCTCAACGGCGGAGGGGAGCGGCGCTGCCATAGGTTCGGCTAATACGGCCTGTGTAAGCGGTTTGGCGGCCGGTTCGTGCGATTGGGTAGAATAACGCCAAAACTGTGCGGCCGCAATACCGATAATAATTACTAAAAGTATCACAAACAAGATCCCGATGCCGGGGCCTTTTTGTTGTGCCTTTTTTTGTTTTTTAAGTTGCTCGCGCTGGGTTTGGCGCAAAAATTCTTTCATTTCTTTGGTTTGTTTGAGCCGGGCATTGACGGTATCCACCTTTAGTTGTTCGGCGGTTTCGGCGCGTTCGTCGGCTACTTGGGCCGGCGTAGGTTGTTTGGGCAAATCCGCCAGCGGCTGTACCAATGTGGTTTGAGCCGGATCGTGCGGCTCCACCAGTTCTTCGGGTTCCTGCTTTTGAGCAATTTCCTGTACGGCTTCTTGCACGGGAGCGGCTACCGGTTCCGGCTGCGGTTGAGGTGCGGGCATATCCGGCAGGGTAGGCAGTGTTAGGGGTTCCACGGCCGGCATAGAAAGGTTGGCCTCGGCCTGTGCTGTTTGCACGGGGGCTGGTGCTGGAAGCGAGGGTTGTTCTTGCGGTACGACAGGGGAGCCAAACACCTCCGTTACAGTAGCCACGTGATGGGTCTGTTGGGCTTGCGGTAATTCGGGCAGCGGCTCTTGGGCGGTCTCCTGTTTTTTGCGCCGGGTGGAGGAAGTATTGGAAAGTTGTTTCTCCAACACGTTTACTAAATCCATGTCCGAATTTTCATTAGGTTTTGGGATTCCCAAAATATCTCCTAAATCTTCGGATTTGATGTGGTTAAAATAGTCTTCAATCGGGCCGGGTTTAGCGGGTTTTTGGGGTAATTCTAACGAGGGGCCATCCGTAGTAGTACGCTCAAAAGGGGAGTTTTCCTTGAGCAGCGAGTCCAATTCCTGTTCAAAGGTGGCCGTATCTTGTTCGGCGGGTTTTGTGGGCGCCAACCAAGGGGCCATGTCCTCAAACTGAGTGGCCATTTGCCAATGGTCGCCGTCTTCGCTGAAATTTTCCGGACAAATTAAACTGGTTGAAGAGAACCCTTTTTGTTGCGCCAAATCCTTGGGCGTAAAGGGGCCTACTACCTCATTGCCGTCAAAAAACCAATATTTCATGCAAACCCTGTTTTGTTAATTAGTTGCACTTTGCCAGTGCACTTTTCAAACGGTTTACCACCGTTTCTTTTCCCATATATTCCAACATTTTAAATAGTGTCGGCCCGTGCGTGCGGCCCGAAACAGCCACGCGTACCGGGTGGAAAATTTGCCCGGCTTTTAGGCCGTTTTCTTTGGCATACGTGCGCGCGGCAGTTTCCAAATTTACGTCGGTAAATTCGGCCAAGTTGTTGTAAATTTCGGCCATATCCGCAAGCACTTTTTTGGCTTCCGGTTTGGCAAACACTTTATCGAGAGCTTCTTGTTCAAATACCGGTTCTTCAAAGAAGAAGCGGATTAAATCCGGTATTTCGGTTAACAGTTTGTATTTTTCTTGTTCCAGGCCGATGATGCCTTCCAACCGCGCGCGGTCCACATCTGCCACGTTGATGCCGGCTTTCTCAATAAACGGCAACGCTAAATCCGTCAGGCGGCTTAGCGAGGTTGCACGGATATATTCCCCGTTCATCCAGTTGAGTTTTTCGGGGTCCATGACAGCCGGGCTGGGCTGGCAGCCGGAAATATCAAATTTTTCTTCCAGCTCACCGGGAGCAAAAATTTGTTGTGAGTCCGACGTTGCCCACCCCAAAAGTGCCAAATAGTTTTTTAGTGCTTCGGGCAAATAACCCATGTTTCTAAATTCCACTACGTTGGTAGCGCCGTGGCGTTTGGAGAGCTTTTTCCCGTCGGGCCCGTGGATCATGGACAAGTGGGCAAAAATCGGTTCCTTCCAACCCAGCGCGCGGTAAATTTGAATTTGCGCCGGCGTGTTGGAAATGTGGTCATCCCCGCGGATGATGTGCGTCATGCGCATCAAGTGGTCATCCACCACTACGGCAAAGTTATAGGTGGGGTATCCGCTCGTTTTTTGGATGACCAAGTCATACAAATCTTTGCTGGCAAATTTTACGTGCCCGCGGATGAGGTCGTCCCATTCCACGTCCCCTTCGGTAGGCATACGGAAACGGATGACGTACTTGCGCCCTTGGGCTTCCAGCGCGGCTTGTTCTTCCTTCGTCAAATGAGCGCATTTGCCCGAGTATTTGGGCGGGCGGTGCTCGGCCAAGCATTTTTGGCGGTTAGCTTCCAATTCTTCTTCGGTGCAGTAACACTTGTAGGCCTTGCCTTCGGCCAAAAGCTGGTCAATGTATTTTTTGTAAATACCCTGGTCGGCGCGGATGGCCTGGTAGTAGGGGGCATCGGGGCCTTTGTCGGTACCGTCGGGCATGGGGCCTTCGTCCCAGTTTAACTGCATCCACTGCATGCCTTCAAAAATAGCATCGGTGGAAGCTTGGGTGGAGCGTTCTTCGTCGGTATCTTCAATGCGCAGCAGAAATGTGCCTTTATTTTTTTTGGCAAATAGATAATTAAATAATGCGGTACGTACGCCGCCAATGTGTAAAAATCCCGTCGGAGAGGGTGCAAAACGGACACGAACTGTCATAGTAGAAAACCTCGTCAAATAGATATACTTTATTATAGCATTTTGTGCGCTCCACGCGAACAAGGCTCTTTGGTATTTTCGCAAGGCGGCAAATAGTTCAAAAACCATGGTTGTTGTTCCTTAAATCCCTTACTTGACTTTTTCGTTTTTTTTTTTTAGAATGGACCTACACGATAGCGGCCGTTGTTTTTTCTTCTAAAAGAAAGAACGATACGCTTATATTCCTTTCGTCCGTAAGGGCGGACCTTGGGCAGGGCGCTAGCAGACACTAAATCCCTGCCCGACGGGTTTTAAATTTAAGGAGACAATCATGAAAAAGAAAGCCTTTACACTAACCGAACTGTTAGTAGCCGTAGTAATCATTGGGGTATTATCCGCGATTGTATTACCCAAATTCACCAAAGTATTGGAAACCCGCAAAACCGGCGAGGCGGAAGAAATGATGGCCGCCGTGCGCACCGAGCAGGAAGCACGCTGCATGCTCGATAAACCATACTTAACGGAAGACAACAAAAGCAAATTGGCGGTTTTGCCCAAGAACACGGGGACAAATTTTAGCTATACGTTGCTCTCCAATGCTAGTACCGGCAACGGGATTGCAGCCACGTCCATCAGCGGGAATTATGAATTACGGATTCCTTCTTACGCGGACGGGCGTATTTGTTGCACCGGCACGGGATGCGATAAATTGGATAAAGATTATCCCAAGTGTTCCGACTTAACAAACCTGGCCAGAAATGAAGATTGCGAAGTGGTGGTAACGAAAACAACCGGAGTTATACCTCACTCGGACCCGATATCGTCGCCAAAGAAATGCCCACAGGGTGCGACAAGATGGGTAAACCCAGTGACAGGAGAAGTGATGCTTTCGAATAAGACCTTGTCGGGCGATCTAGACGATATGACACCTAACGAGGGTTCGCAACGTCCAGTTCAAGAATGTTGTAATGCACAGGGAGAATGGGAATCTTGTGACACTGATTTGTATACCACTACTACATCCAAAAAAGATGACGAAGAAGTAGTGCTTTGTTATACGGGTGTAACCTCAGCTCTTCAGTCGGTCGAGAACAATGAGGAAAACCTAAAGATATCGGATAATTGGGGAATTCCAGAACCGGGTACAGGTGGGAACTCCCTTGGAGGGAAAAATTGTAACACAAGTTGGGTACCTGCTTCCTATCATACGGATATGAAATGTGGAGGACAGAAAGTAGCAGGGGCAATGGGTTCTCCATCAAGTTCTTGCCAAGAAGGAAAGACTTATGCGGTTGCTGTGCAGAAACGATGTGCTTCTGTTAATCCCGACGGAACAAACAACTATCAGTATCGGTGGAAGTGTGTAACGTGTGCGCACACAAAAAAATCCAACTGTCTTACAAAAGTTCCGACTTGGTAGTCGTAAATAGATAAGAGGTGGCGGCAAAGTCTTTCACCAACCTTGTTAAAGCAAAAGTTTAACTCCCCGGCCTCCAAGGCCGGGGAGTTTCACAATATTCTGCGCAATTTTATTTTCCTTGGTTTTTGAAGAAGTTTACAATGCCTTCGTACAGGGCTTTGGTAAATAAGGCGCGGCCGTCTTTACTTTTAGCCAGCTCTTCTTGTTCCGGCAAAATCAGGTACGCGCTTTCCACCAAAATGCTGGGGAATTGCGGCATGCGCGGAATAAATAAAACATCGTTAGCAATCAGCCCGTTGTCGGGCAGCGGCACGTGTTGGTTGTAGGCCTTATATACGCTTTCTGCCAGCGCAAAACTGTGCGGATAAGCATAATAGACCGAGTAGCCGCGCGGCTTAGCCAGGGGGTTGACCGTCTCGGGCAAGGCGTTGTAATGCAAGCTGACAAACAAATGGGCATTGTTGGCAAGGGCAAAATCATAACGGTTTTGCAAAGACATTTGGTTATCGTCATGCCGCGTCATCAGCACGGTGGCGCCGGCTTTTTCCAACAGGGGTTTTAAATCCTGCGCTAAGGCCATGGAAGCTTCATACTCCAAATATCCCGTCGGGCCGATAGCTCCGTCATAAGGGATAGTACGCTTGGGGCTGTGCCCGGCATCCAATACAATGCGCACGCCGGATAGCGGTTTGTTTTTGGTGGGTTTTAGCTTAGGCGCGTGGATTAAATCTACCACCAGTTCGTTGTCTTCAAAATTATAGGAATATCCCCACAACTTTTCTTTTTTGGACAGCTGTAATCTAAATGCAATTGCGCGTTCGGTAGGTTGGGACCATTGGATATTTTCCAAAATCGGGCTGGTTTCGTCCAAACTGAAGTTGGGCTCAAAATAATCAATGTAATACAACACCAATTCCAGGCGGTCTTGATATTCGTGAATTTTTATCGGCACGGCCCGGTCAAGCGTAAAGACCAGGCGTGTGTGATCCGGTGCGGTGTGTGTGCGGATGAACGAAAGCGTATTGGGGGTTTCTTCAAAATCCTTAAGCGGTTTTAGGCGCGTTTTTTCCAGCCAGGCCGCTTCGGTATCACTTAAATATAAGTGGTATTGGCTGGCCATTTCGCCCTTCACGCGCAAAGGCCCGTAGGCGCGGTAATCCGGAAATAAATTGCCCGACGCAGTGGGTAATTTGCGTAATTTTACGCCGGGGGAAGTAACTTGCGCATAAGTAAAAGGGTTTTCTTTATCGCGCACGGTAATTTTGGCAGGGGAGGTTATTTTAGCTTTGCTGCGTTTGGGGCCTGCAGTCATTTGATAGGTAATTTTGGCACTTTGCGCAGGTTGGTTTTCGTCTATGGCAAAAGCGGCACGGTAAGTGCCCGGGCGGGAAGCGTCTTCCTTGAGTGCAATATTTTTGCCGTGTTTAAAGTCCGGTAAGTGGGCGTGCACTTTGGCCCCGGGGGTGCCGCGTACGTATAGGTTGATTTTTTCGCCGGGCAACAGCTCAATGGGCCGCTGCGGGAAGACTTCCTCTTTATCAAAAGCTGCTTTGGCCGAAAAGTCTTTAATATCACTGCCCGGGACAATTACCCGTCGGATCGCTTGGACGGAGCCCTCTTTGTTTGTGGCTGTTAAAATCAGTTCGTTCGTGCCGCTTTGCAACGCCACAAACGCCACAAACGCACCGTTTTTAAATAAATCCACCGCTTGGCCGTTGATATCCAACGTGGCCGGTTGAGGAAGGTTCACTTGCCCCAACACAAACATGTGCTTGGCTCCGCGCGACACTTTCATTTTTTCATATGGGTATTGCACCGTAATAGGGGCCTTGCTTTTTTGCGCTTTGGCGCTTTGCGCAGGTAAATAAGGAGCAGTAGGAATAGAGGCCGCCGTGGCCGCTAGAGGGCAAACGGCTAAAAATAACCAAAAAAAGATGTTTTTCATACCTATAAAATGATATCATAATTTTATGGTAAAGTGCGACGAACTTATTAAATTTTGGGATCACTATTTGCAAAGCCCTGTGATTCCCGACAGCAGCCGCAATGGCCTGCAGGTGCAAGGTCCGCAAGAAGTAAAACGGATAGCATTTGGGGTGTCGGCCAGCGTTGCGCTTTTTGAAAAAGCCCGGGCGGCCGGGGCGGATTTAGTTTGTGTACATCACGGTTTATTGTGGGGGCAAGAACAAACAGTTACCGGCTTGTTCGGTCAACGCGTAAAATACTTGCTTACGCACGATATGGGTTTGGCTGCTTATCACTTGCCGCTAGACAAGCACCCCGAAGTAGGCCACAATGCGTGTTTGCTACGTGCTTTACAGGCACAAAATATGCGTGCGTTTGGGCAGTATCACGGGGTAGAAATCGGTTTTGCGGGGGAAGTGAACCCCACTTCGCTAAACGCCGTGCAAACCACTTTAGAACAATTTTGTCAAACCAAAGCGCAAGTGCTGGCTTACGGTCCCAAAGAAATCCGCACCGTTGGCATTATTAGCGGGGGGGCGTACAGCATGCTCCCGCAAGCGATTGACCAAAACCTTGACTTGTACGTAACCGGCAGTTTGGACGAGCCCGCACAAGAATGGTGCCGTGAAGGGAATATCAACTGTCTGGCCCTGGGGCATTATCATTCCGAAAAATGTGGCGTACAAGCATTGCGTCAACGTACGGCAGAGCAATTTGATGTAGAAACCGAATTTATAGATATTGATAATCCGCTGTAAGGAGGAAATTATGGAAAAGCAGTTATTCAAAAAAATTGACACTTACAAACAAACCGTTATCGATTTGCAGACACATATGATTGCCTGCCCGGCTGTCTCCCCGCACGAGGGAGGGGACGGGGAACACGCCAAAGCGGAATATTTGCTTAGCGTGCTCAAACAAATGAAATTTGACGAAGTAAGCGTAATCAAAGCCAAAGATCCCAAAGCCAAGGGCGGATACCGCCCCAATTTGGTGGCTAAATATTACGGAAAAAATAAAAACAAAACATTGTGGGTCATGGCGCACATGGACATTGTGCCCCCCGGGGACTTAAATTTATGGAGTACCGATCCGTTTAAAGCCGTGGTGAAAGGAGATAAAATTTACGGGCGCGGTTCGGAAGATAACCAGCAAGGGTTGGTATCGGGCTTGTTAGCAGTAAAGGCCATGATGGATTTGGGCATCCGCCCGCCGTGCACCTATGCACTTTTGCTAAACGCGGATGAAGAAATCGGCAGCACGTATGGGATTGTGGATATTTTAAAAAATCACAAAAAATTGTTTGCTAAACAGGATGCTTTTCTCGTACCCGATGGGGGGAACCCGCAAGGGACCATGGTGGAAGTGGCCGAGAAAAATATGCTGTGGCTTAAATTTACGGTCATGGGCAAGCAGACACACGCCTCCACTCCGCACAGCGGTAACAACGCGCACCGCGTAGGCGCGCACTTGATTGTAAAACTGGGCGACTTGTATAAAAAATTCAATAAGAAAAATCCGCTTTTCAGCCCGGAAACGGCCAGCACATTTGAGCCGACCAAAAAAGAAGCCAACGTGCCTAACGTCAACACCATCCCGGGTACGGACGTGTTTTATTTTGATTGCCGGGTATTGCCCTGCTATAAAAATGCGGACGTGTTAAAAGAAATTCGCAAAATCATAGCCGGGGTGGAAAAACAATTTAAAGTAAAAGTAAAATTGGACATCGTGCAAGAGCATGCTTCCCTCCCTACCGATAAAAAGGCCGAAATCGTAGACCTAACCGTGGCCGCAGCCCGTGCGGTTTACAAAAATACGCCGCGGGTGCAGGGCATTGGCGGCGGCACGGTAGGGGCGTACTTGCGCAATGCAGGTTATCCCACGGTTGTCTTCTCTAAATTGGACGATATGGCTCACCAACCCAACGAGTACAGCAGCATTAAAAACACGCTGGGGGATGCAAAAGTATTTGTTCATATTGCAATGCATTTTAAATAGAGGATCTTATGAAAAAAGGTTTTACCCTTACCGAAGTCATTGTGATGTTAGTAGTGCTGGCATTTTTGCTGGGGTTTACCGTGCCCAAGTTTATGATCTTAGTGCACAAAGCCAAAGAGGGCCGCACCAAACATCAATTAGTGCAAATGCGCAGTGCCATTGCTGCTTATTACGGCGAACATCAGGGGATGTATCCCACGGATGATTTGTCTTGTTTAGTGCCGGCGTACATTGAAAAAATTCCGCAAGTGACCGTGCCGGGGTATGCCCCCACTTCTCACGTGTCTACCGGAACGTACGAAGAGGCATTCACCAAAACGGGTGGTTGGGCCTATGTAAATAATCCCGAAGACCCGCGCTTTGGCGACGTGTTTGTAAACGTGGACGAGCACGACAGCTACGGCAAACACTGGACCACGCACTAGGAGCTTCTTTCATGCAAACGCTTAGCTTAGTGTTGGCCGGTGTTTTTGGGCTCATCTTGGGTAGTTTTTTCAACGTGTGTATTTACCGCATTCCGCAGAATAAATCCATTGTGTGGCCGGGGTCCTTTTGCCCCAAGTGTAATAATCACATCCGGTGGTATGATAATATCCCTGTACTGAGCTATTTGTTCTTGCGGGGGAAATGCCGTCACTGCAAAGCGCCCATTTCTTTGCAATATCCGCTGGTTGAATTATTAACCGGCCTGCTGACTGTATTGTTTGTATGGAAGTACGGGCTAGGTATTTGGACGTTTGTGCTCTTAACGGCAGTATACTTCTTGATTATTCTGTCCGTTATTGATTTGCAGCTGATGATCATTCCGGATCGGTTTTCCTTGGGAATGATTGTGCTGGGGGTAGCATTTGCCTGGTGTAATCCCAATTTCTCGGGCCTGTGGTGGGAAAAAGAATTGTCCTCATTATTAGGTGCCGGGGTTGGGCTTTTTGGCGTGCTTGCCATTGCGTTGATAGGTACGTGGCTGTTTAAAAAAGAGGCCATGGGCGGCGGGGACGTCAAGCTAATGGCTGGGATCGGCTCGCTTATCGGATGGCAAGGTGTCATTACCACCGTGGTGATGGGTTCTTTTTTTGGGTTGATATACGCGCTTTTTGTAATGATTCGCCGCGGCAAACAAGTCAATGAAGCGATCCCTTTTGGGCCATTTTTAAGCTTGGGGGCTTTGGTAAATTTTTGGTACCTTATCACTCCCGGCATGATGGTAATAGAGTTTTAGGTTTTTTGCAAACGTAAAAGCCCCCGGTCAACACCGGGGGCTTTTAGTTGGGTATTTATTACTCAAAAAGGCCGCTGCTTTCCAATGCGTTTAGGGCTTTGGTAATATCGTTGACAATAATAATCCAGCGTGTAATATCGCCGGCGCCGGAAGTCCCGTAAATAGTGGTAATGTTAATGCCTTTGTCGGACAGGGTAGTCCCTATGTCGCGCAAAATACCGATACGGTTGGGCATATCTAAACAAATGGCATCTGTTTTCACACTGGTAAATCCGGCTTTGGTCAGCGCGTGGCTGATGCCTTTATCGTGTTGTACGGCAATGCGTACAACGGCGGCATCATAACGTACATCTTGCGACATGGCAATAATATCTACCTTTTCGCGTACGAACAACTCGGCAAAATTTTTTAAGGCGCCGGGTTCGTTAATTAAAAATACACTGTATTGTTTAACGATGTTGAGTGCCATAATAAACCCTTTTCTTTATTATACCACGTGTGAGAAAAGGGTGCAAGAGGGGGCTTATAATGCAGCAGGGGAGAGCACTTTCGCTTCTTTTAAAGCGTTTTCCAGGGCAAGCATGGCTTTACAGTCATCTTCATTGTACATCAAAATTTTGCGTAGTAATTTTTCGTCCCCGGTTTTGAGCCAGTTGGTAAAATAGACCATGCTGTCCATGGCGCCGCAGTCGTCCTGGCGCCAGTTAAAGCCGAAGGCAGGTGCGGCTGCTTTTAAAGAAAAACTGGGGGCCGGCAAATAGAAGGCATCATTCACACAAACTTTCAAATCGCAACACAAATCGCACAGTTTATTTAAGTGTTCGGCTTTGTCGGGCCAGGCCATGGCCAGGTTGCGCATTTTGCGCACTTCATATTCGGTCCAGTGGTACAAAGCGGTATTTTCAAAATCTTGGATGTACTGATAGAACTGTTCAAAGATATTAATTTCTTCTTCGGGTGTTTTGGCTACAAAACTTACATATTTGTTTTGTTCTTTATCCCAAATGCCGACTAAATAAACAAAGGATTTGTTATCTTTGGTAAAGGTTTCGGTAGCTTCAAAGTCAAAATATAAGTTGTACTTTTTATCTGGAGGGGGAAAGTGCCCCGGTTGGCGCAAAATAGGTTTATTGTGCAAATAGGCCCGGGCATTGTAATAGGTTTCAGTGGCATAGGGCTCTTCCAAAATTTCTTGCAATTTAGCAAGCGGGGTGTGGGCTACGTCATCGGTAGTAAACAAACCGTTAATTTTAAGGCACTGGCGCATTTCGGTATTCAAATGCGGCAGCATCACCAAATCTTTGGTTTGGGCCATAAGTTTATTGGCATATACCCGCCAAGGGGATGCGGCTGCCTTAGGCGGTTTATGGGCTTCGGGTTTAGCCAGGCCGCTTTTAATATTGCGCCAAAATGCCAGTTCGTGGGCCAAGCGTTGTGCGTGATCCGCGTGCGATACGTCCACCGTGCGCCCTTTTAAAAACACGCGGGCTTTAGCCGGGGTATATCCTTGCACCTGCCCTAAAATTTGGTTCATTAAAGATACTTGCAACGCGTAGTGCTCTTTTAAATCGTGTGCGCGTTTGAATTGATAAATTTCGTAATGATAGGGGCCAAAGCGGCTGGGGGCCGCCTCGTTTTTGACCAACAAATTGATACTTCCGTAGACATTTTCGGGCAAATTCCACAAAGCCGCGTTGGCGATGGCGCTCTCGCCGCGGGCCATAGCGGCCAGGGTAGTGCTAAAGCGTTCCAAGTCATCATGCGCTTCTACAAAAAATACGGTAGGGAATTCTTCTTTGATCCACTCATCGCGGGTGTTGCGGTCGGTGCGCACTTTTAAATTTTCGTATCGGTTGGATTCCACCACTGCCTCTTTTTGCGGAGCGTGAAAATGGCACCAAATGCAAAAGGGCTCTTCCAAAAGGGTATACATCCGGCTGGCATTAAAATCCTGCCCGTCCGGCGTGCGCCCGGCCGAAAAATGAGCCACTAATTGTTGAAGTTCCTGTTCGGTCATCTTCTTTATTTTAGCTTTTTTGGAGAGGGAATAAAACCTCTTAATTTGCTACAATAAAGTTATGGCAGTATTACGCATTACAAAATATGGCGAACCGATTCTGCGCCAAAAGCTAAAGCCCGTTAAATACGCGGATATTGCTCCCCGTTTGCCCCAATTATTGGCCGATATGGAAGAAACCTGTTTGGCCGTGCACGGGGTGGGGCTGGCTGCCAATCAAATTGGGCTCGATTTACGCCTGGCTGTTATCCTGTTGCCGGACCCGGAAGATGAAAATGCCAAACCCACGCGCTACGTGATTATCAACCCGGTCATTTTAGCCAAACGCGGCGAAAAAATGGAAGAAGAAGGGTGCCTTTCGTTGCCTGGTTTGTGGGCGGATGTTCCGCGCGCGACGGACATTACCGTACGCTACACGGACGAAAACGGCGAAGAACAGGTAAAGCGCGTACGCGGGCTGCTGGCCAAGGCATTCCAGCACGAAGTGGATCACCTAGACGGTAAACTATTTGTAGACTTGGTGGACCCGAAATTAAAACCCGAAGTCAAAAAAGCCATCAAGCAACTGCGCCCCAAGTGGGACTAAAGTTTTGAACTTTTCTTAATAAAACATAAGAGCCACACATTTGTGTGGCTCTTTTAATTTTAGTTGGCACTTTAGTTAACATTTAGGCGCACTGGCCGGACAATGCCCCCCATCTTCTTCCTCACAGCAGCTTGTTTCATCGTATTCTCCCTCACAATGATTGCTCCCAGCAGTACCGGATACAACACATCGCGAACCATTTGTAAACGTACTGTTAGAACAAGAACCAGTCCCGTAAGCGGCATAACATGTGCTATTATCAAATGTGGACCCAGAACATCCACTGTACCCGGAGTAATAAGCTATGCACTTAGCTCCATCCGTAAATAACGAATTCACACAGAAATCCGTAGCAACTAGAGTTCCATCACATTGGGCAGAGGATCCTGAAAAAGTATCCCGGTAAGCGGGTGCAAAATTTCCCGTACTATTGCCGGAGAGCAAATACAGCAAATAGCCGTCGTTCTCTACTCCTGTATCTTCCCCTCCGTCTGCTGCACAAAGTGCTTTGGCTTGGTCGTCTGTGGATAGGGCCTCACAATAGATGTTATTGGCAAAGTTTTCGCTATGCGCCAAATACATCGTGTAGCTATTGTTTAATTTATCGTGATTAGCACGTACAAAATCGTGTCCGTCCGTTTCACTTAAATCAATATCCACGTCTTCCGGGATGTCTATATCCAGGTCGTCTAATTCGCTATCCGTTGCATAATGTCCGTACGTTTCAAAGTACATTTCTTGCGCATCTTTAACCGCTTTGGCAATCGGTTTTAAAGACGAAAACCTACTTTTCATCACGGCTTTTTGATATTGTGGCAACGCTACCGCCGCCAAAATACCGATGATTAAAACAACTACTAATAGTTCAATTAATGTGAATCCTTTTTTCATAATTAGTCCCTCCTACTATATCTTCAATAGTATGACGAAAAAACGACGAAAAAACAAGGCCTATTTGGGGCCTATTGGCATGGCCCTGGAGGGTAAACTATTTTGATGTTAAGAAGTATCATAAATGCTAAAATATAGCTATGTTAGAGCAACCTACCCACAATATTTTGCACATTGCCAAGTGGCTGGTACTGGCTACCCTGATTGGGGTAGTGGTGGGCGGGCTTGATGCGGCTTTCCTTAAATTATTAGACATTTGCATCGGCGTGCGTAACGGCGTGCCGTGTTTTTACCTGGCGCTGCCTTTGGCGCTTTATATAATTGCCTTGTTATCGCGCAAAGTCGCCAAGGCCCACAAAGACTATTCTACCGATGCTGTTATCCATCGTATTAACACTTACCGCGAAGTTTCGATTACATCTATTTTAAAGGCCTTTGTGCTTTCTATTGCCACCATGGTGGTGGGGGGATCTGCCGGGAAGGAAGCCCCTTGTGCCGATGTGGGCGCCGGAATTTCTGCGTTTTTAGGGCGCGTGCTTCATTTATCTGTGCCGGACCAGCGCCGCTTGATGATTTGCGGGGTAAGTGCCGGGTTTGCAGGCGTGTTTGGCGTGCCGGTTTCGGGCGCGCTGTTCGGGCTAGAGGTGCTTTGGGTGGGGCATATGTTTTACGAAGTAATGTTTCCCGCGCTGGTGGCCGGGATTACGGCATTTGGCGTTACTTCATACCTGGGCGTTAACTATATTTATCATCCGCTTTCGTTTGAGCCGGTATTTTCGGAACTGTTTTTACTCAAGGTAATTATAGCCGGGCTGTTTTTTGGGTTAGTATCCGTTTTATTCATTGAAATTAGCAAATTTGCCCGGGTCATCTTTCGCTTTATAACCGTGCGCAGCAGTATGCTTATTACGTGCATGACAGGTGGGCTTATTCTGGTGCTGATCGGTGCGTTTATTTCGCCCTTATATTTAGGGTTAGGTATGGCCGGGATTGACGGCCCGTTAAGCGGGGCGGCATTAGAGTCCCCTTTTGGGTTTTTATATAAGATTATTACCACCTCTATTACCCTGGCCGCCGGCGGAATTGGCGGGTTGATTACCCCTATTTTCTTTGTGGGGGCGCAGGCGGGCGCGATGCTTTCCGCATTCTTACATGTGGATAGTTCCACCCTGGCCGCATTGGGCGTGGTAGCGGTACTGGCGGGGGCCGCCAACACACCGCTCTCAGCCAGCATTATGGCGATTGAGTTATTTGGCGCGGCGATTGCGCCGTATGCCACGGTGGCGTGCGTAATTAGTTTTTTGATTACAGGGCGGCAGAGTATTTTCCCGCATCAGCGCATATCGGTAGGAAGCGGCAAAATTGAAGATGAACGAAATGCTCCAACATACGATGGCCCGCATCGCCGCGCATCCGACCGGCGGGGGTTGATGCCCTCCCATACCACCACTACCGCGCAAATGCGCCGGCGGCTCAAACGTTTTTGGCCGGGTCATCAGGCGCGTTTAGCTGCTATCGAGCGCGAACGCAAACGCATCGAGAAAAAATAGCACTGTTTCAATTTGCTATAATTTAAATAGATTTAGGGCCTAGTAAGGAGTTTATATGGATTCTTTTGTTTCTTCAGTCATTACGTTGGCGTTGGTAATGGATGGATTTGGCAACATCCCGCTGTTTATTACCGCGCTTAAAAAAGTCTCGCCCGAGCGGCGCAAAATTGTCCTCGTGCGCGAGCTGAGTATTGCCATGCTCATTATGGTATTGTTTTTGTTTTGCGGGAAATGGTTTTTGCAAGCGTTTGGGATTCATTCCTATTCGCTAAGCATTGCGGGGGGAATTATCTTGTTTTTAATTTCCATTGACCTGGTATTTGGCAAAGGTGCCAGCGAAGAAGCTCCCAAAAACGATCTTACCGGCGAGCCGTTTATCGTGCCCTTGGCAATCCCCCTGGTGGCGGGGCCGGCGGCGTTGTCTTTAGTGTTAATTATCGCGGCGCAACATTCCAATAAATTTATTACGTTGGGGGCGGTGGTGTGTGCCTCGGTCATCAACTCGGTTATTTTAATGGCGTCATTTCCGCTAAGCAAACTCTTAGGCCCGCGCGGGTTAACGGCCATTGAGCGTTTATCGGGTATGATCCTGATTTTAATGTCGGTAGATATGGTGTTGGGCGGCATTGCAGAGTTTATAAAACTATAAATTTACGCTCTTTGGTATATAGCCCTTTTAAAAGGGGCTTTTTTATGCTTGACCGCGCCGGCGGATTTAGTTATCCTATTAATTATGAAAAACACGTACGAAGTAGCCCTGTTTGCGGGCGGTTGCTTTTGGGGAGTAGAACACCTGATGAAGGATTTCCCGGGCGTGGTGGACATTGTGCCCGGCTATACGGGCGGGCATGTGGCAAACCCCACCTATGAGCAAGTGTGTACCCACACAACGGGCCACGCGGAAACGGTCAAAATTACGTTTGACCCGGCGCAAGTTTCCTACGAAACTTTAGTCAAAGGATTTATGGAAATACACGACCCGACTCAAACAGACGGCCAAGGGCCGGACTTGGGGCCTCAGTACCGCTCGGAAATTTTTTACACTACGCCTGCCCAACAAGAAACGGCCTTGCGTGTGATTGAAATTTTAAGGCAAAAGGGATTGCCCGTAGTTACGCGCGTTACCCCGGCGGGGCCGTTTTACACGGCGGAAGAATATCACCACAAATATTACGCACGCAAAGGCACGCAGCCCTATTGCCACCGGCGCGTCAAACGGTTTTAGTTTGCCTATATCATTTTGGCATCTTGGCTAGTTTGGGTTTCACCAGTGCGTAGCCAAGTTTTTAAACAGGTTCCCCAAATTTATTTGTTTGAGGTTGTCCCGATTTCATAAACATCAGGAACAAAATGGCAAGTATTACCAATGTTTGTAAATTTAATCCAAGGGAAATGTGCAAGTTTAAGTCAGTTCTTACCCCTTCTAATGATACTTGTCCAAATACCCAAACAAGCACCAACCACCATGCCCGGAAACCAACATCATGTAAACGTTTAGCATAAAGACATAATTGTACCCAACAAAGGAATAGTAGGTATAATAAAAACAAAATACTTAATTTGGGGAAATGCGGGAACGTAACAAACATACTTCCGTATAATAGACCACTACTTACCCATAAAAATAAAATATTTTTGATAAAATCTTTTCTTCCTATTCTTCCAGCAGGAATAAACCGACTTCTGTATTTTTCATTCCACATAATTGCTCCTACTTTTTCTGAAGTATATGAAATCCAGCATATTTTAAATTATCCGACACGACAACGCCCAAAGCAGCCACATCGGGATTTTTACATTTTACATCAACCATATAACTATGAAACGTAACAGGGGCACGGTCCCTGACACCACTCCATTTAATATGGGATTTGCGCTTACTTTCTTTCCATTGTACGTTTCCCATTTTGCAGGAGCCCAACATTTGGTTCAGAGATATAGCGCCATTTTTCCAAGAAACATTATCCATAATTCCCGGATATAGGAGGGGTTCCAATTCTTCATAATCCCAATTTTCCATAATTTTGGGAAGTGTACGTTCAACAAATAATTGTACCTCCTGTTTGCTTGGTCCGACAGACGTTACTGGTTTTTTCAAGGTTAAACTACTATATAATGCTAAACAGACAGCAAAAGTGATAATTACAATAGTAATTTTAGGAAATGTAAACCATTTTTTCATGTTACTTCTGCTCCTTTAATAGATATAAGTTAATTGTAGCATACTTTAAAGTCCCTTGCTTCCGCCTACACCTGCTTTTTTTTATCCCATCGTTAAAAGCCATATGTGACACCAAAGTCTGCTTTTACTATGTCCACAAGTATGTGGGATGGGCAAAGGATTTCATTTTGACACAAAAAAACCACGCTTATGCGTGGTTTGTCAAAATGGCGCCCTCTAGGAGAATCGAACTCCTCTTTTCGGATTGAAAATCCGACGTCCTAACCGATAGACGAAGAGGGCATTTAAAAGTGCGCCCGGTGAGACTTGAACTCACGGCCCCCCGCTTAAAAGGCGGATGCTCTACCACTGAGCTACGAGCGCAAAAAAATGCGGGTCTAATCAAGCGTCGAGTTAAACCCAACACTCATAGTATACCAAATATTTTTAGTACGTGCAAGCCAATTTGTGTGAAAGTACTGCGGCGGTTGACAACGATACTATCTCCATTTATTATTATACCATTTGTACCCCCTGGGCCACAAGCGGTTTGCGTTTGACACACCCCCGCCCGGTTTATTACCATATAAGTATATAGGTTTTGCGGCCCATGCCGGCCGCGCAGAAAGGGGTTTATATGACAAAAAAAATTATCAATTCTTCCCGTGCGCCCAAAGCCATTGGGCCCTATTCCCAAGCGGTGGAAGACGGCGGCTTTGTTTTTACGTCTAGCGTACTTCCCATTGACCCGGTGACCGGGGAAATTTTTTCAGGCGATGTACAGGTACAGACCGAAATCGTACTAAAAAACATGGAAAATATTTTAAAGGAAGCCGGCTGTTCGTTAAAACACGTCATCAAAACAACGGTATTTATGACGGATTTGACCAAATTTGCCGAAATGAACGCCATGTACGAGACGTTTTTTAAAGAAAACCCGCCCGCCCGCACCACAGTGCAAGTGGCGGCTTTGCCCAAGGGCGGTGTGGTGCAAATAGAAGCCATTGCTAAAAAATAATCTATGACATTACAAGAAGAATTGTTATCTTCGCGCACTTGCGGCGTTTTACTCCCGGTGTCTGCTATGCGTACCCGGCAAGATTGGGGCGTGGGGGATTTGGGTTCTCTTAAGGTGTGGACGGAATTTTTAGCCGGACTTGGCGTGAAGTTCATTCAAATTTTGCCTTTGCAAGAGACGGCCCCCGGGCAAAATTGCCCGTATAGCGCGCTGACTTCTTTTGCGGTGGACCCGGTCTATGCGCAAATTGACGAAGTGGAAGATGTTTCCCGCAGTGCGCGCGCACAGGAATTTATTGGGTCCATTTCAGCCCAAATTATGCAATGGCAAGAGTCCCCTAATGCTTCGTTTGCCGAGGTTAAACAAGCCAAATTAAAAGCATTGTGGCTGGGGTATCAATCGTTTTTAATTCACGAAGTTGCCGCCAACACGGCGCGCGCGCAGGCCTTTGAGGCCTATTGCTCGGCGCAAGAGCCGTGGTTGCGTGGCTATGCGTTGTTCCGCGCCTTAAAAGATTTTTACCAATGGAAAAGCTGGACCACATGGCCCGAAGAACTGCAAGATTTTAACAACCCGGCCGTGCGCAATTTTGAGACCCGGTATTCGGAATTTGTAAATTATTTCAAGTATATCCAATGGATTTTGGACCAGCAGCTTCGTTGTGCCAAGTTGGCCGCGCAAAGCAAAGGCATCTATATTTTTGGCGATATCCCTTTCGCTACCAATTTGGATAGCTCCGACATTTGGGGCAATAAAGAAAATTTCCGTCTGGGATTTGAAATCGGTGCCCCCGCAGACCAATTTTCTAAAGACGGCCAGCGCTGGGGGCTGCCGGCGTATGATTGGCCTTATCAGTTAGCGCACCATTTTGATTTGTGGCGCCGCAAAATTAGTCGTGCCACGCAACTCTACGATATTTTCCGCCTGGATCACTTGGTGGGGTTTTTTCGCACGTATGTGTATGCTCCGGGTGCCAAAGAGGGTGCTTTTGATTGCGAGGGCGAACAAAACCAGATTGACCGCGGATATGCCTTTTTGAGCATGGTGCTGGAAGAAGCCAAAGGCAAGTTGCCCGTGGGGGAAGATTTGGGCGTTATTCCCAATTATGTGCGCAAGATGTTAGTAGATTTAAAGATCCCCGGTTACAAGGTATTGCGTTGGGAACGTGAGGACAACGGCTGGTATCGTGAGCCCAAAAATTACCCGGTGGTATCCCTGGCCACTACCTCTACGCACGATACGGAAACCTTGCGCGGCTGGTGGGAAACCATGGATATTAACGAGCGGCGCAACGTTTGGGAAATGATCTCCGCGCAAAAAACCGACGGCAACGTCCCCTTTAATTTAGATACGCAACGCTTGATGCTTAAGCGCGTGCTGGAAAGCGCTTCGGCTTTAACCCTGTTTGCCTGGCAAGATATTACCGGCACGCTCGATCGCATCAATACCCCCGGCACGGTGGGAGATCACAACTGGACGTACCGCAGCGATGTCACGCCGGAAAATGCATACGAAAAATACGGTGCGCAGCTAGCTATGTTTGAAACGCTGCTCAAAGAAACCGGGCGCAGAAAATAACATGTACCCCAGGAGGGATCTATGACCTTTACCGAACTAGCCAAAGCGCGCTACTCTGTGCGTAAATTTTCAGATAAACCCATCGAGCCCGCAAAGTTAAACACCATTTTACAAGCGGCCCAGCTGGCCCCTACGGCTAAAAATTTGCAACCCTTCCACATTTACGTGGTCCAATCCAAAGAGGGTATGGAAAAAATGCGCACGCTGACGCCTTGCCATTACGGGGCGCCGGTGGTACTTATTTTTACGAAAAACACGCAAGAAGAATGGCATCACCCGCAAGCAGAGGTAACCTCGGGCGTGGAGGATGTTTCCATTGCCGCTACGCATACCATGTTAGCCGCGTGTGAGCAGGGGCTTGGCTCGTGCTGGCTTAATTTTTTTATCCCGCAGGAAGTGGCACAGGCCTATGATTTGCCGGCGCACGAAATCCCGGTGGTGCTCATGCCCGTTGGCTATGCGGCGGCCGATTGTGCCCCGGCCGACCGTCATACCCTGCGTAAAGAATTGCAAAATTTAGTGACGTATTTATAAAAAGGAAGTGCTTGTATGAAAGAATATACTTTTGAAGTAAGCGGCGTCTGTTCGCAAGAAGTTTCCTTTGCGCTGGACGATCAAAACCGCGTGCATAACGTACGCTTTTTGGGCGGATGCCCGGGCAATTTATTGGCTATTGCTAAATTAGTGGAAGGGGCCGATGCCGCGCACATAGCTTCTATTTTAAAAGGAAACGATTGCGGCGGGAAAGGGACCTCTTGTGCCGATCAGCTCTCCCGCGCGCTTACGCAAGCGTTGTCCGCTAAATAAATTTAACTTATGACCAAAGCACAAAAAGCCAAAGAATTATTTATGCAGGGGCATAATTGCGCGCAAGCGGTACTGTGCGCCTTTGCCGGCGAAGTGGGAATGGATGATGCCACCGCGTTGGCGGCTTCGGCCTGTTTTGGCGGAGGATTAGGCCGCCAACGGGAAGTGTGCGGTGCGGTCAGCGGGATGTGCATGGCATTTTCCTTAAAACATGCCCCCAAAGACCCTACCAATCAAGCGCAAAAAGCTGCGTTTTATGCACATATCCAAGAGTTATGTGCCCGTTTCAAACAGCAAAACGGCTCTATCATCTGCCGCGAACTATTAGGGCTGCCTGCCGGGCCGCAAAGCCCCACCCCCGAGCCGCGCACCCCGGCGTATTACGATCACCGCACCTGCGCGCAAAAGGTGGAGTGTGCCGCCGCTATTTTAGAAGAATATTTAAAAAAATAAACGCAGAAATATTTCCATAAAAAATCCCCGGGTTTGCGCCCGGGGATTTTCACAGATAACTGCAAACTTACGCGCCGGCAGCCAAACCCAGCGAGGAGAACAAAACGTATACGCCAAACACACACAGCACAATCGCCACACTGACGATGCCCAGCTTATTCCAAGGGGTGGTATCTACCACGTTTAAGTCCTTGCCGGCATCATACTGGGTGGCTGAGGGCCACAGCTTGCCTGCCACAAACATAAACACAGCGGAAATGGCAAACAAAATGGCCAAAATATGCAGGAAGTGTAGCGAAGAAAGCGCTCCCAATACCGGGATCGATTCTTTCCCCGGGAACGGAATTTGCGTGAGCCCGTACACAATCATAAAGAAGATAAGTGTAGCTTTGGCCGACCACGCCGGGGCGGTTTTGTTAAGCATCCCTACAATAATCAGGGTGAAAATCGGCACGTTGTAGAAACCGTTTACCATTTGCAGGTAGTTGAATAATCCCGACGGTGCCATAGCAATCAGCGGGGCCACACACATCGAGAAAATAGCCAACAAAATACCCACATACTTCCCTTTTTTAACCAATTCATGGTCCGTTGCGGTGGGTTTAAGTAACGGTTTGTAAACGTTCAACATAAACAGCGTGGACGTAGAGTTCAACGCCGCGTTAAACGAACTTAAAATCGCCCCGAAGAGTACCGCCGCAAAGAACCCAATTAAGTAGAACGGAAGCACTTTGTTAACCAGCATGGGGTACGCCATGTCACCCACTTTAAGCGGGTTATCCTGGAAAATATGGAAAGCCACAATCCCCGGGATAATTAAATACAGCGGTCCAAAAAGCTTGAAAATAGCGGCAAAGAGCAACCCTTTTTGCCCTTCTTTTAAGTTTTTGGCGGCCAAGGCGCGCTGAATAATAGTTTGGTTGCACCCCCAGTAGAACAAGTTGACCAGGAACATTCCGGTAAACATTGTGGCAAAAGGAACGGGGTCTGTTGCGTTACCGATGGCGTTGAATTTTTCCGGGTGGTCTCTTACCACTTCGGTAATCCCGCTCAGAATATTCCCGTCACCTACATAGGCCAGCGCAAACAACGGTACCATCAGCCCGCCGATGATGAGGCCGATGCCGTTAAGCGTATCGGCAATGGCCATGATGCGCAGCCCGCCGAAAATGGTGTACATACATCCCAAAATACCAATGGCTACCACCACTACAATAATGGCCATCATTGGGGAGATGTGAAACGTACCCATAATGTCAAAGATGCCGCCCATTCCAAGAGCGCCCGAATAGAGTACCGTAGGCAATAAAATGAGCACATACCCGGCTAAAAATAAGAAGTTTACAAACTGTTTGGTGGCCGAGTCATAACGTTCGCCGATAAAATCCGGGATAGTGGCATACCCTTTTTTAAGGTAGCGCGGTAAGAAGAAAAATGCCACGATAATCAGTGCCAGCGAAGCCCCTACCTCGTAGCCCATGCCGGACATATTAAACATATATCCCTGTCCGTTAAGGCCTACCATCTGTTCGGTAGACAAATTGGTTAATAACAACGAGGCGGCAATGATCCACCCGGTGAGTCCTCTGCCGGCTAAGAAGTAGCCCTCGGAAGAAGAGGTATCTTTCTTGCGCGTCAGGTAGTACGAAATCCCTAGTACAAGCATCGTAAACCCGACGAATGACGTAACAGTTAGTAACATGAGTTCTCCTTATTAAGTTTAGTTTTTGGTAATGCTTTTTTGACACGTATTTTGCGGAGGCAATTAAAACACAGCTCCGCTACTTCCATTGTAAATATAATAAGCGGTGAAGTCAACTCCCTTTATAAAACATGAAAAAGGGGGGCTTGACTTTTTTAGCTGTTATTATAAAATGAAAGTATACGTAATAATTTTCACAAACATAATAATACACGCAGGATAACTCCTTATATGACATCATTTTATAAAGGTCTCGAAGCGTATATACTGGAAAATGACAGCATGCGGCTTACTTTTTTGCCGCAATACGGCTGCAAGTTAGCTAGCTTGGTGGCCCAAAAAACAGGGCGGGAGTTTTTATTCCAATCCGCTTTGGAAAAATTATCCGTTCCGCCGTACGGCGCCGTTTTTTCAGATTACGATTCCAGCGGTTTTGATGAAGTTTTCCCTTCTATTGATGCGTGCCCCTATCCGTGTGGCCCGTGGGAGGGAACAAAAATTCCGGACCATGGGGAAGTGTGGGCCCTGCCTTGGGAAGTGACATTTACAAAAGGGGAAAACCGCATTCAATCGGTGGTGCGCAGTTCAAAGTTTCCCTATGTTTTTACCCGGATAGCTACGTTGCAAAATAACGAAGTCCTATTTGAATACACGGCGCAAAACACTTCCGATACGGAATTTGAATTTATCTGGACGCCGCATTGTTTACTGGCTTGTTCCCCGGCTACCCGTCTTTTAATCCCGCCGCAGCTTAACCAGGTTATAACGGTGGAACATTCTACCCAGCACTTGGGCCCGTGGGGAACCTTGCACACGTATCCTGTCACAAATAGTGTACAAGGCCGCAAAATTGATCTGTCCAAGACAGAGCCCGTCAGTGCTCAAAATTGCGAAAAATTTTATTTTACGTCCCCCAATACAGCGGGGTGGTGCGGTATTGAACATACCGATACGCACGAACAGCTCATCTATACTTATTCAGCCCAACAGGTGCCCTATTTGGGGGTTTGGAAAACCCAAGGCGGGTACCGCGGGGATTACAACATTGCGTTGGAACCGTGTACCGCAATATACGACGACCTGTACGTGGCACATAAAATCCGTCGGGCGGCTACAATCGCCCCGCGGGCAAAACGCAGCTGGACTTTAAAAATGACATTACGTTAAACAGTGGAGAACCTTATGAACCAACTTGCCTTACGCAGTAAATTTAACGAAGTATTTCAAAAACAAAAATTATATTTTTGGGCTCCCGGGCGGGTCAATTTAATTGGCGAGCATACCGATTACAACGGTGGGCACGTGTTCCCGTGTGCGCTTTCTTTTGGCAACCATTGCGTGTTTTGTAAGCGCGACGACCGCAAAATCCGCCTCTATTCCCTCAATCTCCCGCAGCAAGGCATTGTAGAAGTGGAGCTGGATGCTATTGCCTACGACAAAAAAAATAATTGGGCAAACTATCCCCTGGGGGTTATT
Organism: Elusimicrobiaceae bacterium; assembly: GCA_045593185.1. Classification (GTDB taxonomy): domain Bacteria; phylum Elusimicrobiota; class Elusimicrobia; order Elusimicrobiales; family Elusimicrobiaceae; genus Avelusimicrobium. The sequence goes on along the minus strand of JAZNWD010000004.1, from coordinate 34,260 downwards.
AAGGTATTGCAAAACCACGGATATCAAATTACGCATGGGTTTGAACTGCTGTTTTGGGGGGATATCCCCAACGGGGCGGGGTTATCTTCTTCCGCCGCTATTGAATTAGCTACCGCCGTAGCCATGAACCATACCTTTAATTTACATATTCCCCAAATTGAGCTCGTAAAATTCTGCCAGGAAGCCGAAAATAAATTTGTAGGTATGAATTGCGGAATTATGGATCAATTTACCAGCGGCATGGGGAAAGAGAACCATGCTATTTTACTGGATTGTAATACGTTAAAGTACGAATATGTTCCGCTTAATTTGCAGGGGACCTCCATTTTAATTATCAACAGTAACAAAAAACACGAGTTGGTAACCTCGGCGTATAATGACCGCCGCCGCGAGAGCGAAAACGCTCTCAAAGCCCTTCAAGTCAAACTTTCCATTCAAGCGTTGGGGGAACTTTCCATTGAACAATTTGAAGCTAACAAAGATTTAATTAAAGACCCGGTGGAGCGCAAACGTGCCAAACATGCCGTGTATGAAAACCAACGCACGCTGCAAGCAGCGCAAGCGCTCAAAGCCGGGGACTTGAAAACATTTGGCAAGTTGATGAATGAGTCCCACATCTCTTTGCGTGATGACTATGAAACCAGCTGCCCGGAACTGGATATTATTGCCGAAACTTGTTGGAGTATCCCGGGCGTATTAGGCGCACGTATTACCGGGGGCGGTTTTGGAGGATGTGCCGTGGCGTTGGTAAAAGACGAAGCTGTCAAAAACGTCATTGATACAGTACGCAAAGTCTATCACGAAAAAACGGGCCTCAATGCGGATTTTTACATTGCATCTATCGGCGGCCCTGCCCGTCAGATGGAAAAGATGTATTAGGGGGTAAGAGTGAAACATATTTTAGTCATTGGGGGGGCCGGGTATATCGGCTCTCATACCGTGCGGATGTTGGCCGGGCAAGGGTATGCCCCGGTGGTGTTGGATAATCTTTCTAAAGGGCACCGGGAAGCAGTAGCAGGTTATCCCTTTGAGCTGGGGGACCTGGGCGATAAGGCACGCCTGGCGGAAATTTTTAAAAAATATCCCATAGAAGCGGTGATGCACTTTGCCGCATTTATTGAAGTGGGTGAGAGCGTAAAAGATCCTTCTAAATACTATCATAACAACGTAGCCCAGGTGCTTAACTTGTTAGATAGTATGGTGGAAAATCACATTAACTATTTTGTGTTTTCTTCCACGGCAGCCACATTTGGCGAACCGGTAAAACCTAAAATTGATGAAACTCATCCGCAAAACCCCATCAATCCTTACGGCAATACCAAATTAATGGTGGAAAAAATGCTGGAGGATTTTGATACCGCTTACGGATTAAAATCCACCGCTCTTCGCTACTTTAACGCCAGTGGGGCGGATGATTCGGGCGCGATTGGGGAGTCGCACAATCCCGAGTCCCACTTAATCCCCATTGTGTTGCAGGCGGCGGCCGGCAAGCGGCCCAGCATCAAAGTTTTTGGCAACGATTATCCCACGCCCGACGGCACCTGTATCCGCGATTACATACATGTAAACGATTTGGCACGTGCGCATATTTTAGCCCTGGAAAAAATGATGCAGGAAGGCAAGAGCAATCGTTTTAATTTGGGCAGTGGTACCGGGTTTAGCGTAGCGGAGCTTATTGCGCAAGCTAAAAAAATTACAGGCGTAGATTTTAAAGTGGAAGTGGCTCCCCGCCGCGCGGGGGACCCGGCCGTGCTGGTGGCCGATAGCACAAAAGCCCAACAAGTTTTGGGTTGGAAGCCGCAATATTCGCTCACGCGCATTTTGCAAACCGCGTGGAATTGGGAGCAAAACCGTAAATATTAGGAGCTTTTATGAATATTAATTTACTTATAGACCAATTGGTTTTGTATGCGTTACGCGCGCAATTAATCAAGCCGCAAGACCGTGTGTGGGCCGTAAATCGGCTGCTTGCTATTTTGCGGCTGGATGAATATACGCCGACGGGATTTTCCGGCAAAACACCCCAATATCCCTGCGAAATTCTTTCCAAACTATGTGACTGGGCCGCTCAAAAAGGGCTCATCTCGCCTGATACGGTAACCATGCGGGATTTGTTTGACACGAAACTCATGGGCGTTTTTGCCCAAACCCCTTCTCAAACCGTGCACGAATTTTTTGAGCTGTACAAAAAAAGCCCCCGCAAGGCCACCGATAAATTTTATCACGATGCCCGCGCCCTGGATTACATCCGTACCGCGCGCGTGGCTAAAAATAAAGCGTGGAAAGCGCGCACCAAGTACGGCAATTTGGATATTACGATCAATATGTCCAAGCCCGAGAAAGACCCCAAAGATATTGCCGCTGCGTTGCACGCAAAAGCATCTTCGTACCCGAAATGTTTACTCTGCAAAGAAAACGAGGGCTATGCCGGGCGCATCAATCATCCGGCGCGCCAAACGATTCGGCTCATCCCGCTCAATTTACTTAAAGACGGGGACCTGTGGTATTTGCAATATTCACCGTATGTATATTACAATGAGCACTGCATTTGTCTTTCCGGCAAGCATGAGCCGATGAAACTTACGCAAAAAAGTTTTGCGCGGCTACTTAATTTTGTGGAGCTTTTTCCGCATTATTTTATCGGATCCAATGCGGACTTGCCCATCGTGGGCGGTTCTATTTTAACGCACGACCATTTCCAGGGCGGGCGCTATACGTTTGCTATGGAGAAGGCCCCATTAGAAAAAACATTCAAACTGGCCAAATTCCCGCGCGTAAAAGCCGGCATTGTAAAATGGCCGATGAGCACAATCCGCTTAAACGGTACCAAGAAAGATTTGATAGAGGCCGCCACGTATATTTTGAAAAAATGGCGCACCTATAACGATCCCAAGGCTGATATTCTTTCCAAAACCGGCAATACCCCGCACAACACCATTACGCCTATTGCGCGGCGCCGCGGCAAGATGTTTGAGTTGGATTTGGTACTGCGCAACAACCGCACTACAGATGAATTCCCGTTGGGGATTTTCCACCCGCACGCGGATGTGCACCACATCAAAAAGGAAAACATTGGGCTTATTGAAGTAATGGGGTTGGCGGTTTTGCCGGCGCGGTTATCCAAAGAATTGCAAGAACTGGCGCCCTATTTAATCCGCAAAGATGTAGCGGGCCTTTATAAAAATGAAACCCTTAAAAAGCACGCGCCGTGGGCGGAAGAACTGCTTAAAAAGCATACGTTTACAACCGCCAATACGGCTAAAATCTTGCAGGCGCAAGTGGGGCACGTGTTCGCCCGGGTGCTGGAATATGCCGGCGTTTATAAGCAAACCCCCGCAGGCCGCTCGGCGTTTGATCGGTTTCTTAAGAAGTTATAAAAAGGATTTTTAGGCCACCCAAGCCCCCGGTACCGGGGGCTTTATAATTTCTAACAAGGCAGGTATACGGGGGTAGTTTTCCAAACATGGGGTTGATTTAAACAATCAAAAACAAGCCAAAAGGGTGCTTTTGATAAATTTTAAGCGGGGGAAAAACGGCAAAAATGCTAATTTTAAAGGGATGATATCCGACGGGGAAAAAAAGCTTGCGCTCTTTCTAACGCAAAGATATAATGAAAAGGTAAGTAAAATTCCAAAACAGGAGAAACAAATGACTCAAACAAAAGTATTTAAGAAGATACTTTCTGTTACGCTCATTTATGCTTTCGTGATGCAGCAGACAGGGTTTGTGTGGGCTGCTCCTACGGATGTAGGTACATGGAACGCCTTGAAGAGTGGCGTTGAAGATGATCATGGAGAGTATAATGTAACGACGGATTTAACAGTGTCCTCCGCGGGAACTATTACCGTCGATGCAGATAACACAATTACAGGCGCTAAGCTAAGCAAAAGCACCACGGAAGATACCTTATTTGATATCACCAGTGCTGCTACGTTAGGTTTAGACAATGATATTTCGGGTAGCATTGTGAACAATGGTACCCTTAATTATTCCGGGGCCAGTTTGGCGGATGGCTCTGTCACCGGTGACGGTACGTTAACCTTTTCAGGGATGGCAGTTACCAACGAAAACACTATTACTCAGGGTTCAGTTTCCATAACGGAAGATAGTACGTTGGCCAACAATGCGCTCATTACCGCAGCTGTTACCAATGCCGGTACATTAACCTCCACCGCGGACCGTTTAAACGGGGAAGTTCATAATAATAGTTCGTTATTTTTGGAGGGTGGCAATGTACAAGATGACATTGACGGCAGCGGCAACTTATACATTACCACTGCAGCATTAAACAACGCTTATAACATTACTCAAAATACGTTGGAAGCAAACCAGGATTTAGCAAACAGCGGTTCTGTTTCTTTAACCAACTTGCAAACGTATGCAGGAGTAACCGTTACCAACACCAATGATATAACGGTTTCTACCATTGTTAACAACGCGGGTGCCATTGAGAACCAAGCAGGTGCTACCTTTGACAACGGTGCCTCTACGGGCGTAATTACAAACGATGGTTCTGTTACCAACGCCGGTACATTTAACGCTTATAGCGTTCTTAACAACGCAGGCGGTAGTTTTATTAACTCTAACGAGTTGGCGTTTAATGATGTAACCAACGCTGCGGGTTCTATTTTTGCCCAAGATGCTGGCAATATGAATAGCACAGGCACAGCGGCTACTTTTGATAACAGCGGCACGTTCTTATTAGACGGTGGGGATGCGTATTTGGCCTCTTTCACCAACAATGCCAGTGCGGTTGCTAACTTAACGGATGGCCAATTGACCGCCGATACGTTGCAAAACGCTAGCAATATGGATAACGACGCTATCATCAATACTGTCAACTTTACCAATACGGATACAGTAACCGGTAGCGGTAAACTAAATATCAATGGGGATTCTACCAACAACGGTTCTATCACCCAAAGTTTAGTGTCTATTGACAACAACGCCACCTTTACCAATAACGGTATGTTATTGGCTAAAGCCAGCAACGCCTCCGGCTCTACCTTAGATTCCGATCCGGATAATTTAGGCGATGACGTTGCGAACGAGGGTACGCTTAACTTGAATGACGGCGGTACCTTAACCGTAGCTGTAACCGGGGATGATGGAACCACTAACATTAATGGGGATTTGAGCAACCAAGGTTCTATCTATCAAAAAGATATCAATATTGATTCCGGGGTGGTTGTAACGAGCAATGCCTCCGACATGACCGCCACCAACCAAATTACCAACGATGGTACTATCAATTATACGGCGGGTACTACTGCTAACACAATTGCTGGAACAGGCCGTATTGATATTACCGGATATGTAACCAATACGGGTGATATTGAACAAAAAACGGTAAGCAATAGCAGCGTATTTACCAACAACGGTACAGTAACTGCTAACCTTACCAATACCAATGCCATTGAAGGTACAGGTACTTTGATTACCCAAGAAGGAATTTCCTCCAACAAAGGTACAATTGAGCAAGCCAACTTAACCAACTATGGCACGTTTGACAATGAAGGTCACATCACTTTAAGTGATACCTTGGACAACAACGCTACCTTCAATACCAATGCAGACTTATTGGCAGCTGCGGGCGGCGTAACCAATAGCGGCAGCTTGAACTTAACAGGTGGTACAAACACGAATGTTATTACCGGCGATGCGGGTAAGACTGTCTTCAGTAATACGGCCACCAATAATGCTGCTATTACTCAACTGGAAGTAATCAACAACGGTACTTTAACCAACAATGAACTCATTACCGCCGATGTTACCAACACGGGTACATTGACTTCCAAAGGGGGCGACATTGCTGGGGATATTGCCAACACAGGTACTTATGTAATTACTGGCGGTGACAATGAAAATGATATTATCGGTGAAGGCGGTAAATTGTCCATCTTGGGCGATACAGTCAACTCCGGTGACATTATGCAAGAAACGTTGGCCGTTGCCAATTCCGGCAATTTTACAACGGATTCTGATTTAGTGGTCGCATCCATTACCAACGACGGTAAATTAACCTGGAGCGCGGGTACTGCTAACGAAAACGTAATTAGCGGTTCTGGCCAGTTAAATATTACCGGCGGTGATATTGCCAATAGTTCTGCCATTGAACAAAATAAAATCAGCATTACCGGCGGTTCTTTAACCAGCAACGCCGACTTACTGACTTCTGCCAATGGTATCACCAATAATGCGGATGGCGGTTTAACCCTCACAGGTGGTACGAATACCAACGTCATTGACGGTGCAGGTTCTATGGCCATTGCTGGCAATGTAACTAGCAACGCCGCAATCGGGCAAGATTCTATCACAGTGGATGGAGGAAAATTAACCACTGCGGCGGATTTACTCACCACTACGAACGGGATCACGCTCACCAGTGCAACAGATGCCATTTCGTTCACCAGCGGTACAAACGCTAACGATATTAGCGGTGATGGTACCACTTATATTGATGGAACGGTTTCAAATACAGCCACCATTGATACGAAGATCGGGGTAGGAACCAGCGGCCACTACGCTACTACTGCCGATATTACCAAGGATTTGGAAAACAACGGTATTACCGATATTACCGATGCGGATGTAACCGATACGGGTTCTATTACCGGTACAGGTACTACCAATATATTGGGTACTACCACGAATGAGGGTTCTATTACACAAAGTGCCCTGATCATTGCAGCCGGTGGCAAGTTAACCAGTAACAGCGATGACATATCAGCTGCTATCATCAACGATGGTACCTATACTATAAATGACGGTTACGGTAACCTCAATGTTATCAATGGTAGTGGTACGTTAAATGTTGATGGCGGAGCTCAAATTTATAACGGAGCGGCCATCAGCCAAAACAAAATTAACATTGTTTCAGGCGGCGAGTTAGCCAGCCAAGCCGATTTACTGGCTTCGGTAGGTGGCATTGCGAACAATGGAACATTGGATCTTTTGGGCGGAATCAACCAAAACGTCATTACGGGTGCAGGTACATTAAAAACCGTACTGGACGTAATGAACACTACGGATATTCAACAGGGTGCTGTGGAAGTAGTGGGTGGCACTTTTGCCAACGCGGGCACGCTTGTTGCTGACGACATTACTGTGGACAGCGGGGCTGTCTTAGCCAGTGATGGTGGCGATATTACCGGTGATATCCACAACGAAGGTACGTATGCCATTACCGATGGTGATAACGCAAATGACATGGATGGTGCAGGCGCCTTGCAAATCTTTGGCAATACCACCAATACCGGTACGATTGCTCAAGATACCATGTCCATTAATACGGGTGCTACGTTTGTAGCCTCCAATATGGACGATGTTTCTACCACTAGCGGTATTGATAACGCTGGCATTTTTGAAATGCAATCCGGTGAAAATACCAACGTCATTACCGGTGATACGGGTGTGTTGAAAGTAACCGGTGCGGTAATCAACAATTCCGGTGCCAGCATTTCTCAAGACACCTTGGATATTGCTACGCTGGGTTCGTTAACCATTGCCGCAGATGACATCACCACCGTCAACGGCATCACCAACAGTGGCGCTTTGACGTTTGATGACGGGACCACCGCCAACAATATTAGCGGCGCGGGTACCTTGTCTGTAGTAGGGGACGTCACCAACACGGGTAATATCAATCAGAAATCCTTGGATAACACAGGCACGTTTACTTCCAAAGCAGACTTGCTTGCGTTTGCCAATGGTATTACTAACGATAATGTCTTAAATTTAACCGGTGGTACCAATACCAACACAATTACAAAATCCGGTACAAATGGCATCACCAACTTTACCGGCGATGTAGTAAACAATGCTGTGGTTGAACAAGTTACCGTTACCAACGATACCGGCACATTGACCAACAATGCGGCCATTACAGCCGATTTTGAAAACAACGGCGGTACCGTAAATAACGAAGCCACCATTACAGGTGCTATTACCAACTCCGGTACGATCAATTCTACGGCTGACCACTTGGCCGGTACCATACTTAGCGATGGCACGTTGAACATTGCCGGCGGTACCGTGCAGGGTGACATTGACGGCGTTGGGGATATGTATATCACGGATGACCTGATCAATGAATTTACAATTGCTCAAGCCACCGTAGATAATAGTGCCACTATGACCAACAATGGTGAAATTACGGCCGACGTAACCAATAGCGGTACAATTGACAACAGCAAGAAAATTACCGGTAATATTACTAACACGGGTATTATTAATTCGGCTGCTGACTACTTGAACGGTGCGGTTACCAACGACGGCACGTTAAACCTTGCCGGGGGTGCTACGCAAAATACCATCAGCGGTACGGGGGATACCTACATTACTGACGATTTAGTGGCAGACCATGCCATTGATCAGGGTTCTGTGACCAACGATGCCGACTTGACCAACAACACCGCTATCAGCGCGACGACGGTTACCAACAATAGCACGGTAACCAACGATGGTACCATTACCGCTGCGGATATCGTTAACAACGGTACAATTAGCGGTGCGGCGGGTAATCTGCTTGCCTCTAACGAAATTGCCAATGCGGGCACGCTCGTCTTTGACGTGGCCTCTACCGGTACAAGCAACATTACCGGTACAGGGAACGTAGAAGTAACTGCAGATACTACCTTGGAAGGTAACAACTCGTTCACGGGTAGTACGCTAATTGACAGCGCTACCTTAACGGTAGCCAGCGCATCTAACCTCAGCACAGGCGAGGTTTTGTTTCATGACGGTATACTTGCGGTCACGGATGCTACTTCGTTAGATAACGTCTTGAAAGGTCTGGCGGCTACGGATGATATTACCGTAGATAACACCGCGGACTTAACCTTAAATACCGCTACTGGTGCGGCCAAAGACTTCCACAAAACCGGTACCGGTACAATGACCCTTGCCATGGCTTCCAACGGTTACGAGGGGGATACCTATGTAGACGGCGGAACGCTCATTGGTAACACGGGCAATATTAACAACACAGTTAACGGTGAAGCCGGTACCACGGTTGAATTTAACGATACGACCGATGCCGACCTTAACGCAATTAACACGTTGGGCACCTTTAGACAAAGCGGCAACGCTGTGTTGAACGTAAAGGACAACAGTTTCACCGCTGCCCAAGCGGATATTAACGCCGGCACATTCGCGGCCAACCGTGATTTGACGGCCACTGTACTTAACGTCAACAACGGTGCTACTTTACGCGGTAACGGTAACATTACCGGTACCGTAAACGTAAATGAAGGCGGCACTATTGCCCCCGGTAATAGTGTGGATACGCTCACGATCACGGGGAACGTGAACTTCAACAGCGGCAGCACAACGGCTATTGAAATTAACGAAACCCCCGCTAGCGACAAGATCGTTATCACGGGAGGGAACGCCACTATTGAAAGTGGTGCCAACCTTACTGTATCTAACGAGAATGGCCGCTACTTTGAATGGAAAGAATTTGAAATCATCACCGCAGACGACGTATCGGGTGAATTCACCTATGATGGTACGATTGCGGACTATGATGCCAGCCGTATTGATGTGGAATTGGATTATAGCGATCCAACCAAAGTACTCTTAACGGCTAAGCGTAAAGCCACAAGTCACGCTACTGCGGAGGAAGACTTGTCTCGCAACCAAGGGCATGTGGCTCAGGCAATGGATGCCGTTTCTACGGGCTTTGGCGGTGATATTACCAACGCCCTCTTGCAATTGGAACAATTGGGTGGTTTGAACCCGTCGGGTGTAACTCTCATCAACGGGAATTCCACACTCAAATCAGCATTGAATGATTTGAGCGGGGTGCTCTATGCCAACAGCGCATTAGCCACCTTGTTCAATGCCAAGACGGCCCATGTGTATGACCGCATTGCCAAGCGCAATCCGTCCGCGGGTGAATGCCCCACTTGCCACGATAACGTGTGGGCGGAATATTACAGCCAATACGATAAAGTGTATGCGGATGAGAATTCGCCGCGCTTCACCAACAACATGACGGGTGTGTTAGTCGGTTATGACCGCTCGTCCGATGAAGTCTTGTTGGGTGTCTATGGGGGTGGTGGCAAGAGCGACTTACGCCAACACAATGATCGCATGGACATAGAAGATACTTCGTTAGGTATCTATGCGGGTTATATGCCCGGCAACTGGGTCTTCAAAGGGACCTTGTTCGGCGGGTATCAAACCTACAAAGGGAAACGCAACATTGACTTCATGGCCCGTTCTGCGAGAGGCAAATACCACGGTATGAACTTAGCTTTGGATTTAGAAGGCGGTTACAATATTGCCCTCTATGATTGGTTGAGTTTGAAACCGTTCGTAGGCGTGTTAGGCAACTACGCTCATATGGAATCCTTCACGGAAACGGGTGCAGATGCGCTTAACTTGCATGTAGAAAGCAAAAATCAATTCAACACGCAAGCACGCTTAGGTGTACAGTTAGACGGTAAAGTAGGCCAAAAATTCCGCTGGTATGGTTCTGCTGCCGTCAAACAGTTCATCGGTGGGGATTATGCTAAATTGCATATGTCTTTCAACCTGCCGGGTACGCGCATGGAAATCATCAGTGCTGAGCTGGGCCGCACTTACTTCAGTGGTCAAGTGGGCGTGAGCTACGCACTGACCAACCACTGGACCCTGTTCGGCAATTTGGATGCGGGTGTTAACAATAAATCCGCCAATTGCTATGGCAACATTGGTTTAGCGTATACTTGGTAGAGAAGGAGAAATATACCATGAAGAAAGTTTTAGTATTGTTAGGTTCCGTTTTAATGACAGGATGTTTTATCTGCCACAAAACGGCTCCGCAGCAAGAAAAATCTACAGTGGCCGTGGGGATTGTTGAACAACAATCCCCCGTCCCGGCGGAAAAAGTCATTACACGTCACACTATTGCGGAAGCGGCCAACTTTAAGTTTGATAGCAGAGAGCTTAATCCGGACATGAACAAAATGGACGCAGTAATGGCCGATATCCAAGCCCATCCCGGTACGGTAGTCTTTGTAGAAGGCCATACCGATAATATCGGATCCGAAGAATACAACAAGGACTTGTCCACAGACCGGGCTCGTGTTGTGGCGCAAGCGCTTGTGGCACGCGGGTGCACTAATAAGATTCGTATTTATGGGGCGGGCTCGTCTATGCCGATTGCCTCCAACGATACGGAAGAAGGCCGTGCGCAAAACCGTCGTGTGGATATTGTTCTTGCAAGAGACGAATAATTAAATTCTTCTAAATGAGACGCCCCGGGCTCACGCCCGGGGCGTTTGACTATACGGAAGGGGAGGGATTCGCCCTGCATAAATTTCCTGACGGAAATTTTGCCCGGGCCCACCCTCGCGGTTTTTGCCTTTCGGGCTCGCCCCTCAAACAAAAACATTCCTGCGGGCTTCTCATCCCTACGCAACACCAAGCAGTTGGTGTTGTTCCATCCTTCAAAAAATTAAGCCCCAAGGAAAGTAGAGTAATAGGAAGTAACGGGTTTTCAACGAAAAAAGCCCTAATTCTAGGCGTGAGTTTGCGCAGTATACTGTGCGCAGCGGCGCGGCAGCGCCGATGTATTCAAGCAAACGAACAACAACGAAGTAGGGCTTTTTTATAAGAAAACATTCGGAAGGGGAGGGATTCGAACCCTCGGTAGAGTTGCCCCTACATCAGTTTTCAAGACTGACGCCTTAAACCACTCGGCCACCCTTCCCTTCTTACATTTTATTATTTTCCGCTTGATTTGACTAGTGCAAGGTAGGCGTGTTTGAATCAGAAACCGTGTTCAAAACGGTAGCGTTCCAAATTGACCGGAACTTTGAAGCGGATGTTAAAACCCACCAAATTTGAGAGAGCCGGGTCCTTAAAGTGCAACATCGGTTGTGGGAATTCCACCCCGTTGGTCAACCGTTCCAAAGGTCCCTGGAACGATTCAGAGGATTCCTTTGCAATTTTTAAGAAGCCGTTACTTTGTATTGTGGAATGTTTATCCGGATACAAAGCGGTTACAAATACGTGTTCGGCTGGGAATTGCTGGGAGAGAGAAAAAGGATAATAGTACAAGCTATGTCCGGTCCCGCTGTATACCACAAACAAAGCATCTGGGTGTTGGGCACGGTAGCGTTGCAGCGTTTGTTTCCAGCGTTCGTTGCGTAGGCGGATACCTTCCCGTTGAATCCATTGGTTAATATCCCGGGTCTTTCCGTTGGGAGCTTTAATAGTTACCTCCCCGCGGTTTTCCAACACAAACAAAGGTTCCAACCCAATTACCGGAATATTATTTTTCAGTGCATTTTGCCAAATAGGAACATAAAGATTCCGGGGATCAAACGGATCCACCGCGTCTGCGAACCACTGAAAATCTTCCGTCAGAAATTCTGTGAATAACATAATTTCTCGGTTGGGGTATTTCTTTCGCAATAAGGTCAGCAAGTCGGAAACCAGCTCGCGGATTTCATAATATCCGTGTTCTTCTCCCACAAATAACATGCTGGTTTGTTCCGGAATTTGTTGGCTTATCCACTCAGCAAAATGTACAGGTTGCGGAGATTGCCGGGCAATTTGTTCCAGCTTGGGCAAATTTTCATCTATTTTTTTCCAAAGGGTTTGGATGTTGTATAAGTCTTTAAGCATCAACCGGTTGCTTTCTGCGGCCATGTAATCAGCTACTTGGCGGGAATTAGTCAAAAAAGATTTATCAGGATATATTTCTTTAGCGTCCAGGTGTTGCGTGCGTTGTGTCTTTACAATAGGTTCAGAGAAGAAAGGAAGTGGGCGAGGGTCCTGCATAGAACGCCGCAATGTGGTGGCCTGATCAAACGTACGGGCGGTGCGCTTTCTCAATACGCGTGTAACTTGCTTTTGAGAAAGTTTGCTTGCGTTCACAACGCGGCCGTTCCTTTTTGCCTTGGCCAAACCACGCAGTCTGCCTCCCTGCGCACATAATGGCTGGGCTAGTAACGGCAGCATTAAACAAATCAATAAAATGCGTTTCATAGGGATGCCCTTACTTTTAGTATATGATAAAGTTGCACAAAATAGCGAGGGTCTTTGGACCTAAAATGGCCTGGGCCCTTTCGTACGGGACCTTATCCAAATTGCTATAATAAAAGTAAGAGGATTTTATGACCCAAAATACACCTAAAACCGTGTATCGGTTCGGGAATAATGTTTATTTGAATATTACTAACCGTTGCCCCAACTTATGTGCTTTTTGCATTAAAACCAAATGGAACATGAATTTCCATGGGAATAATTTAAATTTACAGGGGCATGAACCTACCGCGCCTGAAATTTTACGTGTGTTGGAGCAAGAATTGCAGAAAACTCCTTTTGAGGAAGTAGTTTTTTGTGGGTATGGGGAACCGACCATGCGCCTGGATGTGCTCTTATATGTTGCACAAACCTTAAAGGGGTGGCAGGCACAGGCCAAGTTTCCACCTTTTAAAATTCGCTTGAATACCAACGGGTTGGGCTGTCGGATCAATCACAAATCCATTGTGGCGGATTTACGCCGGGTGGTGGATATCGTCAATATAAGTGTCAATGCGGAAACCGAAGAAAAATGGCTCAAACTGGTCCGCCCGGAACCCGAATATGCAGATGCCTATGATGACGTGCTTTGCTTCTTGCGTGATTGTGTGGAAGCCGGTTTTGAAAAAGTGATTTTAAGTTGTGTGGAAAATACCGGCGCAGATACAAATGCTTTGGCAAATTTAGCCCGGCAATACGGGGCCACTTTGTATGTACGGAGTTTTTTAGATGAACAAAACTAAACGGGAAGGCGGGCTTTTCGCGCTGTTTTTGTTGCTGTTGGTAGGCACTTTAATTTGTTTCTTTACCGTGGCCGAGGAATATTACGACTATGTAACCGATACCATTACGGGTGCTACGGCCGTAGCGCCGCTCAATAAAGAAGACATGTATCAACGGGTGGCTGTCCGTTCTCTTCCCTATGATACGGATATCAAATACCGTAAGTTTTTCATTACCGCGCCGGGGGCCCAACGGGTCGAACTGGTAGCAGATTTTAACCGTTGGGGGAAAGACCCCATATTGCTTACGCCTTACAAAAAGGGCTATTTTGAAACGTCCGTGGCGCTGGTAAGCGGGGAATATAAGTATATGTTTTTGGTGGATAAAAAAGAAACCCTGGATCCCAGCAACCAAGACCGCCAAACTTTGCCCGACGGCCGAACCGTTTGTATCAAAACCGTACGTTAAATTTTGCTTATGAAAACAGCCACCCTTCATTCTTCTTCCGCGCAGCAAACATGGGCTTTGGCCGCCGCCTTGGCGCGTGTGCTCAAGGGCGGGGAAATTATATTATTGCGCGGTCCTATCGGGGCGGGGAAAACGGTGTTCGTTAAAGGCGTAGCGCAAGCGCTGGGGCTTAAAAGCTCGCCCACTAGTGCCAGTTTTAGTTTGATGAAAAAGTACTGCAATAAGAAGACGGTCCTGTTTCATATTGATTTATTTCGCTTGGAAGCAGAGGAAGTGTTAAACCTGGGCTTTGAGGAAATGTTGGAAGATGAACGCGCCATCATTTTGGCGGAATGGCCGGGCCCGATTGAACGCATGCTTCCGGCGGACCGGTTGGAAATGAATTTTGTGTTAGAGCAGGCAGATACCCGTACCCTTGAGTTATCCGCTTTCGGGCCGGTATCTTGCCGTTTATTGGAGGCCTTATGCCAGGCTGCACCCTTGTAATGGATTCGTCCGCCTCCCCCTTGCTATTGGGGGTTGAAAAGGACGGGAAGTTATATGCTTTGCGTCGCAAAGGGATCAAGCAAGAGAAGCTTTTATTTCCTGCGTTGCAGGTGCTGTTTACAAAAGCGCACGCGCAATTGCAAGACGTATCACGCATTTTTATCATTCGCGGCCCGGGCCGGTTTACGGGCATTCGCATTGCGCTTACGTTTGCTTCCATGATGCAATTTTTAAATAAAAGTGAAGTGTACGGCGCTACTTTGTTTGAAGTCATTTATGCCCAAGTGGTTCAGTCCCGCCGTTTTAAAACATGGCAAAAAGTGCATCCGGCGGGGGCTGTGGCGGTGGTGTTACACGCTTTTCGCGAAGAATATTTTTTACAGATTTTTGATGATAAAAACGCGGGGCCCCAGTGGCTTAGCCAGCAAGAACTTGTGGCCCAGCTGGCGGCTTATAACAGCCCCTTGTTTGTGGCGGGAACGGACAAAGATTTTCTGCCGCTAGATAAACTTTTGGGAAATGCGTACACATTTGCCGATTATAAAGACTGCCGTGTGCGGCCTCAAACGCTTATCAAATTATGCCAAGATCCGCGTTGGCGGCACAACGCTTTAGAGCCCTTATATCTAAAACCGGCCCGTTTTGAATTGGTGGAGCCCAAATGATTATTTCTCCTGCCCAGCCCCAGCAAGCCGCTTTGTTGGAACAGCTAGATAAGTCCCAATCCTTCAGTGCGCATTGGACCTTGCGGGATTGGCAAGGGGAGTTTGCACAACCCACTTCTTGCATTCAGTGTGCGCAAGAAGGGGGGCGGGTAGTGGGCTTTATTGTGTTGCGTGGGGCCGCAGGTCAATATGAAATTTTAAATCTAGCGGTTTGCCCGCAGTGTACCCGGCAGGGGATCGGTTATCGGTTACTGGTGCACGCATTGGATCATTTATCCGCGCAAGGTGCACAAGAAGTTACGTTGGAAGTAAATGCCAATAATGTGGCGGCCCTTGAATTATACAAAAAAGCAGGTTTTGTGAAACGTTCGGTGCGCACTCGTTTTTATAGCGACGGAGCCGATGCCTTGCTTTTGGGGAAAACATTATGAAGAAAATCCTTCTTTTCAGTATTTTTTTATCCATGGGGACGTGCAATTTTGCGTTGCCGCTCAGCCAAGAGGCCCGTCAAGAATCGCAACTATTTAACACATTCTTGGATGCTGCCTACGCCCAACGCCGTGCCGACCCGAGCCGCTTTGCCAAGCTACGCCGCGCGCTTAAACAGGCCCCCAATTCCCCTTACATTAAACAACAATTAGTTTCCGAGGCCCTGGCCGTTGACGTGTTGGAACTGGCCGACCAGTATGCTGATTTTATAGAGGACGCTTCGCAAGACCCGGAGGCCTGGGCCGTTTACGGCGCGTATCAATGGCGCAAAGGGAATAGCGCCCAAGCTATTGAGGCCTACGAAAAAGCAACGCAACTGGCCCCGGAAGATGACCTGATTTTATTTCAGTACATTACCGTCCTTTCCGCTACGCAGCCCGACAAAGCGGCCCAAACGTTGGAGGAATTGGCGCAAGCGCGCCCGATGATGGCTTCGGATATTTACAGTGAAATGGGCCGGATGTATTTTTATCATCAAAATTTCCCGGCGTCGTTGGAGGCATTCAATAAAGCGGTCAAGGCAGACCCCGCTAATGTGCAACCCCGTTTAGGGCGGGTCAGCGTGTACGAAAAAACCAATCAATATTTCTTTATGTTGCACGAGTTGGAAGAATTGGAAAAAATGGGGTTTTCCAATGCACAAACTTGGGCGCAGATGGGGGCCGTGTACGTATTAGTGCGGGATTTTGAGCGCGCCGAACAATGTTTTATCCGTGCTAAGCAGGATGATAACGGCAGTTTACCGGCCGGGCATTTTTTGGCCCTTATTTCCGAGGAGCGCGGCGATTATGAACAAGCTATTTCTTATTTGCAAGATACGCACGATTATGCCCAATCCCCGGCCAAGCAGATCCAGGTAAGTTATTATCAGCGCAAATTAAATCGCCCCCGGGAAAGTTTACAAACCGTGGCGGCTGCTTATAAACAATTTCCGGACAATACAGAAGCGGCCTATTTGTATGCCGTTGCTCTGTATGAAGACGGACAATACAAACATGCTGCCCGCGTGTTGGCTCCGCTAGTTCAAAAATATCCCGATAATTCCGAAGTGCGCCTGCAGTATGCGTTTACGTTGGAAGGTTTAAAAAAATACCGTGCCATGGAGCAGGAAGTTGCGGTATTGTTGGAGCAAAACCCGCGCAATGCTTCGGCGCTTAATTTGTTGGCTTATTCGCTGGCTCAGCGTGGGCAACGGCTCGATGAGGCGGCGGATTTGAGTGCCCGGGCTTTAGCCGTGTGGCCCCAAGATCCTTCCCTCATAGATACCCAGGCCTGGATTTTGTACAAGCAAGGGCGTTACGAGCAAGCATCGGATTTAATGCGCGCTCTTCCGGCGCAATTTGTGCAGGCCAATCCCGAAATTTCCTACCACATTGCCTTAATCGAACAGGCACTGGGCCAACCCCAAACCGCGCAGATCTACTTGCAGCAAGCTGCCGCCGGTGGGTGGAAACCGGCCCAGAAGGCGCTTAAAAAATCCAATAAAATTTTGAAACACAAGCCCGTGCAGAAATAGTAAAATATACATCTGTGTTTGTAGCATATATGCAATAAGGGAAAAAGGAAAATGTCGCGCATTTTAAGCAAAATTAAACTCAATACCTTTGCCATTATTTTGGGCATTATCGTAGTAGTTACGGCAATGACGTGGATCGTCCCCAGCGGTTCGTATGACCGGGTGGAGAAAGACGGGCGCTTAATGGTTGTGTCCGGCACGTACCACGCGGTAGAGCGTGCGCCGCAAGGGCCGTTTGACGTATTAAAAGCTCCTATTCAGGGTTTTTCTAAAACGGCGGAAGTGATTGTATTTTTGCTGGTAATCGGCGGAGTGCTTTCGGTGGTGGAAAAAACGGGCGCTATTACGGCCGGTATTGGTGCCGCCAGCGAGTTTTTTCAACGTAAACCCAAGTTGCGTTTCTTGTTTATTCCGTTGGGGCTCATTGTATTTTCTTTGTGTGGGGCCACATTTGGCATGTGCGAGGAAGCCCTCATCTTTATTCCCATTTTTATCCCGTTGGCGCTGTCGTTAGGGTACGACTCTGCCTTGGGAACGGCTATTCCGTTTGTAGGGGCCGGCGTCGGGTTTGCGGCGGCCTTTACCAACCCGTTTACCGTGGGGATTGCACAGGGGATTGCGCAAGTACCGCTTTATTCCGGGTTGGGGTATCGGTTGCTTATTTGGGCGGTTTGTACCGCGGTGGTAATTACATGGATGTGCTTGTATGCACGTAAAATCCGCAAAAATCCGCAAGCCAGTTTAACGTATGAATTCGATGAAATTAAACGCAAAGAGCTAAAACTTACCAAAACCGATACGCATATTACCCGGCGGCAAAAGTGGGTGTTGGCAACCTTCGGCTTGGGCATGGTGTGCTTGATTATTGGGGTGCTCAAACCGCAAATTTGCGCGTTTATCAACAATATGTGGGGGCTGGATTTAATGCAGATGCTCCACCTGGAAGCGGAAGGGTGGTACATTACCGAAATTGCAGCCCTGTTTTTGGGGGTTGGTTTTTTGTGCGGCATTTTAGGCAAAATGGGCATGCAACAATTTAATGATGCTTTTTTTGACGGGGTGCGCGGTATGGCGGAAATTGCCATGCTGCTGTGTTTTGCGCAAGCCATAGTCATTATTGCCAATAACGGGCATATTTTAGATACTATGTTGGAATGGATGAGCGGAGCAATTAAACACTTGCATCCCATTTGTGCCTCGTGGGCGGCTATGATGTTACAAACGGTTATTGACTTTTTTATCCCGTCCGGTTCCGGCAAAGCGGTATTGACCATGCCGGTGTTGGCCCCGTTGGCAGACCTGATCGGCATTACGCGCCAAACCATGGTATTGGCCTTTCAGCTGGGCGGAAGCTGGCTCAATATCACCATGCCGACCGATCCGGTCACCATTGCGGCTATTGGGTTTGCGCGTATCGGGTTTGGGCGGTGGCTCAAATGGATTGCCCCGCTGCTTATTTTGATGTACATACTAAGTTTTGTGTTTTTAATACCGCCGTATTTTACCGGGTGGTAGGGTGCTATTTTTGCGTTCCTTCGCATTTATTTTGTTTGAGCCGATCGGACGCGTTTTATAAAAACAAGCAGTACAAAAAAGAGGAAAACAAAAAGAAATGAGAAAAGCAGTTGTTCATTCGTTTAGCAGAGCCAAACGGATGTTGTGCAATACCTATTTTTTGGTATTTGCTATCATGGCCACCGTGGCCATGCTTACGTGGGTATTACCCACAGGCCAGTATGACCGTATCGAAGAAGCCGGGCGCACCATGGCGGTGGCGGGCTCCTTCCACCCCGTAGCCAAAGCCCCCCAAGGAATTGGAGACATTCTCGCCGCGCCGGTAAAAGGTTTTACCGAGTGTGCCGAAATTATTGCCTTCATTTTGGTGGTAGGGGCCTTGTTTACCATTATTGAGCGTACCGGTGCCGTGCATACGGTTATCAAAAAAATCAGTGCGTTTTTTTCCACGCATCCTAAATGGACCAAGCTATTTATTCCGGTGTGTATTTTCTTGTTTTCCATTTGCGGAGCGATGTTTGGCATGGAGGAGGAAACCCTCATCTTTATCCCTATTTTTATCCCGTTGGCCCTTTCATTAGGGTACGATACGGTAGTGGGGATGAGCTTACCCTTTATCGGGGCGTTTACCGGGTTTTCCTCGGCATTTGTAAACCCTTTTACCGTAGGGATTGCGCAAAGCATTGCTCAGCTTCCCATGTATTCGGGCTGGCAATACCGCTTGGTGGTGTGGTTTGTGTTTACGTCCATTGTGGCCGGGTTTTTTAGCTGGTATGGCGAACGCGTACGCAAAAACCCCACCAAAAGTTTAACCTATCAAATGGATTTGGAAAAACGTGCAGAACTTAACATCATTAACGATGTAATCCCGGATACGGATTACAAGCTTACCCGCGCCCATAAGTTGGTTATCTTGGCCTTTACCCTGGGGATGGTGGCGTTGTTTTACGGTGTGATCCGCTATCAATGGTATATGATCGAAATTGCCGCGGTGTTTGTGGGGGTTTCTATTGCCAGTGCGTACTTTGGCGGGCTCACCGTGGACGAGACCAGCAACGCATTTATTGACGGTGCCAAATCCATGGTCAGCGTATGTATTTTAATGGCGCTGGCGCGTTCGATTGTAGTCATTGCTACCAACGGACACATTTTGGATACGTTCCTAAATGCCATGAGCCACCTGGTGGGGCACTTGCACCCGATTGTGGCTTCGTGGGCGATGTTTCTAACGCAGACGTTTCTTAATTTCTTTGTGCCGTCAGGTTCCGGCCAAGCCGTATTGACGATGCCCATTATGATCCCGCTGGGGGATTTGGTGCACGTCTCACGCCAGACGGTCATTTTGGCCTTCCAATTTGGCGACGGGTGGGGGAACCCCATTTTGCCCACGGCCCCGGTCACTATGGGCGCTTTGGCCTTGGCGGGGATTTCGTACCCCATGTGGCTTAGGTGGTTTATCAAGTTGGAAGTTATTTTGGTAGGGCTTTCACTGCTACTTTTGATACCCGCCTACTACCTGTGGTAACTTGCAAAACTAACAAAGTTTTCACGTGAAAACTTTTTGAAAATATCCCCCGGCCTATGGCCGGGGATGTAATATAAGAAGATGCTTACTGAGTTAAAAACTGTTTCTTATTTTCAGCCGCTGGATTGGGCGGTATTTGCCGGGGTGCTTGTGGCTACGGCGATAGCGGCGTTTTACGGCTCGTGGCGGCTGAGAAGAAAAAACGACAGACCCTCCGCGCTGGATTACCTTTTAATGGGGCGCCAGCTGACGCTTCCGCTATTTGTATTTACCATGGTGGCTACGTGGTACGGCGGCATTTTTGCCGTCAATGAAATTACCTTTAATTACGGTATTTTTAATTTTGTGACGCAGGGTGTATTTTGGTATGCGGCGTATTTGATATTTGCCTTTTTTATTGCCAAGCGGCTTGCAAAATATGCCTCGTTTACTTTGCCGGATTTAACCCGCCAAATGTTTGGCCCTAAATCGGCCAAAGTGACGGCCGTGCTGACGTTTTGCTATATTGCGCCGGTGGTGTATGTGCTGTCGCTGGGGATGTTTTTACACATGGTGTTTGGCATAAGTGTGCTTAGCGGGATGATATGGGGCACGCTGTTTGTGGGACTTTACACGGCGTGGGGCGGATTTCGCTCCGTCGTATTTTCGGACTTGGTACAATTTTTTGTGATGTGCAGCGCGGTGGCCATGGTCGTCGTATTTTCGGTGCAAAGTTTTGGGGGACTCTCGTTTCTAAAGGCCCATTTACCCGCCGGTCACTTTACGCTAACGGGGGGAAATAGTTGGCTGGCTACGTGCGTGTGGGGATTTATAGCACTGTCTACGCTTATTGACCCCAGCTTCTATCAACGCTGTTTTGCGGCCCGCTCCCCGCAAGTAGTGCAAAAAGGGATTTTGATTTCCACGGTTATTTGGTTTTTGTTTGATTTGTGCACGACGACAGGATCCCTATATGCCCGGGCTGTATTGCCGCAAGCGCAGCCGGGGGAGGCGTATTTTTACTACGCTATTCAACTTTTGCCGGTAGGATTGCGCGGGTTTTTTGTAGCGGGAATTTTGTCGATCATTCTCTCAACGCTCAATTCGTTTTTATTTATTGCGGCCAATACCCTTAGTTTTGATTTGCTGCGCTACCGGTTTAAAAATGTGGTGCTTTCCAACCGGATTTCTATTTTTATTGTGGGGGCGTTTTCAATTGGGATGGCACGGGCTTTTCACGGGAGTTTTAAAGAGATTTGGTTGGTGTTTGGGTCGTATTTCTCGGCGTGTTTGCTGGTTCCGATTTTGATGGGATATTTGACTCCTAACCGAATTAGCGACCGGTTATTTGTGGGCTCCGTCCTAGCCAGTGCCACAGCTATGACGGTGTGGCATTGGCTGCCTGCTTACAAACTAGTACAAAATATCGATTCCTTTTATGTGGGAGTTGTGGTAAGCTTAATTATATTACTATTATTAAGGAAGCCCAAAGATGAGAATATATCCTCTATTACTGATCGGTAACGGGGCGGCCGTGCCGCGGGCATTACTCCGCAAACTTGCTAAAGAAGCCAGCTGCATTTTGGCAGTGGACGGCGGGGCTAATCATGCCTTGCAAGCTGCCGTGTGGCCCAATGCCCTTATTGGGGATTTGGACTCTGCCTCCGACGAAGCCCAAAAGTATTTGCAAGCCCGTACCATTCATATTTCTTGGCAGGAAAATACAGATTTAGAAAAAGCACTCCACTGGGCGGTTGAACATCAATTCCCGGGGGTAACCCTGGTGGACTTTATCGGCAAACGGTGGGATTTTTCTATCGGCAATTTACTCACGTGTGCCAAATGGGCCGATAAATTAGATATCCGTTTGATAGGTCAACGCCGGGTGGTGTACCCGTTAGTGAGCGGGGGCGTTTTTGAATGTCGCCCGGATAAACGGGTCAGCATTATCCCGCTAGAAACGTGTACAAATGTAACGTTAAAAGGGCTTAAATATCCGTTAAACCGTGCCCGCTTGGAATTAGGCACTACGCGCAGTTTGAGCAATCAAACGACCGGCAATGAATTTGAAGTTAAATTTACGCGCGGGCGAATGTTAGTGTATCAGGAATTTTAACCCAACGCGGCCGGCATTAATCGCCGGCCGCTATAATTTTATACAATCTATATATGCTCTACATCGTCCCTACCCCCATTGGTAATTTGCGCGATATTACGCTGCGCGCACTGGATGTGTTGCAAGCGTGTGACGGTGTGCTGTGCGAAGATACGCGCCGCACGCAAACGCTGCTGACTCATTTTAACATTCACAAACCGCTCTACCGCTACAACGAAAACGACGAACGTTCCGTACAACGCTGTTTAGAGGCCCTGCAAGCCGGCAAAAATTGTGCTTTGGTAAGTGATTGCGGTACGCCCTGTATATCGGACCCGGGATGGAAGTTGGTGCGGGCAGCCGTGGCGGCAGGTGTGGCGGTCACTTCGTTGCCGGGGCCCAGTGCCGTGGCGTGTGCGTTGGCCGGGGCGGGTTTGACGGGCGGAGCGTTTACATTCCTAGGTTTTTTACCGCGTAAACCCGGCAAGGCGGCTAAACTTTTACAAGGGGCTGCCCAATTGCATCACCCGGTGGTAGTGTATGAATCCCCCTATCGGGTCATTAAAATGCTAGAATTAATTGCCGCCACTTTGGGGGAAAATATCCCGGTAGTAGCCGCGCGGGAACTGAGTAAAGTGTATGAAGAATACTCTCGCGGTACGGCGGCCGAACTGGCAAAATTATTTGCTCAAAAAAAGAAAGTGCAGGGCGAATTTGTACTGATTATAGATTGCTTTGACGCGCAGGAAAACGAGTATGAAACCGACGAAGATTTATGAAATGCCTGCGCTTACGCCCGCGCAAATTGAACGGGTGGCGGACGCATTATGCCACGGGGCTGTAGCCGTGTTTGCAACGGATACGGTGTATGGCCTGGGAACGGGGGCGTTTTGTGAAAGTGCCGTGCAAGAAATTTACCGGATTAAAAACCGCCCTGCGCAGCAGCCGTTGCAATTGTTGGTAGCAGGGATGGAACAGGCCCGGCAAGTGGGGCAATTTTCGCCGCAGGCCTTGCGTTTGGCACAGGCCTATTGGCCGGGCGGAATTACACTGATTGTGCCGCCCAATGAAAAAGGGGCACCGCTTTTGCGCCAAGCTGCGGGACTAGGCCTGCGGGTGCCGGCCCTAGATGCCTTGCAAGAGATTTTGAAAAAGATGTCCATGCCCTTAGCTTCTACCAGTGCCAATGTGCACGGCCAGCCCGTGTTAACACGAGCGGAAGAAGTGGCGGATACCTTTGCCGGGCAAGTGGATTTGATTTTAACGCAGGGGACGTTGACGCCTACGGCCTCTAGCGTGGTGGATTGTACCAAAGAGGAAGTACAAATACTGCGCGAAGGAAGTATTGCGGCGGAAAATATAATACGCACGGCAAATGCCGTGGGGAGATAACATGTCTACAACACAAATTTTACTTTCTTATTCGTTACTTATTGTGGCCGTTATTGCCCTGCTGACCTATTGGATTACCCGCAAATTTGTTCTGCGCAAAATGAACCGTACCATTATGAAAGCAGAACATAACTACCAACAACAAATTGCCAACTTGCAAATGCAGCTTTCCGGTAAGGTAAATATGTTGGAAAGTATGGTGGAAAAGTTGCGCCTTTCCAACCAGGAACTTAACCGTTTAAACGAAATCCGTTCAAAATTTATGTCCATTGCCGCGCACGATTTGCGCCAGCCGCTCTCGGCCATTCAGGGGTTTACGTCGGTGCTTATTATGGACCGCAACACTACCAACGGAGGGGGAAATAACGATCAAAAAGCCCTTAATAATATTTTGAAAGCTACCGATAACATGAACATGCTTATGGCGGATTTGATTGATATTTCCCGTATTGAGTCCGGCCAGTTCAAAATGGATAAGCAAGCGTTTAATTTTAACGCGCTTTTAAACGATGTGGTGGCCTTGCAAAATGTAAGTGCGCAAAAGAAAGGGATTTTTTTGCAGAAATACGAATATCCGCAAGAAGTAACGGTAGTGGCGGACCGGTTCCGTATCTCGCAGGTGATTAACAACTTAATGGGGAATGCCATTAAATTTGCCCCGCAAGGCGGACGTGTGGAAGCCCGGTTTTACGTGCAGGATAATTGGCTGACGTTTAAACTTATTGACAATGGGCCGGGCGTGCTACATAGCGAAAAAGATAAGATTTTCCAAAAATTTCACCAATCCGATGTGGACCGCACCGCTAAAAAACAGGGTTGGGGGCTGGGGCTCTCCATCGCGCAGGAAATTATCCAAGCGCACGGCGGAGAAATCGGCGTGGAAAGCGCCGGGCTTGGCCAGGGAGCTACTTTCTGGTTTACCATTCCGCTGGGAGTGTAGTGAGTTGATTTTGATTAATGGAATTAATCAAAATTTTCAAAATATGCTACACTATATTAAAAAGCTAATCGCTTTTGTAATTAAACTTGTAGGAAAAAGGAGACTCAAAATGAAGAAAGGTTTCACGTTAATTGAGCTACTCGTAGTAGTGCTCATTATCGGTATCTTGGCCGCAGTAGCCCTGCCCCAATATACCAAAGCAGTAGAAAAATCCCGCGCTGCTGAAGCGATGCAAGTATTGGGCGACTTAGCCACCGCGGAACAAATCTACTATATGTCCCAAAATGAATTCACTCAAAACTTAAATAATTTGGACTTGACCTTCCCGGACATTTCTGCAGGCACTACGGACACCATTAAAACCAATAGCTGGATAATTACCAGCCATGTGGGAGGATCCGGTGCTGACGAGTTTATTGCTTTTAAGGCTGTCCGTGATGGCGGAGCTTATAACAATCAAACCTTGGCCATTGCCGTTAAAGCAGATGGGACCATTCTACGTGGGGGTACCTTATCCGGCAGAAATGGGGATGCTAATGGTTTGAATGGTTGGGTTGAAGGCGGAGCTTCCGATAAAAACTTAGTACCCCAATGGAAATAACTTAGCTAAGCTGGTTATTGTTCTACTTTCCCCTGAGCCGAGAAGCCCGGGGGTTTTTGTTTATCTTAGTAAGGTTAGCACAATGGCCTTTAAGGTAGTTTTGGGATCCAAGTTGGCGCCGGATTTAAAGCCGCCGTCCACTTGGATAATTTTATTTAGCGTGGCTAAAAAATGGCTGGAGGAAGGGAAGTTGCGCGCGTTATTTACCAGGCGGCTTTCCCACGGCAGTAACCCGGCTGCATGCAAGATTTCATTGGCGGACATCCCGGCCTGCCACAGACGTTTGATGCGGGCCATTTTTAAAATGGGATACGTCATCTTGCTTAAAACGGCTATGGGTTCTTCGCCATTGTTAATAAGGGTGTCAATTTGAGCCAGCGCACGGGATTTATTGCAGGCCAAAAGCGCGTTGGAAAGCTCAAAAGGGTTTTCTTCTTTTTTAAATCCGATGCAGGCCAGCACGTCTTGCACGGAAACTGTTTTATCCGCGCGCTGGGCGGTAAATAAATAAATTTTTTCAATTTCATTTTCCAGCGCGGCCAGTTCGCTGCCAATACTTTGGCAGAGTAAATCCACCGCTTCAAATTGCGGCTGGAGGCCTTTTTCTACCATCTTTTGGCGTGCCCAAGTTGCTAGGTCATCGGCTTTTAGCTCGTCAAAATTAACGACACGGCCTTGGTCTGTGCAGGGGGCCACAAGGGATTTGTCGGTTTTTAATTTTTTGGTATCGTTGTGAGTCAGTACCAGGGTGGTGGAAGTAAGCGGATTTTGTACGTAATCCGCCAGGGCTTGTAATTCTTTAGAACCCTTGCGCAGTTTGTCCACCCCGGTCAAAATGATTAAACGTACGTTGGAAAACACGGGCGCGGTGTTGGCTTGAGCTAATGCCTCGCTTACTTGTGCGGGGACAGCTTGCGCCCTAAAAAAATTAAAATCATCCACCTGCAACACGCTTTGCAATTGTTTAATGGCCAAGTCTTTGCGGTAGGTGTCTTCCCCGGTAAGCAAATAGACCGGGGCCACAGTACCTTTGGCTAACTCAGCGTGAAGTTTTTCGGCGGTGATTTTGGGCATTAGTAACTTTCGGTAATGGTGGTATATTCGGGGTTATTCATTACTTTTTTCTTGTTTTCACTACGTACCGAACCGAACCCGTCTACCGTGCGTTTGACGATATCTTTGGATAATTTTTCAAAAATTAAATCACGCGCTTGTTGCTCGGTCAATCCGCCGGGTAACGTGGAGGCGGCGTATACTTGCGTGCCCAGGAAGGCGGGCTCGCGCCAAACGGGGGTATTGGTGGTTTTATCCATGAGCACTACGTCGAGCCAAATATCCATACGGTAAACGGTGGGGATGAGTTGGCTGTCGTACTGAATAGGTACGTTTAAATAACGCGAAATAGTTGTAACCACTACCCCTTCCGCCCCGTTGTTTTCCGCCACGATTTGGTACGTACCGTTGCGCAAAAAAGTGTCATAAAGTTCGTTATAAAATTTGTCTTCCAACGCAAACACTTCCGTGCGGTTTAAAATGGGGCGTACAGCTACTTTTTTAATGTGTTGCGGCATAATTTGGGCTTGCGGCGTGTAAACAATATTCTCACCCGCGCAAGCGGTTAATACAACACAAAAGCACAACAATAACCAGTTTTTCTTCATAATTTTTCCCCTATTTTTTGGGTGCGGCCACAATGCTGACCATGCGGCCGGGAACTACAATTACTTTTTTAATCTCTAATTCTTTGAGGTAATTTTGCACCTTGGCACTGGCCAGGGCAAGTTGCTCGATTTCTTCGCGCGAAGCATTGCGCGGAGCCAAAACACGTTCGCGCACTTTGCCGTTGATCTGCACCCCCATGTCTACCGTGTCGTCCTGCAGCAGAGATTTATCCGCCACGGGCCAGGCAGTTTGTATGACAAAGCCCGGATAGTTTTTTTCTTGCCAGATTTCTTCGCTCAAATGGGGGGCAAACGGATGCAAAATTTGGATAAACTTTTTAAAAGTTTCCTCGTTTACAGCCGGCAATTTGCTCAAATCATTAAATAATACCATTAGAGCCGAAATAGCGGTATTGAAACGTAAGTTTTCAATATCGTCACCTACTTTGGCAATGGTTTGGTTGAGCAAAACGGCACTCTTTTTAGGGTCGGCTGACGTGGTAAATTGTACCATTTCACTCCAACCGTAGATGCGCTTTAAAAAGCGGTTAATGCCTTCAATGCCTTTCATATCCCAGGGTTTTTGAGCATCAAACGGGCCCATAAACATTTCATACATGCGGAAGGCATCGGCGCCGTACTCATTTAAAATATCATCGGGATTGATGACATTCTTTTTGGATTTGCTCATCTTTTCTACCATAGAGGAAAGTTCTTCCCCGGTGGTTTTTAAGAATGCTTTGCCGTCTTTAAAATCAATTTCGTCATAGGCGTGATAGTTGCCCATTTTATCTCGGTACGAGAAGGCCAAAATCATCCCTTGGTGACGTAACTTTTGGAACGGTTCCGGGTGGGATAAGATGCCCAAATCGTAGAGTACCCGGTGCCAAAAACGTGCGTATAATAAGTGCAGCACGGCGTGTTCCGCCCCGCCGATATAACAATCCACCGGGCCCCAGGCCTTTTCAATAGCCGGGTCCACGGGGGCTTTGTCGTTATGCGGATCCATGTAGCGCAAATAATACCAGCAAGAACCGGCCCACTGGGGCATGGTGTTGGTTTCGCGCTTAGCAGGGCCCCCGCAATGCGGACAAGAGGTGTTGACCCAATCGGTTACGGTAGCCAATGGTGACTCGCCCGTGCCGGAAGGTTCAAATTTTTCTACTTCGGGCAGACGCAAAGGGAGTTCGCTTTCCGGCAGCGGAACCACGCCACATGTGGGACAATGTACTACCGGGATCGGTTCGCCCCAATAACGCTGGCGGGCAAAGACCCAATCGCGCAATTTGTAGGTGGTTTTAGCATTACCGCAGTGATTTTGTTCAAGCCAGGCAATCATTTTGGCTTTGCTTTCTTGCACGTGTAACCCGTTTAAAAAGCCCGAGTTGACGAGCTCGCCGTCGCCGGTGAAAGCTTCTTTTTCAACGCCCTGCTCGCTCTTGATAACTTCAATAATTTTAAGCCCGAATTTTTTAGCGAAAGCGTAGTCCCTTTCGTCGTGCGCAGGGACAGCCATAATCGCCCCGGTTCCGTAGCCCATCAGTACATAGTCCGACGTCCACACAGGGATTTTGGCCCCGTTTACGGGGTTAATGGCATAGGCCCCGGTAAACACACCGGTTTTTTCTTTATTAAGTTCGCCGCGTTCCAAGTCGCTTTTCTTGGCGGCTTCTTTTTGATAGGCGGCCACGGCGGCTTTTTGTTGTGGCGTTACAATTTTTTCTAAGAGGGGATGTTCCGGAGACACTACCATATACGTAGCCCCGAACAACGTATCCGGGCGGGTGGTAAATACGGTTAACGTTTCGTTAGAACCGTCCAATTTAAAGAGGACGTTAGCCCCGTTGGATTTGCCGATCCAATTTTTTTGCATGGTCAGGGTGCTTTCCGGCCAGTCCAACGTATCCAACCCCTCTAAAAGTTTTTCGGCATAATCGGTAATTTTTAAAATCCATTGGCGCAGCGCTTTGCGTTCGATTTCGTGTCCGCAACGTTCACATTTGCCGTTAAATACTTCCTCGTTGGCAAGCCCCGTTTTGCAGGAAGGGCACCAGTTTATCGGGACGGTAGATTCGTAGGCAAGCCCTTTTTTAAACAGTTGCAGGAAAATCCATTGTGTCCATTTGTAGTAATTAGGGTCGGTCGTATCCACTTCGCGCGACCAATCATACGCCAGACCGATGGATTTGATTTGACGTCTAAAATTGTCAATGTTTTTTTGCGTGGTAATACGCGGGTGTACCCCGGTAGCGATGGCGTAGTTTTCGGCCGGCAGACCAAAAGCATCCCACCCCATGGGATGCAATACATCATACCCGTTCATGCGTTTGTAGCGGGTCAAAATGTCCGAGGCGGTATATCCTTCCGGATGGCCGACGTGTAACCCTGCCCCTGAAGGGTAAGGAAACATATCTAAACAGTAAAATTTTTTGGCGCCGGGCAGGCGGGGGCTGGCGAAGAGGTTTTCTGCTTGCCAACGG
The DNA here is from genome assembly GCA_045593185.1 of Elusimicrobiaceae bacterium. Lineage (GTDB taxonomy): Bacteria > Elusimicrobiota > Elusimicrobia > Elusimicrobiales > Elusimicrobiaceae > Avelusimicrobium. The sequence continues at coordinate 4,708 of JAZNWD010000004.1, read as the reverse complement.
GCTTGTTGTTTTTTATCAATTTGCGGAAATTCTTTCATACTCCTATTTTAACATATTTGCTAGGAGGCAAACTTGCTTTTTGCTACAATATAATATATGAAAACCGGTTGGCAAAAGTGGGTAAAATTTTGCTCGTTTACAGCCGCCACCTTTTTGGCGGCGGTGATGATATTGCTGCGCTTTCAAACGTTACACGAACCGTTTATTTACGATGAAGTCTACTCGTGGGTGACCGCAAACCCTATGTATCCGTTCGGAACGGTGTGGAAAGAGGTCCTGCTGCGGGATGTGAATTTGCCTTTGTTTAATATTGTGTTGCGCGCATGGGCTTATGTGACGCCGCATACGACGGCGTGGCTGCGTGCGTTCCCCTTATTATTTTCGTTGGGGGTAATCCCTGCGGTGTGGTGGGCCGCCCCCAAGAGTTGGGAACGCAGCCAAAAAGCGGTGCTTGCTTTGTTGTTTGCCAGTTCTTTTGCGTGCGTGCAGTATGGCAATGTAGTAAGGGGATACTCGCTGGGGGTTTTACTGACGGCTGTTTGTACGCTGCTGGCTTTACGCCTCATAGAGAGTATGGCCCAACCCCAAACGGTCGGTTGGAAGACGTGGTTGGCATTTTGGGGGTTGGGGTTGTGCAGTGCGTATACGCATTATTTTTCGGCGGGGATATTTTTTATAACTTGTTTGTTTTTGTTTTTTGCCGCTTGCGGGTACCGGAAATACCGCGCCCGTGTTTTTTGGAGTACGGCCCTGTTGTTTGTGTTGTGGATCCCATGGGTATTTTTTACCATGCAACCTATGGAATCTGCCGGAGGGGAGTGGTGGTTCCATACGTCTAAAATTTTAGCTTCGTGGCAAATTATTGAGTTTAATTTGGGGGCGCCGTGGCTTTCGTTATCGATTTTGATTTTTATCATCATAGGGATTATATCGTTGTTATATACCGGCAGGCCGCTGCTCAAAAAACATATGCCGGCGGTTTTAGCAGGGTTTCAAATAGGGGTATTCATCATTGTGGTTTGGGGGGTGTCTTTCCGGCACAATTTGTTTATGGACCGTTATTTTTTGATGCTGCTGCCCAGTGTGTACTTATTATTAACGGAGGTTTTGATCCATTTAACCCACCGTTGGGCCGGGTGGTGGGTAGCTTTGGCGGTATTGGTGGGTGGAAGTACCTGGCAACATATCACCAATTACATCCCGCGCACTCAGGATAGCAGCGGGCTTGTGCAAACATTTAATTATGTGGCAGATTTGGGGTATGATAAAGTGTTACTGCTCTATGATCAGATGACTTATCCCGGCCCGGCGGCTCAATGGGTACTGGCGTATTATCTCCCCAAAGATAAACCCTTGCAACTGATTGCACTTACGCCGCAAAATTCGGTTTGGATGGAACCGCCGCACTCACTTTTATTGGTGGCACCGCTGGGGAATTTTCCGTACTTGATGCGAAGTTCCGGTAAATATAATTTTTTTGCCGGAAGTAAACGGACCGTGTTTGAACAAACGGCCGTATTGCAACATCCCAACGCGGTTCTTCCCGTTGCCCCCCAAAAATAGGGTGCTACCCGTGCGGGTGGTATTTCTTGTGTTTATTTTTTAACTCAGCCACGTTTAAGTGAGTATAGATTTGCGTAGTAGCCAGGTCCGCATGACCCAGCATTTCTTGCAAACTGCGTAGGTCCGCGCCCCCTTGCAATAGGTGGGAAGCAAATGTGTGGCGCAGCAAGTGCGGGTGAAGGGGCTGCGAGAGGTTGGCCTTCCGGCCCAGCGCTGCCAGATCTTTCCATACGGAAATGCGGCTTAATTTGCGGCCGTTGCGGTTTAAAAACAGCTCGGAGCTGACTTCTTTGTGGGCGAATTTGGCCTCCCGGGCCTGTAAATAAATTTGCAGCCGTTGGCAGGCCTCTTCGTGAATGGGAACAAAGCGCTGCTTGGATCCCTTGCCAAAAGCCAAAACCCATCTTTCTTCCAAATTGACGTTCTCCAACCGCAGCCCGATTAGCTCACTTACCCGTAAGCCGGCAGCGTAAAGCAAATCAAGCATGGTAAGCGTGCGGATTTCTTCAAACGTGCGGGCCGGGAAAGAAAGCAAACGGTCCATTTCCTGCCGGGATAGTTGGGCCGGGATTTTTAATGTTTTCTTGGTGGATTTTAAAAAGCGGGTCGGGTCTTCTTTAATACGTTGCTCAATCTGCAAAAATTTATAAAAGCATTTGATCGCTTCCACCTTGCGAAATATGCTAGCCGGCGCCAGGTTTTCCACTTCGCGCAGTTGCACTTGGTACTGATCCAAAAAAGCGGGGGAAATGTGAAGCGGGTTTTGTTCGTTGGCCTCGCAATATTCCAAAAAACTTTCCACGTCCGATCCGTAAGCAGATACCGTGGCCGCAGAAAGCTGGCGCTCAAAACTCATGTGGCTTTTGAAGTCATCTAATAGGTAAGAATCCATACGGTATCCAAAGGGGATTATTCCCCGGCTATTTTGTGCAGATAAGCATGCAACTTGTTCATGGTTTCTTTGCTTACGGTGTGCTCCATTTTGCATGCATCTTCTTCGGCTGTTTTGGGATTAACGCCTAATACTTCTTCTAAAAAGCGTTTTAAAATGGCGTGACGTTTTTTAACATCTTGGGCGGCCCGGCGGCCTTTGACAGTAAGGGTAATGCCGCTATAGGGGGCGTGAATGACATAGCCCTCTTGGGCCAGGGCTTTCATAGCCCCAGTTACACTGGGCGTTTTTACGCCAAGCATATCGCGTATATCACTCACGCGGGCCATGCCATTTTCGTCCGCGCAAAAAGCGATTGCTTCCAGGTAATCTTCCATATTAGCGGTTAATTTCATAAGGATCCCTCTGTTGTAGTGTAACATATTTTTGGGGGCAGGGGGACTTGAAATTTTTGCCAAAGAGATGTTAAATAGAGGTACCAGGAGGCCAAAATGAACACACAAACCTATCTGAACGATTTTTTAACTCAGACACATCAAAAAAATGCTGCCCAAAAAGTATTTTTACAAGCCGTAGAGGAAGTGGTACGTTCCCTGGTCCCCGTGTTGGACCAAAACCCCGTCTACATAAAAGAAAAAATTTTGGAACGCATAGTGGAGCCGGAGCGCATTATCAGCTTCCGTGTGCCGTGGCGCGATGATAAGGGGGAAATCCATGTCAATCGCGGGTTCCGCGTGCAGTTTAACAGTGCGTTGGGGCCGTATAAGGGGGGAATTAGATTTCACAGTTCGGTGACGGCGGACTCGCTTAAATTTTTGGCTTTTGAGCAAACTTTTAAAAATAGTTTAACCACGCTGCCGCTGGGCGGCGGAAAGGGCGGGAGCGATTTTGATACGCGCGGCAAATCGGACACCGAGGTCATGCGTTTTTGCCATGCGTTTATTGATGAGCTGTATCACCATATCGGCTACCATACCGATATTCCCGCCGGAGATTTGGGGTGCGGCGCGCGCGAAATTGGTTACATGTTTGGACAATATAAAAAGCTCACCAACGATTTTACCGGTGCTTTTACCGGCAAAAAACCCAATTGGGGGGGCAGTTTGCTGCGTCCGCAAGCTACCGGTTACGGCGTATCTTACTTCGCACAAAATATGTTGGCTACCCGCGGGGATGAATTAAGCGGGAAAATATGTATCGTTTCCGGCGCGGGGAATGTGGGTATTCATACCATGGAAAAGCTGCACGAGTTGGGGGCAAAGGTAGTCGGCTTTATGGATTATGACGGAAGTATTTACGATAAAGACGGTATCGATGCTGAAAAGCTGGCCTTCTTAAAAGAGTTAGTTTTCAAGCGGCGCGGCAGCGTGCAAGAATATGCTAAAAAATTTAAAAAAGCGCAATTCCGCCCGGGCAAAAAAACGTGGGATATCCCCTGTGATTGTGCCTTCCCCACCGCGTGTGAAAACGAGCTCAACGGCGAAGATGCCAAGCTGCTTCTTAAAAACGGATGCAAATGTGTGTGCGAGGGGGCCAATATGCCCAGCACCCCCGAAGCGGTGGAAGCTTTTCATCAGGCCGGCATTTTATACTCCCCTGGTAAGGCCTCTAACGCGGGCGGTGTGGCTGTGAGCGGTTTGGAAATGACACAAAACAGCATGCGCGTATATTGGACTGCACAGGAAGTAGATGCATACTTAAAGCGCATTATGAATAATATTCACACCAGTTGTTTGACCTATGCCGAACAATTTGCCCAAAAAGGCGACTATGTGGCCGGGGCAAACATTGCCGGTTTCTTAAAAGTGGCCGACAGTATGATAGACCAAGGCTTGGTTTAAGAACAAATATTACATGACGTTGTCATTGACAGGTGCTTGGTGGCCCGCAGGGTTCGGGGGAAGACTCCCCTTTTATGAACGACTGACAACAACGACATGCGTGGAAGACCCTGAAACAAGTCCAGGGATGAAACTTTATGAGATGGGTAATGAGGCATATTCCCGAATTTATTTCTGGATCTTCAACGCATGTTGTTTTGTAAGGCAACAATACACGCCCCACCCTCTCGTCACCCTGAACCGCGGCCTTTACCGCTGGGCCGCGCCCCGTAAGGTCGTAATACGGGGTCTGGGTCATAGGTTTCAGGATCTCGTTGTTTCGCAACAACCACGGCGGTGCGTGGAAGATCCCCGAAACATCCCTTGGGGATGACAACAGTTGTTTTGCCTAATTGCAAAGGCCGTTTTTTGA
>JAZNWD010000003.1:0-21790 GCA_045593185.1 Elusimicrobiaceae bacterium | reverse complement strand
ATTATTATTTTAAAAATATTTATATTTTAAGTATTTTTATTTTTATATTTAATTTTAAATACAAATTTTTGTTTGATTTTTTTTAATAAAAAATTTTTCAGGCATTTGGATAAAGGGAGGGTTAAATCCCTGTTTTTCTACGTCGTATTACCGACGATAAAAAATATCTTTTTTGGGGAAAAAGTGATTTTTACCCCCCCCTTTTTAGGGGTTTTACGGGGCGTTATGGGCCCAAAAACCCTCGTTTTGCGCAAAAACGGCTCTATTTTACGTTTTTATTCCCCGCCGGAGTTTCCCCTAGCTTAAGTTCGTTTTAACAAGGCCCCAAAATGCCTTTTGGGTCCGGGTGCCGTGCCCAAACGCGGCACCCGATGCGTTTTGCGCAATTTTTCTTGTAGGACTAGCGCATATCTACAACATCTGCTATAAAGCTGCTTATAGCCCCTGCGGTAATTGTACCGGTTACAGTGTAATACACACGCAAGTAACGCTTCATCCCGGCCGGAACTGCTAACGCAAAGAGATTTTTTTCCGTATCCGCCAGTTGCGTGGCGTTTAGCGTGGCACTAGCCAAAGTAACCACCCCGGAAGAAAAATCAGACTTATCCGACGTCTGCAAAGCCGCTACTATTTGCGTAGCCCCCGCAAAGGCCGTATCCACATGTCCGATTAACACCAACCGGCCCGGCACTGCATTTCCTGCGGCGGTCAAATCCACCACGTTTGTGCTGGCTCCCGTGGAACTGAGTGTCTGCGCATCCGAAAACATCAAGTTTTGATCTAATAACATAATTTCTCCTTTTTACCTTACGGGCGGATTAAAATCCGCCCCAAGCGGCCTAAGCCACTACGTCCTCATCATCGCGAATGGCATCACAAATATGCACCGGGATTTCGTTAAACGTCATCAGCGGTCTGGACGTAATTTGATCCGGCGTATATTGGATGTTGGAACGGTTGGTGGTCAATTTACGAAGTGCCGCTTTGACGGTACGGTTCATATACCACACGGGTTTACCCAAAGAAAGACTTTGAATTTTTTCTTCCAAATCGCACATTTTGTCGATTAGCGTAGAAGGCACATTGGTTACATCAATGTTGCAAATACGCCCGGCAAAACGCCAATCCTGCACCGCTAAGCCCAGTTTCCATTCAAAATATTCTTTATAAGCGGGGAATTCGTTTCCGCTGCCGTCCACGTGGTTGACCAGCCCGTAATCCACCCGCTCAATGCCCGCTTTGGACCCTTTGGGGAAAAAGGTAAACACTTTGTCCGTATCCCACACTACTAAGTAAATAGAGGAGTTTTGCCCGTTGGTGGTACCGCCGGCATTGACGACGTTTCGGCTTGATTCGGCACCGGAGAGCGCGTTGTACCGCGCGGCCAATCCGGTAAAGCGTTCCGGCGTAGCACCGGAATTTCCGTAAATTAAATTAGACGCCATGGAAGACGACATGCCCGCAATAATCGCACGGGATTGGCCGCTTCTTACCGCGTCTACATTTCCGCCTTTTTCGGCCACCAATTTGTCTACCACCGAGTAAGCCGAAAGGGTTCCGTAGCTTTCAACCACTACTTTGGTGGTGGCTTTGGCGGGTTCAATGCCTTGGTAAGCACGGCGCCAAGTTCCTTCGGGGATACCGGTACGTACGGCATATTCGTGCCCGGAATCGAGTGAACTTTCCGCTACAATTGCGTCGCCAATAATATCGTTAGATTCGCTAAGCACTTCGGCAATAGCCAGTTCTTGGCCCGAGGGGTCAAATTGCTTGGCGTAGTCTATTAAGTTGTAATTTTTATCTGCAATAATTGCCATAATTTTCTCCTTAATTTTTTCCGTACAAGGCCTGCGCGAAGGTTTTGTCCGTCGGGGCGTTAGACACTCCGCCGGGGGTATTGTCTTCGCTTAGGTGCATAGCCACCGTGTGAAAGGTACGGACCATCACCGGGTGGTTCCCTAGCCCCGTCTCTTCTAAAAGGGCACGTAGTTGCGGGCCGCCAAACACATCGGCCGCGCGCACAGCTTTGGAAACTTCCTCCTGCCAACGAGTCCCAAACGCTTGCTGCGTTTGTTGGGCCCATTGTTCGAGTTGTTGTTTTTGCTGGGCGGCTTTCTCTTGCACGGCAGTTTGCAAGCGGGTTTCTTCTAAAGATAACCACTGCCTCAAGGCCTGTGCAGGCAATTGAACTTGGGCTGCGGTTTGCTTAAAAGCCGTTAAATCCGCCTGCGCCAACAAGGAATTTTCCGGCAGAACAATGTCTGCATACGGGTCTGGGGGCGTCTGCGGCGCCGGTTCGGGCGCAACAGACGAAGTTTGCAAATCGGTTTGAGTAGGTTTAGTCATGTTGATTCTCCTGATTAAGTTGGTTTTGCAAAGAGGTTACTTCCGCTTGATACTCTGCGCGCATTTGTTGATAAGCGCCGGGCGAAGCTTGTTCAATTTCATCGAGTAAAAAAAGCCCCATGCTGCGTTGCCCGCAATGAAAGGCCGTTGCCAACGGATCTGCGGGAATAAAGCCGTGCTGACGCACTTGGGCCGCCTGCAGAATTTTCCACAATACCCGGCGCCCCTGCGGGTTTTTCAAAACAGTTTGCATATCATACACGGCACGTTTTTTGAGTTTGTTTTCGTTCATACTTAAACTTCCTCTTTGAGTAAAATCCCGTCGACGCCCAAGCTTTCCAGCCCTTCGCGAAATGCTTTTTGGTAATCCACTTGCAATGTAACAGACGGATCCGCCTGCGTAATTTGCGCGGCCAATTCCAATCCTTGTGCTAAGGGTTCCAACGCCGCCGAACGTTGTGCTTGCGCAATGGTGGATGTATAATCTACCTGCAACTCAAGCCCATTTAAAATTTCCGGCGCGGGCGGAAGCATGCCTTGGCGCAACAAAATAAAATACGTACGTTCCACCAAGGGGTCAAGCAGTTCGGTTTTTAAACGCTCAAAGACCGGGCCCAACAACAGCATTTTTTCTTGGCGCCGCTCGGCCACTTCGGCCGCGGTCATATTAGCTACTTCTTGCGAAGAGAGCATCACAAATACGTCGGCAAAAAAATGAGAGCGGATTATATCGCGCACTTGCTGCATGGTTTGCTCGAGGGCGGCCAAATCCGGCTGAACTTGATAGGCCGGTTTTACGGCGGCCTCACTTAAGCTGTTACAGCGGGTGATACCGCCGGGCAGCAAGTTTACTTCCCCTTGCACATGGGCGGATACCATCACGGGAGGATTGGTATTTTTGTCCAAGGCCACCAGCTTGGTTTTTTGCATTTTCTGAAGCATTTTTACATCGCCAAGCACTTTCCAACCCGGGCCGCGCCCGTAACTTTCCGACGTGTTTTTGGTTTCCCAACGCACCGCAACGACCGGGAACTCGTGATATCCTCCTTCCCGCAGCAACGTTCCGTCTTCTAAAAAATAAACAGACTTGTAAGCAAAACAAGTAAAATCCAAGCAATTGCTGTCGGCCTGCTCATTGGGGAAAATCAGGTGCATCACTTTATGAAATGAGGAAGAACCGTCCTGTTTAATTTCTTGCAAAATTTGAGCAGAGAAGGGGGCCCCTTCAAAGTGTTTCTGCAATTGGGCAGCCGTCATAAAAAATTCACGGCCAAACGTATTTACGCGCCCTTTATCATCAATGTCTAGCACGTATTCACCCGCCGTAAACGGACGGCAAAAAATACCCCCTTGCGGATCTTCTTCCACCAAAAAAGCGGCCGTTCCAAACACAGCAATTTCTTCGTACATGGTTTGCAACACGCAGTACAAGTTGCTTTTGGCAAATGCACTTTCTAACGCTTTTTTTACTTCCAACAGCCAGGCAGAAGCACCAGGCAATTTTTTAAGTCCCCGCGGGCACAACGTTACATCAAACCAACTGCGCGAGGGGCTGGTAAGCCCGCTCATCAGGCCCGCCCCCAGTACACCTACCGCCAGCGAAGCCGAACTGTCCAGCAAGGTTTTATGATCGATCCGTTTGGCATTGTTCGGGGTTTCGCTTTCAAAAATCCCGCGGGTAGGGGCCAGATACGTAGCCAGCTCCTTCCAGGTGCGCATCCACGGAGCGCGGGTTTGTTTTAATGCGTCGTAACGTTTTTGATACGCCGCTGTTTTTTGTGTTTGTATATTCATAACTAATCAATTTCCTTATGTACAATTTGACGTAAAATTTACTATCATACAAATACACGGAGGTATGTATGAGCGGAATTCTTTTAATCTTTTTATTTGTAGTATTACTGGCAGTACCGGGGTTTTATGTCATTACACGTTGGGTGTTCCCTAAAGGGAGCAAGCAAAACGCCCGGCTTATATCCTATAGTTTGACAGCTTTGTTAATAACTATTTTGGCAATTGTAATGTTTGCCAATGTGTAATACTACTGTTTGGTTACATATTGTCTGCCGGTTTACGGCGGGCATTTTTTTGTTTACTACTGCGCGCAAGAGTGCATAAAGGTAGGAACGCGCTGATCTTGAAGTTTGTATACGTCTATATTAGCAAATTTTGTAAGCTTTGTCAAGTGATTTTTGGGCCTATTTCGGGCCTATTTTTTACACAACATCATACTCTGTTTGGGCAAACTCGGCTTGCGTATTCAAGTGCGAGGTTGCCCGCACCGGGGCCGCAAACGTAAGGGCTAGCGCATCGGCCAGGTCGGGGCTTTTGCCCGTGCGTTCTTTGAGTTTTTCTTTACTTTCCAACCGCAAGCGGCCCGATGCATCATAATCATAACAGACTTGGCATAAGTCTGCTTTGAGCGCAGAAACATCGGGCAAACTGCCCACGGTTTTAATCCATTGTGCCATTTCCCCCCACATTTCGGCGCGTTTGTTGGCATATTGGCTGGGCTTGCCGGCACTACCGCCAAAAGGTACTTCTACAATATTGCGATATCCCAATTGGCGCAGACGGTCAATTACTCCTCCGCCACAACCGGCATCCACAAATACGGCATCGGGACGGAAGCGTTCTATCTCGCGCGCCACACGGGAAGCCAACGTCATATTATCCATTCCCTGAAAAACAAACGGGACAAATGCTTTAACGCCCTGGCGGCAAAAAATCACGCTGCGGTCCGTTCCAAAGCGGGCCGGATCCACCCCTATAATTTTAGGCGCATAGCGGATGTCTTCAAATACGGTTGAACGCGCGCACGCCGCAGAAACTTCATCAATGGGAATTAAAATATTTTGTGCGCTGGCCGCAAAATCGCATAGATATTCCTGCCTAAAAATAACGGGTGGCGTCTCTTGCCTCAAGCGCATAAGTTCCGCCGGAGCGATCACCCCTGATTCATCCGCGCGGAACACTCCTACCCACCATACGGAAGGTTCGGCCTGGGCATTTTTTTGTGCTTGGCAAAAGAGTTCATAAAATGCATTTTGCCCTTTAGGGGTTCCCATAAAAACCGCCCACCCTTGGCGCGATAGCAACATCGGGCGGATGATTTGCATGAACACATCCGGCTTCATTTGCGCATATTCATCCAGTACTACTCCGTCGGCGTATGTACCGCGCAACGCGTCGGGGTTATCGGCCCCGCACACCCAAATGCGTGCCCCGTTTGGCAAAGACACACACAACTCTGTTTCCAAAAAATGCACGCCCGGGATTCCCTGCGCAAAACGTTTTAAATAATCCCATGCAATCAGTTTAGCTTGTTTTAAAAACGGCGCCACATAAAAGTAGCGTGGGCCCTCGCGCTTATTGTTCAACGCCATACGGATTAAATGATTGACGGCGCAAACAGTCTTGCCTAATTGGCGGTGCGTTACCAACACATTAAACCGATGCGTTTGCAAAGCCTGATGAATAATGCGCTGCACCCGGCGCGGACAATAATTAATTTTCACTTTCTTTTTCATCCCACACAACCTCTACTTTTTCTGACGGCCGGGCATTTTCTTGCCAGCCGCACAAGTTTTTAGCGGTAAACATGGCAAAACTGGCTGCATAATTTCCGCGCAAACTATTTTGAATTAAAATATCGGCTTGCCGATCGCGCGCCTGTTCGCAAGCATACGCAAAGGCCGGATATTTTTCTTCCCAAGCGCGTAGTTCTTGACGGGTAACCCCTATTTTTTTGGCAAAGGCCGCAAACGTCGGCAGTAGCACCGCTGTTTCCAGCAAAGTAATGGAGCCATCCTTTTTTTGCACTTCCGTTACGTGAAAAGCAACTTGGTCAAAAAATTTTAATAGTTCATCGCAAAATTCGATTTGATACTTTATTTTCTTCATTTGTCCTCCAACAAAGTTAATTCAAAATTAAATTCTTTAACGCTGCCGGGTGCGCCCGGATTGGCGGGCAAACAAGCCCGCTGCGCGCAGTATAATCGCCACGATTGTAGCGTTTCATCCAGCGGGCAAAATTCATTTTGGTTTTCTTCCAAGAAATGTGCATTATACACGTGAATTAACGTTTGCAATTCAAAATCTTCCGAGGCAGAAACCAACGCTCCGTTGCAGGCATCCACCGTAGCGTTGAGCGCAAAAGCCCGCGCAAAAATTCTATTTTCCAGTTCTAATTTAGACATACTTCCCCCGCACCAAAACGGTGCTACATCACAGCGGTGCTTACCGAAGTAAGCACCGCAAAAGCATCTATTTGTATGGATGCCCGGCGGTATTTCCGCCGAGCTATAAGATTACCAACCTGATAGGTACGGCGGAACAAGCAGCAACATAGAAAGTACTGCTAAAATAATTTGTAATTTAATATTCCATTTAGCCCACTTGAGCCAAGGAATTCCGGCCATTCCCAACGCAGCCATTGTAACCGGCGCCGTAGGGATAATAGCATTGGTCCACCCTTCGCCAAATTGGTAAGCCAAAATGGAAAGCTGCGGGCTGATGTGCATCAAATCCGACAAAGGGATCATTACCGGCATGGTCAGCACGGCCTGCCCGGAACCCGACGCAATAAAGAAGTTTAAAAAGCTATGCGCCCAAAACATCCCTTCTACCGCGGCCAACGGGTGTAAATGACCGATCCCGGCGACAATGGTATGCAACACGGTATCCAAAATTTTTCCGTCGCCGGCAATCACCACAATGGCACGCGCCAAGGCCAGCATAACTGCTACACTTACCATGCTGCGGGCCCCGTCGATAACGGCATCGGTCGTTTGATTTAACGTCAAGCGCCCAATCAGTGCCGACAAAATACCCACTCCCAAAAACAAGCCGGAAATTTCAAAAATAAACCATTCATATTTGGCCACTCCCAACACCAAAAGCGCCATCCCCAACGCAAAAATAATGCAAATAAGCACGTGAGCCGTTTTGAAATCGGGCTTTTGGATGGTAGTTAAATCGAGTGTCTTGCGGCGCTTTTGATCGGCCTGATAGGTTAAACTAAGCTGGGGATTTTTACGCACCTTTTCCCCGTACCACATGACAAACCCAATAACTACCGCCGTACAAATGCCCCACACTAACAAACGGTAACTCATTCCGGAATACAAGGGCAGTTGGGCAATCCCTTGCGAAATCCCTACCGTAAACGGGTTCATAAAGGCCGAACCAAACCCGACCCACGCCCCCAAAAACGGAATGCTAACCCCAACCACGGTGTCATATCCCAGCGATAAGGCAAGCGGAATGAACAGTGGAATAAAAATAAGGGTTTCCTCTTCCATGCCAAACACGCTGCCCCCTAGTGAAAACAACAGCATACTGGCGGGAATGAACCATTTTTTTAATTTTTCGCGTTTAGAGAACAAATAGCTTGTTCCCATGATTACAGCATTGACGGTACCGGTACGTTCCAAAATTGTGAAGATAGCACCGGTAATAAAAATAAACACAATGATATCTGCACATTTTGTAAACCCTTGCGCCGGGGCCATCAATACCGACATCACCCCTTGCGGGGCCGATTCAACGGTATGATAGGATCCCGCCACCGTATAGGTGCGTCCGTCCTTTTCCACGGTATCATATTGACCCGCAGGTAATAGCCAGGTAAGCCCGGCTACCAAAAGCATAATTGCAAAAATAAGTCCGTAAATATTGAGTGAAAAAGTTTTCTGCATATTTAGATATTATACTAAACCTATCACTGCAATATCATAGAGCTGTGCGGCGCCGCAACAGCAACTGCATCCATGGAAGGCAAGGTTCGGATATCGCCGGAAGCCCTTTTAAAATGCGGGACGGTCTGTTACCTTTTAAACTTTGCTAACCATCTTGCTTTTTTTGTGCTATAATATAATAAGAGCTGGGCACTAAGGCCGGGTTCTTACGCAAGGCGGAGCACTCTGCCGCAGGGCTGCGGCTCTTGTTTAGGGGATAAACCTTCCGCTTTGCAGATATAGCACCGGGTAAAATAATTTTACCCACACACGCAGGGAAAATTTCCCCTTTGTGTATAGTTAGTATAGCAAGTTTTGTGCTATTTGTCAAGTAGTTTAAAGACCCAGAAGGACCTATTTTATATTAGGAGAACAAAAAATGAATAAATTTGAAAAAGCCCTGATGAATTGGAATGACGGCATCCTTAGAGGTGCGCAAGCTAGGCTAGCAAAAGAATTACGCGTCTCTACCGCCACGGTTGCTTTGTGGACCATTGGCAAGCGCAACCCATCCAAAGGATATGTAGCCATGATGGCCAAACTGTTTGGAATGAGCGAATTTGAAGTTTTGCGCCTGTTTATGCCCGCTACCTATGCGGACGGAACCCCCCGCCCGACTGCTTTTCAAGAAAACAGTAGCGATGCTTTTTACAACGCTGACAAGGAAGCCGAAGTGCTCGCTCCGCAAAGCAATAGCGTGGCGCTGCCCTATCTGGCCAACGTGCCGGCCGGCTATCCGGATTTCAACGAAGCAGACGTGATTGAATGGTGGACATTGCCCCGGCGTTACGCCAAAGGTGCCAAATATTTAGTGCGCTGCTGCGGCGACAGCATGAAAGGCAGCGTGGAGTACGATGATTTGTGCCTGATTAAGCCGGAAACAGAATTTCTGGACGGCAAAGTAATGTTGGTTAAAGTACAGGACGGGCATTTAATTAAACGCATCCGCAAAGAAAACGGCAAGATTGTCCTCTATTCCGACAACGACAAAAAGTATAAAGCTTTTTCACCCAACATGGTGCAACCCGTCGGGCTGGTGGTACGTAAAATTACGGACGTGCAATAAATTCAAAAAAGGCCTTGACATTTTTAAGTTTTCGCTTATACTATAAGTACGCCAGGGCAGCAGCAAATGTCTTTTGGCTCTTGGGAGCGACAAAAGAACTGCGCTTTGTGTTGGCCGTGCCCGTGGGCGCGGGTAGGATAAAACGCAGACCAATGGCGCAAGATGTTTGGGAAGCAGAGGTTAGGTTGAATGACCGTTTCACGAGCCCGGTTCTTTACCCTTGTGAGGGTAAGGGTTCACCCCGGGAGATGGAACCGGCAATCGGCCCCTACGCTGAACATTGTTTCCGCCAAGCTGTCGGGTGTACACTTATGGAACAGGAAAAATAATCCCCTCGTATGGCAAATGCGAGGGGCCTTTTCTGCCTAATTTGGTGTATTTCGTCGTTGTTCAGGGGCTCGAATACCTCGGCGCTACCGCGCCCGTCCCGACAGTATACTTCGCCCCTTCTCGTCTAGAACTACGCCAAATTAGTTTGAAAAGCATACCCAAACGCGTATTGAACAGTTGGGGCCTTTTCTGCCTAATTTGGTGTATTTCGTCGTTGTTCAGGGGCTCGAATACCTCGGCGCTACCGCGCCCGTCCCGACACACCCAAAACTACATTCCTTTTTTGCGGAAAATTTCAGTAACGCGTTTAAAAATGCCGTTGCACCAAGCAATGGTTAACCCATAGTTGCTAACGGGCACTTTGGCCTCTTTTAAAATAGCCAAACGGCGCAAAATTTGCGTACGCGTCACCATACATCCGCCGCATTGGATAGCCAATTTATAATTTTGCAGGTTAACGGGCAGCGGGTCCAAATTACTAATCGTTGTAAATTTCAATTTTTTACCCGTGTGTTTTTGCAACCATTGCGGGATTTTCACACGGCCGATGTCATCACATTTGTTGATGCTGTGCGAGCAGGATTCCAGCACCAAAATTTCATCCCCGTCTTGCAATTTATCAATAACCGGGGTTCCCTTCAAAAATGCCTCAAAATCCCCTTTTAGGCGCGAAAATAAAATGCTAAAGCTGGTCAGCGGGATATGCGCCGGGACCACTTTGCTTACGTACCCAAACACTTGCGAATCGGTTACCACCAACTTGGGGGTATGCTTTTCCAGGCACGCCCGCAATTCCGTTTCTTTAACACACACGGCTGTGGCCCCGATATCCAGCAAATTGCGAATGGTTTGTACCTGCGGCAAAATCAGCCGCCCTTGCGGGGCTGACGCATCTATCGGCATCACCAGCACCACTTCATCCCCGGCGTGTATATAATCATCCAAAATCACATCGGCGGCGTAGGCACTTTTGGGTAAATGTTCGGCAATGGCACGCAACAAAAGCACAACATTAGGCTTTTTACAACTAAATGCCACTACGTCTGCGCCCTTTATTTCCACTTGCGTGGTGGGCAGATCCGTCTTGTTTTGCACCAAGAAAAACGGCACCTTGCGTGCTGCGCAGGTTTCCATTAGAGTTTGATCAAAACCGTCAAATTCGCCGGCAAAAACCAAAACAGCCAAATCCACCTGGTCTAAGGCCTCTTGCGTACGGCCCACGCGCTGCGCGCCCAACTCGCTGGGGTCATCCACCCCGGCGGTATCAATCAGCTCCACGGGGCCGATATCTAAAAGTTCAATGATTTTTTTGACCGGGTCGGTAGTCGTTCCCGGTTGCGCAGAAACGACGGACACCTGCTGCCCCGTCAGGGCGTTAATCAGTGAGCTTTTGCCCACATTCATCTTACCAAAAAAGCCGATACGCGGCCTGTTTAACTGTACCATAGAAAGATTATAACATAAAATTAATTTTTAAACCTACGCTTGCCCAGTTAAACCGGTTGCATATCCGCAGAATTAGGTATAATAGAAATATATACCTAAAAGAGGGTTTTATGAATAAGTTTGAAACATATCAAAAACAGCGGGCCAAGCTGGTGGAAAAAAATTTGGCCAAATACATTGCTAAAATTAAAAATTCGCCCAAAATTTTGACTGATTCCATGAATTATTCCCTGCAAGCCGGGGGCAAGCGCGTGCGGCCCATCTTGCTGATGGCCACCGCCGAGGCGTTTGGCAAAAAAGCAGCCGACGTACTTCCCGCCGCTTGCGCCGTGGAAATGCTGCACACCTATTCCCTCATCCATGACGATTTGCCCTGTATGGACAACGATAACCTGCGCCGCGGCAAGCCCACCAACCACAAAGTATTTGGAGACGATTTGGCTTTGCTGGCCGGGGATGCGCTGCTTACCTATGTGTTTGAGGTTTTTGCCCAAAACGGAAAAGTAAAATCCATCGGGGCGGAAAACACATTAAACGCCTTGCAAAACTTTGCCAACTGCGCCGGTGCCAGCGGTATGGTAGGCGGCCAAACCGCCGACGTATATGCCGAAGGCATGGGTACTGACGATGCACGCAGCTTGCGGGCCGAGAAAATTAAAAAATCTTCTAAACTCTTAGCTGATAAATCGCTGCGTTATTTTATGCTTCCCCCCACCACGGCCGAAACCACTCCCGAAAATATCTTGCGCTATATCCACGCCAATAAAACCGGCGCGCTTATCCGCGGCAGTGTGGAAACCGGGGCCTTGCTGGCCGGGGCCAAAGGGGCCGATTTAAAACATATTAAAACCTACGCCAATTGCATCGGCCTTGTGTTCCAAATCGTGGACGATATTTTGGACGTAACTTCTACCGCCAAACAACTGGGCAAATCCAACAGTGATGCGGCCAATGGCAAGCTTACCTTTGTAAGCTTGTTTGGCTTAGAAGGCAGCCGCAAACACGCCCAACTGCTTATTGCCAACGCGCAAAAGGCACTCGGCAAGCTTAAAAATGTAAAGAAAAAACAGCTTTGGCCATTGTACGAAATGGCGGAATTTTTCAAAACCCGTACTTACTAAGGAGCACGCATGAAAGTCCTTCCCAGTATCCACAGCCCTCACGATCTACGTCTGATCAAAAAAGACCTCCTGCCTACGTTGTGTGAGGAATTGCGTGCACAAATTATTAAAACCGCAAGTAAAAACGGTGGGCATTTGGGGTCTAGCTTAGGGGCAGTGGAAATCATTACGGCTTTGCACTACGTGTATAACACCCCCGACGACAAAATTGTTTTTGATACCGGCCATCAGGCCTACGCGCACAAACTATTAACCGGCCGGCAAGATAAATTTTCCACGATCCGCACATTCGGCGGCCTTTCCGGATTTCCCAAACGAACAGAAAGCGAATATGATGCTTTTGGCGCCGGACACGCTTCTACAGCGGTATCGGCCGCGTTGGGTTTAGCCATCGCGCGCGATCAACAGCATCAAAAACACCGCGTAATTGCCGTAGTTGGCGACGGCTGCCTTACCGGGGGTATGGCCTACGAAGCCATGCAAAACGCCGGGCTTTTACGTACCGATATGCTGGTTATTTTGAACGATAACCAGATGTTTATTTCCCAGCGGGTGGGCGCATTGGGCACAGCTCTGACCAAACTACTTACCACCAAATATGTGCAATTGGCCGAAGAAAAAGCCACCAACTTTTTAAAACGTTTTGACGAACTGGGCAATAACGCCGCCAAATTAGCCAAGCGGGCACGCTCCATTTTATTCCCGGGAACTTTGTTTGAAGAAATGGGGTTCCGCTATTTTGGCCCCGTGAACGGCAACGATATTAACGCCATGCTGGAAGTTTTGGAAACCTTAAAAGCGGTCAAAGGGCCCGTCATGCTGCACGTAGTTACCAAAAAAGGCAAAGGGTATGAACCCGCCGAAAAAAACCCCACTAAATTCCACGGCGTTGGTATCTTTGATGTAGACACCGGCGACAGCTTGGGCAAATCGGGAACCATTACCTTCACAAAAGCGTTTTCACAAGCGTTGGTAAAATTGGCGCAAGAAGACCCTAAAATCTGTGCAATTACCGCCGCCATGCCCGAAGGGACCGGCCTGGATGCGTTTCGGGATCAATTCCCGGAGCGTTACTTTGACGTAGGCATTGCCGAAGAACACGCCGCCACCTTCGCAGCCGGGTTGGCTGCCGGCGGGCAAAAGCCGCTGGTGGCCTTATACTCCACGTTTGCCCAACGCTGCTACGATCAAATTTTACACGACATTTGCCTGCAAAAACTGCCCGTAGTGTTTGCGTTGGACCGTGCGGGACTCGTCGGTGAGGACGGACCCACCCACCATGGCGTGTTTGACATTAGCTTTTTGCGCAGTATCCCCAATTTAATTATGGCCGCTCCTGCCGATGAAAACGAACTGCAACACTTGCTTAAAACCGCTTTTGCAGCCAATGCTCCTTTTGTGCTGCGTTATCCGCGCGGTGCCGGTTTTGGCGTGCCGTTAGACAAACAATTAACCGCCCTGGATATCGGCAAAGGTTCCTGGCTAACCAAAGGCAAAGATTTGACTATCTTGGCTTTGGGGAACCGGGTTCATCCCGCCTTAAAAGCCGCCGAAACATTGCGCGACAAAGGGGTAGATGCCGGGGTAATCAATATGCGTTTTGTAAAACCCCTGGATACCCAACTGATTGACGAAGCACTCAAACGCTCTTGCAAATTGGTAACGGTAGAAGACAACATGCTGGCCGGTGGATTTGGTTCGGCCGTGGCTGAATATTTAACCAGCCAAAACAAGCCGGCTCAACTGCTGCGCCTTGGGATTGGGGATGAATTCCCCCCGCATGGCAAATCTGCCCTGCTTTACGACAAAGTAGGCATCAGCGAAAGCGCTATTGTTAAACAAATTTTGCAGTGGAAAACAAAGTGAGGAAACTATGAAGAAAACAACAATCGCAAGCAAACACACTTCTTCCTACATCAAAGCATACGAAGATGTAGAGCTCTTAAGGCATGATGATCTGCGCCCGGTACGGATGGAACTAGAAACCTTAAAGCCGGAAGTTTATTTCCGCAAAAAAGGCGTAACGGAGACTATTGTTTGTTTCGGCAGTGCACGTATTGATGAAAAAGACGTTGCGGAAGCAAAATTGGCCCAAGCGCAAAAAGAATTAGCAAAGCACCCCAAAGATACTACCCTGCAACATAAAGTAAGAACTGCCCAAGGGTTACTGTCATTAAGCAAATATTACGATGTAGCCCGCATGTTTGCCAAATTAGTGGTAGAACAAGCCGGGGATCGGTTTTCCATTGTTACCGGCGGTGGGCCCGGCATTATGGAGGCAGCTAACCGCGGCGCGTATGAAAACGGTGGGCGCAGCATTGGGCTAAACATTACCTTGCCGCACGAACAAGAACCCAACGCGTATATTTCCCAAAATTTGGCCTTTTTATTCCACTATTTTGCCATCCGCAAATTACATTTTGTACTGCGGGCCCGTGCCTTTGTGGTATTCCCGGGTGGATTTGGTACGTTTGATGAATTGTTTGAAATTTTAACACTGATTCAAACCGGAAAAAAGAGACAAATCCCGGTAGTACTGGTAGGCAAAGAATTTTGGACCTCTGTGTTGAACGTAAATGCCCTGGCCAAATACGGGGTTATTTCCATAGAAGACCAACACCTCTGCCCCATTGTAGATACCGCCAAAGAAGCTTGGGATGCCATTGCCAAGTTTTATAAAATCAAATAAGGTTACGCTAACAGCAAAGGGCCCCGCCAAAAAGCGGGGCCCTTTGTTATGCAGGACAGGTTATCTTTTCTTAGGGGACAACACATCCGTAAACTTTTGGAATTCGCTCTCCCCCCCGCGGATATGCAAATTGACCGAAAGCACATACACATCTTGGGTCAAAATTTCGCGCCAATTATCGGGGAATTTTACAAAATCCTTAAATGTAGTAATTAGCGGCAGGCCCGCGCGCGTGGCCTCAAAGGTACGCAGGTTTTCTTCGGTATAGAACTGGTGGTCCGCAAAGCGCCATTTTTGACGTAGTTCCAACCCTAAATCTTGCAGCGTACGCTCAAAACTTTCCGGGTGCCCCAATGCGCAAAAGCAAGCTACCGGGCCTTTAATTTCATCCAAAGGTACTTGGCGCGTAGTGCAAATATCCACATAATATTCGGGGCGGTGTTCGCTCTCTAAAATTTCCACCGTATCGTTGTAGAGGCGTACTTGGTCGCGCACGTCTTCCAATTGCCGGGAAGTTACTTGATCGCAGTGGGTCAAAAGTACCAAATCGGCACGTTTGAGCCCGGTAAGCGGTTCGCGCAAAATACCATACGGAAGTAACTCTTTATTGCCAAACGGATTTTTGGCATCCACCAATACAATGTTAGCGTCGCGCTTTAAGGCAAAATGTTGCAGCCCGTCGTCTAGCAAGATGATTTGGCTTTTAAAACGGCGCAAGGCCTCGTTGGCACCGTCCACACGCTTATTGGCAATCACAATAGGCACTTGGTACTTGCTGAGCACACGGCTCATCATAAAGGGCTCATCCCCGGCCAAACGCCAATCTGCATCCGGGTTATCAAATAAAATAACAGGGCCGTCCGTCTTTTGCTGACGCTTATATCCGCGCGAGACGATAGCCACCCGCATGCCTGCCTTGGCTAGAGTGGTAGCCGCCAATAAAACGGTGGTGGTTTTGCCGGTGCCGCCGGCGGTTAAATTGCCAATGCACACCACCCGGCAATTGACCCCCTCGGCATTTTTCCAACCGTGTTGATACAATGCCCGGTGCGCCCACGCGCCCACGCCGTACATTTTGCTGGCCACTTTAAGCATCCCACGCCCGAGGGCATTGGTTTCAAATTTTTCTTTTACTGCTACTAAATCCATAAGAACTCCTAAAATTGGTTGGATATATTTTAGCATTTATCCAAGCAGCTGCGTGGATAAAAATCCCGCCGGCGCGTAAAAAATCCCCGGGGTCGTGAACCGCGGGGATTTATAAAACGCACTGTATGGCTACATTTTAATACGGCGGGTGATGGTTTCTTTTTTGAAGCACTCAATAAGGTCGCCTTCCTGCACGCCTTTAAAGCCCTCAATCAAGATACCGCACTCGTATCCTTTTTCCACTTCTTTGACGTCGTCTTTGAAGCGTTTCAAACCGCCGATTTTGCCGCGGCCGACTTCTTCGCCATTGCGTTTAATGCGCACTTCGTAATTGCGCACCACGGTGCCGCTATCTACCAAAGAGCCCGAAATTAAGCCGCTGCTTAACTTCATCACTTTTTTGATAGTAGCCGTGCCCACCACAGTTTCCACCACGTCGGGCTCCAAGAGCCCTTCCATAGCGGCTTTGATATCTTCCAAGAGTTCAAAGATAATCGTGTAGTTGCGGATTTCAATACCCTCGCGCTCGGCCTCGGCTTGTGCTTTGTGTTCGGTAGATACGTGGAACCCGATCACAACCGCATTGCTGGCCTTGGCAAGCAGGATATCACTTTCGTTGATATTGCCGGGGGCGGAAAGCACAATATCCAATTCCACTTCGTCGGACGGGATACGCAAGAGCGCATCTTTAATGGCTTCAATAGAGCCCTGTACGTCGGCCTTTAAAATCAAGCTTAATTTTTTGACTTTATTGCCTTCTTCATCAGCTTGTCCTAAGGCCATTAAAGACATTTGTTTGCGGTGCGCTTGTGAATCTTCCTTCTGCGCCAGTTTGCGTTTTTCGGCGGCGTAGCGGGCTTCTTTTTCGCTCTGCATAATATAGAGCGTATCGCCCACTTGCGGCGGTTCGCCGTTGATCCCTAAAATTTCGGCCGGTACACTGGGGCCGATTTTTTGGTATCGTTTGGAATTTTCGTCAATAAGCGCGCGGATACGGCCGTAGTTGGTCCCCACGAGGAACGGGTCCCCCACCTTCATCGTCCCTTTTTGGACGAGTACTGTGGCCACCACGCCGCGTTTATTATCGCGTTTACTTTCCAAAATAACGCCCACGCCCAAGCGGTCCGGGTTGGCTTTTAGTTCCATCATTTCGGCCTGCAGGGCAATCATTTCCAAAAGTTTATCAATATTGATATGTTTCTTGGCGGAAATTTCCACAAAGATGGTATTGCCTTGCCATTCTTCGGGCACTAACCCGCGGGCGGCCAAATCCTGCTTAACGCGGTCCACATTGGCACCGGGCAAGTCAATTTTATTGACAGCCACAATAATAGGCGCCCCGGCGGCTTTGGCGTGCTCCATAGCTTCAATGGTTTGCGGCATGATACCGTCAGTAGCGGAGACTACCAACACCACAATATCCGTGGCTTGTGCCCCACGCGCACGCATCGCCGTGAATGCTTCGTGGCCGGGGGTATCCAGAAACGTCAGCGTGCCGCGCGGCGTATTGACGCGATACGCGCCGATATGCTGCGTAATGGCACCGGCTTCTCCGGCTACTACGTTGGATTTGCGGATAGCGTCCAGCAAGCTGGTCTTCCCGTGGTCCACGTGGCCCATAATGGTAATTACCGGGCTGCGCGGCTTTAAACTGGCCGGGTCGTCCTCTTGCTCGATGACGGCGGCAGCTTCTTGTAAATCTTCTTTCACCATTTCTGCTACAAAACCGCACTCATCCACAATTAGTTCAATCATGTCTTTTTCAAGGCGTTGGTTGATGGTGGCAAAAATCCCCATCGTCATCAATTTCTTGATAAAGTCATTGATTTTAAAATTCATCTTTTCCGCCAAATCTTTGACGGTAGGATTACCCACAATGCGCACCACCTTTCCGGCAGGCTTGGCAGGGGCGGCCTCTTTAGCGGGCTGCGCTTGTTGCGGTTTAGCCGCCGGCTGTTGCGGTTTTGCCACAGGTTGCGGCTTGGCGGGCGCAACCGGTTGAGCCGTGGCCACAGGGGCCGGTTTTGGCTGCGTAACCGCCGGGGCCGGCTTGGTTTGCACAGCCGGGGCCGGTTTTGGCGGCACAGAGGCCGGCTTAGGTTGCATAGCGGGAGCCGGTTTAGAAACCGGGGCCGGTTTAACAGGTTCGGCCGGCTTTTGAACCGGGGCCGGTTTTTGCACAGGTTCTGCCGGTTTTGCCGTGTAAGAAGCTGGCTTTTCGGCCAAAACGGTTTGCGGCTGCGCGGGTTTTTCCACAACGGGCTGCGCGGGCGTTTCTTTTTTGGCAACTGTTTTTTTGGCAGTCGTTTTTTTAGCTGCGGGCTTGGCTGCTGTCTTTTTGACAGTCGTTTTTTTGGCGGCCGGTTTTGCTGCGGTTGTTTTTTTAGCCGCAGTTTTCTTAGCCGCAGGCTTGGCTGCGGTTTTTTTGGCCGTAGTTTTAGTGGCCGTTTTTTTGGCAGGCGTTTTATCGTCCGATTTAGTTGTTTTCTTGGTTGTCATCGGCCGCCTCCTGCGCTGGGGCTTGCTGGCCCTCTAAATATTTTTTGGCCCCTTCGATAATTTTAGCAGCGGTTTTATCGCCAATGCCCTGCACGGTGCAAAGGTGTTCTACCTCCACATTGGCTAATTTTTCAACGGAGGTAAACCCCGCTTTTTGCAAGAGTTCCGCCGTTTTGGGGCCTACGCCTTCAATATTGGCTAGTACAGACTGGATATTATCGCTGACTTCTTTGCCTTCTTGGGCTTTTTGGCTTTCACTCTTTACATCCAATTTCCACCCGGTTAAGCGCGAGGCCAAGCGAATATTCTGCCAATCTTTGCCGATGGCAATGGCCAATTGGTCGTCGGGGACGATCACCACCGCTTCTTTATTGGTTACGCTGGCAATTTGCACAAAGTTCACTTTGGCCGGGGCTACGGCGTTCATAATAAGTGTGCTGGTATCGGTGGAATACAAAATTAGGTCAATACGTTCGCCGGAGAGCTCGTTTTGAATGGCCCGGATGCGGATGCCGCGCATGCCCACGCAGGTACCGATGGGGTCAATTTTGCTGTCAATGCTGTTGACGATGACTTTGGAGCGGAAGCCCGGGTCACGTTCGATGCCTTTAATTTCCACAATGCCTTCGTTGATTTCGGGCACTTCCACTTTAAAGAGTTCTTCCAAAAACTTGCTGTTCCCGCGGGATAAAAAGATATACGGCCCCCGTTGGCCTTTATCCATTTTAAACGCGGCAGATTTATAGCGGGAGAGGACCGGGTCATCCCCTACTTCGGCCAAATCGGTTGGGGTCATTACTTTGGTGATCATGGCCTTTACGCGCGAGCCCACCCCGTAACGTTCGCGGCGGATTTGTTCGCAGTAAGGCAAAATTGCTTCGATTTTGCCCAAGTCCACAATAATATCCCGATCGGACATACGGCGCACCGTCCCGGTGATTACTTCGCCTTCGCGCGGTTTAAATTCGTTGTAAAAGTTTTCGCGTTCAATGCCGCGCACTTTTTGAATCAGCACTTGTTTGGCAATTTGCGCCGCAATGCGCGAGAAATCATTCACTTCCAGCGGGCGGCTGAGTACGTCGCCCACTTTGGCGGATTTTTTCTCTTTTTTGGCGCTGGCAAGGTCAATTTCCATTTCCGGGTTGGTTACCACATCCACCACGTTTAAGAGCTGGGCCGCCTGGATAGTGCCGCTTTGAGCGTCCACAGTGGCGGTGATTTGGGCGGTTTTGCCCAAGTTTTTGCGCAGGGCGGAGACGAGGGCATCCTCAATCGTTTTCAAAATATCCCCGCGTTTAATATTTTTTTCCCGCTCCAATCCTTCCAAAGCGGTAATAAAGTCTTTTGCATTTTCCGGCATGATTTTCTCCTTAGGTAATTAAAATTCCAGAACAGGGTCCAAATTCGCTTTTTTGATATTGTTATATTCAAAGCGGTATTGGTTTGTTCCGTCGTCCAAAACGAAGGCGTTGTCATCGGCGCTGGCAATGACCCCGGTAAAGCTACCGCGTCCGTTAAGCGGCACTTTTAAAACAATTTTTACACGTTCTTGCACAAAACGTTTAAAGTGTTCGGGCTTTTTAAGCACACGTTGCACGCCGGGGGAGGATACCTCCAGCACGTATGCGCCGTCAATAAGCTGTTCCATTTCCAAAATGGAGTCAATTTTATCGGTCAGCTCGCCGCAGTCGTCGAGCGTTACGCCGCCCACTTTATCGACAAAAAACTGCAACACGGCTTTGCGGCCCTGGTGCTGAATGACTAAGTCCACCAGTTCTACCTGTTGAACGGCCAAGGCCTTGGCTACGGTTTCTTCAATAAGTTTAGGATCCTTCATACACACTCCTATTGTACAAAGAGCGACTTGGCTGCCAAGTCGCTCTTTCTAAGAACATATATATTGTAGCAAGTCCGGCGCCCTTTGTCAAATCCCGCAAGCCCTGGCGCCGCGCCACCACAGCAAAACCCCCGCTCTTAAGCGGGGGTTTAATTTCTCTCTGCGCACCCTATATTAGGACGCTGCTGCAATCACCTTGGTCTTATCGGATTGCCATTGCGGGGCTAAGCCGTTGAAAGCGGCATCATCGGTTTTGAACCCTCTTTCAATTTTTCCGTCTTTCTCCACCTGAATAGCCAACCCCTTTCCGTCATAAGCGCCGCCTTTACGTTCGGCAATCGCCACGAACTTATCATCGTTCTTGCTGACCGAAATCTCGTAACTATTGGTTACGATTTTGCCCTCACTCACGCCGGGGAATGTCAAGTCCATCTGATCCAGTTCCGTGGTGAACGCATTCTGCGCCATGTAGTGGATCTGTTCCGCAGTGGCTAAGTCGCCCAATACTTGCATGGCCTCGGCGGTGCGGGATTTTTCTACTGCTTTGGTATATTGGGGCAGGGCTACTGCGGCCAAGATACCAATAATGAGCACTACGACGAGTAACTCAATTAACGTGAAGCCTTTGTTCATAACAATTCTCCTTTTATGACCATTTTAATTTTGAGGGCCAGTCAATTGGACCCTCAAACATAGTCTAATGGTTTTTTGCAAAATTACCAGTATTTTCTAAAAATTAAACTTGACGTTTTGCCCCAAACTCTTTTCTTCCGTCTATAAAGCGTCATTCCCGAAGGTTGTAATCGGGAATCCCCACCGCACCGCCGTTATCAAACAAGGTGTAGATCCCCGATAGAAACACTCGGGGATGACCTAGTGGGCGAACCACGAATGTCGTGGGCCGTCCCGGGCGAAACAACAAGCGTTGAAGATCCCAAATCAAGTTTGGGATGACATCTTTGTTTAATAAAATAAGGCCGTCATGCTGAACTAGACTGAGCATCTTCCACGCACGCCGTTATAAAATAAAACAAAAAAATCCCCCGGCATAGCCGGGGGTTCAAGAATAATTAGCTTACGCTAAATTATTTCCATTGGGCAGCAACTTGTTTGCCGGATGTACCAGTAGACAAACCAGTCGAACCAACGGTTGCAGAAGTCGCACCGGACAAGGTACCGCCGCGGGTGATATTGCCTTGGGCATCCAAGCGAAGTTGCAATGTCTGACCGTCATAAGCACCACCCTGGCGCGTAGCTGTAAAAGTGATGACTTCCGAGGTACCAGAACCGGTTATTTCGCTCGTAACGTGGTAGCTGTTGGTTTCAACAGCACCGCTTACCGTGGTGCAAGCACCGGGGAAGGACAAATCCAAATCGCCCAAACTTCGGGTGAAGTGGTTGGCGGACATATAGTGGATTTGTTCCGCGGTGGCTAAGTCGCCTAACAATTGCATCGCTTCGGCGGCGCGGGATTTTTCTACTGCTTTGGTATATTGGGGCAGGGCTACTGCGGCCAAGATACCGATAATGAGCACTACTACGAGTAGCTCAATTAATGTGAAACCTTTC
>JAZNWD010000002.1:0-13187 GCA_045593185.1 Elusimicrobiaceae bacterium | reverse complement strand
TACGAGGTCTATTACGCCGACAAATTTATCTTCGGCGCCGATCGGCAATTGGATCGGGCAGGCGTTACCGCCCAGTTTCTCTTTAATCGAGTTGGCGGAGCGGATGAAATCGGCCCCGATGCGGTCCATTTTATTGATGTACGCAATCCGCGGTACGTGGTATCTATCGGCCTGGCGCCACACGGTTTCGGATTGAGGTTCTACCCCCTGCACGCCGTCAAAGCAGCATACAGCGCCGTCCAGCACACGCAACGAACGTTCTACTTCGGCTGTGAAATCCACGTGGCCGGGAGTGTCAATAATGTTGAGCTGGCAGTCTTTCCACACACAGTAAATAGCGGCGGAAGTAATGGTAATACCGCGTTCACGTTCCTGTTCCATCCAGTCGGTTACGGACGCACCGTCGTGCGTTTCGCCGATTTTGTGCACTTTCCCGGTGTAATACAAAATACGTTCGGAAGTGGTGGTTTTACCCGCGTCAATGTGCGCGATAATACCGATGTTACGGATTTTCTCTAACGGATAGGTTTTAAATTCAGCCATATCTTAGTTTCCAATTACCATTTAAAATGGGCAAACGCGCGGTTGGCCTCGGCCATGCGGTGCACATCTTCGCGTTTTTTAAACGCGGTACCTTCTTTTTTGGCGCCCAAAATGATTTCTTCGGCCAATTTTTCGGCCATCGGGCGGCCTTTGCGGCTTTGCGCGGCACCGATGAGCCAGCGCATAGCTAAGGTAGTGCTGCGAAGCGGTTTCACTTCGGTAGGTACTTGGTAGTTAGCACCCCCCACGCGGCGGGCTTTTACTTCCACCAACGGGCGGACGTTTTCAATACATTTGGTAAAAACGTCAAGGGCGTTTTCTTTGGTTTTTTCGGCAATGATAGCCATGGCATCGTCCAAAATTTTGGCGGCGGTGGCGGTTTTGCCTTCAAAATTCAATTTGTTAATAAACCGGGCCACGAGCACGGAATTATATTTATAATCCGGCGCGGGGAGCGGTCTTCTATCTCTGGGTCTTAAACCTTTTCTTGGCATACTTTCTTATTTCACTCCTAAAAAATTATTTAGCGGCTTTGGGGCGTTTTACGCCATAAAGCGAGCGGCCTTGTTTTCTGTTTTCAACGCCGGCGGCATCTAACGCGCCGCGGATGATGTGATAGCGCACACCTGGCAAGTCTTTCACACGGCCACCGCGTACTAACACGATAGAGTGTTCCTGCAAGTTGTGCCCTACGCCCGGGATGTAAGCGGTTACTTCCATTTTGGAAGTGAGCTTCACACGGGCCACCTTTCTCAAAGCAGAGTTCGGTTTTTTAGGGGTGGTGGTGTAAACACGGGTGCAAACACCGCGCCGTTGGGGGCAGGATTGCAACGCGGGCGATTTGGTTCTGTTTTGTTCTTTTGCCCGGCCGTATTTTACTAATTGGTTTACTGTTGGCATTACTTCTCTCCTATTTTATTTTGTTTCGTTGCGTTTTTGATTAAACTCTTTGGCCATTCTCCGGGCGGAAATACCTGTACCCGCCGGGATTAAGTGGCCTACAATTACATTTTCCTTCAGGCCTTGCAATTCGTCAATCTGGCCCATGATGGCGGCATCCGTCAAAACCTTGGTGGTTTCTTGGAACGAAGCCGCGGAGATAAACGATTCGGACGCTAAAGATGCCTTGCTGATACCGAGTAAAATCGTTTCAGCATCGGCCAAGCGTTTGCCGGCGGCTTTGGCTTTGGCGTTTTCACGCAACCAGCGGCCACGGCTGACTACTTCCCCTTTGAGGAAGTGCGTATCTCCCGCATCCAGAATTTTTACGTTCCCTAACATCTGCCGGACAATAACCTCGATATGTCGGTCGTTGATGGTAACGCCCTGCAAGCGGTACACTTCTTGGATGGCGTTTAACAGGAACTCTTGTGCTTCTTTTTCACCCTTCACGCGCAGCACGTCGTGGGGGTCGATGGCGCCGTCGGTAAGGGCTTCGCCCACCCCTACGTGATCGCCTTCGTATACTACTAAGTGTTTGCCTTGCGGAATGCTGTACTGCTTGACCTGGTTGGTCTCTTCGTTCCGCACGACCACTTCAATCAAACCTTTCGGCGAAGTTTCTAAGCTAACGATCCCTTCAAACTCAGCAATGATAGCCGGGTTGTGGGGGCGGCGCGCTTCAAACAACTCCGCAATACGGGGTAGACCGCCGGTAATATCTTTCGTACCGCCGGCTTCACGGCCGATTTTGGCCAATACATCACCGGGTTCTACGTTTTCACCGTCTTCCACCATCAAAATGGTATCAATTGGCAGGGGCAGGTTCATCGCTTTGCTGCTGCCTTTGCCTGCAATGCTGATGCGGGGGTTGTGTTTCCCGCCGCGCGAAGCGGTAATTTTGCGTTCAATAACGCCCGTCACTTTGTTGCGTTCTTCCTGCAGGGTGATACCTTCAATTACATCGGTTAATTTGACGGTCCCTTTCGTTTCCGCCAACACCGGAATGGAGTGAGGGTCCCACTCGGCCAGTAAAGAACCTTTCTTCACGGTGGCTTTATCTTGCGTTAAGATAGTGGCACCGTATTGGATCTTGTATTCTTTTATTGTACCATTTCCAGCGGTTACAAAGATAGAGCCGTTTCTGGAAATGCAGATTTGGTTGCCAAACTGGTTGGTAATCAATTTAATATCTTTAAACGTTACTTTCCCGTCGGTTTCCGCTACGGCCTGGCTGCGCGACAATACACGCGAGGCCGTACCACCGATGTGGAACGTACGCAAGGTAAGCTGCGTACCCGGTTCGCCGATGGATTGGGCGGCAATAATACCTACCGAGTCGCCCGGATTGCTGTTGGAAGCCGTTGCTAAAGACAGACCATAACACTTGGCACAAACACCATAGGAGGCCTCACAAGTCAGTACCGAGCGAATACGTACAGATTCCACTCCATACTTTTTAACTTCTTTGGCTTGTTCCAAGGTAATTAAATCACCTTCTTTGATGATTGTTTTGTCTTCTTCTTTGCCGTTCTTTTGTACTTTGACTACCACATCTTCTAACGAAGTGCGGCCCAAAATACGTTCATCCAACGGTTCCACCATTTCTTCCCCGCTCATTAAGGATTTAACTACAATCCCGTTATGCGTGCCGCAGTCTTCTTCGGTGATGACCACGTTGTGGGCAACGTCTACCAAGCGGCGGGTTAAGTAACCGGCGTCAGCCGTTTTCAAAGCGGTATCAGACAAACCTTTACGTCCACCGTGCGTGGAAATAAAATACTCAAGCACGGATAGCCCTTCACGGAAGTTGGCGGTAATCGGGTTTTCAATAATTTCGCCCTGACCACCGGTTAATTTCTTCTGCGGTTTAGCCATTAGTCCGCGCATACCGGCCAACTGGCGTACCTGTTGGCGCGAACCGCGGGCACCGGAATCTGCCATCAAATAGACAGAGTTAAAGCGCTGGCCGCTATGTTCTTTGTTGGTCGGATCGTATTTGGATTCTTCAAACTTTTTCATTTCGGCAAAAAGTTCATTGGCTACGTCATCGGTAACGCGGGTCCAAATATCAATTACTTTGTTGTAGCGTTCGCCTTCGGTAATAATACCGGCTTCGGCTTGGGCTTGGATTTTGGCCACTTCGTTTTGTGCCTTTTTGATCATGTCCTTCTTAGCGGAAGGGATGGTCATATCGGCAATGGAAATAGACAACCCAGACAAGGTAGCGTAGTGATACCCCATCTTCATGATGTTGTCCAAAAGTTGTACAGCATGGGCACGCCCGTATTTTTTACTCTTATAGCATTCGTCCACCAAGGCGCCCAATTCTTTCTTGCCGATGGTCTTATTGATAAATTCCCATCCCTTGGGCATTGCTTGGTTGAAAATGATGCGGCCCACAGAAGTAAAATCTTTCCACTGAGCCGGGTTGGAAACGGGTTTGCCCTTGGCATCAAATTCCGGCACGGCGTTAATGCCGCGCACTTTAATTTTGGCATGGTAAGAAAGTTTGCCATATTCCAAAGCAACCAATGCTTCTTCTTTGGAGCCGAAAATAGAACCTTCGCCAATGTCCCCATCTTTAACGGTAGTAATCCAGTTTACACCCAGTACCATATCGTGGGACGGGGCAGCAATCGGTTTGCCGGAAGCGGGGGATAAAATATTGTTAGAAGCTAACATCAGCGTGCGCGCTTCCATTTGGGATTCCAACGAGAGCGGCACGTGCACAGCCATCTGGTCACCGTCGAAGTCAGCGTTGAAAGCCGCACAAGTTAACGGATGAAGTTGAATGGCCTTCCCTTCAATAAGCACCGGTTCAAAGGCCTGAATACCCAAGCGGTGCAACGTAGGAGCACGGTTGAGCATAACCGGGTGGGATTGGGTTACCCGTTCCAAAATATCCCAAATTTCCGGGCGGACTTTTTCCAACATTTTCTTGGCGGATTTAAGCGTAATTCCATCGCGTTTCATCAGTTCCCCGATGATAAACGGTTTGAACAGCTCTAACGCCATTAATTTGGGCAGACCGCATTGGTGAATTTTTAAGTTCGGCCCTACTACAATTACGGAACGGCCGGAATAGTCCACACGTTTACCTAACAGGTTTTGGCGGAAACGACCGTGTTTCCCTTTGATGCTGTCCGACAGAGATTTAAGCGGACGGCCGCCGGGCCCAATAAAGAATTTACCGCGGGCACCGTTTTCAATTAACGCGTCCACCGCTTCTTGCAAAAGGCGCTTTTCATTGTAAATCATTACTTCCGGCGCGCGCAAGGATTCAATATGTTTGAGACGGTTGTTGCGGTTGATAATCCTGCGATACAAATCGTTCAAGTCCGAAGCGGCAAAGCGGCCTCCATCAAGGGGTACCAACGGGCGCAAATCCGGCGGGATTACCGGCAGCACACTTAAAATCATCCATTCGGGGCGGTTACCGCTTTCTTTAAACTCTTCCATCGTTTTAATACGGCGGATGAGTTTGGTGCGTTCCAATTCGCTTTGGGTATTTTTCAGCTGTTCGTGCAAGGCCGGGATTTCTTTGTCAAAATCAATGCCTTCTAAAAGCGTTTTGATAGCCGGCGCACCGATGTCCACTTTCAAGCGGGCACCGTGTTTTTTGCGGGCCTCGCGCACCTGAGCGTCGGAAAGAAGCGTGCCTTTTTTAAAGTCCGTGCGGCCGGTTACGTTATCCACGCAATCTTCCAACACTACGTAAGCGGCATAATAAACCACGCGTTCCAAATCGCTGGTGCGTTGATCCAATAAAATACCGATACGGGACGGATTTTTGCGCAAGAACCACACGTGGGCTACCGGCACAGCCAGTTCAATATGCCCCATGCGTTCACGGCGCACTTTGGCCTCGGTTACTTCTACGCCGCAGCGGTCGCATTTAATGCCGCGGTATTTAGGCCAGCGGTATTTTCCGCACGCACATTCAAAGTCTTTGGTCGGCCCGAAAATGCGTTCGCAGAATAAACCATCGCGCTCCGGTTTTAGGGTGCGGTAGTTAATAGTTTCCGGCTTTTTTACTTCGCCGAATGACCAGGCGCTAATTTGCTCCGGGCTGGCAATGCCTAAACGAATGGCATCAAAATCAAAAAAGTTCAGCTCACTATTCTTTCTTACTTTTTTCGTCATTTGATTTTCTCCCGCTTATTTTGTTTCCTCGGTCTCTTGCGCCGCGGAAACTTCAGCGGCAGGTTGTTCCGGTTTTGCATCAGCTTCTACAATGGTGCTTTCGCCATTTTCATGCTTTTGCAATAAATCTACACTTAAGCCCAAGGCCTGCAATTCTTTAATAAGTACTTTAAAGGATTCCGGCACCCCGGGCGAGGTTGGCGCTTTGCCTTTTACAATGGATTCATACATCTTGGTGCGGCCATCGTAATCGTCGGATTTGACGGTTAAGAATTCCTGCAAGGTATACGTAGCACCGTACCCTTCCATGGCCCACACTTCCATTTCCCCGAAGCGCTGACCGCCGAATTGCGCTTTACCGCCTAACGGTTGGCGCGTAATTAAGCTGTAAGGCCCGGTGGAACGGGAGTGCACTTTGTCTTCCACCAAGTGAATCAGTTTCATCATATACATGTAACCGATGGTTACTTTTTCTTCAAAAGGTTCGCCGGTTCTGCCGTCGTAAAGCGTAATGCGGCAGTAATCATCGGGCAGGTATTTAGCGGCATATTCTTCGCGCGCTTTACCTTTCAAACCTTTGTCGTCCAAAATTTTCTCTTTGGCTTTGCGTACTTCGTTGACCACGTCGGCTTCGCTCGGCCCGTCAAACACCGGGGTAGCGGCATTGTAATGCAAGTAATGCGCCGCCCAACCGAGCATAGTTTCCAACAACTGGCCTACGTTCATACGAGAAGGAATACCCAACGGAGAAAGCACAATATCTAACGGCGTGCCATCGGGCAAGAACGGCATGTCCTCTTCCGGCAAAATGCGGGCAACCACACCTTTGTTTCCGTGGCGGCCGGACATTTTATCCCCTACGTGTAATTTGCGTTTAGAAGCAATGTACACTTTGACGGATTTGTTAACCGTTACGGCCAATTCATCGCCTTGTTTGGAGAATTCGCTCTCACGTTGATAATGTTCTTCGGCTTTCTTTTCCAAGAGTTTATAAAGCGCATTTAAGCGGCCTTCTTCTTTCTTAAGCGCGGCGGCATTTTTGATCGTGGCGCGCGCATTGGCAATGGCCGTTTTGCGTTGTTCTTTTAAGAGCGCCACCGTGCTGTCGCGTTCTTCCAAGAGTGCGGCGGCCCGTTTCTTTTCTTCTTCTTTGGTCAATTTTTCTTTGCGCACAAACACGCGGGTGCCCAGTACTTTGCCACTGGTCCCGGGCGGAACGCGCAAAGAAGCGTCCACTACGTCGTCGGCCTTTTTACCAAAGATTACTTTTAAGAGGCGTTCTTCCGGGGTTAGTTGTTGTTCCCCTTTGGGGGTTACTTTCCCTACCAAAATATCGCCGGGTTCTACCACCGTGGCCGGGAAGATAATCCCGTCGTTATCCAGGTGAGAAAGAGCATCGGTCCCGATATTGGGGATATCGCGCGTAATTTCTTCGGCACCTAATTTGGTGTTGCGGGCATCTACCGTAAATTCGTGCAAATGCACGGAAGTAAACACATCGTCTTTAATCAAGCGGCTGGAAACCAAGATAGCGTCTTCGTAGTTATATCCTTCCCAGCACATAAACCCAACCAGCATGTTGCGCCCCAACGCCAGGTAGCCGTTGTCCATAGCCGGACCGTCGGCAATTACTTGGCGGGCTTTTACATCGTCGCCGGTTTTTACAATGGGGTGTTGGTTGATACAAGTATCTTGGTTGGAGCGTTTGTATTTCAAAAGCTCGTATACGTCGAAGGTGCCGTCTTTGGCTTCAATTACAATTTTGGAAGCATCCGCAAATTGTACACGGCCAGCGCGTTTGGCTACCACAGAGGTACCCGAGTCGCGCGCTACTTCGTGTTCAATCCCGGTACCCACATAAGGAGCTTGCGGCATCAACAGCGGTACGCCCTGGCGTTGCATGTTACAACCCATCAAAGCACGGTTGGCGTCGTCGTGTTCCAAGAACGGAATCAAAGCGGCGGACACACTAATTACTTGCAACGGGGATACGTCCATATAGTCCACTTGTTTGGGGGCTACCATCGGGTAATCGGCACGGACACGGCACGCCACAGCGTTGGTATCAATTTTGCCGTCTTTGGTAGTGGGCGTATTGGCCTGGGCTACAAATTTATCGTCTTCGGCATCCGCGGTTAATTCTTCAATTTTATCGGTTACTATCCCGTTGACTACTTTACGATACGGGGTTTCAATCAAACCGTACTTATTGACTTTAGAGTAACACGCTAAAGAGGTAATCAACCCGATGTTCGGACCTTCCGGGGTTTCAATCGGGCAGACGCGGCCATAGTGCGTATAGTGTACGTCGCGCACTTCAAAGCCGGCACGTTTACGGTTAAGTCCGCCGGGCCCTAATGCGGACAAACGGCGTTTGTGCGTCAGTTCACCCAACGGGT
This sequence comes from Elusimicrobiaceae bacterium, assembly GCA_045593185.1. Classification (GTDB taxonomy): domain Bacteria; phylum Elusimicrobiota; class Elusimicrobia; order Elusimicrobiales; family Elusimicrobiaceae; genus Avelusimicrobium. The sequence continues at coordinate 5,160 of JAZNWD010000002.1, read as the reverse complement.
TAATCTGATCCATAAACTGTGAAAGTTGAGAAGTACCGAAGAACTTGCGAATAATGGCCTGCACTGGCTGCGCGTTAATCAAAGCGCGCGGGGTGGGGGTGGTCAGTTCGCGGTTCATACGGTCGCGGGCGGTTTTTGCCATTTGAGAAAGCCCGATACGAATTTGGTTTTCCAATAATTCGCCAATTCCGCGTACGCGGCGGTTACCCAAGTGGTCAATATCGTCCGTTTTAAAGGTAAATTCATCCCCGTACATCTTTTGGGCATCTTCGCCGGCGTTTAACGCCAAGAGATATTTTACGGTTACTACAATATCTTCGGGGGTTAACGTGCGGCGGTTGTCTTTGGGGGTGTTATATTTTTTGCATTTAAGTTCTTTGATCAGCTCAAACAATTTGGCAAATTTCTTGTTGATTTTGTAACGGCCGACAAAGCTTAAATCATACCGGCGCAAGTTGTCAAAAATCAAATTATCCAAGAAACTTTCCGCTTGGGCTTGTACCACAAAGTCTTGCCCGCGCATCTTCTTGTAGATTTCTGCTTGGGCTTCTTTGGCGGTATGAGCAGATTCTTTGCGTTCCAAGGTGGCCAAAATAGCCGGGTCATCTTGGCGCGGTTTACCGCAAATTACTTTAATGGTTTTTACTTTCTTTTCAATTAACGTTCTAAATAATTTATCGTCAATCGGCAAAGCGGCTTTGTCTTCCAAATTCCAAAGCACTTCGCCGGTGGCCGGATCGTAAATATCGTCGGCAGCATAGCGGCCTACTACGCTATCTACGCTAGAGGGTTTTACGTCAATATCTTCGCATTTGTAGAAGGTTTGGAGGATTTGTGCGTTGGTCTCCAATCCGCAAGCACGCAGGAACGTGGTAGCGGAAACCTTTTTCTTGCGGTCAATGCGCACCCACAAGGTGTTGTTTAAATCAAACGAGAATTCCACCCACGCTCCGCGGTACGGAATAATGCGGGCCACGTATAAGCGTTTACCGAAAGTGGACTGTTTTTTCTCTTCGTCTTCTTCAAAAATAATACCCGGGGAACGGTGCATCTGGCTGACGACCACACGTTCCGCCCCGTTAAAAACGAAGCAGCCCGCATCGGTCATCAAGGGTAAATTACAAAGGGTGACTTCCTGTTCGGAAGCGTTTTTCATATTTCCGTTTTTCTGTTTCAAATACAAAAGGAAAGTGGCTTTGAGCGGGGCATCAAATGTGCTGTCACGCACGGTGGCTTCAGCCGGGGTAGCGTAACGCGGGGTACCCAAGTCGTATTTTACAAATTCAAGCCGCATACTGCCGTCGGGGGCTTCTACAGGGAACACATCTTCAAAAGCGGCTTGCAAACCTTTCAGTTCGCGTTTAGAAGGGGGTACATCTAATTGCAAGAAATCCACGAAGGATTGTTTCTGCATGTCCAGCAAATCGGGTAACGGAAGTTTGGTTGTAATCTTGCCGAAATTTGTTTGTTTTTCAATCATCTCTAAATTCCTGCTGGGTTGGGCTTTTCACGCAACGCACTACGTGAATGGGCCTGGTACCTTAGGGTACGTAATCCCACCCCCAAGAAGGGGGGTGGGATTAAATGAGTCAGTTGACTTATTTGAGTTCTACGGTGCCGCCGGCTTCGGTGAGTTTCTTTTTCATCTCTTCCGCTTCGGCTTTGGCAACGTTTTCTTTTACCGCTTTGGGGGCGCCTTCTACGAGGTCTTTGGCTTCTTTCAAGCCCAAGCCAGTGATTTCGCGCACTACTTTGATGACGGCAATTTTCTTGGCGGCATCAACAGCGGTCAACATGACGTTGAATTCATCTTTTTCTTCAGCGGCAGCACCGGCAGCCGGGGCAGCAGCAGCGGCTACGGCAACGGCCGGGGCAGGAGCTTTTACGCCGAATTTTTCTTCAATCGCTTTCACGAGTTCGGAAAGTTCCAAAACGGTGAGTTCAGCGATCGCGTTTACTAATTCATCTTTGGTCATTTTAGCCATTTTATTTTTTCCTTTGTTTCTAGAGTAGCGGCCTTCTATGTAAACCGAGTTCACATCCGTACCTTTACCCCTTGCGGGACTACTACCGCTCTTGGCGGGTTTAGATTTTACCGGGTTTTAGTTGGCACTTAGCCAACTAAAACCTGACGCGTTATTTCTGCTTGTCTTCCAAAGCTTTGATAACGTAGGCAAAATCCCGTATCGGAGCTTGCAATACTTGCGCCGATTGAGCAACCGCGCTGTACAACGCGCCGGCCAATTTGGACAAGTTTTCTTCTTTCGTGCCGATAGCAGAAAGTTGTTTTACTTGTGCCTCATCGTACCATACTCCCTCGGAATAGCAAGCACGCAGCTTCAAAGCCGCATTCTTTTTCTGAAAATCCACCAGGGCTTTTGCCACGGCAGCGATATCGCCGCCTACGGCAATGGCCGTCGGCCCTTGAAAGAGCTTTGCGTCCGCCCCTTCAATTTTTGCCTGGCTGATGGCATGTTCCACAATGGCGTTACGTTCCACGCGGAACTTGGCCCCGGTGGGGGCTAGCGTTGCGCGCAGCTCGGCCATATCCACGAATTTCAACCCCTGATAAGAGGTGAAAAATAACGTGCCTGTGGTTTTAATTTCAGAAGCAAGGTCTTGCGACTTTTGTTTCTTTTGGTCTTTTGTCAGGTTCATTTTACTTGCCTGTTTTATCACGAAAACCGGCCGTTTTGTTCCCCGCAAAAAGACAGAGAACACGACAGCCACAAACTCCTTCCTCTTTATTTCTCGTCGGAGGAGTTATGGTTCTCGTAAAAAATCCGTAACTTCAACTGATATTATTTTATCAATTTAATCCGCCAAATGCAACTTCTTTTGCATACGTTTTATCCGCGGATCTACTTATATTATAACAAAATCCGCCTACTTAGCGCAAGCGGATTTGGGGGGTTAACTAAAGAAACGAACATGTTAGCCGGGCCTATATTTCTCTTTTGATACGTGTTCACAACCACCCTTCCCCGGCAGAGCAGTTGGCAATAAGATCAGTCTACGCTCATGAATTCAAGATGCTTTCCTTCCACGTTGCAATCATAGTCACGCCAATAGGTGGTGTCCATGTACTCCTTTCTATTTTCGGTATTGCTTGATTGTTTTATCCACAGCCCTTTATCATCATGGATAGTAAAAGTTTCATACACAAGACGTACACCCAAGGAATAATTATCCTTAGTGGGGATACACTTGTCAAGTATTTCTTCCCACCTTTCCCAAGGCATCTCCAGTACAAGACCAGCGTTCAGCGTTCGGCCGTCGCTCTCATACCGCACGGGAATGTCGTTAACCGTGCAGACAACCTCTCTAGCACCAAATATACCAAAAGGATCCCGCGGGATTGCTATTTTGGCAAAATAATCCATTCTTGCTGGTTTCGCGTTAGCCAATCTTTTTGTCCAGAATTCGCATTGAATGTCCTGTGTTGTTGCTTTCCTCTCTAAGGCGGTTTCAATTTTCTTACCATTCAATTTACCACTGGGCGCTGCTTCTGCTTTACCATTAGCTTTAGCAAAAACTTGCGGGGCCAACCCTATCATTACAGCCAACAATATCGCTAATTTTTTCATATGTATTCTCCTTGCCTTGGTTTGTTGATACTATAAGTATAAGGGAAATCTACAATTTGTCAAGGGGAAAAGGACCTATTTTGTACTGGGTCTTTGGGCCTAACTATCAATTTTGTACGTACCCGCGACTAAAATTGCTACAATATGTATATGTGTTTTCAAAAACGTACCCTTTTTCAAGCTAACCAGGGCGCATTGCCACCCCAATTTATAGAGCAACTCCCGCCGGATTTTTTTGAGCATGGCGGCACGCTAATTCACAACGCGCGCAACCAAATTAAAGTGTTTGAAATGAACGGCCGCGCCGTCAACGTCAAAAAATATTGCATCCCGCCCATCATCAACCGGATTTTTTACTCGTATGGGCTGCGCCGGCCGAAGGCCAAAACTACGTTTGTGAACGCGCAAGCTCTTTTAAAACGCGGGGTTTTAACTCCCAAACCTTACGGGTATATTATTGAGCGCAACTCGTTGGGGTTGATTACCTATTCGTATTTTTTCAGCGAGCAACTCTGCGGCGTAAAACCGTTGGGATATGATTGCAAAGACAAAAAGCTCATTACCGCCGTGGCAAATTTTACGGCCAAGTTGCACGAAAGCGGTCTTCTGCACATTGATTACACGCCCAACAATATTTTGTACCGCCAAGAAAACGCCCAATACACATTTTACCTTGTGGATATTAACCGCTTTTCCTTCCGCAATTCGCCCTGGCCGGTGCGCAAAGTGCTCAACAATTTAATGAAACCGTTTGAGAATGATGAATCGCTGATGTTTTTTGTGCAGGAATATGCCAAAGCGCGTGGCGTGGACGGGGGGAAAATTGTTCAGCACGTTTTACGTCTGCGGCACCTGCGCAACCGGTACGACAATTTTAAAGCTAATCTTAAAAAAATCCCCGGCGCGTACCTGTTTTTAAACCAACCGCTTAGCCGCAAGAAATAAAATAACTATTCATACATAAAAACACCCCCGCTCTGCACGGGGGTTAATCATATAAAAGGGAAAGATGCTTTAATGAGACCGACACCGATCTACTCTCTCAGCACCGAATTGGGTGCCAATACCATCGACCCTGATAAGCTTAACTGCCGTGTTCGGAATGGGAACGGGTGTGACCTTATCGGAATTAATATCAGTCTCATTAAAGCATCTTATTATAAAAGAACAAATTTGTAGAAAGGATTTGTTACATCTCAACTCCTCCTTTCCCGCTGGAACCCTGCTCCGCGCTTACTAGGCGCCTCATCGCATCACTTCCAACGTCAGATAATTAGAAAAGCACAAGTTTTACACTCTATTCTCATCTATAGGATTAAAGAATACGGCCAAGCCTCACGACCTATTAGTACAGATTAGCTAAACACATTACTGTGCTTACACCTTCTGCCTATCAACGCAGTAGTCTTCTGCGGGTCTTCTGGGTAGTTAATCTACCAGGGAAACCTTATCTTGAGGCGGGTTTCACGCTTATATGCTTTCAGCGTTTATCCCTACCGAACACCGCTAATCAGCTATGCCGTTGGCACGACAACTGATATACAGGAGGTTCGTTCATCCAGGCCCTCTCGTA
>JAZNWD010000001.1:0-1984 GCA_045593185.1 Elusimicrobiaceae bacterium | reverse complement strand
ATGGAACCCAGCCACTATGCTGAAGTTCCGGGCAACGTAGCCAAAGCGATCATTGAAAAAAGAACCGCTGCCAAAGCAGCCTAACTTTAACCCCCGCGCTTGCCTGATAGCAGGCGCGGGCTTCTAAAATTTATATTTATTTGTAAGGAGATTTACAAATGGCAAAGGAAAAATTTTCCCGCTCTAAACCGCACGTCAACGTAGGAACGATTGGTCACGTGGACCATGGTAAGACGACGTTGACTACGGCTATTACGAAAGTATTGGCCAAAGAAGGTAAAGCCAAAGCTATGGCTTACACGGACATCGCCAAAGGTGGTGTGGTACGTGATGCTTCTAAGATTGTAACGGTAGCGGTATCTCACGTAGAATACGAAAGCGAAAACCGCCACTATGCGCACATTGACTGCCCGGGCCACCCTGACTACATTAAGAACATGATCACGGGTGCTGCGCAAATGGACGGCGCCATCTTGGTGGTATCTGCCGTAGACGGCCCGATGCCGCAAACGCGCGAACACGTATTGTTGGCCAAACAAGTAAACGTACCCAAATTGGTAGTATTTTTGAACAAAGTAGACTTGATGGAAGATGCGGAGATGTTGGACTTGGTAGAAATGGAAATCCGCGAACTCTTGTCTAAATATGAATTTGACGGGGACAACACTCCTATCGTACGCGGCTCTGCCTTGAAAGCGATTGAAGGCGACGCTGGCGAATTGGGTGAACCCTGCATTAAACGCTTGATGGAAGCCTTGGATACCTGGATTCCTGAACCTGCGCGCGACACCGAAAAGCCGTTCTTGATGGCTGTGGAAGACGTATTCTCCATTACGGGTCGTGGTACGGTAGCTACCGGAAGAATTGAACGCGGTAAGGTACACGTAGGCGATGCTTTGGAAATCATTGGTTTCCGCGACAATTTGAACACCGTAGCTACGGGTATTGAAATGTTCCGCAAATTGTTGGACGAAGGTATGGCCGGAGATAACGTAGGTATCTTGTTGCGCGGTATTGACAAGAACCAAGTGGAACGCGGACAAGTATTGGCTGCTCCTAAATCCATCACGCCGCACAAACACTTTACGGGTCAAGTATACATCTTGAAGAAAGAAGAAGGCGGACGTCACACTCCGTTAACGCCGGGTTACAAACCGCAGTTCTACTTGAGAACGACGGACGTAACGGGCGAACTCAACTTCAAAACTGAGATGATCATGCCCGGAGACAACGCTGAAATTGAAGTAAAATTGATCACCCCTGTGGCTATGGAAGAAGGCTTGCGCTTTGCTATCCGCGAAGGCGGCCACACGGTAGGTGCCGGTGTTGTAACCAAAATTATTGAGTAGTAAAATTGTTTAGTTCACTGTTACAGGGACATTGCTACGTCAATGTCCCTGTAGGGTCTAAAGAGTGAACCATTTTCATTAAGGAAAATAAAGATGGCAACCAACGAAAGAATTACGATCGCCTTGTCTTGCACCACCTGCAAGAATAAAAACTATTATCAAGTGCGTGGTAAAAAGAAAGATTATAAACTTGAAGTAAACAAGTTTTGCAAAAAGTGCGGCAAAAGCACCTTGCATAAAGAAACGAAAGCTTAAAATTTAGTGGGAGCGTCGGTTAACTGGTAAACCACCGGTCTCCAAAACCGGGACTGAAGGTTCGAGTCCTTCCGCTCCTGCCATTTTTACGCAAGGATTATTGTATGAATAAAGCAGTCAATTTCCTCAAAGAATGCGTGTCCGAGTTGAAAAAATCCACTTGGCTGAGCCGCAAAGAAGTAATCCAATCCACCATTTTGGTAGGGATTGTGGTTGCTTTGACTTCTGCCTATGTGAGCGGGATTGATTTCGGCCTGACCAGAGTGTTGGGTCTTCTTGTAGGGGGACGCTAATGTCTGAAGAAAAAAATTGGTACGTCGTCCATACCCAAACAGGACACGAAGATAAAGTCCGCGAAAAAATCAACTTGCAAATTGAAG